>JAJYVU010000010.1 GCA_021791875.1 Acidobacteriota bacterium | reverse complement strand
TCTCCGTTTACGCTCCTCGCGCTGCGCTACGCTACGCGCGAGGAGTGTAAAGGATGTCCCGGGACACTTTGTAAAGAATGTCATGAGACTGAACACAAAGGATGCTTGAGTGGGCCACCCTCGGAGAGCATAGGTCAATCAAGCTGACTTATGATGCGAGCGCAGACGACGAAGCCCCCACAGGAACAGGACGATGGGTGTCGAGTATAGGACCGCGTTCACAGAGAGAACGACAAGGTAGCTCCAAATTGTACTTCCTGATGAATAGCCCCAAATAGCTATCGCAACAATGACACCCGGCATGGACATGCAATAGCACCAGTCGCCGACTGGCTTCGCCAACTGACTATGCACAAGAAAATAGGGGAAGATTCGGCCTTGAGCTATCAACAAGGCTACCAGACACAAAACAGTAACAGCCGGAATTACAATCGCGGTTTCTCTGGCAATCTGCTTCATTTTCTGTGCTCCGCTTCGAAAGGACAGAATCGAAGTCATCGACGGTGACGGCTGTTCCTCACTCAAGCAAAAGGCGGTTGAGCGGGCCGCGCGCGTTTTGATGGCGAAGCCAAAAATCTCAGGCGGTGGTGAGGAATAGCGTGGGGCGGTCGGCTTTGCGTCCGTTCCAGTTCCAGTAGTGCACCAGGATGGCGTAGACGAGCATTCCGACTTCGCCCTCACCCCAGAAGAGGTAGCGGAGGGACTGCTGCATGAGGTTCTGGCCGCTGAGCACAACAAAGATACTCACAGGGTCGAGCAGTTCGGCGATGAAGGCGATGGTGTTGGCGATGGCGACCGCTCCCCAGACTTCGATGACATAGTGATCGCGTTCCTTCGTGACGCTGACGCGGAGACGGCTGACGAATTCGCTGCGGTTATCGATGAGGTGGGTGTGGACGAAGGCGAGCGGCTCGGTGACGCGGTAATTGCGGTTGATCTCCTCGGCTTTGCGCATGCGGTAGCCTTCGCCGGAGAAGCTGGTTGGCACGAGGCAGACTTTTTTGGCCGCGATGGTCGACCACAAGCGGGCCGATGACTCGTCGACGAACTCCATGTCCTGTACGCGCAGTTCCTGCGCGCGCTGGTAGCGGCTGATGGCGCTGAAGGCGAGGATGACAAAGACGAAGATCGACGAGATGATGACGCCATCCGGGCGCTCGAAGATGTTGTCGATGGTGGTGTAGACGAAGACGACAGCGACGATGAAGAAGAGAATGGTGAGAATCAAGGTGTTGGAATCGCGTTTTTCCTTGAACTCGCGCCAGAAGGCAATGGTGACAGCGATGGCGGCGGAGAGGATGAGCACGAGGACGCCGGTGGCGTAGGCTCCGGCCTGAGCGTCGACATTGGCGTGGAAGACGAGGGTCACGATCAGATCCACGATCAGAAGCAAGGCGACCATGGGTCTTCTGTACGCGACCCAGAGCGGGGCCATGCCGAACCGCGGCAGATAACGCGGGATCAGGTTGATGAGTCCAGCCATGGCGGAGGCGCCGGCGAACCAGAGGATAAGGATGGTCGAGAGATCGTAGATGGAGCCGAAGACGCCCCCGAACATCTGATGGGCCAGATAAGCGATGGCTCTTCCCGCGGCGGGGCCTCCGGCCTCATAGGCGGAAGGCGGGATCAGCATGGTGGTGACGAAGCTGGAGAGCAGCAGGAAGAAGCTCATGATGACGGCGGCAGCGATGAGCATCTTGCGGGTATTGCGAATGCGGCCGGTGGGGACGGGACGTCTTGCGTCCTCCGCGGTGGACTGGACCAGAGGCATGACGGAGACGCCGGTTTCAAAACCGCTGAGTCCGAGGGCCAGTTTCGGGAAGAGGATGGAAGCGAGGATGATGACGGCCATCCAACTGTTATTTCCGGTGCTGGCCAGCATGGCGGCGCGCCAATGCAGGACCATGGCCGGGCGCTGGAGGATACGGTAGAGGCCGACGCCGAGCACGAAGAGGTTGAGTCCGAGAAAAGGAATGACGATGGCGACGGCGAGGTTGATGGCTTCCCTGAATCCGATGAAAAAGACGACCGCGAGGATGAACAGGAGCAGGACGGTGATGCCGAATTGGCTGT
This sequence comes from Acidobacteriota bacterium, assembly GCA_021791875.1. Lineage (GTDB taxonomy): Bacteria > Acidobacteriota > Terriglobia > Terriglobales > Acidobacteriaceae > Acidobacterium. The sequence goes on along the minus strand of JAJYVU010000010.1, from coordinate 85,582 downwards.
TTCCGAGATAGGGGTGAAGAAACGAATTGGCGACGGCGTGACGGGCGGCGTCTGCGGCGGAGAGCGTCATGGTGATGACGAAGTCCGTTGTGGCGAAGCCGATGAGGACCAGGACAAATATTTTGGATTTCCAGCCGCCGAGCAGATGCTCGAGCATGGCGATGGAACCCTGGCCCACAAACGAGCGGCGGGCGACCACGCAGTAGACGGGCAAAGCGCCGAGCAAGGTCACCAGCACGAGCGCGAGCGTCGCAACGGGAGCCAGCAAGCCGGCAGCGACGAGAGCAATGCCAGCCTGATAGGCGAGGGTCGAGAAGTAATCGACACCGGTAAGGCAAACGACCTTGTACCACGGGTATCCGCGGCCGATGTGATGGGGTTCATCAATTCTTCCGCCGCTGGAAAACCAGCGGCCCCACCATGAGCCGGAAGACTGGCTGGATTCACGGGTAGGCAGTTCGAGAACCCGTGGCGCGGTTGGCTGAGATCTGTAGTACGAAGAGCCTGGATCAGTCTTGATTGCCATAGTATCTTTCAGAAACCGCTGCGGTTCGCTGCGGCAGATTCACACTGAGCATGGTACAGGATTGTGTTTTGAGATCCGCTTGCGAGGCATCGCGGGGGAATTCCCCAAGTGCAAGGCTGGATAGTAGGGCGGGCGAATCGACGTTCCCATCGCTGCGTCGGCACCAGCACCATTCCATGCCCCCAGTAAATGCCCGATGCGGTGTAGAAGCAAGGGATTTCAACGGGGGTCGGGCGGATGCGACGAGGCGAGGGACGAGTCGACGACTGCTGCGGGAGAGTTTCCGATGAGGCAGTGACGGTGAGAAAAGATAACACGGCGGGACGCGTGCAGAAACAGCGAAGGGGTGAGTTTCCTTGCGGTCACCCACCCCCCGTTATCCGTTTTTTCGAAGCACTGGTTCGGGGTCCAGTGCGCGGTTCCCATTGGACCTTCGCTCTGTCCGGCTTCCGCGGGCTTGCGCCCGTTTCCTTCCGGTTTCGCTCCGATCCGGTACACCACGAGAACTTTGAATTCGCATCCTTTGGCTATCGGTTTCCCGACTGCTGCGAGAGTTCCGGCGCCGGTTCCCTCTCCGAATGTTTCTTCTCTGTTCTCTCCTTCTGGGGGCTTGCGCCTCCGTTGAAAAGAACTCTACGCCTGTTTGGGGAAGGCGGCGAAGGTTTCTGAGAAGTTTTTCGGTGCAAAAAGAGGGGTTATTTGTGTAAATCGGGTCCTGATGATTGAGTTATCAGGGGGAATGTGTGCCCGGAATTGCAGCAGGGAATGGTGGGTTATATCTCACTTTGACGTTTGCGGGTGAGGCGTCCGCTCCTTATTGGGCGCGGGGCCTGAGCTTCGCGCGTTTGTGGCCTTCAGGCATCGGATCGTCCACGGCGCCCAGCCCTCCTGGCGCCGACGACCGCGCCAACGGCAATTCCCAGACTCAATCCGATGCCAACGCCGATTGCGAGGTTGTGGATGGCGGCTCCAATGGCCGCTCCGAGTGCCAGTCCGAATGCGACTCCGAGAGAAATGGATTTTCCGCTCATTGTGTCCTCCGATGCCTGCCATTGAGCACAGGATAGAATCCGAGACGTTCACCGGCGCGGAAAATTCCACTTATTTACCAATTGAAGCGGCACCGGATGATGACTTCCCTTGCCCGCAGTGATGGCCTTGGCCTATGCTGAGGAGTTTTTCAACGAGGAGTGGCGGTAAGCATGGCGGGTAAAGACCAAAAAGACGGCGCGACCAAAGCGACAGCAGAAAAGCTGATGCACGAGGCGCAGGAGGGGCGCAATCCTTCAGACGCGGAAGTGCAGTGGGTGAAAGAGACGCTGGCGAAGGCGCTGGAGCGCGCTCCGGAGCGGCCAATTGGGGCGGCGACGGGCGTGAACGTGGACGAGGATGGGCAGGCGCGGTTCACGACGATTTCCGGGACGCCTGTGAGGCGGCTCTACACGCAGGCCGACCTGCCGGCGGACTTTGACGAGAATGCCGAAGCGGGGCCGGAGTCCTACCTGGGGTTGCCTGGAGAACCACCCTATACGCGCGGGATTCATGCGACGGGATATCGGGGCAAGCTGTGGACGATGCGGCAGTTTTCGGGCTTTGCCAGTCCGGAAGAGACCAATGAGCGGTACAAGTACCTGCTGGCGAACGGCGGCGGGGGGCTTTCGGTGGCATTTGACCTGCCGACGCTGATGGGGTGCGACTCGGATGATCCGCTGAGCGAAGGCGAGGTGGGCAAGTGCGGCGTGGCGATTGATTCGCTGGAAGACATGGAGATTCTGTTTTCTGGGATCGACCTGGAAAAGACGACCGTCTCGATGACGATCAATTCGCCGGCGAGCGTGCTGTGGGCGATGTACCTGGTGGTGGCGGAGCGGCAGGGTGCGGACTGGAAGAAGATTTCCGGGACGCTGCAGAACGACATTCTGAAGGAATATATCGCGCAGAAGGAGTTCATCTATCCGCCTGCGCCGTCGATGCGGCTGGTAATCGACACGTTCGAGTTCGGGTCAAAGTATGTGCCGCGGTTCAATCCGATTTCGATTTCGGGGTACCACATTCGGGAGGCGGGGTCGACGGCGTTGCAGGAGCTGGCGTTTACGCTGTACGACGGCGTGGAGTACGTGGACTGGGCGCTGCGGCGTGGGCTGAAGGTGGATGATTTTGCTCCACGGCTGAGCTTCTTCTTCAACGCTCACAATGACTTCTTCGAGGAGATCGCGAAGTACCGGGCGGCGCGGAAGATCTGGTACCGGGTGATGACGGAGCGGTTTGGCGCGAAAGAAGCGCGGTCTGCGTGGATGCGGTTCCACACGCAGACGGCCGGGGTTTCGCTGACGGCGCAGCAGCCGATGAACAACATTGCCCGGGTGGCGTTGCAGGCGATGGCGGCGGTGCTGGGCGGGACGCAGTCTCTGCATACGGATTCGTTTGACGAGGCGCTGGCGCTTCCGACCGAAGAGGCGGCGCGGATTGCCCTGCGGACGCAGCAGATCATAGCGTACGAGTCGGGCGTGGCGGGGGTGGTGGATCCGCTGGGCGGGTCGTACTTTGTGGAGCGGCAGACATTGGATATGGAGCGCGGGGCGTTCGAGTACTTTGAGAAGCTGGACCGGATGGGCGGGATGATCCAGGCGATCGAGAAGGGCTTTCCGCAGAAGGAGATCGCCGAGGCCAGCTACCGGTACCAGCGAGCCGTGGAGGCCGGGGAAAAGACCATTGTCGGGGTGAATGCGTTCACGGTGGAGGAGCCACCTCCGCAGATTCTGTACATTGACGAGAGTGTGCGGGAGGCGCAGACAGCAAAGCTGCGGGCACTGCGGCAGCGGCGGTCGAACGATACCGTGGAACGGGCTCTGGATGCGCTGTGCCGGGCGGCGGAAAAGGAGCCGGAGGCCGCGGAAAACGGGATTGCGGCAGCGAATACGATGCCGTATCTTTTGGACTGTGTGCGGGCGTATGCGACGGTGGGGGAGATTTGCAACGCGCTCAAAAGAGTGATGGGAACCTGGGAAGAAACCAGCCTGACCTAGGGTTTGGATAGGATTCGCGAAAGTAAATCGCTAAAGTTAGTGCAAATGTTGGTAAGTCCGTGCTAAAAACGACGTTGTGAAAAGAGTCGAGGCGGATCCGCAAAGCGCAGGCACCATCAATTTGAAGCAACTCTCAGAGTTGCTAAACCTTTCGCAGACGACAATTTCGCTCGTCCTCAATCATTCGCCGAATGCGAAATCGATACCGCCGCGCACGCGGGAGCGGATTCGCGAGGCAGCGATCAAGTACCGGTACCGGCCGAATTATTTTGCGCGCTCGCTACGGCGCAGCAAGAGCATGTCGATCGGAGTCGTCGTTCCAGACATGAGCGACGGCTATTTCACGCTGCTGATGCACTCGGTGGAGCGTTACCTGATCAAGGCGAATTACTTCTACTTCATGGCCAGCCACTTCCGGAATCCGGAGCTGACCTCAGAGTACGTGCAGATGCTGCTGGAGCGGGCGGTGGACGGGCTGCTGCTGCTGGATACGCCGGCGATGATTGAAGCTACGGTGCCGATTGTGGCGATCTCGGCGCATAACCCGGCGCCGGGTGCGACGAACATCATCCTGGATCATGACCTTGCGGCGATGCTCGCGCTGAAACACCTGCAGGAGCTGGGGCACAAGCGGATTGCATTTATGCGGGGCCCGGAGAGCATCAGCGATGCTCACTATCGGTGGCAGGGTATTACCAAGGCAGCCACAACGCTGGGCATTGAGATTGATCCGGAGTTGATGATTACATTGGCAGAGTTGGATCAGACGCCTGTACATGGCTACAAGGCGATGCGAAAGCTGCTGCGGGCGACGCGGAATTTCACTGCGATCTTCTGTTTCAACGATATTTGCGCCTTCGGCGCGATTCGTGCGATTGACGATGTCGGGCTGCGCGTGCCGGAGGATATTTCCGTGGTGGGCTTCGACGATATCTCGAGCGCGGAGTATCACCAGCCGAGCCTGACGACGGTAAGGCAGCCGCTGAGGGAAATGGGGACGCGAGGCGCGAGGATCCTACTGGATCGGATCAATCACCCGAACAAGGCCTATCCGAAGGAAGTGGTGATGGAGCCGGAGCTAATCGTGCGCGAGTCCACGGGACCCGCGCCAGCCGAAAAGCGGAAGCCCGCGGCGCGGAAGAAGCCGCTGGCGGAAGGGGTTATTTCCTGAGGGCTTTGCCGGCAGCTTCCAGGGCCGCCATGCCGACGGATAGCGCGCGGCGGCCATCTTCAGAAGTGGCACGGCCGAGGATCCCGAAGATAGAAGGAGCGGGACCTGTGGAGGCGTGCGAGGCTGCTCCAGCAAGACCATTGACCACGGCGGTGAGTTTTTCGGAATCGATGCCGCTGAGCAACTTCATGAGGATGAAGCCGTTGCGGAGCGCGCTAACCGTTTCCGGGGTGGCGAGGACTTGCGAGAGATGCGAGACAACTGCGTCCTGGGCGCCAAGCAAACCTCTCATGAGCTCAAGCGTGCCGGAGCGATGGGCCTCTTCGATTAATTTGTAACAGGCAAGGAGCGCTTCTGCGTGCTCGATGGGAGCGTCGGCGAGGCGGCGCTGGATTTCATCGCGGGGATTGTCGGCTGCTGGGCGGAATTCGATGGGTTTTGCCATGGTTTATTTCCCTGAAGTGATCTGCACAAGCTGGTTTGGAGCGCCGTTGGGCATTTTGTAATCGCTGCGGTTCCATTTGCGCTGGACTTCGACGCCGTTCTGCGGGGTACGCGAGCCAAAGCGGAAGTTGAGGCGCGGGAGCGGTGCATCGCCCTTTTCCGGAAGCGGTTCGAGACGGACAGGAGTTTCCTTGTAAGCGGGAGTGTGCGTCTCACGGTCGGTGTGAGAGCCGGTGAGGCGGTTGACGCCGTTGTCGGCGCGGGTGTTGAGCGGAAGATAGAGTTCCCTGCCCCGGACGCGGTCGCTGATGAGGACCTGGATGCGGATGCTGCCGTAGCGGGAGATTAGCCGCACCCATTGGCCGGTGGCGAGGGAGCGCTCGGCGGCGAGTTCGCGGGAGATTTCGACGAAGGGGTTGGGCGTTTCGGCGTGGATGCCGGGGACACGGCCTGTCATGTTGGTTTCGTGGAAATGCTCGAGGAGGCGGCCGTTGTTGAGGTGGAGGTCGTATTCTTCGTCGACGGCCTCGCAGGGTGGATTGTATTCGAGTGGGTAGAGACGGGCTTTGCCGTCGGGAAACGCGAATTCTTTTGTGTAAAGCAGCGGCTGGTCAGTGCCGTCGGGAGCGACGGGCCACTGGAGGCTGCGGTAGCCTTCGAGGCGGTCGTAATGGACGCCGGCGAAGAGCGGCGCGAGGGATGCGGACTCGTGCATGACGTCTGAGGGGTGCTGGTAGGTCCAGTTGGCGCCCATGCGGTTGGCGAGGTCGCGGGTGATGCGCCAGTCTGGCCGGCTGTCGCCAAGTGGCTGAAAGACCTGGTAGAGGCGCTGGATGCGGCGCTCGGTATTGGTGAAAGTGCCTTCCTTTTCGAGCGATGGGCTGGCCGGGAGGACGACATCGGCGTAGCGGCAGGTGGACGAGAAGAAGATGTCCTGCACGACGAAGAATTCGAGCTGTTCGAAGCCTGCGCCGACATGGTTGGCGTTAGAGTCGGCCGCATACATGTCTTCTCCGGCGATGTACATGGCCTTGAGCTTGCCGTCGTGGATGGCGCGGATCATCTCGTGATTGTCGAGGCCCCTGGTGGTGGGGATGGGCACGCCCCAGCCGGATTCGTAGCGGGCGCGGGCCTCGGGGTCGTCGATTTTCTCGTATCCCGGGAACCAAGCGGGCATGGAGCCGAAGTCGCTGGCTCCCTGCACGTTGTTGTGGCCGCGGAGCGGGTAGGCTCCCGTACCGGGGCGCATGTAGTTGCCGGTGACGAGGAGCAGGTTGGAGATGGCGGTGGAGGTGTCGGATCCGGCGCAGTGCTGGGTGACGCCCATGGCCCAGAGAATGCACATGGATTCGGCGGCGGCAATTTCCTTTGCGACGGCGGTGAGGACAGAAAGCGGGACGCCGCAGGCTTCGGAGGCGTATTCCATGGTGAAAGGTTCGAGGCTGGCGGAATACTGGTAAAGGCCGTTGACCCAGCGGGCGAGGAAGTCGAGCCTGGCATGGCCGTGGTCGAGCATGTAGCGGCTGAGCGCCGAGAGCCAGATGAGGTCTGTGCCCGGATTGGGGCGGAAGAAGATGTCTGCGCGCTCGGCCATTTCGTGCTTGCGGAGGTCGGCGACGATGAGTCTCTGGCCACGCAGCTTGTGGGCCTGCTTGACGCGCGTGGCAAGGACGGGATGGGCCTCGGCGGGGTTGGCCCCGATAATCATGACGAGGGATGCCTGTCCGATGTCGTGGATGGAGCCGGAGTCGCCGCCATAGCCGACGGTGCGGAATAGCCCCTGCGTGGCCGGCGACTGGCAGTAGCGGGAGCAGTTGTCGATGTTGTTGGTGCCGATGACGGCGCGGGCGAACTTCTGCATGAGGTAGCTCTCTTCGTTGGTGCACTTGGACGAAGAGATAACGCCGATGGAGTCGGGACCATGAGCGGCTTTGATTTCCGTGAGGCGGCGGGCGACAAGGTCGAGGGCTTCGTCCCAGGTGGCCTCGCGGAAGCGGCTGCCTTCACGAATGAGCGGGGTCTTGAGGCGGTCGGGACTATTGACGAAATCCCAGCCGAATTTGCCCTTGACGCATGTGGAGATGTCATTGGCGGGGCCGGAGCCGGGCTGGATCTTGAGGATATGGCGGTCGCGTGTCCAGACGTCGAAGCTGCATCCGACACCGCAATAGGTGCAGACGGTCTTGGTCTGGCGGGTGCGGATTTTGCGGAGCGCGGCTTCGGTTTCCGAGGCCTGAAGGATGGGTCCGTAGCCGATTTCCGGCTCGATTCCCTTCACCACTTCGATCATTTCGTCGAGGGCCTGCTGGGGCCAGTGGGTGAGATAGCCGGCCTGGCCGAGCATGGACTTTTCCATGAGTGCGTTGCAGGGGCATACAGTGACGCAGTGGCCGCAGGAGACACAACTGGAGCCGCCGATTTCGTGGCCGCCATCCCAGAGGACGCGGGGATGTTCGCTTTCCCAGTTGATGGAGAGGGTTTCGTTGACCTGGTAGTTCTGGCAGGCTTCGACGCATCGACCGCAGAGGATGCACTGGCTGGGATCGTAGCGGTAGAAGGGATTGGAGTGGTCCTGCGGATAGGGTTTGGGCTGGTAGGGATATTTCTGGTGCTCGACGTGGAGCATGGCCGTGGTGTTGTGAACGGTGCAGTCGGAGTTGTTGTTGTCACAGACGGTGCAGTAGAGCATGTGGCGGCCGAGGATGCGGTCGAAGGCCTCAGATTGTGCGCGCTGAGCCGCAGGCGTGGCGGTGGCAACAGTCATACCGGGCGTGACCGTGGTGGAGCAGGCGCGAGCGAGTTCGCCGTTGATTTCGACGAGGCAGGTGTCGCAGGTCTGGATGGGGCCGAGATGAGGCTCGTAGCAGACTTGCGGGAGTTGGATGGCGGCACGATTGACGGCATCGATGAGGCGCTCGCCGGTGTGCGCTTCGAGATCTGTGCCGTTGATCCGGATGCGGCAGGATGTGCCGGCGTTCGAGAGGTTCTGCGATACGGAGGGATTGGTCGGCGTATGGTCCATGGTTCCTCGTCGGGCAGTGAGGGTGTTTTGCGGGATAGCGCGTGAATGTTGTTTTGGATGCCGCGGCGACGGGAAACGGTACGAGTTTTGGGATTGGACAGCGAGGCATCGGAAGATGCCCGGAAAACAAGAACGCCTCTCATCCGGGATGAGAGGCGTGAGTTGCTACCAGCTCAGTGCTTGGCGTCGGGCGGCAGGTTGCGGGTCAGGGATTTGGAGAGGAATTCGTCCAGGATGTTCTCAAGAGCGTCACCGCCGATGAGGATGCCGCTGTCGCGCATGGTGATACCGAAGGAGCGATCCTGCGGAGCGTGATAGACATTGGAGATGCCGGCGGCGGTGAAGTCGCCGAGGACGGCGGCATAGCCGGGCTGCCAGCGGCCGTTGTCGCCCTTGGAGATGACGGCGGAACGCATGGCATACCATAGACGCGATCCAAAGCTGCCGGTGCCTTTGTAGAAGTAGCGGGGATCCTGATGGAAGATGATAGGGTAGACGCCTTCGCCAAAGAGGCGGGAAATGTTGGAGTCGGCATAGGATGCGCCGAAGCGCTTGCCGTAACCTGACCAGCCGGTTCCATAGCCGGGATAGATGTCTTCCTGCTGCTCAAGGCCGGCGACGGCAGCGGCGACACCGAGGATGAAGGGGTCGCCCATGGTACGGAAGGTGAGCCGCATTTTGAGCTTGGGAGTCAGCGGAGCTGGATTGGGCACATAGCTCGTGAAGAAATTGGGGACTATCCCGAGAACGCGCTGCTTTTCTTCCTGGTGGACTTGCTGAGTGGCGAGATGGACCGTCGAACCGTAGACATGTACGGTGGTGCTGGCCTTGGGCAGCGGAATCTCGGTGATGGAGAGGCGGTAAACCTCGCCCTGGCCCAGAACGACGAGCGGCGAAGTAGCGGTGAGGTAACCCTGTGCAGAGGCCTGAACGTGGTAGGTTCCAGCATTGAGGCCGGTGATGCGGAAGTTGCCCTGGGCGTCAGTTTTGCCGGCTATGGCCTCGGTCAGGCCCGAACCAAAGATGCGAAGGGGTGCGTTAGGCAGGGGCTGGCCCTCGGGATTTTCGAGGGTTCCGGTGATGACACCTGTGGGTGTGGACTGCGACGCAGAGTTTTGCACAACGCCGGGAGCGTTGGGCAGCGCTGCGAGATTCACCGCCGGCTGCGCGTGCAGTTGCCAGGGAACTGCAAGCAGCAGGATAAAAATTGGCCACAAAGCACGGGAAAGAAAGGCCTTGTGACAAGTCGTGCAATCAGTGCTTCCTGGGGCGCACGAACGAAGGGCTCCGGGGAGTTCACGAAACATATCCGTTAGATGCACGAGAAACCGGTTGGTCACCGCATTTTTTTGTAGTAAGTCCAGTGTTTTCAATTATGTCGAGATTGTCATGGATGTCGGGTTTGTCATTTTGCTTCTGTCATTCCGGGATAGAGACGCGTGGGGGCGGTGAGCGGAGCGGCGGCTATCCGACGGCAGCAGCGGCGATATTTTTGAGAGGATGGAGCGGGTTGCGGGAATAGCAGAGCGAATTCAATGGGAGATTCGATTCCTGAGGCGGAGTGAAATCATCCAAAGCCAGGGACCGTCACAGAAACACAGGAAAACATCCGGAGGTGGAATGGAATACGTCAATCTTGGCTCGACAGGACTGAAGGTTTCGCGGCTTTGCCTGGGCACGATGACTTATGGCTCAAAGAAGTGGCGCGAGTGGGTGCTGGAAGAGGAAGAAAGCCGGCCATTTATCCAGCGAGCGCTGGAAAGCGGAATCAACTTTTTCGATACGGCGGATGTGTATTCGCTGGGCGTGAGCGAGGAGATTCTGGGGCGGGCTTTGAAGGATTTTGGTCCGTCGCGGGACAAGGTGGTGGTCGCGACGAAGGTCTTCAATGCGATGGGGGAGGATCCAAACCACCGGGGGCTTTCGCGGAAACACATCATGCATGCGATTGACGACAGCCTGCGGCGGCTGAAGACGGATTACGTGGACCTGTACCAGATACATCGGTTTGACCCGACGACTCCGATTGAGGAGACGATGGAGGCGCTGAACGACGTGGTGCGCGCTGGCAAGGCGCTGTATATCGGGGCGAGCTCAATGTATGCGTGGCAGTTTCAACGGATGCTGCATGTGGCGGACCAGATGGGGCTGGCGCGATTCGTGACGATGCAGAACCACTACAACCTGGTTTATCGGGAGGAAGAGCGGGAGATGATTCCACTGTGCCTGGAGGAAGGGATCGGACTGATTCCGTGGAGCCCGCTGGCGCGTGGATTTGTGATGGGCAACCGGGCGCGGGGCGGCAAGGGCGAGACGATTCGAGCGAAGACAGATGACTTTGCGCAGGGCCTGTACTATCGCGACTCGGACTTTACGGTGGTGGAGCGCATCACCGAAGTAGCGAGGAAGCGCGGGGTAAGCAATGCGCAGGTGGCGCTGGCGTGGATGCTGGACAAGCCGGGGATTACAGCACCGATCATCGGCGCGAGCAAGATGGCGCATCTGGACGACCTGCTGGGCGCGCTGGATGTGCATCTGGACGAGGATGAGGTGAAGGCGCTCGAGGAGCCGTATGAGCCGCATCCAGTGCTGGGCCACAAGTAGGTGCCGGCCGCAGCGGCACACTCGCCTCCGGCGGTGCTGGCCGCACGGGCGGACGCGCCTCCGGCGCAAGTCGGGTCTTCGCTGGATATGAAGGTGAAATGCCATGGGGCTGCTTCGGCAGCCCTTTTTGTTAAGGTGAGGGTGACGAAGTTCCCCGAAAATGGCTGAAATATCGCAGAAGACAAGGCTCAGGCAGATTTTCCGTCCGTGGCTGCTGTGCGCGGCGGTGGCGGCGGCGTTTGCCGTATTTGTTCCGTTGGCGGTGTTTGGGGATGACCTGGCGGTGCTGCTGTATGTCTTTCTGTTTTTGCCTTTTGGCCTGTCGGTGGTCCTGATTGGCGGCCTTGTATTAGTGAAGCGGCATGCGCTGGCAATGCTGGTAGCCGCGGTGATTTTTTGCGGAGTGACGTGGTTTCTGTTCAAGAACACGTCTGCTGTTCAGGATACGGCGCGATGGTTTCTGTACGGCAAGAGCTATCAGCGAAGGGTGCTGGCGGAGCCGCAAGAGGCGGGGCAACTGAAGCACACGGTCTGGGACGCGTGGGGTTTTCCTGGCGCGGGAGTTACGACGGTATACCTGGTTTATGACCCGACAAATTCACTGACACACGCGGCGAAGACGCACGCGGCAGGAAGGTTCGCGGGGATTCCCTGCTCCGTGCCCGCGGTGAGGCGGCTGGCGAGCCAGTGGTATGCGGTGGAGTTCTATACGGGGCAGAGCTGGCATTCCTGCCGCTGAAGGTGCCGAATTTTTCCGGCCGGTCCGAATTTCTCGACGTCGTGTGCCTGCACACCCTGAAGCCGCGAGGCGGGATCCAGGATGCGCAGGCGATGCGCTACTGGAGGGTGAAGTGGAACTTCGCTCTCTTGTGATTGACGGTGACCTGCACCTGGTACTGGCCCGGCATCAATTTGACGTTGTTGCCGAAGTGGGTGGTATCAGCGCCCTTACCCTTGACGTGCATGCGGGCAACGGGAAGGTTCTTCCAGCCGCCGTTGGAAACCAGGCGGTAGCGAATCTTGACGTTGGCGCGCTCGACTGGATGACCGTCCCTGCTGATGAAGGCCACCATGTGGTGATTGGGCTGCATGGGGCCGTCGACGGCTTCGGGCTCTGCGCCGCCATCGTAAGCCATGGCAGCGTCAGTACCCATGAAGGACTCAGCTGGCAGAACCTTCAGGGTAATGGAATACTTCCCTGCCTTGGCTGTCTGGCTGATGTTTTGAGCGTGGGCGGCCAAGGGTAGAAACAGGCAGGTGAGAGCGACCGCCAGTGCCGCGGCGAGCGGCAGGCGAACAAGATTTTTGGATTTCGTCATAAAACTCTCCGTGACACTGGAATGCGACAAGAAATCACTCTCCAGGGGATCTGGATTCGCTGACTGGAAAGTCCGCACTGCTTGCAAAGCGGGGGGTAGCTTCTTGCCTCGTTGCTTGGATGCTGTTGAGAGGAAAGAAGATGGAAGGTGAAATGGAGGATTTTTGGGAGATTGGGATCGAGGACAAGCGGCCAAGGTAGATTCCCCGGGGATTGCTTCGGGAGGGTGAGCCCATCCTCGCGCAGCGGATGGCGGGAGGATGGGCCCGAGTGAGGTGCGTCAGGCGACGATGGTTGGTTCAGGCTCGAGAACCTGCAGGTCGAGGGGCAGCTCGGCCTGCCAGTCGGTGTTCTGCATTCTGGCAAGGGCGAGCCTGAGGCGCGAGTTGACGCAAGGTTCGGTGGTGACGACGAAGGGCAGGCTGTCTTTGCCGAAGCCGGAGCGCTGGAAGAGAGAGTCGATATTGATGCCCTGGGCGGCCATGGCTCCGGCGATTTCCGCGACGATGCCGGGGCGGTCTTTGACGACGAAACGGACGTAGTGGCGGAGTTCGAATTCGCCGGTGACGGAGGCCGGCACGGCCTCGCCCGCGCGAGGAGCAGTTCCCGCGGCAAGGGCGCAGAGATCAGAGACCACGGCGACGGCGGTGGGGTTACCGCCTGCTCCGTGGCCGGAGAAGACGACGTCGCCGCCGTACTGGCCGGTCATGAGGACCATATTTTCCGTTCCGCGGGACCAGGCGAGCGGCGAGCTGAAGGGCACGAGCATGGGAGCGACGAGCGCGACGAGTTTGCCGTTGCGGAGGTCGGCGCGGGCAACGGGCCGGATGGTGCAGTTGAGGTCCTTCGCGTAGGCGAAGTCGATGGCGCCCACCTGGCGGATGCTCTGGCAGGCGATTTCCTCTGGGGAAACGTCGACGCCGAGGGCGAGACGCGCGAGGATGACCAGCTTGGAGCGGGCATCGAAGCCGTCGACATCTTCGGTGGGATCGGCTTCGGCGTAGCCGCGGCGCTGGGCCTCGGCGAGCTCGTCGGCGTATTCGCCACCTTTCTCCATGCGGCTGAGGATGAAGTTGGAGGTGCCGTTGAGAATGCCTTCCATGCGGGTGACCCTGTCGCCGGCGAGGCCGTGCTGGAGGCCGGGAATGACGGGGATTCCGCCCGCGACGGCGGCGCCGTAAAGCAAGTGGCCGCCTTTGTGGCGGGCGATAGATTCGAGTTCGACACCGTGCAGGGCGATGAGTTTTTTGTTGGCGGTGACGACGGACTTGCCGGCCTGGAGGGTACGGCGAACGCAGTCGTGGGCGGGATGGAGGCCGCCCATCAGCTCGACGATGACATCGGCGTCTGAAGTGAGGACGCTTTCGAGGTCCTCAGTCCAGATGACGGAAGGCAGCCAGTCGACACGCTTACGCGCGACATTGCGGTTATAGACGTGCGTCAGGGTGAGGCCGGGGACTTTTTGTTCGGCAAGGATGCGCGCGGCCGAGGCGCCTACGGTTCCGAATCCAAGGATGGCGACTTTCAAGGGCAAGGAGAACTCCCAGTGTGTTCGAGAAAGATAGTTTCACTATAGGGCAATCGGTGCGCGGTGGAGGTTAAGCTCCGGTTGCCATGAGTTTTCGGGTTGCTCTTTTTGTACATGATGACAGACACTTCCAGTGATGCCGAGACGCCAATCTGCCGGTGAAAGCGCAACGAAGAAGATCCTGCCGCCCGTGGGACGGCCGGTGAGCCTGAAGATTCTGGGCGAGTATCTGGATCTTTCGCCCGCGACGATATCCCTTGTGCTGAACGATGCTCCGGGGGTGAAGTCGATTCCGCAGGAGACGCGGGACCGCGTGATTGCGGCGGCGAAAAAGTTTGATTACCGGCCAAGCTTTTATGCGCGGTCACTGCGCGGGCGGCGGAGCTTTTATGTGGGTGTGCTGGTGCCCGAGCTGAGCGATGGTTACTCAGCGCACGTGATGGACGGCATTGAAGAAGTGCTGATTGAGGAAGGCTACTTCTACCTGACGGCGAGCCATCGGCGGAAAGCGGATTTGATTGAGGAATATCCGCGGATGCTGCAGGACCGATCGGTGGAGGGCTTCATTGTGATTGACACGCTGCTGGAGCATGCTCCTACGCTGCCTACGGTGGCCGTGGCCGGACACAGGAAACTGCCGGGTGTGACAAACATAACCCTGGACCATCACAGGGCGGCGGAGTTGACATTGCGGCACCTGTTCCAGCTGGGGCACAGGCGCATCGCATTCATGCGGGGACGGGCGGCGAGTTCGGATTCGGCGGACCGCTGGAAGAGCCTGATGGCGGTGGCCAAGGAACTTGGGCTGGAAGTTCCGCAGGAGCTGGTGATGCAGGTGGAAGGCGGGGTTTCCAGCCCGGAGCTTGGATTGCCGATTACGCATAATCTGCTGCGCAGGACACGGGAATTTACGGCGATTGTGGCGTTCAACGACCTGGCGGCAATTGGGGCGATCCGGGCGCTGCGCGAGCAGGGACTCTGTGTGCCGGAGGATGTATCGGTAGTGGGCTTTGACGATTTTGAGTACGCGGCGTACCACTCGCCGAGCCTGACGACGATACGGCAGCCGCTGCACAAGATGGGCAACATGGCGGCGCGGCTGCTGCTGGGGCGTATTCGCGGGCAGGAGGGCTTCGAACAGGAAGTGGCGATTGTGCCGGAGCTGGTGATTCGCGAATCGACGGCTCCCCCGCCGACGCGACGAAAGAAGCGGTGACGCAGGCTGCTTTCTTCACTCAGGAAAAAACATCTTTGCGAGTTGTCCCAGTGATGGGTTACCATGCCGGACGGTGACCGCGAACTACCGTGCTCAATCGATTTTGCTGGCACCACGAATTCATCTGCTTCATGGAACAGCGAAAGACAGGGTTGGGGGTAATTGACTGCTGACTGTCTCGCGATCTGGAGGATTTGCTTATGAACCGGCGCCAGTTTTTGATCAACAGTTCGCTCGCCGCGATGGGCGGGATGACGTTTTCACGCTATATGCTTGGGGCGCAAATGCAGTGGCCTCCGCACGGACCGGCACTGCCGCCGCCGGGAAGCATTTCCGAGGCAGAGATCAAGGCCGCACAATTTCCGAAGGATTTTTACTGGGGCACGGCGACAGCGGCTTACCAGGTGGAGGGTGCGTGGACGGCGGACGGCAAGGGCGAGTCGATCTGGGACCGGTTTTCGCATGTGGTGGGGAACATCAAGGGCGGCGACACCGGCGATGTGGCGTGCGACTCGTATTACCGGTATCCGGAAGACATTGCCATCATGCAGCAGCTGAACCAGAAGAGCGTGCGATTTTCGGTTTCTTGGCCGCGGATTCAGCCTCTGGGCACGGGCAAGGTGAATCAGAAGGGATTGGATCACTACAGCAGAGTGGTGGACGCGATGCTGAAGGCGAATCTGCGGCCGATGTGCACGCTGTACCACTGGGATTTGCCACAGGCATTAGAGGATCAGGGCGGATGGCCGAATCGGGACCTCTACAAGCACTTTGCCGATTATGCCGGGATAGTGACGAAAGCGCTGGGCGACCGAGTGGACACGTGGGCAATCTTTAACGAGCCGTGGGTGTTTACGTTCCTGGGATATGGGATTGGGATTCATGCGCCGGGGCTGACGGGGATCGATCGGTTTCTGAAGGCGGCACACACGGTGAACCTGGCGCAGGGTGAGGCGTACCGTGCCATGCGGGCGGTATCGCCGAAGGCGAAGCTGGGGACGGCGTTCAGCATGTCTCCGGGCGCGCCGGCGACGGACAGCCCTGAGGATATTGCCGCGGCGAAACGCTTCAACGCGATCAACAATGTCTACTTTCTCGATACGGCGCTGTACGGGCGCTACCCAGATGCGTTTGTGGGTGGGATTCCATACAAGGAGATGGGCTTCCAGGAGGGCGACGGCGAGATCATGAAGGCCAAGCTCGACTGGATGGGCATTAATTATTACAACCGGCACATTGTGTCGTATGCCAAGGGCGCGGAGTTTGGCGAGAACTTCAACGCCGTGATGCCGCACCGGGGACCGATCACCTACAACGGGTGGGAGGTGTGGCCGCGCGGGATGTACGACATTGTGATGCAGATGTGGAAGACGTACAAGCTCCCGATTGAGATCACGGAGAATGGATGCGCGTACTCGGATGCTCCGCTGTCGAATGATCCGGAGCGGGTGCCGGATGCGCGGCGGACAACGTTCTACCGCGAGCACCTGGCCGAGCTGGCGCGGGCGATGCGGGACGGGGCGAAGGTGCGCGGGTATCACGCATGGAGCATTCTGGACAACTTTGAGTGGGCTGAAGGCTACAGCCAGCGGTTCGGGATGACGTATATCGACTTCAGGACAGAGAAGCGGACGATCAAGGATTCGGGCCACTGGTACGGGAGGGTGGCCGCGTCAGGCAGGCTGGACGTGTAGGGCTGGCCGGCCGGGACTGGAGTGATTGGGGGCGCTTCTGGGCGCCCCTGAATTTTTACGTTGTGATGGACTCCCTTCCTCTGCGATGCTGCTGTCATTCGATGGCGGCAGCCATATCGCCGACGCTTTGGGGGAATTCGTTTGGAAGGCACGTTGATCGGGAAATCAGTTTCCTTGCGGCGCAGGAGCGTAATCTGGTCCAGCCTGATTGTGGGTGTAGCGTTCCTGATCGTGACAGCGGGGCTTACGGTTCACAGCTGCATCCTGCTTGTGCGCGGAGTGCGTACCACTGGTAAGGTCGTGAGGCTGATCCCGAGTATGGATTCCAAGGGCAGGGTCAGATACACTCCGGATTTCCAGTACACAGCGAAGAGTGGGATGGTCTACTCGACGATATCGAATTTCTCGTCGAATCCACCGGAGTATACGGTCGGGCAGAGCATCCCGGTCCTGTATGAGCCCGGCCACCCTGAGACCGCGATGCTGGATTCGTTTGGGGCGCTGTGGTTTTTGCCAGTGCTTTTTGGGTGTTTCGGAATTGGCATCCTGGCCTGCGGGATTCTATTTCGCCATTTTTTCCCGCCGGGATGAAGAGCAAAGTTGTGCATGGCTTTGGGTGGGGTTTTCGCTTGTCAGCAGCGAAGACTGTTTTGCTGCTTCCTGCGGTGATTTATGAGGATGCGGGCAGGATGGCGCCGCGGCACTCGCCGAAGCTGATGCGCGGGTGACCGGGTTTCTCGCACCAGGCGCGCAGTATGACTTCGTCGCCGTCTTCGAGGAAGGTGCGTACTTCGCCGTCGGGCAGCGTGAGGGGCTTTGCGCCGCGTTCGGTGATTTCGAGCAGGCATCCACGCGAGGAATCTTCCGGGCCGGAGACCGTGCCCGAAGCGAGCAGATCGCCGGGGCGCATGGGGCAGCCGTTGCTGGTGTGGTGCGCGAGCATTTGTGCCGGCGTCCAGTACAAATGCCTGAGGCTGGAGTGGCTGAGGCGCACGGGCGGCTTGTTCGCGGCGCGCATTTGTAACGTGTGCAGATACACTTCCATCTGGATATCAAAGGCGCCGCGGGTGCGGTCGGCTTCGCCGGCGAGATACGGCAGCGGTCCGGGATCGCCCGCGGGCCGCTCGAGGCCGGGAACGCGGAATGGTTCCAGGGCGTCGAGGGTGACGATCCATGGAGAGATGGTGGTGGCGAAGCTTTTGGCGAGGAATGGGCCCAGGGGCTGGTATTCCCATGACTGGATGTCGCGCGCGGACCAGTCGTTGACGAGGCAGAAGCCGAAGATATGATCGTCTGCCTGGTCGATGGGAACGGGCTCGCCATGTGTGCTTCCCTGCCCGATGAGGAAGCCTGCTTCGAGTTCGTAGTCGAGGGAGCGGGTAGGTGCGAAGACCGGCGCGGGGACATCTGGAAGCTTGAGCTGACCGCTGGGACGGCGGATGGGGGTTCCGCTGACGACGATGGATGAGGCGCGGCCGTGATAACCGATGGGAACGTATTTGTAGTTGGGCAGCAGAGGATTGTCTGGCCGGAAAAGGCGGCCAACGCGGGTGGCGTGGTGGATGGATGCGTAGAAGTCTGTATAGTCGGGGACTTCTACCGGCAGGAGCATGCTGGCACCGGCCTGCGGGATAAGGAGACGGTTGTCGCGGGCAGCGCTGTTTTCGGCGAGGATCTGCATGGCGGCTTCGCGCACGGCGCGAGATGCGGCGCGGCCCTGGCTCATGAGGTTGTTGAGCGTGGGTTGCCAGCAGGCGTCGCGCAGGCGCTGCGGGAGCTGGTCGAAGTAACCGAGGTCGACGCAGGCCCGGAGGTCGAGGATGCTGTCACCAATGGCAATGCCGAGGTGACGGTCGTGAGCACGCAGGAAGACGCCAAAAGGCAGATTGGCCAGCGGGAAGCCGGTGGCAGGATCATTGGCCTCAGCAATCCAGCTTCGTTGAACGGTCATGAACACTCCTAGAGCGAGGGCGGTGCTACGGGGGAGATGTTCTGAGAGCCACTCCAGTTATGGTTTGACTGCCTCGCGAAAATTGTTTTTCAAGCCCTGCCAGCACTCGTAGTACTCGTGCTGGAGGACGCGTGTTTCCAGAGCGAAACGGGTGGGACGCACGACCATCTGTGTCTCAAACATGAATGCGAGCGTCCCCGGAAGATAGACGGGCTTTAGGTCGGCAACGGTTGCTTTTTCCCAGGTTTCAGCATCTGGGCCGTGGCCGCTCATGCAGTTGTGCAGGCTCGCGCCGCCGGGAACGAATCCTTCTGCCTTGGCGTCGTATTGTCCGAAGACGAGGCCCATGAACTCGTTCATCATGTTGCGGTGGAACCAGGGTGGACGGAAGGTGTGCTCGGCGACCATCCAGCGCGGCGGGAAGATGACGAAGTCGCAGTTGGCCGTGCCGGGAACGGCCGATGGCGCGGTGAGCACGGTGTAGATGGATGGGTCAGGGTGGTCAAAGCTGACGCTATTGATGCAGTTGAAGAGATTGAGATTGTACTTGTAGGGGTAGTAGTTGCCGTGCCAGGCGACGACGTCGAGGGGCGAATGGTCGATTTCGGCTTCCCAGAGCCGGCCGAGGAATTTGCTGACGATACGGAAGTCGCCATCGAGGTCTTCAAAATCGGCAACCGGGGCTAGAAAGTCGCGGGGATTGGCAAGGCCGTTGGCGCCGATTGGGCCGAGGTCAGGCAGCCGAAACGGGAGGCCGTAATTCTCGCAGATGTAACCGCGGGCTTGCCTTTCTTCCAGTTCGACGCGGAACTTGATGCCGCGCGGGATGACGGCAATTTCGCCGGGAGCGGCGTGGAGCAAACCCATCTCGGTTTGCAGGAGCAAAGAGCCCAGTTGCGGGACGATGAGGAGTTCGCCGTCGGCGGAGTAAAAGAAGCGGCGCTCCATGCTGGCGTTGGCGGCGTAGATGTGAATGGCGACGCCGGTCTGGAAGGCGGGATCGCCGCCGCCGCCCATGGTGACGATGCCCTGGACGAAGTCAGTGCGGTGTTCGGGGATGGGCAGAGGATTCCAGCGGAATTGCGTGGGCGGGGTGGGCAGCTCAGTGAACGGGCCGCCACGGATGAGGCCGGAGTGAATTTCCTCGAAGGGCTTGTGGGTGACGGAGGGCCGGATCCGGTAGGTCCACGTTCGTCGGTTGGTGGTGCGGGGCGCGGTGAAAGGGGTGCCGCTAATCTGCTCGGTGTAGAGGCCGTAAGGGGTCTTCTGGGGAGCGTTTTGCCCGTGCGGCAAAGCGCCTTTGACGGCTTCGGTGGCAAATTCGTTGGCGAATCCCGACTGATAGAGCAGCGAATCAGACATGTGAGCACCTCCAGCGTTGCGCGAAACACTCTAAGCTAACCATCTGAAACGAAGTTGGCAACCGAGGGGCCGGCAGAAGGCTGGCAGGCGGTGCCCGGCCCTGATAGTCTGGGGCGGAAATTCGGTTCGAAACCGCACAATCTCAGACGCCGGAGAGACAGGCCGCATGGAGCGAAGCGCAAATAGAATTCCGTCCCTGGATGGGTTGCGTGCGGTGTCAATCCTGCTGGTACTGCTGTCTCACGTATCGCTGACGCATGGCTTTTCGTGGAGTTCGGCGATGGAGCGGGTGGATGGGAATTTCTGGCTGCGACATGGCGAGCTTGGCGTAAGCATCTTCTTTGTGATTTCGGGCTATCTGATCACGACGCTGCTGATGCGGGAGCGTGAGAAGACCGGAAGGATTTCGCTGGGGAAATTCCATGTGCGGCGCGCGTTCCGCATCTTTCCGGCAGCATACACGTTCCTGCTGGTGATCACGATCGTGGAATGGCACACGATTGCCAAGGGTCCGCTGCTGGCGGCGTGGCTCTATGGCATGGACTTTATGCGGCACCGGCCGTGGGACATTCTGCATTTGTGGTCGCTGGGCGTGGAGGAGCAGTTTTACCTGCTGTGGCCGGCAGCGCTGATTTTCTTCTGGAAGCAGAGAACGCGGATTGCCATCGGGGCAATTGTAGCGGCGCCGCTGTTTCGGGTACTTTTCCGCTTTGTCGGACTGCATAGCATCATGTTTTACTGCTTTCCCTGCGTGGAAGATGCGCTGGCGGCCGGGTGCCTGCTGGCGCTGTGGCGGGAGCGGATTCCGGCGCGGCTGGTGGACCGCTGGATTGTACCGTTGGTTCTTTTCACGCTGGCAGCGAATGAATTCCGGTTTCCATTTGGCGTGTATCCGCTCCTGCTGCAGACACCTCGCAATCTTTGCATTGCGCTGCTGGTGGACCACTGCATGCGCAAGGAATACCGCCTGCTGAACTGGGCGCCGGTGGTGTGGCTGGGATGGATTTCCTACAGTCTTTACCTGTGGCAGATGCCGTTCATGAATCCCGCGGGGACGGCGAATCCGGGGCATATCTGGTTTGACTTCCCTTACAACCTGGGATTTGCGCTGGCGGCGGCGTGCGGGTCGTACTACCTGGTGGAGCGGCCGATGCTGCGGCTGCGGGACCGGATCTTCCGGCGACCGCATGCGGCAGCGGAGGTGGTGGCGATGACGACTTAGAGCATTTCCCCTATTCCTGTGAACTTTCTGAATTCAACCAAGCGCAGCATTTCTTAACGGAAAAGCTGCGTTGAGATTCTCTCTTCGGTCTATACCGATAGGGGACATAACTCCAGAGGCCGCTATTCACTTTCGGGCGGCGGTTGCAGGCCGGAGGACAAGTCGGGGCTGCTTCGCGGCAATTCCCGGGCGAGAGCGAAGGCGACGAGGGTGGAGCCGGTGCGGGCGGAGAGCTGTTCGGCCGCAGCGGTCAGCTTTTCTTCCAGTGCGCCGGCTTCATCGAGCGAAACCGCGCAACGAGCTACTTCTTCCGGGGTAGCGCCGACGAAGCAGAGCTCGCAGACGGCGAATCCACCTCTGGTTTCGAGCGGCGGACCGAAGGTGCGGCAGGCGATAGGACGGGCTGAGTAGAGGTCGCAGAGGCCACTTTCAGGGTCGAGCGCCGGGCAGGGGTCGTCGTTGGCGAAGGCATCAAAGCGGTCTTCGAAGGCGGGGTCGGATTCGGCGAAGATGCCGGTGGCAGGATCGCCGGGAAATTCGGGGGAGAGCCGGGAGACGGCTTGACGGGCGCGATCGATGACGGCCGAGGCCCGCATGGGATCGGTCCCGGCAAGTTCGTCGAGGCCACGACGCAGGCGGATCGCATCCATCTGCGAGATGGAGAAAACGCCGTGGCAGCATTGGGTGCATCCGGGATGGCAGGCGAGCCAGTGACCCGAGACGGCCTGTGCTCTGGCGGTTGCTGCATCCACGATCCGCACCAGTTGCGCATCCCATGACTCAAGTGCGTGCATCGGGCACCTCTCTTCGATTATCCATGGTGACATTCGGTTGGCGTGGTAAGGCACGAAAAGAGAGTGGGCGATCCTGAAAGAAAAGTGGTTGTCACAGGGGCACGAGCCGCAGATGGCAGGGGGATTTTCCTGAGAAGAGTTTGCCGGGATTGTTCTATGGATTGCGGTTACTGTTCGGAGGCAGAATCTTGTACCGGGCGGGCCAATGGAGCTGTACTTTCCGTTTTCCGCCGGCTGGACCGGCGGTAGTTACCCCTGGAGTTTCCTCGGTCGGCAAGGATGCTGATGCGCCGGCAATGCGGACATTCCCATGGATAGCGTCCGAAAAGGCTGTAAATCTTCTTCTGGAGAAAACCCTGGCGAGCTACTCGGAATATGTCTGGAGATTGGCAGAATTTGCAGTGCTTCATCGTCGTTCTCTGACTTGCAGGTACGCTCCTGTCATGGGAGCGATTTTCGATTTTGCGAGCCCCGGAGCGTCGGGGCGGACATCAGCGACCTAGCTGAAGATATCTGATTCTATTCCTGTACGGCAACAGGATGACGGTTGAGGTCCTGAGTCGTCAAGGACGGAAATGGTAGCAGGCTGTAGATGTTGTCGAATAGTTGATATGCATTCTTGTTTTTCAGTCGCAAGAGAGCTTCAGGCTGCCGGAGTAATTACCGTGGTAATACACTTTGGTTGCACATAGCGGTTTCAGGGTAGGTATCAGTAAATGGGGTAGCAAGAACTTTAGTTGCGAAACTTTGGCAGTGTGCCGGGGGAGCTAAGCCTCCGAGATCATCACGGAAGCGGGGTGCAGGTTCTCATTAACTTCCCTGCGGTGGGGTTGCAATTGCCTTTGCCCGCGGACGGCCGGTACGGAGGGTGGCGATCCGCCGGGTTAGGTTCGTGGGTGCGTCTGCATTAAACTTCAGGCATGATTCCTACGCTGAAGTGGACCGATACGGGCGTCGATTTTCTCGACCAGACCCGGCTGCCGTTTGAAGAGACCTATGTACTCGCCACCAGTTACGAGCAGGTGGCCGACGTGATCACGACCATGGTCGTGCGTGGTGCGCCGGCGATTGGAGTATCGGCTGCCATGGGCGTGGCGCTGGGCGTGAAGCAGAGCCAGGCCAAGACGGTGGAAGCGCTGACACCGGAGTTTGAAGAGATTTGCCGCGTGCTGGCTGCGACGCGTCCGACAGCGGTAAACCTGTTCTGGGCGATTGACCGGATGCGGAAGCTGTATGGCGATCTGGCGGCGAGGCCGGGAGCGACCGTCGCGCAAATTCAGGAGGCGCTGATTGCCGAAGCGCAGAAGATGTACGACGAGGACATTTCGACCTGCCGGACGATGGGTGCGAACGGCGCGGAGTTGCTGCCGAAGCAGGGCGGCGTGCTGACGCACTGCAATGCGGGCGCGCTGGCGACATGCGGTTATGGGACGGCGCTGGGCGTGATCCGGGCGGCGGTGGAGAACGGCGCGGAGATTCGTGTCTATGCCGATGAGACAAGGCCATTTCTGCAGGGTGCGCGTCTGACGGCGTGGGAACTGCTGCACGACAAGATTCCGACGACGGTGATCTGCGACAACATGGCGGCGAGCATGATGCGGCGCGGGAAGATTCATGCGGTGGTGGTGGGCGCGGATCGGATTGCGGCGAATGGCGACGTTGCGAACAAGATCGGGACCTACGGTGTGGCGGTGCTGGCCAAGGAGCATGGAATTCCGTTTTATGTGGCGGCTCCGTGGTCGACGATTGACATGGAAACGCGCACGGGCGAGGCCATTCCGATTGAGGAGCGGCCGGCGCGGGAGGTGACGCACCACGGCGGCAAGCAATTGACGCCGCACGACGCCGATATTGAGAATCCAGCGTTCGATGTGACTCCGGCGGAGTATGTAACGGCGATCATTACCGAGCGGGGCGTGATCAAGGCGCCGTATCCGGAAGCGCTGGCGGAGCTGGCTGGGGTGAAGGTGGGGGTGTAAAGATGCGAGCAGTGATTCTCGGTTTCGGAGGATTCGAGCATGGGATACACGCCGATCGCTGGGCACGCAAGTGACGCTTTTACGTGGGCGGTCAATGCCCAGTTCAACTATTTGGGTTCGCAAACACTTTTCCAGACCGGAAACCCGGCGCTTTCATTTCCGGCCTCGGTTTTAGCCCACAGCGCGATAGAAATGTACTTGAAGGCAGCGCTTATAGGTGTGGGATGTATCGTTTTCGACCCAAAAAGCCTGAGGAGCGTTGATCCTGCGCTTGGGCTTACGAAGTCGAACTGCGCATGGGGTCACCATCTACTAAAGCTCGGAAGGCAGTTTGCATCGCGCGAGGCGCGGTTCGATTTAAAAGCAGTTATCTTGGATAGGTTCCCCATGCGTTCTGGACGGCTGACAGTCGAAGGTGCACTGGAGATCTTCGATCCATACTTCTGGGAGATACGCTACCCATCGCCGATTGAGAAGCTCCACGGAATCGGACCGGCATACGGCGTTCCCTTAGGCAAGCTGGTCGAGCGGCTGTTGCCATTCGTGCCGAAGGTGAGCCCGCCGTCCAGGAAATTCGCAAGTACTCCTTCATCCAAAGCGTAGCGTTTCGGGCGCGAACCACGCGTCCCCTGATGACCGGATACCGCTTGGGGAAAAAAGCTTATGAATCTGTGCGCAACGGTCCGGTGGAATGTATGATGGGATGGATGGTGTGGTCAGACCACAGGGCAGACCTTTCAAGCCAGATAACTTTCGCAGCACCTAAGGGGTCATTACGCAGATGAGTCATGGATTGAATATCCGCAACGAAGGGGAGCTGGATTTTCTATCACTGGGAGCGCTGGTACACCGGCTGGATCCGGGAGTGATTCCCTTTCGCAAGGCAACGGAGTGCCGTATTCACGTCAGCGGGGGCGAGTTCAACGTTGCCGCCAACCTCTCGGATTGTTTCCGGCTGAATACTGGGATCGCGACGGCGATGGTGAATTACCCGATTGGCGATCTGATCGCCGAGCGCGTGCGCGCGATGGGCGTGAAGCCTTTCTACAAGCACTTTGAGCATAACGGCGTGAACGGGCCGAATATGGCCACGGTGTACAGCGACCAGGGATTCGGCGTGCGGCCTCCAGTGGTGTTTTACAACCGCTGCAACGAAGCGGCGGCACAGCTGAAGCCGGGCGACTTTGACTGGAAGGCGATTTTTGCGAAGGGAGTGCGCTGGGTGCACAGCGGAGGCATCTTCAGTGCGCTATCGCCGACGACGGCGGAGCTGGTGGCCGAATTTATGAAGGCCGCGCGCGAGGCCGGGGCCGTGACTTCGTTTGACCTGAACTTCCGCGCGAAGCTGTGGAACATCTGGGGCGGCGAGGAGAAGGCCGTGGAGACGATCGCGAAGATTGTGGAGCACGTGGATGTGCTGGTGGGCAACGAGGAAGATCTGCAGAAGGGACTCGGCATTCCCGGGCCGGAAGTGACGGCGAAGTCGAAGCTGGACCCGAGCGTGTTTTTCGGGATGATCGACTCGGTGGTGAAGAAATATCCACGCGTAAAGGTGGTGGCGACTACGCTGCGCGAGGTGCACACGACGAATCAGCATAGCTGGAGCGCGGTTTCGTGGGTGAACGGCGAAACGCATGTGGCTCCCACGGCGGAGTTGATGGTGCAGGACCGCGTGGGCGGCGGCGACGGCTTTGCCGCCGGATTTATCTATGGGCTGCTGAGCGGGGCGACGGCGGAACAGGCAACGCGACTGGGATGGGCGCACGGCGCGCTGCTGACGACCTTCCCGGGCGACACCACGATGGCGACGGTGGAGCAAGTGAAGGCGTTTGCGCTGGGCGGATCGGCGCGCATTCAGCGATAGCTTCCTTTCATCGACGAATAGCGGTTCATGGGGCACGGCTGCCTTGAGGGAGTGGTGTCTTTCCATCTGCGGCACAACGGCGACGTCACAGGCAAGTGACTTCCCTTTTGGGCGGCAAGTTCTGTATAACGAGCAGTTTCTGCGAGAACATGATCATCATTGTGATGGGTGTCTCTGGCTCGGGAAAATCGACCGTAGCTCAAGTGCTGGCGTCTCTTACGGGTTGGCAGTTTGCAGAAGGCGACGCATACCATAGCGAAACGAATCGCGCGAAGATGTCGGCAGGAATTCCGCTGAGCGATGAGGACAGGGTGCCGTGGCTGGAACGGCTGCATGAAGTGCTGCTGGGCTGGCATGAGAGTGCGCAAAGCGGCATTCTGACATGCTCGGCGCTACGGCAGGCGTATCGCGAAATTCTTTGCGAAGGGATTCCCGCGGAGGAATATCGATTTGTGATGCTGGAAGGATCGCGGGAAGTTTTTGAGGCGCGTCTGAGGCAGCGCAAAGGGCACTTCATGAATCCTGCGCTGCTGGCGAGCCAGCTTGCCACGCTGGAGTTGCCGCAGGATGCGATTCGCGTGTCAGTGGAGCAGACGCCCGAGAAGATTGCGCAGGAGATCCTGGAACGGATTGCGCCGGCGACCGTGGCTGTGAGCCGCTCCTGAGGGAACATGCATTCGCCGTGTGCTCTATGCTGGTAGAAGTTCCCTACTTCTTGAGGCGAGATATCGATGGCGAAAATAACGATCACATTTGGAGTACTGCTGATTCTGCTGGGGGTGATTGGCTATCTGGCCCCGGGCATTCACTCGCTGACGGCGCTGATTCCGGCGGTGTTTGGGCTGGTGCTGGTGGTGCTGGGTTTTCTGGCGCGGACCGAGAACCAGAAGAAGCGCATGATCGTGATGCATATTGCGGTGACGGTGGGGCTGATCGGATTCCTGGGCACGGTGACGGGGATTTACCACTTCATTCGCATGGAGACGGGGCATACCATTCTTTTCCCCGCCATGGCCGAAGCACAGACGGTGATGTCGCTGATGATGTTGTTCTATGTGCTGCTATGCGTGCGGTCGTTCATCGAGGCGCGGCGGAACAGGATCTGAATCCGGGCGGGTTCGCCAGGCATCCCTGAGTAGATGTGGCGAGAACGGGCCGCGTGGGTGGGAAATCTATGCGAATGGGCGGCATGGCGATAGGGTCGATGGGCGCGGAGCGGATACCACGAGGGCGCGGCGGTGCGCACGGGTCCCGTGGAGATCAGGCGAAGAAGAAGCCCGAGATCAAGAAAGTGCTGCCGGAGATCTGGAAGCTGGTGCTGCCGCGCAAGTGGCTGATGCTGCTTGGGCTGGTGCTGATGGCCATCAACCGTGTGGCGGGGCTTGTGTTGCCGGTTTCCAGCAAGTACCTGGTGGATCATGTACTGACGCCGCATCGTGCGCACCTGCTGCTGCCGCTCGTGGGCCTGGTGTTTGGGGCGACGGCTATACAGGCCGTCACCTCGTACTCGCTGACGCAGTTGCTGTCAAAGGCGGCGCAGCGGATGATTGCCGACCTGCGCAAGCGGGTGCAGCAGCACATTGGCCGGCTCTCGGTACAGTTTTATGACGCGAACCGTACGGGCGTGCTGGTGTCGCGCATCATGACCGATGTGGAGGGGGTTCGGAACCTGATTGGCACCGGGCTGGTGCAGTTTGTGGGCGGAATCCTGACGGCGGTGCTGGTGTTTGTCTTCCTGCTATACCGCAGCCGTCACATGACGCTGATCGTATTTGGGGTGGTGGCGCTTTTTGTGCTGGTACTGCAGAAGGCGTTCTCGACGATACGGCCGATTTTCCGCGAGCGCGGACGCATCAACGCCGAAGTGACTGGACGGCTGACCGAGTCGCTTGGCGGCGTGCGCGTGGTGAAGGGTTACCACGCCGAAGAACGTGAGGCGAGCGTTTTTGGCAAGGGAGTGGACCGGCTGCTGGCAAATGTGATCAGTTCCCTGACGGCGACGAGTCTGCTGTCGTTTGCTTCGACCACGGTGCTGGGGGTGGTGGGCGGACTGGTCATGCTGATGGGTGGGCATGAAGTGTTGACCGGCAGGATGACGACGGGCGGATATTTCCAGTACACGATGCTTCTGGCCTATATGATTGCGCCGGTCTTCCAGATTGTGAACGTGGGGACGCAGTTGACCGAAGCCGTTGCCGGGCTGGACCGCACGATGGAGATTCTGAGCGAGAAGGATGAGTTTGCCGATCCCGAGCGAGTGAATCCGATGCCGGAGATTCACGGCGAGGTGCGGTTTGAGGATGTGCGCTTTGCCTACGAGCCGGACAAACCGGTGTTGAAGGGGATTTCGTTTGAGGCGCAGCCGGGGACAGTGACGGCACTGGTGGGATCGTCGGGTTCGGGCAAGTCGACGATCATCAGCCTGGTTTGCGGTTTTCACAAGCCGGATTCGGGACATGTGCTGATCGACGGCACGGACCTTTCGACGGTGCGGCTGGACGACTATCGCGCGCAACTGGGGGTCGTGCTGCAGGAGTCGTTTCTGTTTGACGGGTCGATTCGAGAGAACATTCTGTTCTCGTATCCGGCTGCGAGCGAGGAGCAGTTTGAGGCGGCCTGCCGGATTGCGCGCGTGGATGAGTTCGCGGAGCGCTTCCCGGAAGGTTATGACACGATTGTGGGCGAGCGCGGGGTAAAGTTGTCGGGCGGGCAGCGGCAACGGCTTTCCATTGCGCGGGCGATACTCGCCGATCCGAAGATTCTGATTCTGGACGAGGCGACGTCGTCGCTGGATTCCGAATCGGAGGCGATGATCCAGACCGGGCTGAGCTACCTGATGCAGGGGCGCACAACGTTTGTGATCGCGCACCGGCTGTCGACGATCCGGCGGGCGGACCAGATCCTGGTGGTGGAGGGCGGCGAAATTCTGGAGCGCGGCACACACCAGAGCCTGTATGCGCTGGGTGGCAGGTACTGGGACCTTTACACGCGGCAGCATGGGCTGGAGGAGAATCTGTTTCTGGCTCCTGGCGAGGGCGACACGGTGGAAGAGGCGAAATAGAAGCGGGGGAGCATTCCCCCTATTCCTGTGGACTTTCCGAATTCAACCAAGAGCAACTTTTCTCGATGGAAAAGCTGCGCCGGCATTCTCTCTTCAGCCTATGCCGACAGGTCAAGGCTTTACTCGCCGCGTTCGGCGCTCCAGACGGGGCGCGTTTCTGCAATGCGCTCAAAGCTCGTGATGAGATTTTTCGCCAGTGGGATGGCCTGCTGGACGGCGCGGAGCTGCAGCGAAGCGTCGTGGGCAGTGCGGCTTTCCCAGGTTTCAGTGACCCATAGGATGTTTTCGTCGGAGGGGTCCTCGGCGACGACGTAGCTGAAGCAGCCGGGCATGCTGACCGCGCTTGCGCTGAGAATGTGGACCAATTCAGCGCGTTTGCCGGGGACAACGGTTAGTTTTGCGATAAGTCCGTACATGTCTTTCATCCGAGAGTGATTTCTTACTGCCTTTCTCAAGACTCTGAGATTCGACTTCAAACCAAGATAGCCACTTGTTGCGCGGATATCCGGGATTGCCGGCGAATATGGCAGAACCATGCAGCATACACGGATGGAAAAGAGGATGCTACGGCCCGTTGGGGGCACGAAACCGAGGAAAAGCAGGGGCCGCGAGCAAATGACATGGATGCGGCCCCGTGATGTTGCGGTTTGATATGGACGGCTACGGCTCGACGCAGGCGAAGCTGGAGGCTTTGTTGGTGTCGCCGGAGCCGTTGTACTTGATGATCTGTGGATAAGGACAGAGCGGGCGGGTCATGACGACCTTCTGCTTGCCATCGGCGGCTTTGCCGAATTTGGCGGTGATGAGTTCGCGGGGGGCCTGGTCCTTCTGCACCCAATCCACGAGCGCATTGAAGATGTTGTGCTTTGCTCCGGGCAGGGTGGGAATGCCCATCTGCCCGAAGTCGGTGGCGCCGGGGCCGCCGGCGCAGTGTTCCATGCCGGGGACCATGTAGAGGCGGACGAAGGATGCAGTTTTGGCCGTGCCCATGGTGTGCTCGACGGTGCGGAAGTAGTGGATGGTGTTCCAGGGCGAGATGGCGGGATCGTTCCAGCCATGGTAGAGAATGAGCTTGCCGCCGAGTGCGGCGAATTTGCTGAGGTTGGGATTGGTGGCATTCAGTTCCCTGCCCGTGGTTTGCCGGGCTTCGCGGAGCATCGCGTCGACGTCGGCGGTGAGGGGGTTCCATTTGGGATTCTGCGTGACCATGTAGCGGAAGTAGTTATTGAGGTATTGCGCGCCGTACGAGGCGCCGGGATCGGGACCGATGTCCCATGCGCCCCAGCCGATTTCGTCTCCCGGCAGGAAGCCGGGGGTGATGAGTTTGCCGTTCTTATCGACGCCGCCTTTGTACATGAGCTTGAGGGTGGCAAGCTGCGGCGCGGTGAGGCAGTCGAGCGAATCCTCTCCTTTGCAGAGAAGAACGTCGGGATTGAAGTGGCAGGATTGCGGGTCGGAGAGGATTCCGTCCTTGACACCGTCCTGAGCATCACAGGCGGCGAGCGAGGCGCGCTCGATGGCAGGCAGCTTGAGTTCAGGGATGTAGGCTTCCGGGTTGTCCATCATGGCATGAACTTCGCCGAGGCCGCCGGCTAGCATGTGAGTCCAGTAGGCGGCGGGCGCTCCGGCGAGAATGCCGTTGTAGTCGGAGGGGAAACGCTGAGCTTCCATGAGGGCTTCGCGGCCGCCGTCGGAGCAGGAGTCAAAATAGGCATACTTTGCGGGCTTGCCGTAGTAGGCGCGGATAATCTGCTTGGCGCGGACGGTGGTGAGGTGCAGCGCACGCCATCCGAAGTCGATGACTTTTTGCGGGTGGTGCCAGGCCCAGCTTGCATCGGTGGGCAGGCCTGAGTGGCCTGAGTCAGAAGCGGCGGTGACGTAGCCGCGCTTGAGGTTGGCGGCGAGCTCTTCGTAGCCGCCGTGGCCACCCATGCCGATGAAGCCTGCGAAGCCGCCATTGCCCGCGCCGAGGAAATTGCCGTTCCAGTTATTGGCAACCGGGAGCCAGACCTCGAAGTGAATGTTTGAGTCAGAGGACGGGCGCAGGATGCCCTGCACGCGGCAGAAGACGGGCAGGCCCTTGAGAGGCGTGGTGTCTGAGGGCATGAGAACGCTGCCGGAGGTTTCCAGCGTGGCGTGGGTAATGGTGGTCTCCGGCAGATTGAGATGCTGGAGCGAGGTGCAGGATGCGGCATGGAGCGCCGCAGAGCCCTGCGCGGCGACAAGCAGGCCAAGCATCACGGAAAGCAAGGTGGAACGGCGAAGGATGCGCAAGATGTGTGTCTCCCCTCAATAAAAAGCAGTGCCTGTTTCGCCCTGAATGGCGGCGGCGCGGCTCTATTCAGCGCAGGAAAAAGCGTGATTGCCGGCGCGGGGGAATTCTAAATGAGCCATGCGTGCGGCGCTTTGATCTCATCCAAAGAAGGGGTGCTGTGAGTAGAAGTATGGTTAGGGTGTGAGAATCAAATAACGTTGCGCCGCGGAGGTTTTGCATGGACGAAAAGCATGACCCATTTGATCTGCAGCGGTTTGTGGAAGCGCAGGAACCGGTGTACGCGCAGGTCTGCGCGGAGCTCAGCGAGGGACGGAAGCGCAGCCACTGGATGTGGTTTGTTTTTCCGCAGATCCGCGGGCTGGGGCACAGCCCGACGGCGCAGCATTTTGCGATCCGGTCACGTGCGGAGGCGGAGGCGTATTTGCGTCATCCGGTACTGGGGACGCGACTGCGGGAGTGCACGGCGCTGGTGAATGCGGTGCAGGGCCGTGAGGTGAGCGAGATTTTTGGATATCCCGATGACTTGAAGTTTCGGTCTTCCATGACCCTGTTCGTCGAGGTTGCGCCTGAGGATGCAGTCTTCCGGCAGGCCCTCGACAAGTATTTCGAGGGCGAGCCAGATGAGCGGACGGTTGAGCTGATGGAGTAAGGGCAGGCTAGAAGTTGAAGTAGGCGCCGATCATGGGTTCGGCGTCGTGGGTGAATTTGTCGGTGGAACTGAAAGCAGTGGCCAACTGGGGCGCTTTGTAGACATAGCCGCGGTACTGGAAGCGCAGGCCGAGGTGGGGCAGGACGGTCCAGTCGAGGCCCGCGCCGTAGTCGAAGACGCCCTTGGTCTGGCTCTGGGTGCTGACGTTGGGATTGTTGGTAGGACTGAAGTGCTGGAAGCCTCCACCGCCGAGCGCGAAGACGCGGAAGTCAAGGATGGGCAGGGAGACGACGTAATTGAGGGTGAGGGTGTGCGCGTTGGCGTGGACGGGCTGTTCCGGGGCAGAGCAGGCGGGAAGAGGACATAAGGGCGTGGGTCCTGTGTACTCGTAATTCTGGTTGGCCCGGTTGAAGGTATAGGAGACGTCGTAGCCAACCAGGGGGTTGGAGATATGGCGCAGCTCGACCATGAATCCGGCCTGATCAGAGGCGGTTTGCCTTTGAACCGTGGTAGTCGTGGTCGACGGGAACGATCCCAGGGCGCTGAGAGCGATAGAGGTTTGTGCACGGGCGGAGAGCGCGCTCCAAAGCGCCAGAGCCATCGACATCGTGAGGATCGTTTTGAAGTTGAGCTTCATCGTGAGGGATCTCCTTTGGGGAAGAGCAATGCGACAAGGTCGGGAAAAGGAAGTATGCACGTGAGCGAGAGGTGACCGGCCTGGATCGCGCAGATCGCGGCGTAGCGCACCTATTGGTTCGTTTGTAAATACATGCGATGCGTAGGCAGCGGAAGGGATGCCTGCAAAAGCCGGTGCTCGGAGGGTGCAAAGTAGATGCGCCCCGGCGCGAGGCGGAATCAACAGAATCGGCCCGACGCCACAAGAGTTCAGAATTTGAAGTAGGCGCCGACCACAGGTTCGGCCTCGTGCGTGAATTGGTCAGTGGAACTGAAGGCGGTGGCCAGTGCGGGAGCTTTGTAGACGTTGCCGCGGTACTGGAAGCGAAGACCGAGGTGAGGCAGAAGGTTCCAGTCAAAACCGGCGCCGTAGTCGAATACTCCTTCAGTCTGGCTGCGCGTGCCGCCAGCCTGCGAGTTGGTAGGATCAAATTTTTCAAAGCCGCCACCGGCAAGAGCGAAGACGACCAAGTGCCTGACGGGAAGCGAGACCACCCAGTTGAAGGCGAGTTCCTGGGCGTACGCGTTGACCGGCTGACCAGACGGCGGACAGGAAGATCCTACGCAAGTGGGTCCCTGATACTCGTAGAGCTGGTCAGCTCCGCGAAAGGAATAGGAGATGTCGTAGCCGACCAGGGGGTTGGAGATGTGGCGCAGCTCAGCCATGAGCCCGGCGCGTCTGGATCGTACCTGCCGCGTCACCGCGTTGCTCGTGGAGGACTGGTACGATCCGAGGGCGCTGAGCGCGATAGTTGTTTGCGCATGGGCGGGGAGCACACTCCATGGCAGCAGGACGAGCGTAACGGTGAAGAGCCTGTTGAGTATTGCGCGCATGGTGTGAGATCTCCTTTGGTGCATCTGTTGTGACCCCATGCGTTGGGAGCACGGAGCCGGGAATGGATGCGGGAGGGTTCCGGCAAGCATGAGCTGTGCCAGAGCGTCGCCCTATGAAATCAAAAACGGATGAAGAAGCCGATCACGGGCTCAGCGCTGTGAGTGAATTTGTCCGTGGCTGGAAATGCAACTGCCAGGCTGGGAGCCTTGTAGAGGTTTCCGCGGTACTGGAATCGCAGGCCGAATTGGGGGAGAAGTGTCCAATCAAGGCCGGCACCATAAACGAAGACGGCCTGGTTGTCGCTTTGAGTACCCATTTGGCCGCCCATGGGCTCGAACATTTGAACCCCGCCTCCAGCCAAGGCGAAGGGCCGCAGGCTTGCGAACGGGACGGACACCACCCAGTCGGCCGAGACCTCGTGATCGTAGGCCCGGACATTCTGCCGGGTTGGGTAGGGGCAGCCGAAAGGCGTGCATGGAAGCGTTGGGTGCGGACCTACGTTGATGTATGCCTGATTGGCACGATTGGCGGAGTACGCGAGTTCATAACCGTATAACGGGTTCCAAATGTGCCGGAATTCGACAAGAACTCCGGCCTGATCGAAGGGATCCTGCTGCGTATAGAAACCTGTGGTGGAAGAAGAGAACGAGCCCAGGGCACTGACAGCGATATCGTTCTGTGCATTCACTGGCGAGATTCCAAAGACGAGCAGAACAAGAAGCAGGAAGAAGGGCAGGATGCGTTGTTGCGTCATTGCAGGTACCTCCTGAGAAGAGGACTTCACTGCAGTGCCCAGAGAGCGGCCGGAGCCGGGCGGCCAGCAGACAGGGCCCACCACTATGCGATGCGACGGATGGGTGTGAGGAGATGCCTGCGGCAGGCGGTAATTTCTGACGTGTATCGAGGGCTGATTCAGCTGCGAGAACGCCGTAATCGGGCTGCTACTCAGGCAGCGAGCAATGCGGTGACAATTTCGCGCCACTCGTCGTCCAGCGGCAAGTTGCAGACGGGGTGGTCAGCGTTGCGGTACCAGTAACCGGCGTTCGCCTGGTCCCCTTCCCGGCGATGCAGGTAGGCGTGGACCCAGGCGGCGTCGCGGGTGTGGATCTGCTGGGCGATTTCATGGGCACGGGTCCAATCGCCTTTTGCCTCCCACCAGAGGGCTTCGAGGAGTGGGGGAAGGCCGGCCGGAGGGTTGGGCTGGGCTACGGAAGCGGCTAATTTTTGTGCGGTCCATGTGTCGCTCATCACATTTCCTTTCTTGTAACACTGGTTATACTTCGCCGTTGGGAAATGGTAGTTTTTTCGATCCCAGCGGGCCGTGCAGGTTTTTGATTATCAGCCGTTCTTGAGTGGAAGAGTCAGCCGGTTTTTGCCACGGAATACGGGCCACCAGGAGAAAAACTCTATATGCGAGCGATTTGGTCCTATTTGAGTTATCATGAGCCTTGGGCGATGGGAACGGTGCGGGCATTGAGCGAATTACCAGTGGGAACGGCCGGCGTGGTGGAATCACTGGATTTGCCGGATGCCGTGCAGCACCACCTGATGCATATGGGCTTTGTACCAGAAGCACGGGTGGTGGTGGTGCGGAGGGCCCCTGCCGGGGACCCAACGGTGTATTCCATAGACGGATTTGAGATTGCCCTGAGGCGGGAGACCGCAAGTTCGATCGTGGTGCGAGCCACCGAGGATCTATGAGCAGTTGCTGCGGTACAGAAACCATCGAGATCACGACAGAACAGCCCCGGATTGCGGGCAAACTGCAGACGGTTGCGCTCGTCGGCCCGCCGAATTCCGGCAAGTCGACGCTGTTTAATCGGCTCACTGGCCTGCGGCAGAAGGTAGCGAATTATCCGGGCGTGACGGTGGAGCAGCATACCGGACGAATGAAGGGGATTGGCCGCGCGGACCTGCTGCTGGTGGATCTGCCGGGGATTTACAGTTTTGACTCGTACTCAGAAGACGCGCGCGTGACGGTGGACGTCCTGAAGGGCGAGATGCCGGGCACTCCGAAGCCGGACGCGGTGCTGCTGGTGCTCGATTCCCTGCACCTGCGGCGGCAGCTGATGCTGGCCGCTCCGGTG
This sequence comes from Acidobacteriota bacterium, assembly GCA_021791875.1. GTDB lineage: Bacteria > Acidobacteriota > Terriglobia > Terriglobales > Acidobacteriaceae > Acidobacterium. The sequence goes on along the minus strand of JAJYVU010000010.1, from coordinate 50,279 downwards.
CTGGCGCTGGGACTGCCAACGCTTGTGCTGCTGAACATGAGCGACCTGATGGAGAGCCGCGGCGGCGAAGTGGATCCGCTGGCACTGGCGCAGGAGCTGGGCACGCCGGTGGCGAAGATCAGCGCGGCGCGGGGCGTGGGCATGGACGCGATTGCGCAGTTTTTGCAGCGCAAGAGCGGTGAGGCAGAGGCTCTGCAGGGAGCAACGCAGCCGCAGCGGCTGGAGCTGCCGGTGATGGGGAACGCGCGCTCGTACCGGCAGTGGGCTACGGGCATCAGCTCCCGGACGAGATACAAGGCGCCCCTTTCATCGGAATGGACGCAGCGGATCGATAGCGTACTGCTGCACCCGGTGTGGGGTCCGCTGACGTTTTTGATGGTGGTTTTCGCGGTTTTCCAGGCGGTGTTTACGATTGGAAATCCGCTGAGCGATGCTTTTGGGAATGTGCTCTATGCGCTAGGCGATCTTGTCGGGCGGTTCCTGGGGCATGGCTGGCTGCAGTCGTTCCTGGTTAACGGCGTGTGGCGCGGCGTAGCGTCGGTGCTGGTGTTCTTGCCGCAGATTCTACTGTTGTTTTTGTTTATCGGGGTGCTTGAGGACTCGGGCTACCTGGCCCGTGCGGCGCTGATTGCGGATCGCTTTATGCGGACGATCGGGCTGAACGGGAAGGCGTTTATTCCGCTGCTCTCGGCCTATGCGTGCGCTGTTCCGGCGATCATGGCGACAAGGACGATCGAGAACAAGCGCGACCGGTATGCGACGATCCTGGTAGCGCCGTTCATGACGTGCTCGGCGCGGCTGCCGATTTACATGCTGATTATCGCGGCGTTTGTTCCGAATCGGCCGGTGCTGGGCGATCTGCTGGGATTGCAGGCGACGGCACTGCTGGGGCTGTACGTGCTGGGATTTCTGGCGGCGGTGGTGACGGCGCGGCTGCTGAAGTCGTCGATTCTGAAAGCCTCGTCGACGCCGTTCATCCTGGAACTGCCGCAATACCGGATGCCGACGCTGCGGTCACTGGCGATGCGGCTGTATGACCGCGGCAAGATGTTTACCCAGAAAGCCGGCACGATCATTCTGAGCGTGACGGTGGTGTTGTGGGTGCTGGCGAATGTGCCCTTCCACACGACGCTGGCCGACAGCCTGATCGGCAGGCTGGGGCACCTGATCGAGCCGGCGATTGCTCCGTTGGGCTTTAACTGGAAGATTGGGATTGGTCTGATCAGCTCGATTGTGGCGCGTGAGGTGATTGTGGGCACGCTGGGGACGCTGTATGGGGCGGATCCGGCGACGCAGGCACTGCATTTGCAGGCGGCGCTGCGACATGGCATGACGCTGGGCGGCGCGATGGCGCTGCTGGTGTTCTTTGCCTTTGCGATGCAGTGCACCTCGACGCTGGCGATTGTGAAGCGCGAGACGAACAGCTGGCGCTGGCCGGCGCTGCAGTTTGCCTACATGAGCGTGCTGGCTTACCTGGGCGCGCTGGCAACGAACCAGATCATCCTGCACTTTTTGCGGTAGGCACCAGAGACAATCCAACGAGCAGGTAAGATAAAGGTGCGGCGAAAACAGGCGGGCCGACGCCTGTGAAGTGAACCGTTCCCTTTACACTTGATATAGATTCTTATGATTTCAGTAAACAACGTAAGCATGCGCTACGGCGCTAAAGTTTTGTTTGAAGACGTGGCCGTGACCTTTACGGTGGGCCGCCGCTATGGTTTGACGGGGCCTAATGGGGCCGGCAAGTCGACCTTTATGAAGATTCTGACCGGCGAGCTGGAGCCGCAGAAAGGCAACGTGGTGCGCCCGAAGAAGATGGGCGTGCTGCGGCAGGACCAGTTCGCGTTTGACGCCTACCGCGTGATTGACACGGTGATTATGGGCAATGCCCCGCTGTGGGCGGCGATGGAAGAGCGTGACGCCATCTACTCGAAGGCCGAGCTGACCGATGAGGACGGCATGCGGCTGGGAGAGCTGGAAGGCATTGTGGGCGAGGAAGACGGCTACACGGCGGAGAGCGATGCGGCGATTCTGCTGCAGGGGCTGGATATTCCCGATGAGCTGCACGAGCGCAAGATGGGCGAGCTGCAGGGCGGGCAGAAGGTGCGCGTGCTGCTGGCGCAGGCGCTGTTTGGCAAACCGCAGGCGCTGCTGCTGGACGAGCCGACGAACCACCTCGATCTGGATTCGATCCAGTGGCTGCAGGATTTTCTGCTGAAGTATGAGGGCACGCTGATTACGATTTCGCACGACCGGCACTTTTTGAACAGCGTGACGACGCATACGGCGGACATCGACTACCAGACCATCATCACTTACACGGGCGGGTACGACGAGATGGTGATGGCGAAGACCCAGGTGCGGTCGCGGCTGGAAGCTGAGAACGCGCAGCGCGAGAAGAAGATTGCGCAGCTGAACGAGTTTATTGCGCGGTTTGCCGCCGGTACGCGTTCGAGCCAGGTGACGAGCCGCCGGAAGGAAGTAGAGCGGCTGCAGACGAATGACCTCGCGAAGTCGAATATTCAGCGGCCGTATATCCGGTTCGATCAGAACCGTCCCTCGGGCAAGCAGACGATTGAATTTGCCGGGATCCGCAAGAGCTATGGCGATCTGGAAGTGATCAAGGACTTCAGCGGCATGGTGATGCGCGGCGAGAAGGTTTGCCTGCTGGGGCGGAACGCACAGGGCAAGACCACGCTGCTGAAGTGCCTGCTGTCGGTCGATCCGGAGTTGAAGGACAAGGATTTCACGCTGGATGCGGGTGAGATCAAGTGGGGGCATGCGGCGCAGATTGGGTATTTCCCGCAGGACGCCACGGGGCTGATTGCGCCCGGGATGACGGTGGCGGAGTGGCTGCACCAGTTTGATCCGGAAGCGACGACGGAGGATATTCGCGGGATTCTGGGGCAGATGCTCTTTCGCGGCGAAGAGGGCATGAAGCCGACGGAAGCGCTTTCCGGCGGCGAGACGGCGCGGCTGCTCTTCTGCAAAATGATCTTGCAGAAGCCGAACATTCTGATTCTGGACGAGCCGACGAATCACCTGGACCTGGAGTCGATTGTGGCGCTGAACCAGGCGCTGCAGCGCTACGAAGGCACGGTGCTGCTGGTGACGCACGACTACGACCTGATTGATGAGGTGGGGACGCGCATCTGGCACTTCAAGGACGGCGAAATTGAAGACTTCAAGGGCCCATTGACCGAGTACGAAAGCGCCGTAGCCGCTGTACGGTAAGTATCGGTCGCACCAGCGACAGCGCCCTTGGCGCAAGGCCTGCAGCAAGGACGAAGCGATTTGCCACTTCTGTTAAACGCACAATCTGTGAGCAAGGCCTTTGGCGCGACGCCGTTGTTCCGTGAGATTTCCTTTACCGTGAACGACGGCGACCGCATTGGCGTGATCGGGCCAAACGGCAGCGGGAAGTCGACGCTGCTGCGCATTTTTGCTGGCGAAGAGGAGCCGGACGCGGGCGAAGTGACTCTGCGCGGCGGCGCGCGGCTGGTTTACATCGAGCAGGAGTCGCAGTTTGAGCCGGGCGTGACGGTGAGGGGCGTGGTGGAGGCGGCGCTGAGGCGCGCGAAGGCACCTCACGATGAGTGGGAGACGCGGCTGCGCGCGACGCTGGGCAAGGCTGGGTTTACGGATTTTGGAGCGGAGGCGGCATCGCTCTCCGGCGGATGGAAGAAACGACTGGCGATTGCGAAGGGGCTGGTGCAGGCGCCGGATCTATTGCTGTTGGATGAGCCGACAAATCATCTGGACCTGGCGGGGATTGCGTGGCTGGAGGATTTGATCCGGCAGGCGCAGTTTGCGACGGTGGCGATCAGCCACGACCGGTATTTCCTGGAGAATTTTGCGCGTGAGATTGCGGAGCTGAGCCGGGCATATCCGTCGGGGTTGCTGCGGGCCAAGGGAACATATTCGGATTTTCTGGATGCGAAGCAGGCATTTCTGGCGAGCGAGGCAAAACGGCAGGAATCGCTGGAGAATCGTGTGCGCGTGGAGCAGGAATGGCTGAGGCGCGGTCCCAAGGCTCGTGCGACGAAGGCCAAGGCGCGGATCGACAAGGCTTACGAACTGATGGACGAGCTGGCGGATGTGAGCAGCCGGATGAAGACCGCGACGGCGGGAATCGATTTTACGGCGACCGACCGGCAGACGAAGCGATTGGTGGAGATGGAAGACGTCCAGTACTCGGTGGATGGGCGGAAGCTGTTTTCAGGACTGAACTTTCCTGTTGTGGCCGGGGCGCGCGTGGGCATTGTGGGACCGAATGGCAGCGGCAAAACGACGCTGCTGCGGCTGATCGCAGGCGAACTGGAGCCGGAGGCTGGGACGATCCAGCGGGCGAATGCTCTGAAGGTGACGTACTTTGAACAGACCCGACAACTGGACGGAAACCAGACGCTGCGGCGGGCGCTGGCTCCGGACAGTGATTCGGTAGTGGTGAATGGCAGCGTCGTGCACGTGGCATCGTGGGCGGCGAGATTCCTGTTTACCGGGGAGCAACTGAACCAGCCGGTGGAAAGACTCAGCGGCGGTGAACGGGCGCGGGTGCTGATGGCGCGGATGATGCTGCAGCCGGCGGATTTGCTGATTCTGGACGAGCCGACGAACGATCTGGATATTCCGACGCTGGAGATTCTGGAGGAGAGCCTGACGGATTATCCAGGGGCAGTACTGCTGGTGACGCACGACCGGTACTTGCTGGATCGGGTATCAAGCGTGGTGATTGGGTTGGATGGGCAAGGCGGAGCGGCCAGTTTTGCCGATTATGCGCAATGGGAAGCGTGGATGGCTGAGCAGGAGGCCGCGCGCAAGGCGGAAACCGCGGCCAAGACGGAGACGACACGGAGCCAGGCTTCGTCGCCGGCAGCCCCGGTAAAGAAGAAGCTCGGGTACCTGGAAGCGCGGGAGTGGGCGACGATTGAGGAGCGCATTGCCGAGGCGGAGTCGGTGCTCAAGAAGCGGCGGCAGACGTTGGAGGATCCGGCCGTGGTGGTTGATTCGGTACGCCTGCAGGCAGCGCTGGCAGAAATGGAAGAGGCACAGCAGGCCGTAGACGCGCTTTACTCACGATGGGCGGAGTTGGAAGCAAAACAGGGGTAAGGTGCTGATTCCAGGGTGTCTTGTCGGGCCGCAGCTGAGTTTCGGAGTCGGAGTGCTCGCCTTCGGGCAGTTCGGAACGTGTGGCAGAAGTCCTTCGGAATCAAGATCGTGTGAATTTTATTGCCAAACTCCGAATTTTGTTTCATATTTTGACCTGTACTAGGTTACTATGGTTGAAACTTAAGTCACGGATCCCCCCATAGCTTGCTCATCTTCCCCCCAACAACTGAATAAGGTGGCCATGGAGAATCATCTCTATCGACAGATCCTCGGCATTCGATTTTTCACCGGAACTGCAGCACAAAGTGTGAAACAGATGAAGACCAAGGGCGGGCTGCTGGTAGTGCCTGCAGCGCCTGCACTGAAGGATTTGCCAACCCACAGTGGTTACCGCGAGGCGCTGCTGGATGCCGATCTTGCCATTACGGACAGCGCGTTGATGGTGATGCTGTGGAACCTGCTGCATCGCGACCGGATTCGCAGAACGTCCGGTCTGGAGTATCTGCGTCGCCTGCTGAACGATTGGGAAGTGCGGCTTCCGGGCAATACGGTCTGGATAATGGCGAGCGCTCAAAGTGCCAGGCGCAACCTGCGGTGGCTGCGTTCCCAGGGGATTCTGGTGCCTGAGTCCCATGTCTATCTGGCGCCGATCTACCAGGGCGAAATCGAAGATCCGAAACTCCTGGAATTGTTGCGGGAGCGGCAGCCAAAGCACATCATCGTGACGGTGGGCGGCGGCACGCAGGAGAGGCTGGGCAGGTATATCAAGCATACGGTCGGCTACCGGCCGGCGATCCACTGTATCGGCGCGGCGATTGCCTTTCTCAGCGGGGACCAGGTGAAGATTCCGGTTTGGGCGGACCGAATGGGGTTGGGATGGTTGCTGCGGTGCCTGTCGAGCCCACAAAGGTATGTTCCGCGGTATTGGGAGGCGCGCAAACTGGTCGGCCTGATACTGCGTTATCGCGAGCGCATGCCGGAGGTTGCAGCAGATACAGCCAGAGCGGCGTAATTCACCTGCCGCCTTGAGAGTTACGCCGTGAGATGCTGTGACAAGCATGCATTTTGAGGAATTTGTCACGCTGGCACCGTATACGACCCTCCACATTGGCGGACCGGCGCGTTGGTTTGCCGAAGCCAGGACCGATGAGGAGGTGGCCGAAGCAGTCCGTTTCGCGCGGGCACGCGCACTTCCCTTTTTTGTGCTGGGCGGGGGGAGCAATCTGCTGGTGCGGGATGCAGGATTCGCGGGCCTGGTGATTCATATGGGACTGCGAGGTATCCGGCAGGACGAGGGCCGTTTTGCGGTCGCGGCCGGCGAGGCCTGGGATAGCTTTGTGAGCCATGCGGTTGAGCGCGGATATGCCGGGATCGAGTGCCTGGCGGGAATCCCGGGGACCGTTGGCGCGACGCCAGTGCAGAATGTGGGCGCCTACGGTCAGGAAGTGGCGGAGACGATCGTCCGAGTTCGCGCATTTGATACCAAGACTGACAAAATTGTGGACCTCGCGGCAGCAGAGTGCGGGTTTGCCTACCGGCGTAGCCTTTTTAACTCGGTGAAACGAGGACGGTACATCGTTACGGCTGTGACGTATGCGTTGCGGGCGGCGGGCGAGCCGAGGTTGAGCTACGCGGATTTGCAGCGACGCTTCCCCGCCGGAACGAGGCCGACGCTGGAGGAAGTGAGTGAGACGGTAAGAGAGATTCGGCAAGGCAAGGGCATGCTGATAGTGGAAGGCGAACCAGATTGCCGCAGCGCGGGGAGCTTCTTCAAGAATCCCGTGGTTGAGCAGGCGCACTATGCGCGGATCGCAGGCGATGCGGCGGCGGCGGTGCCGTCGTATCCAGCAGGCGAAGGCCGAGTGAAATTGCCGGCAGCGTGGCTGGTAGAGCATGCGGGATTTCCCAAGGGTTACACGATGGGCCGGGCGGGAATCTCCAGCCGGCACACGCTGGCGCTGATCAATCGCGGCGAAGCGACGGCAGACGACGTACTGGCGCTTGCGGAGCGGATCAAGGCGGCGGTGCGGGAGAAGTTCGGGGTGGAGCTGGAGATGGAGCCGGTGGTGCTGGGGTAAGACAGCGATTGCACGGACAGTGCCGTGGTGGATCACCGACGGGATTTACATCAGATGGACCGCGTCGACGTCGATGGTGAGGTTGCGCGGCGGAATGCCGAGTTCCTCTGCGTGATAGCGGGCGAGGCGTAGCACACGCTGGAGCGACTGGCGCGACTGCGACTTGAGGAGCAGGTGCATGCGGTGCATGCGCTTGATGCGGGCGATGGGAGCGGTGGCCGGGCCGAGAACGCGGACATCTTCAAATTCTGCGGATGCAAACCAGCGGCCCAAGGCAGAGGCCCAGGCGGTGAGCTGGGCGAAGTCTTCGCTTTGCAAGACGATGTTGGTGATGGCGGCGAAGGGCGGATAGCGCATCCAGCGACGGTACTTCATTTCGCGCTGGGCGAAGCCGTGGAAGTCGTGGCGCTGGGCGCACTCGATGGCGTAGTGCTCGGGGTAATAGGTCTGCACGATGACCTTGCCGGGAAGCTCGCCGCGGCCTGCGCGCCCGGCAACCTGAGTGAGGAGCTGGAAGGTGCGTTCGGCGGCGCGGAAATCGGGCAGGCCGAGAGCATGGTCGGCACCGACGACGCCGACGAGCGTGACGCCGTGAATGTCATGACCTTTCGCGATCATCTGGGTGCCGACGAGGAGGTTGATTTCCCCGGCGTGAAGTTTGGCGAGCAGGCGCTCCATGTCATGGCGGCCGCGAACGGTGTCGCGGTCCATGCGCCCGATGCGCGCGGAGGGAAAGATTTCCTGCAGGCGCTCTTCGCCCTGCTGTGAGCCGGCGCCGAGGAAATAGAGGTGTTCGCTGCCGCATTTGGGGCAGAGTTTGGGGATGGGCCGTTTGTAACCGCAATAGTGGCATTCAAGGCGCTGGCCCACGGGAGCGGGCTCGTCGGGCGCGAGTACGGCCTTGTGATAGGTGAGCGAGATGGAGCAGTTTTCGCACTGTAGCTTTTCTCCGCAGGCGCGGCAGAGCACGACGAAAGAGTAACCGCGGCGGTTGAGGAGCACGATGGCCTGCTCACCTCGTTCAAGCGTGGCCTGGGTTTCGTCGATGAGCTTGCGGGAGAATAACTGTTCGGCGCCTGTCTCCTGGAATTCACGGCGCATGTCGATGAGTTCGACCTCAGGCATGGGGCGCTGGTGGACGCGGTCATGCAGTTCGATGCGGGCATACTTCCCTTCCGCGGCGTTGTGCCAGCTCTCGAGCGATGGAGTGGCCGACCCCATGACGATTGTGGCTCCCGCGAGCTTGGCGCGGATAACGGCGACGTCGCGAGCATGGTAGCGGGGCGTGGATTCCTGCTTGTAGCTGCCGTCATGTTCTTCGTCGACGAGGATGAGGCCCAGGTCTTCGACCGGCGCGAAGATGGCGGAGCGCGTGCCGACGACGACGCGGGCCTCGCGGCGGCGGATGCGGTGCCACTGCTCGGCGCGCTCCTCAGGAAGAAGCGCGGAGTGCAGAAGAGCGACCTCCTGACCAAAGGTGCGATGGAGCTGAGCGGCCATTTGGGGAGTGAGTCCGATCTCCGGTACGAGCAGGATGGAGGATTTGCCGCGTTGAAGCGCATGCTGCATGGCGGCGAGGTAGACGGCGGTTTTGCCGGAACCGGTGACACCATGGAGCAGATGCGGGCGGAATCCGCCTTCGTCGACTGCATCGGTGATGCGCGCGAGGGCTTTCTGCTGGGCTGCGTTGAGGGTGAAGGCGGGATGCTCGCGCAATGGGAGGGCGGAGACGATGAAGTCGGCAGGCTGGTCTTCGATGATGACGAGGCCGCGACGGACGAGTGTGCCGAGGGTGGAGTCTGGGACTTCGAGTTCGCGAAGCTGCGGGATTGGGATACCCAATGCAGTGCCGGCCAGCGCAGCGAGGATGGTCTGCTGATTGGCGTTGAGGCGGGGCAGGCGGAATTCGCCGCCGAGGCTTTGCGCGAGGCGGGCGACGCGCACGGTGCGGCGCGCGGGGCGGGCTTCCGCGGCGGTTTCGCGCGCGAGCCATCGCTTGCGGAGCATACCGCGCAGAAGATCGGCGGAGGCGCCGGTTTTGGAGCGAAGGGTGGCTGCGCGGGCGGCCTCGCCGGATTCGAGATAATTGAGGACTGCGTATTCCTGATCCTGTTCCTGGGCGGTAAGGCGCGAGCGGCGCGACGAACCCTGCTGGGCTCCGGCGAAGAGGGCTTCGCGGCCGGCGTCTGTGATGCGGAAAAGCACCTGGCGGCGGACTTCTGCCATGAGCGGCAGCATGGCGCGGAGCACTTCGCCGATGGGGGCGAGATAGTACTGTGATATCCAGCGGGCGAGGTCGAGCAGTTGCGGCGAAAGCAGGCTTTGCTCGTCCATGACCATGATGAGCGGCTTGGCGTCGACTGGGGGCGGGTCATCATGCAGGCGCATGACGATACCGGAGAGCTTCTCGTTGCGGAACGGCACCAGCACGCGCACACCTACCTGCGGGGTGTGGTCGCCGGTGGCGTAGGTGAAGACGCGATCGAGCGGAACCGGCAGCGCGACGTCACAGAAGGCCGGCATGGTGAGCTAATCCCCCGCTGGTTTGGCTGGCTTGAGGCCGAGTTCACGCATGGCGATCTGGAGGTCGATCCAGGCTTCTTTTTTCTGGCGCGGGTCGCGAAGGAGGTAGGCAGGGTGATAGGTGACGATGAGCTTGCTGTTGTGGGCCATGTGAATGCGGCCACGCAGTGCGGCCAGGGAGCTCTTTACTTCGAGCAGGTAAGTGGCGGCGGTGGAACCGAGGGCGACGATGACTTCAGGCTTGATGATTTCAATCTGACGGAAGAGAAACGGCACGCAGGTGCGAGCTTCCTCCGGTTCGGGCGTGCGGTTTTGCGGCGGACGGCACTTGACGATGTTGGCGATGTAGACCTGCTCGCGCTGGAGGCCCATGGCCGTGATCATGTTGTTGAGAAGCTGGCCGGCGCGCCCCACGAAGGGCAATCCCTGCGCATCTTCATCCGCGCCGGGGCCTTCGCCGACAAACATGAGGCGGGCGTGCGGATCGCCATCGCCGAAGACGATGGTGTGACGACCCAGAAAGGCTAAGGGGCAGCGTGTGCAGTCACCGATTTCTTCGCGGAGAAGCTGAAGCGCCTGAGCGGGTGAAAGGGCTGCGGATACGGCGGAGCGGCTGGCTCGCGGAGACAAATCGGGAATCTCACTTTCTGTAGCTGTCGTGGTTACGTGTGGCGTGGGCGGCAGCGTTTTCGTCACTTCGGATTGCGCCGTTGCGGCAGGCTCGGAGTCTTCGAGGGCGGCAGGCGGCAGGCCGCGGCGGTAAAGGTCGTAACTGCCCAGATCGCGATAGTAGCGAAGCCGCGCCTCGACCAATGCCGCAACCTCGGGGTTGAGGCGCGCGGTCATAGCCCTGTGAGATCCGTTCCTGTTTCTGCGATGACGAGGCGGGGCCGGCGGAGCACGAGCACCTCATCGAGGATGCGATGCGCGAGATCGCGCTTGCTCATTTCCGGCAGGTCGATGGCTGTATTGCGCGTGAGGAAGGTGGCGGCATTACGGTCGGAGTCAAAGCCGATGCCCTCTTGTGAAACGTCGTTCATGACGATGGCGTCCGCGTTCTTGCGCAGCAGTTTTTCGCGGCCATGGATGATGGCGTTTTCGGTTTCGGCGGCGAAACCGATGACGAGCGTGCCGGGGAGCTTCTTTTCCGCAACTTCGGCGAGGATGTCTTCGGTGGGTTCGAATTCGACGGTGAGCGGGCCGGAGCGTTTCATCTTGTGCTCTTCGCGGACGCGGGGCCGATAGTCGGCGACGGCAGCGGCCTTGATGATGAGGCTGGCTTCAGGCAGGTGCTTCATGACGGCGTCGCGCATTTCACTGGTGGTGATAACGGGGACCAGCTCCACTCCAGACGGGACCCGGAGTGCAGTGGGAGCGCTGACGAGGATGACGCGGGCTCCGCGGCGCCTTGCGGCTTCGGCAAGGGCATAGCCCATTTTTCCGCTGGAGCGGTTGCCGAGGAAGCGAACGGGGTCGAGGGCTTCGCGCGTGCCTCCGGCGGTGACGAGGACGGTTTCGCCGGAGAGATCAAGGCTGGAATGGAGGTGGTTGAGAACCTCCGCAATGATGGCTTCGTTTTCCGCCAGGCGGCCATCGCCGGTCATGCCGCAGGCAAGATAGCCGCTGGCCGGGGCAACGATGGTGACGCCACGGGCCTCGAGGGTGGCGATATTCGCCTGTGTGGCGGGATGCTGCCACATGTTGACGTTCATGGCCGGGGCAACGATGACGGGCGCCGAGGTGGCCAGATACATGGTGCTGAGGAAGTCATCCGCAATGCCATGGGCGAATTTGGCGAGGGTGTTGGCGGTGGCGGGCGCGACGACGAGCGCATCGGTCGTGATCGCCGCGTCGATGTGCTCGATGGCAGAGACGAGGTCGGCTGTACCGGTTTCCGGCTCCGTCCAAAGGCTGGTGAGGACTTTTTTACCGGTGAGAGCGGCAAAGGTGAGCGGCTGCACAAAGCGCTGTGCGGCTTCGGTCATGACCACCTGGACGTCAAACGCCTGTTTCTGCAGGGCCCGGACCAATTCCGCGCTTTTGTATGCCGCAACGCCGCCGCAGACGCCAACTGTGACTTTCATGATGGTCATTTTAGAGCATTTTCCCTGCCCCAATAGACGAGTTGAGATTCCGCGGCTGTGGCTGGTGCGAAAGGAACGTGCGCGCCGGAGCGTGGCCTCGGCTCGATGTCATGAGCAACGATGCTTCAGGCTGCCCGGGAGGGTTGGGGCAGGGTGACCGGGTTGTGACTACGACTGAGAGGCGAAGCGCGGGACGATGGTGGATTCAATGTCAGTCTTTACCCGCTCTTTGCCGCGCACGTAACCGACCAGGCCGGCCTTGATCTCTTCCTGCGCGACCTTGTGGGGTTTGGTGGTACGGCTGGTCACGAGGGGTTGAGATCCCTGTTGCAACTGGCGGGCGCGCCGAGCTGCCACCAGTACATAGCGGTAATTGCTGTCGAATTCGCGTTCCACTGCCATCCAGATACACCTCTGCAAAGCGCGGCCGACGTGGGCCGATGGGATTTGCGCCCATGATGCAGCGAAGGAGGCGGGCGCGTCAACCCGGAAATCGTTAAACATGTGCAGGTTGCGGTGGAAAAGGGACACCAAAGGAATCGAGCACCGGGCGCAGGCGGCCGACGGCGTTTGACTCGCGGCAGCTTTCGGCGATCCCGAGGACCTTCTGGACTCCCTTGCGTGAAAGGTCATCGCCTTCATGGAGATAGCGCTCTGCCTTGACGATGGCGGAAAGCTCATCGACGGCACGCGGAAGAACGTCGTTGACGAGGACGTATTTGTACTTGCGGTAGTTTTCGATTTCCTGGCGGGCTTTGGCGAGGCGGCGCTCGATGACGCCTTCGTCGACTTTTCCCTCGGCGCGGCTGCGATTGGTGAGGCGCATCTTCAGGATTTCCGGAGTGGGCGGCAGAATGAAGATGGAGATGGCCTCGGGGAGTTTTTTGCGGACCTGTTCGGCGCCCTGCACGTCAATATCGAGCAGCAGATCGCGGCCGTTCGCGAGGGATTCACGTAGCGTGGAACGGGCGGTGCCGTAGTAGTTGCCGAAGACGTCAGCATATTCGAGAAGCTCATCGGCGGCGATCATCTTTTCAAATTGTTCGCGGGTGACGAAGTGGTATTCGCGACCATCCTCTTCCGAGCCGCGGGGAGCGCGCGTGGTGTAGGAGACGGAAAAATCCAAATGCTTTTCGATCGAGCGCAGCTCGTGCACGAGCGTAGATTTACCTGATCCCGAAGGGGCTGAGATGATGAAAAGAAGGCCTGCCAAGCTCGTTCCGTCTCCTGAGGCGTCTGGAGTGAGTCCTTTGCCTGAATTTACTGTAGATTCTGCACCTGTTCGCGGGCTTTTTCGATTTCTGACTTGATGGCGAGGCCAATTTCAGTAATCTGCGAGCCTTTGCCGGCGACGCCGCTGGTCTTGGAAAGCAGCGTATTGGCCTCGCGATTCATCTCCTGCAACAGGAAGTCGAGTTTCTTGCCGACTTCGCCGCCGGTGTCGAGAAGGCCGTGGAAGTGTGCGATGTGGGCGCGCATGCGGACCAGTTCTTCGTCGATGCTGCTGCGCTCGGCGAGCAATGCGGCTTCCTGCAGGAGCCGGTTGTCGTCGACACTGCCGCCGATCATCTTGCTCATGCGCTGATGCAGGCGCTCGAAATATGCCTGCTGGACATCTTCGCGGAAGGCAGCGACCTGCTCGACGGAAGTTGCAAGGCGGTCAAGACCGGCCTTGAGGTCCTGTCGCAGAGCGGAGCCTTCGTGGAGGCGCATCGTGTTGAGGGCTTCCACGAGTGAATCTATCTGCAAGAGGACGGCAGCCTCGATGACTTCAGGAGCCTCTTCGGTGCGGGCTTCCTGGTTGATGACGCCGGGAAGGCGGAAGATGACGTTGAGGTCGGGTTCACTGGTGACGCCGAGGTCAGCGGCGGCGGCGCGGAAAGCATCGACGTAGGCGGCAAGACGCGCGGGGTCGTAGTCGATGCGGTTGGTGGCCGCGCGGGAGAGATTGAGCGTGATATCGACATGGCCTCGCGCAATTTTTTCCTTGAGTAACTGGCGGAGCTTCATTTCAAGGCCGTCAAGCCCACCGGGCAGCCGAAGGCTGAGATCGAGAAAACGATGATTGACGCTTTTTATGGAGAGCGTGAAGCCGAGTCCTTCAGAGACGATGCCTTCCACACGGGCAAAGCCGGTCATGGACATGACCGGGGCGGTAGCGGGAGATGGGGTTTCGCTCATTCGGCAGCCTCGCTGACGGCCAGATCGTATGCGTTCATGGGTTCGATATTCATAAATTGTAACTTGTATAGTTTCTGATACGTGGGCGAACTGAGGAGCAATTCCTCGTGACTGCCGATGGCGGTGATGGAGCCGGACTCGACGACGGCGATGCGGTCGGCGCGGCGCACCGTGGAGAGCCGATGCGCGATGACGATGCTGGTGCGATCCTGCATGAGATTGGCGAGCGCAGTCTGGACGAGGGCTTCGCTTTCGGCATCGAGAGCGGAGGTGGCTTCGTCGAGGATGAGGATGGGCGCGTTCTTGAGGATGGCGCGGGCGATGGCGATGCGCTGGCGTTCGCCACCGGAGAGTCGGAAGCCTTTTTCGCCGATGACGGTGTTATAGCCGTCAGGCATGCGCTCGATGAAGTCGTGGGCGAGGGCGGCTTTCGCGGCCTCCTTCACGCGAGAGAGCGGAACATCGGGCTGGCCATAGGCAATGTTGTTGCGAACAGTGTCGTTGAAGAGGACGGTTTCCTGGGTAACAGTGGCGACCTGATGACGCAAGGATGCCAGCGTCACGTCGCGAAGATCGTGGCCGTCGATGAGAACGCGGCCGCTGGTGACATCAAAGAAACGCGGGATGAGATTGACGAGCGTGGTCTTGCCTGCTCCGCTGGGGCCGACGAGCGCGACGACTTCTCCGCAGCGAATGGTGAGATCGACGTTGTGCAGGACTTCTTTCACGCCTTCTTCATCGGAGTAATTGAAGCCGACATGATCGAGAGTGATGGCCTCGTGGAATTCCTTGAGGGCAAACGCGCCGGGTTTTTCCAAAACACGGTCCTGCGCGTCGATGAACTCGAAGATGGCCTGTGAGGAGCCGATTGCCTGCTGAAAGTTGTTCCAGTAAATGGCGAAGCGGCGGACGGGATCGTAGAGCTTGAAGAGGGCCACGATGAGGGCGAGAAAGACGCCCGGCTTCATGTTGTGATGATTGATTTCGGCGTGCCCAAGGCGGAGCAGCAATGCAATGGCGACGGCGCCGATGAGATCCATAAGGGGCGAGCTGACGGCCTGCGCACTGACGGTTCGCAGGTTGGCACGCAGCAGGCGGCGGGCAGCGTCTCGGAACCGGAACAGCTCCCATGACTCCATGTTGAAGGCCTTCACGATGCGGTTGCCGGTGATGGTTTCGTGAAGGATGTTCTGGATTTCGGCGAGTTTGTCCTGACCCTTGCGTGTGGTTCTGCGGACCCCACGGCCAATGCGGCGCATGGACAGGAAAACTATGGGAATGAAGATAACGAGAATCCACGCCAGCTTGCCGCCGAGGACAATGACCACGCCAACCATGAAGATCAGTGTGGAGAGCTGTTGCAGAAAACCGGAAAGGATGGTGGACATCGAGAACTGGACCAGTTCGATGTCATTGATGAGCGCGGAGAGCAGCGTGCCGGTGGTGTGCTTCTGGAAAAAGGAAGCCGAACGGGACAGGATTGCCTGGTAGAGGTCGTTGCGGAGATCAGTAATGGTCCCGTAACCGGCGTAGCTGGCGAGGTAGGTGCCGGCGTAGTCGCAAAGTCCTTTGAAGAGCGTGGAGAGGATCAGGGCGTAGGCGACGATGTTCCAGTCATTGTGCAGGCTAGCCGGGACAAACTGCTGCAGTGTGATGTGTGGAAATGCCTTGGAAATGAGCGGGATTTTCTGATGCGGGACTCCGCCGGGGTGGAGGACATCGTCAAAGATTGGGCCGACAAGAAGTACGCGGAAGGCATCAAACAGGCCGACGCCCGCAGCCATGAGGACCGCGCCAATGATCTGCAGCGTGTAACGCCGCGCGTAATGAAGGAGCCGGAACAATCGATTCATCTGCCGGCCTTCTTCGAACTCATCCCAGTATTTTATCTGGTCGGGATGACTTCAGCGAGGCATATCGCGATGCTCCACCTTGACGCGGTAACCGCTCTTTTCGAGACGGTGCGCCACTTCTTCGGCGATCATGACGGAGCGGTGCTGGCCGCCGGTGCACCCGTAGGCGACGGTGAGGTAGCTTTTCCCCTCGTGGATGTAATGGGGCAAGAGGAAGAGCAGCAGGTCAGTGACCTTGTCGAGGAATTCGCCGGTCTGGGCAAATTTGCAGATGTATTTCGCCACTCTTTCGTCCTGGCCGGTGAGCGGGCGGAACTCCGGGACGAAATGCGGATTGGGCAGGAAGCGCACATCGAAGACCAGGTCTGCTTCAAGGGGCAATCCGTGCTTATAGCCGAAGCTCAGGGAGGAAATGAGCATGGACTGTCCGGCGTGCCCGCCTGTGAATCGATCCTGAATGAAGGCGCGGAGTTCATGCACGTTGAACTTTGAGGTGTCAATGATGACGTCGGCCACCTTGCGCAGCGGGGCCAGCATGCGCCGCTCGCGGGCGATGGCACGACCTACCTGTTCGTTGCGACCCACGGGGTGTGGGCGGCGGGTCTCTGAGAATCTCCGCATGAGCACGGGCGTGGATGCCTCAAGGAAAACGACCGTGGTTTTGAGGGTGCGCTGAAGTTCCCGCAAGGTGTCAGGAAATCGCTCGATTCCCTGCCCTTCGCGAGCGTCGACGACGAGAACGGCGCGGGTGATTTCGACCGACTGCACGACGAGTTCGCCAAAGCGCGGTACCAGTTCAATGGGAAGATTGTCGACGGCGTAGTAGCCGAGATCCTCAAAGGCTTTGAGAGCCGAGAGCTTGCCGGAGCCGGAAAGGCCAGAGAGGATGACGAGTTCGCGCGCAGGTGGGGCTATCTCCGCCAGGGCCTGCGGCTCGGCAGCAGGCTTGAGGGAGGATGGTTTGGGAGGACGCGATGCTGCCTTATGCCGCTTTGTGGGCATGGGCACATCGTAGCATCAGACGGAATTTGCCGTTGCCAGAAATCACAGGAATGGTGAAGCGCGGCTTGTCTGAACGGAAAAGCCGCGCAAAGGGTTGAGGTTTCGGTCTCAAGCTACAGGAAGTTCGCTCCGACCGGGCAAGAGGACGATTTATGGATGCGATGAGCTTCGTTTTACGGCGCTTCAATCAGTTCCATTTTCCCGTCGCGCTTGCGGTGAAGGACGCATAGCGCGCCGTCGCTATTACGGCGGAAGACGAAGACGTCGCGGTCGCGAAATTCAGCTTCCTTGACGGCTTCTTCGAGGGTCATGGGGCGCAGAGCGACCGAGTCCAGCGAACGGACGACGTGCGGCTCGATGACCGGCTTTTTTGCCGGGAAGCTATGCACGGTGACCGGCACTACGGGCTTGGCCGCGGCGCGTGCCGACGTCCCGTTTTTGCCGTTGCGGGCAGCGGCCTGAGCTGGCGTCGGGGCATCGGCTTCGGCGGCGCTGCGGTCAGCGGTGCTGCGGATGGCGGCTCCGCGGCGGACGCGGGTCAATACGGGTTCGAGAGTGGTCTTTTCGACCTTGGGCAGACGCTTGTTGGCAACTGTCTTTTTTGTCTGGCGTTTGGCCTGAGTCTCAGCCTTGTCGAGGGCCATGCGCAAGGCGGTGTCCATGGAGGTAGATTCACCGACGCTGACCAGCCTGGCGCCGCGAATTTTGATGGTGATTTCAGCTGTATAGCGGTATTTCTCTGAGCTGAGCACGACGTGGGCGCTCAGGACACGGCCCAGGATCTTGTGAACGCGCCCCAGACCCTCTTCGCAGAGCTTGCGGTAAGCCTGGGTGATATGGACGTGACGGCCGGTGTACTCAATCTGCATAGCGGACCCTCCGTTGTTGTTGGGTCAACGAGAATGAAGCGGTTCAGGTGCGGACCCGCCTCTGATGTGTGCTGGGTATCTGCATGTCTTCTCTGTACTTGGCGACCGTTCGACGGGTGACGTGAATTCCCTGCGTATCCAGGAGTTGCGCAATCTGATCGTCGGTGAGCGGTTTGGCCGGATCTTCCTCCTCAATCAGTTTCTTGACTTTGCGCTTGAGCAGGACAAGCGGCAGGCCGGAGCCTTCCGGTCCATTGACGCCTTCAGAGAAGAAGAAACGCAGCTCGAAGACGCCCTGCGGGGTATGGACATATTTGTTCGACACGGCACGGCTGACCGTGGAGGGATGAACGCCGATCTCTTCCGCAACTTCTTTGATCATCATCGGCTTCATAGCTTCGATGCCACGTTCGAGGAATTCGGTTTGCCGGCGGACGATGGCTTCGCAAGTGCGCAGGATGGTATTTTTGCGCTGCTCAATGTTGCGCATGAGCTGAAGCGCGGAGCGGTAGCGCTCCTTGACGTAGTCGCGGACTTCCTTTTCGGCGCCTTCCTTGTGCAGGAGACGGCGGTAACCGTGGTTGAGGCGCAGCGTGGGAAGGTCTTCGTCGTTCATCACGACGACGAATTCATCGTCGCGCTTGACGAAAGCGACATCCGGCTCGATGAGGCGCGCCTCAGAGCGGTTGTAGCGCTGGCCGGGGCGCGGGTCGAGGGTGCGGATAAAGTCGATAGCGCGCTGGGTTTCCTCCACGGATTTGCCGACAGCCTTGGCCAGTTCGCGGGGGTCGCGCTTCTGGAGCAGCAGCATGTGGCGGTCCAGAATTACCGTGGCTGTTTCAAAGACGGCCATGCGGGTCTGGGCAGAGGGTTCTTCGCCGGAGTCGTCTGCAGAGGGCTGTTCGGCCGGATCGCCGGGTGCATGGTGACCGTTCTGTTCGGCCTTGGCAGCGATGTCCAGCGGAATTTCAACGGGTTGAGGATCGCGAGGCGGGGTGGTGCGGCCGCGGCCGTAGATCATCTCGAACTCGCGTTGCTGCGCGGTGATCTGTGAGAGCAAGCAGGTGCGGAGATCGGGCCAAGCAATGCCGAGGGGGTCCAACTGGCGGACGACATCAAGGCCGGCAGAGAGGTGGGCGCGAGCCCGTTCGACCATGGCGGGCGGCAGGGAGGTTATGGATGTTGCAGAGTGACCATTGGGAGACGATTCACCATGGGCTTCCGGTACCAATTGTTCGCGCAGGTAGCCCTCGAGGAGCTCGTCCTCAGGGATGGTCAGGTAGCCGTCTTCGTTGAGGTTGCCAATGATGTATTCGGCAGCGTCGCGAATCGCGGTGCTGAGGCTGAGCGAGCCAAGCTGCCACAGCAGATAGTCGCTGAGGGTGCTGGGCGCAGAGAGAAAATTCTCGATGGACGGCTTTTCGGTGAGTTCGTAGCTGTTGGGCGTGCGGAAGCCGGGGTCGAGATATTCCTGAAAATAAGAACCGAAGTCGATCTCGTCGAAGGGATCCTTCTTCTCGGGTTCGTCGTTCTTGGCCTCGAGCATCCGGTCGTGGTCTTCTTCACGGCGTGCCACGTCGTCAATAAGTGGAACGTTTTCTTCCATTTCCTCGAGAACGGGATTTTCGCAGATTTCAGCCTGAATCATTTCTTTGAGCTCAATCTTGTTCAGCGCCAGGACGCTGACCATCTGCATCAGCCCGGGCGTGAGGATCTGCCTTTGGGCGACTTTCAGATTGAGCTTTGGTTGCAGTAGAGCCATTACACTTCTTCTCGGCAGAGGAACTTGCCCCTGAGTTTACATGCTATGCAGAGTGTCTGGTGAGGGAATTCGGGAATTGAACCATGACATTCGGAGTACTTTCAGGCCAGTGAAAAGCCTTGACCCAGGTAAACTCTGCGCACTTCAGGATCGCCACCCAGTTCCTCCGGCGTACCGTGCCGGAAGATCTGTCCTTCGTTAATGATATAGGCACGATCTGTCACTGAGAGCGTTTCGCGCACATTGTGGTCGGTGATGAGCACGCCAATGCCCTGGGTCTTGAGACCGGAAATGATTTCCTGGAGATCGAGAACGGCGATGGGATCGATACCGGAAAACGGCTCGTCGAGGAGAATGAATGACGGCTGGATGCAGAGGCAGCGCGCGATTTCAACGCGGCGGCGTTCTCCGCCAGAGAGCGCGTAACCTCGAGTCTTGCGGATGTGGCCGAGGTTGAGCTGATCGATGAGCTTTTCCGTGCGCGCGCGGCGGGTTTCCTGCGGAAGGGGCTGCGCTTCCAGCACGGCAAGGATGTTTTCCTCGACGGTGAGCTTGCGAAAAACTGATGGCTCCTGCGGCAGGTAGCTAATGCCGTATTGGCGGGCGCGCATGTACATGGGAACGCGAGTGATGTCTTCGCCGTCAACGAAAACGCGGCCGGAGTCCGGTGCAATTAGGCCGACGGTGATGTAGAAGCTGGTGGTTTTGCCGGCGCCGTTCGGCCCGAGAAGCCCTACGACTTCGCCTTCAAATACCTCCACGCTCACGCCGCGGACGACCTGACGGCTCTTGTATGCCTTCGTGATGTGGTCCGTGTAGAGCCTGTGCATTTACCTCGGAATGCGAGTTTCGGTTACTGCGCTTCCCTCACCCCCACTGACCTCGACGCTATCATTCCGGTTATTGAAAATCAACGCCGCGCCCGTTGTCTTTCCATGGACGCGATCAACAAGGTACGGCAGGGCTCCGGGGCGACCGGTGAGCACGTAGCGCTCATCTTTTGCGGTGTAGACGAGGCGGGTTCCAGCGGCGCGACGGCCGGGCTGGGTGAGAATGACGTCTCCAGTTGCAACCATTTCATTGAGATGTGCTGGCTGGTGGTTTTCAGCGGGCGAGATGCGCATGGTGATGTTGGCGGCGCGCATAGTGCCGAAGGTATCGACAGCCTGGACGTGGCCGCGGAATTCGCCCTGATGGGATTTACCAGAATACGTGAGCGTATCGCTGATGACTCGCACGAGGCCGGATGGTGCCTTGGCGCCCATGACGGCAGCGAAGGCTGAATTTACCGAGTCAGCGCCCGAGCCGTAGGCGCGCAGTTCCTGGGGTTTGCGGCGCAGCTCAATGACTGGAGCTGAGACGGAGTTGCCGCCCTGCCACAGACGAGCCGGCTGTCCCGGCCTGCCGTAAAAGAAGGCGTCGCTCCTGGTGGCGGAGAATTCCGCGCGGGCCGCGACGACATGCGTGGCGCCTTTGCCGCCCAACTGCGGAACGGTTTGCGACGGCGCTGCATTTGCCGCGCCGGAGGGCTGCCGATAGGTGGCTTTGACATTGCCCGTTGCGAGCGCATTGCCACTGCGGCGGTGGTAGTCAATGGCATCGGCGGCCAGTTCGAGTACGCTTCCCTGCTGCAGGCGCGGATTGCCGCTCAGGCGCACCGTTTCGTCCGCGGCGGTGTAGTCCGCATGCTTGGCCCAGGCGGTGACGGGCTGCTGTACACTGCCTGATTTCTTTGCAGGCTCCTGCCGCATCACGACGTGTCCGATTTCGACGGCGGAGACCAACTGCGCATGGACGCCAGGCTGCGCGGAGCCGTGCCGCATGCTTCGTTTCTGCGGCTGAGGCGCAAAGGTGAGGCGCAGAACGTCGCTGTGGGTGGTGTTTGTGGCACCGTTCCAGCCGATACTGCTGATTTCCGCATTGCCGGCTCCGTCGATGGTGCGCAAGGTTCGGCCGTCGACGAGGGTGGCGACGAGTGTGTTTGCGCGGATGGTGGTCTGCTGCGCCGGCTGGTGCGTGTAGACCGTACGCATGGTGGCAACGGCGTCCTGACGGATGGTGATGGTTTGGGGGGCACTCGTTCTGTCATGGTGCATCGGAACAAATGCGACATCCACGCGGGCGCCGTGCAGGTCGCGCGTGGAAACAGCCCTGGGATCACCGGGGACGCCGATCAACCGCTCTACAAAGTGCACCGATTGGTCGAACTGGGCATGGCGGAGCAGCGACCGGCTGGGATGGCCGGGATCCGACACGAAAAGAAGATGTGCCTGCTGTGCCGAGCCGCTCATGGTTTGGTTGGGCGCATGACTTGCGTAGGTAACTCCTCCGCTGAGATAGGCCGTCTCAGGCTGATTTTTAGGGCTGAGACGTATTTGAGCGACTTGCGATTGGAACGTGGCGCCAGTAGTGGAGGTCATGCGGACGTTGCCCTGCGCAGTGAGGTGATCGGCAGAGCCATCGGGCCGGAAGTAGAGCAACGCCTGGGTGGCGCTGGTGGTACTGTTGCGGTACTGAATGACGGGCGTAAGCAGCGTTGCCTGGTTGCTGTCGCGTAGAAAGCTGAGATGGGCAGCACGGATCACGGCCCCAGCACCAGAGTGGGAGCCTGCAGGTGCATTCGATGGTTGCGTCTGCAGGTAGACCTGCCGCTCCATGACCAACAGGCCGGTCCTGGAGTTGTAGGTGGCCCCCACGGCATGTCCTGAACCCTGCGGGAGTGAAAACTCCGTGTACTGGCTGGTTTGGGCCAGGCCGGTTCTGGAATTGTAGGTGAGCTGGCTGGTCTGGACATGGATGGGACGCTGCGGGTTTGCCTGCCCTTCTTGCGAAGGATTTTCGAGGTCGATTTCGACCTTTCCCTGACTGCTGGCAATGCCGGTGTTGCGGTCGTATTCAAATTCCGCGCCGTAGATTCTGTCGGTGCGATGGCTGCCCGGAGGGCCGTAAAGCGTAATGGAAACCTCGTGCAGCTCGGCCTTGTCGTTTTTGAAACTGATGAGGCGCGAGGCGTGGATGGTGAAGAGGGTG
Source organism: Acidobacteriota bacterium (assembly GCA_021791875.1). Classification (GTDB taxonomy): domain Bacteria; phylum Acidobacteriota; class Terriglobia; order Terriglobales; family Acidobacteriaceae; genus Acidobacterium. Next base: position 27,788 of record JAJYVU010000010.1, on the reverse strand, counting down.
TGGCCGTGACTGGACTTTGAAATTGTGAAGCCGCTGGCTGTCTGCTCGATGTTAACGCCGAGACGATGAGGCAGGTTCTGAACGATGTGTCTGTACTGGAGGCCGCCCCAGAGGAAGAATCCAGCGAGAACCAGAATCAGCAAAGATGCGGCGATCAGGATCCAAAGCCGCAGCCGCTCGACGGTCACTCGCATTCGACTTATTTTCTCACTTCGTGGTTGTGCCTGACTCGCGAAGAGCGAGAAGCAGTTTTGCGGTGGTTACGATCTGGCCGGTGTGACGGAGGGTGTGGTCGGCGCAATGAACCAGCAAGCCGCCGACGGTGGTGGGCAGCCCCTTGCGGCCGACGCCGCGAGGTTCTTCCATATCGGCATGGGCGAGAGCGCGGACGCGCAGGGAGGCCTCCTGGCAGGCCATGGCCAGTTCCTGGAAAATGAGTTCCCTGGCCATTCCAGGTTCCAGTTCCACGTGGAGGGCTGCCATCTGGGTGACGTCGAGCTGATTGCCTTCGGCGTACGTGAGCAGGCGGTCGAGGCTGCGGCCGATATGGCGCAGATGAAAGGCCGCGGGTGTAAGTCCAAAGGGCTGAGCGTGGAGTTCCTCAGTGGTGAGATCGGCGCACCAGCGCTGGGCGTCTTCCTGCGCGATTTCAATGGCGTGCAGCACAGCTCGTGCGACAGCAGGAACGTCCGTGAGAGTGCCTCGCAGCCATGGTTCGAGTCTGCGGTCTGCGGACGGTTTGGGGGCGGATTCAGTCATAGTTCATCTTCCTTGAGAAGTTCGCAAATGATTTCGGCAAAATCACAGGCAAAAACAATGCCGAGCCATTGGCCCGGCATTGCGTTGAAGGGTTCTGTGACGATTTTACTCCGCGGTGGGCGGCTCGGGCAGCGGTGTTGAAGCTGCCGCACCCTTAACGCGAACCACGGTAATTTTTGAAAAGCCTTCCTTGAAGCTCGGCGGGCGGAGCCGCTCGGCCATCTTGCGCATGACTTCGTCATTGACGACGCGTTCGCGGCGGCTGTTGCGCTGCAGGCAAACCTCCAGGGGAACATCGAAGAAGACGGCCTGTACCTCATAGCCGAAGCTCTTCGCCATTTTGATCCACTGGCGGCGCTCATGCGGCGATAAGTTCGTCGCGTCCACGTAATTCCACGGCATCTTTGCGATGAGGCGTGCGCGGAGAAGCGAGCGCAACGTCGAAAAGACCAGCCCCTGATAGCGCTGTTCCGTGATGTCGTCAAAGAGGATTGACCGCAGCATGTCGCTCGAAAGCGGCTGTACGCCACGGCGCTTGAACCAGGTGGTTTTGCCCGAGCCGGGCAGGCCGATAGCCAGCACGACATAACCGCGCGGGCCCTGCGTGCTACCTGCCGGTGCGGCGGCCTGTACCTCTGGCGGAGGAACTGAGGGTGATTCGGGCTGGGTTTCCACGACGAGGCTGCCGGGAGCCGGGGCTTCCATGGCTTCGACAGATTCCGGCTGTGCAACAGGCTCCTCTACTTGCGCGTGCGCAGGAGCGGGTGTGGCCTCCGCCGGTTCCTCTTCGTGCGTTGTTTTCAGGCCTTCATCGAGATAGGAAGGGCTAAGGGGCGCCGGCCCGGAGGACGGCAGCTCCTGTCCGATTTTTCCAGTGGACTCAGAAAGATTCGGTCCACGCTTGGAGCGTCTTCTCATGCGTTCACGCATCCATTCGCGCATAGTCTTTATAGTTGAGGATGTAACACAGTCGGGAAGTCATCGCAAACGGTACGGGCGGGCGGCGTACAAACAGAGTTAAGTTTTGGCGTGCGTCGCCGGGTTACGCCCAACACGAAAATCCACACAATGCTAGCATCAAATTTGGTGGTCGAACTGGCGTCGCTCGCCACCGGTTGTCTACCCAAAAGGCACGCCCAAGCAATCCATAAGGAGAGAATTTTCATGGCAGTGAAGGTTGGAATCAACGGTTTTGGCCGCATTGGCCGCAATGTTCTGCGCGCATCCCTCGGGAACCCCGACATCGAAGTTGTTGCCGTCAATGACCTGACGAGTCCCGCGACGCTGGCGCACCTGCTCAAGTACGATTCGATTCTTGGCAACCTAAAGCACGAGGTCACGGCGACCGAAGATTCGATTTCGATCGACGGCAAGAAGCTGCGGGTGTTTGCCGAGAAGGACCCGGCCAAGCTGCCCTGGGAGTCTGTGGGCGCGCAGATCGTGGTTGAGTCGACGGGCCGCTTTACCGACGCCAACGTGGCGAGGGTTCACCTCGGCAATACCGTGAAGAAAGTCATCATTTCCGCACCGGCCACGAACGAAGACATCACCATGGTACTGGGCGTGAACGAAAACAAATATGACGCGGCCAAGCACAACGTGATTTCGAATGCGTCGTGCACCACGAACTGCCTGGCGCCGCTCGTGAAGGTGATGCATGAGAATTTTGGCATCGTTTCCGGCATCATGACGACGATCCACAGCTACACCAACGACCAGGTGATCCTCGACTTCCCGCACAAGGACCTGCGCCGCGCCCGCGCTGCCGCGATCAACATGATCCCGAGCTCGACCGGCGCCGCGAAGGCTCTGAAGCTGGTGATTCCGGAGATGGCCGGCAAGCTGGACGGCTTTGCGATTCGCGTCCCAACCCCGAACGTTTCGGTGGTGGACCTGACCTTTATCGCCGAGAAGCCGGTGAGCGTGGAGAGCGTGAACAAGGCTGTGGAAGACGCATCGAAGGGCGCGCTGAAGGGCATCCTTGGCTACGAGACGGCTCCGCTGGTGTCGAGCGACTTCAAGGGCGATGCCCGCTCTTCGATTTTCGACTCGCAGCTGACCAAGGTGCTGGGCCAGTCGGTGAAGGTAATCAGCTGGTACGACAACGAGTGGGGCTATTCGAGCCGCGTTCGCGACCTCATTCTCTTCCTCACGAAGAAGGGTCTGTAAGACAAGCCGATCTGCTGGAATGCACGACCCCAGGTTCGATGAAGCTCGGGCCTGGGGTTTACCAAGTGGAATGAAATTCCATATCCCTGCGTTTCGCCCATCCGAGGAGTTCTGATATGCGCCAGAACATTGCCGGCACGTCACCCTACGAACCCATCATCGGTTTTTCCAGGGCGGTTCGTGTTGGCAATACGGTGCACGTTTCCGGAACAGGTCCGGTTGGCGCCGACAATGAAGACGTCACGACGCAAACACGCCAGGTTCTTGGCCTGATCCAGTCTTCTTTGGAGAAAGCCGGCGCGAGGCTGGACCAGGTGGTCCGCACGCGCATGTATCTCACCCACGTCGAGGACTGGGAAGCCATTGGGCGTGTCCACGGTGAATTTTTCGGATCGGTTCGCCCGGCAGCGACGATGGTGGTGGTTGCCCAGCTTTTGAACCCTGCCTGGCGAATTGAAATTGAAGCCGATGCTGTCCTCGAATCATGAAACCGATTTTTTAACGGAGAAAATTCCATGTCGAAACTCTCGATTCGCGATCTCGATCTTGCTCACAAGCACGTGTTCATGCGCGTGGACTTCAACGTGCCGCTCACTGAAGACGGCTCGGAGATCACTGACGATACGCGTATCCGCGAAACGCTGCCCACCATTGAGTACGCGCTGCGTCACAAGGCGAAGCTGATTCTTGCCTCGCACCTGGGACGGCCCAAGGGCAAGGTGAATCCGAAATACAGCCTGCGCCCGGTGGTGGATCGCCTGCGCACGCTGCTGGACCACGACGTGACGTCGCGCGTGAACGTCGCCTTTTCGCCGGATTGTGTGGGCGACATCGCGAAGGAACTGGCTTTGCAGCTGGAGTCCGGGCAGGTGCTGCTGCTGGAGAATTTGCGTTTCCACGCTGAAGAAGAGGCAAACGATCCCGAGTTTGCGAAGAAGCTGGCTTCGCTGTGTGACATTTACGTGAATGACGCCTTTGGCAGCGCACACCGCGCCCATGCATCCACCGAGGGTATTACGCACTATGTAAAGCAGTCGGCTGCCGGCCTGCTGATGGAAAAAGAGCTGCAATACCTCGGCAAAGCGCTGGAGAATCCGACCAAGCCGTTTGTGGCGATCATCGGCGGCGCGAAGGTTTCCGACAAGATCAAGGTGATCGACAACCTGCTGAACAAGGTGGATGCGCTGCTGATTGGCGGCGGCATGGCGTACACCTTCCTCAAGGCGCAGGGCCAGGAAGTGGGCAAGTCGCTGGTGGAGGCCGACAAGCTGGACATTGCCAAGGCAGCGCTGGACAAAGCGAAGGCCAAGGGCGTGCGCTTCCTGCTGCCGGTGGATCACATCCTGGCAGACAAGTTCGCGGCCGATGCGAACACCAAGGTGTTTGAAGGCACCGGGGCCTTCCCTGCCGAGTGGATGGGACTGGACATTGGTCCGAAGTCGATTGCGGTCTTCTCCAAGGAGATTGGCGCCGCAGCCACCATTGTGTGGAACGGCCCGATGGGCGTGTTTGAGATGCCGGCCTTCGCCAAGGGTACAACCTCAGTCGCCAACGCAGTGGCGAAGAACGAAGATGCCGTATCGATTATCGGCGGCGGTGACTCGGTCGCGGCGGTGAAACAGGCCGGCGTGGCGGACAAGATCAAGCACATTTCCACGGGCGGCGGCGCGAGCCTCGAGTTCCTGGAAGGCAAGAAACTGCCGGGCGTGGAAGCGCTGACGGAGAAGTAAGGGGAGACGGAGCATACATGCGCAAACCACTGATTGCAGCGAACTGGAAGATGTATAAGACTCCCGCACAGGCGAAGGAGTTTGTTGCCACATTTTTGCCTCTTGTAACCGGGCATACCCGCGATGAGATTGTGCTGTGCCCTTCTGCCACGTCGATTCCGACGGTGGTGGAAGCGGTGGCGGGCAGTAACGTGACCGTAGGCGGACAGAACATTCACACCGCAGATGAGGGTGCGTTTACGGGCGAAACCTCGGCGTTGATGCTGGTCGCGCTGGGCGTGAAGCACATCATCATCGGGCACTCCGAGCGGCGCCAGTACTTCGGCGAGACGGACGAGCTGGTGAACCAGAAGACGCACACGGCGCTCAAGCATGGGCTGCATCCGATCGTGTGCGTGGGCGAACTGCTGGCGGAGCGTGAGGGCGGCAAGACCGAAGAGGTGCTGCTGCGTCAGACCGAGATCGCGCTGAAGGGCGTGACGGCGGAACAGGCAGCGAGCATCGTGATTGCCTACGAGCCGGTGTGGGCGATAGGCACGGGCAAGACGGCGACTCCGGAGATGGCCGCGGAAGCGCACCTGGTGATTCGTACGGAAGTGGCCCGTCTGCTGGGCCGCGCAGTGGCGGATGGCATGCGGATTCTGTACGGCGGCAGCGTGAAGCCGGACAATGCCCCTGCCCTGCTGAACCAACCGGAGATTGACGGCGCACTGGTGGGCGGCGCGAGCCTGGATGCTGTATCGTTCTCGAAAATTGTGAAGTACTGAACGAGCTGGAATCTTTGCTTAAAGCGGGCTGCCGGAATGGCGGCCCGTTTTGTTTGGGATAGGCTGAGTGCATGCAGATTGGCGTTATCTCAGACACGCATGGGTTGCTGCGACCGGAGGCGATTGAGGCGCTGGCCGGCGTGGAGCATATTCTGCACGCGGGCGATGTGGGCGGAGTCGAGATTCTGGATCGGCTGCGCGAGATCGCTCCGGTGACGGCGATTCGCGGCAATGTGGATGGCTTTGGGCCGTGCGCGGCACTGCCGGAAACAGAAGTGGTCGAGCTGGGAGGCCTGTTCGTCTACATGCTGCATGATCTGCATGCGCTGGATCTGGATCCGGTGGCGGCGGGCATGGCGGCCGTGATCAGCGGACATTCGCACCAGCCAAAGATCGAGGAGCGCAACGGCGTGCTGTACTTCAACCCGGGCAGCGCGGGGCCGAAGCGGTTTTCCCTGCCGGTTTCGCTCGGGTTTCTGGAGATTGCAGGCGGAGTGCTAAAGGCGGAGTTGCAGGAGTTGCTATAGGGACGGTCAATCCCGAATGCGGGGGTTGATGACGAGATAGAGGACGTCGGTGGCGAGGTTCACGAGGACGTAGGTGAGTCCCACGGCGAGGATGCAGCCCTGCAGCAGCGGGTAGTCGCGGTTTTCGATCGCCGTGACGGTAAGGCGTCCGATACCGGGCCAACTGAAGATTTTTTCCGTGACGATGGCCCCCGCGAGCAGCGCGCCGAATTGCAGGCCGATGAGCGTGAGCACGGGAATCATGGCATTGCGCAGCGCATGGACATAGACGACGCGGCGCTCGCTGAGGCCCTTAGCGCGGGCGGTGCGGACGTAGTCCTGATTGAGCTCTTCGAGCATGGCGGTGCGCACCATGCGGGTGAGCACGGCGGCCAGCGCGCCACCCATGGTCACGGCAGGCAGAACGAGATGCGACAAGCCGCCTGCTCCACTGACTGGCAGCCAGCCGAGCCTGATGGACACGAGCAGGATGAGGATGGGGCCGAGGGCGAAATTCGGGAAGGACAGGCCTAGCAGGCTGACGACGCCTACCGTGTGATCGCGCCACTGGCCGCGATGCAGCGCGCCGATGATTCCGGCGGGGATGGCGATGAGCAGAGCGATGAAGAGCGCGGCTACGGTGAGCTCGACCGTGTAGGGATAACGCTGCAGCACGAGGCTCGTCACGCTTTGCCCCATGCGGAGGGACATGCCGAGATTGCCGTGCAGTACTCCCCACCAATAGCGTATGTACTGGACGTGCAGCGGAAGGTCGAGGCCGTAGGCGTGGCGGAGGGCTGCGATATCAGCTGGGCGCGCTCCCTGGCCGAGCATGACTTCGACCGGATCTCCGGGGACAAGGTGAATGAGGAAGAAAACGATGGAAACCACCAGCCACAGGACCGGCAACGTATAGAGCAGGCGAAAGCCCAGTGAGCGCAAAACCCTCTTCATGCTTCCGCCGTGTCCTCCTCATCGGCCGTGCGGGCAGGCGGTGCCGCTTCGACGCGAATTTTGCTGATGCGATTGCCGGTCATCTCAACGACGGTGAGCTTGCGGCCTCCGTAGGTGATGCTTTCGCCGGGCTCGGGAATCTTGCCCAACTGGGTCAGCATAAATCCTGCGAGGGTTTCTACGCCGCCTTCACGAGGGAGATCCCAGCGCATCTGGGTTTCAAGATCGCGGAGGGTAACGCTGCCGTCGAGGAGCATTTCACCGGCGCGGGCGAGCAGGCGTTGCGGCACTACATCGAACTCATCTTCGACTTCGCCGATGAGCTGCTCGATGGCGTCTTCGACGGTGACCAGCCCGGCAGTCGAGCCGTATTCGTCGACAACAATGGCCAGATGGCGATGACGCTGCTGGAACTCGCGCAAAAGTTCAAGTACCGGCTTGGTTTCGGGTACGACGAGTACTTCCCGCATCACCTGGCGGAGCTTCATACCGCTGAAGGGCTCGGCTGAGAAGCGGGTTTGCGCGGTGGCGCGGAAGTGCATAAGGCGAGCGACATCCTTGGCATTGACTTCGCCGACGATGAAATCTCTGCCACGAGCGGGATCGTAAATCGGGATGCGGGAATGCATCTCCGCCACGATGCGTGCGCTGGCCTGTTCGATGGGCATGTCGACGGGCAGAGAAAAGATCTGCTGACGGGGGGTCATGATTTCGCGGGTGAGGATGTGGTCCAGTTCGAGCGAGCGATGGACGAGGATTTCTTCGAATTCCGGCAGGATGCCAATGCGACGCGCGGCAGTGGCCATGAGCTTCAGCTCTTCGGACGAGTGGATGACGCCCTGATGTGCAATGGGAGCGCCAAAGAGCTTGAGAACCACCGCCGCGGAAGCATTCATGAGCCGTACGATGGGGCGTGTGAGGCGGATGAATGCATCCATGGGCCCGGCGATGGCCATCACCATCTGGTCGGTCCGGTGCAGGGCCAGGGCTTTGGGAACGAGTTCGCCGACGAGAACCTGAAAATATGTAATGCCGGCAAAGGCAAAGGCCAGGGCGGCGACGTGGCCGTAAAGTTGCGACTCCGGGAGCCAACCGAACCAGCGATCGAGGAGGCCGGCGACGAAGGGCTCACCGATCCAGCCGAGCGCGAGGCTGCAGAGGGTGACGCCAAGCTGGACGGCGGGAAGAAAATCGCCAAGATTCTCCTGCAGGCGGCGCACGGTGAGGGCGCGGACATCGCCGGACTGGATGAGCTGCTCGACGCGAGTGGCGCGCACGCTCACCAGGGCCAGCTCAGCGGCCACAAAAAAGCCGTTGGCCAGAATCAGCATGACGATGGCAACGCCATGAAAAAGCAGGAATTCTGACATTCAATCAGAGTCTAGAGCATCTCGGCTGGTCCTGTAGAGTAACCAGATGTTACCGCTTGCGCTTGCGCACGCCGCGCCAGAGCGGCGCGCCCCAGGTAACGATGGAGAGAAATGCGCCGAAGAGCACAACGGCATCGATGCTTTCACGGCCCTGTTTTGCCCAATAGACATCCTTGAGGTTGAGCCACAGGGCGAATTCATCGAGCGTAAGCGCAGCGCCGACGCCATAGAGAATGGCAAAAAGGCGGCTGAGAAAGATGGACCAGGGCGTCTCGCTATAGCCGATTTCCGCGCTGTAGCCATAGCCCACCAGAAGAAGAAGCAGGATTCCCCAAACGAGGTGGTGAATGTGCTTTCCACCCAGGTAGACCCAGTGAAAGGGGCCGAAGTGGTGCGTGATGGACATCACCAGCAGGCGCACGACCAGGAATGTGAGGAAAAAGCTGATGGAGGAGAGAAACAGGCGGCGGTGCGGACGGTCGGGAATACGGCCCTGGATAAGGTCGCCAAAACGCGTGAGGTGCAGCAGCAGAAGCAGCAATCCAATGATGATGAGGACAAACAACATCAGAACCAGGGTTCCGTTTTGACTCATGCGCGGTGGTTTCCTCCTTTCCGGGCGAAATCGGCCCAGATCGCGGTGGCAGCAGCCCGGTCTGTGCGCTTACATTTCATGGGATGCGATGCGATTCGGCTGCAACCTCACTTTGCTCCGTACTTTGCACGGATGGCTACAGTCCGGTCGAGCGTATCGACAGCCTGCAAGATTTTGAGACGCAAGTCGGGCGAAATGGGCGCCATGGCAAGATACTCATGCACACGGCGGTCAGCGACGGCCGATGTCTGATTGCCGAGGAAGGCGTCCAGCCAAGTGACGAGGAAGAAGATTTTGCGTGTCTGCTTGATTTGCGGCAACGCCTCCAGTGCGGGCTGGACGTAGGGCTCGGTGAGAGACGATTCGTTCCAGTAATTGAAGGCGCCAAGGCTCGACGAGATCCAGTCCTCGGGGCGCCTGGGGTTATGCAGGTAGTCGCTGAAGTAGTAGCGCTTATTGGCGGCAGTGGGCACGGCCGCACGCGCGATGTAGGCGTAGCGGCTGGCTTCGTCGGGGGTGTCGCGCTTCTGCTCCGCTTTGAGGAAAGTTTCAGCCTGTGGGTCACCATATGCGATGAGCGCAGTGATGAGGTTCCAGCGGTCGGAGACACGAAGCTTCACGCCCGGGATTTGCAGCTTGCCGGCCAGCAGCGACTTCACCGCGTCGCGGCCAGGCTGCTGCTGCGCCAGACCCGGCAATGAGCGGAACCAGACGGTGCGAAGGTCCGGATTTGTGTCGTGTTGCATGCGCTGGACGGCCAGTGCGGCAAATCTGGGCACAAGCTGCTGCCGGGTTTGAGGGCCAACGTAGTGGTGCAACGCCCATTCGCTGCGGGCCAGAACACTGGAGGTGAGCAACTCGTCGTGCTCATCAGGGAGATCGCGGAGCGCCAGTTGGAGGTATTGATTGGGGTCGTATTCGGTGAGCCGCACGCTCTGCCAGAGCGAGCCCCACAGCATCGCCTGCTCCAGCCCACCGGGAATTGTGCTGTCGGTGGGATCGAGGTGGGCGGTGACGAATTCGCGGCTGCGCGGATCCAGCAGAAACAGCCCGTAGGCCTGATCACCGGCATTGGCAAAGACGTAAGCCGGACAGGCCTTGCCTAGAGCCTGGGGCAGCGGAGCCGAGGCGGCGCTCCATTGTGCACGGAGCGTGATGTTGTGGCCGCTGAGGTAGCCGAGCAGCACGTTGGTGGCGATTGGCCAGACGGTATCGGTGCCGAGCACATCCTGTTGATTCAGCGTAAAGGAGGCGATTTTGCCGTCAGAACAGGACCACTTCACGTGGACTTCAGGCATGCCGCGATGGCGAATCCAGAGATCGGCCCAAGCCTGCAGGTTCTTGCCCGAGGCCGTCTGGAGAGACTGGATCAGATCGTTCCAGTCGGCGTTGCCATAGGGGTGCGAGGCGAGATAATCCTGGAGGCCCTTGCGGAATGCTTTCTGCCCAAGCACGAAGGCCAGTTGCTTGAGCACGCCCGGAGCCTTGCTGTAGACAATGGCGCCGTAGGCGGATTTTGCATCGTCCAGATTGGGAATGCTCTGGTAGATGGGTGTGGTTCCACGGGTTTCGTCAATGCCATAAGCTGCCGGCTTGATGGTCTGATAGAAGTACTTCCAGACGTTGGTATCCGCATGCAGGCCGGTGACGGGAAGCAAGGAGGACTGGGATGACGCGGTGCTGCCCGTCATGGACGATTCCTGCTTTTGCTGCAACGCCGACAGGGACTGGTAGGCCATGTACTGCGCGAAGCCTTCCTTGAGCCAAAGATCGTCAAACCAGGTCATGGTGGTGAAGTCACCGAACCATTGATGGGTGAGTTCGTGCAGCACGACGATGTCGCGATTGACACGGTTGGCCTCTGTGGGCGCGGAGCGAAAGAGGATTTCATCTTCCTTGAGGAAGGTTGCGCCGGCGTGCTCCATGCCTCCGTAGGCAAAGCCGGGAATGAGCACCATGTCGTACTTGGGAAATGGGAACGGCTGATGAAAGTAGTGCGAGAGATAGCGGATGCCGGCGGCGGCGAGCTCCTGTACCTGCGGCGCAACGGCCGCGGCAGCGGCAGCCCTGGACTTGCGGACGTAGAGCCCAGGCAACCCTGGCACGGGATGGACCTTGACAAAGGGTCCGGCGGCAAAGGCTACCAGGTACGTTGGAAGAGGCTCGGTGACGGCGAAGGTGGTTTCGCGGCGCTGATCAGGCAGGGCGCGGGCGATCAGCGGATTGGTATTGGAAATGACGGTCCATTTGGCGGGGGCGTCGAGCGTGAGCTGGAAGCGGCCTTTGAGGTCCGGCTGGTCAAAACACGGAAAGGCCATGCTGGCGTCCATGGGGACGAACAGGGTGTAGATGTACTCGGAGCCGTCGTCATGGTCCTGGTAGCTGATGATGGCCTTTTCGGCGGGGGCAACGTGGGACTCGAATTTGGCTTCTATCGTGTTACGGCCTTCGATGAGATCCTTCGCAGGCAGGACGAGGTGTCCGTGGTCAATTTCCGGCGGTAGTGCGTGGCCGTTGAGAGTCAGCGAGTCCAGGTGGCCGTCGCGGTAATCGAGCAGAAGCGGCTCACTGGCGTTGTTGAGCGCGAAGGTGAGCGACTCGCTTCCCTGCGTGGTGGGCGCATGGGGAACGAGGGAGAAGTGAAGGCTGTATTGCAGTCCGGAAACACGCGCGGCGCGTTCCCGGGCAAGAGAGCGAGGAATGCCGTTGGGAACGGCTTGAGCGAAGGCAGAGACAGAGATGGTTGTAACAGCCAAAAGCAGAGGGATGTGCAGACGCAATCGAACACCTCCGTAAGAAGAACAATCGTCGCATCATGGAAGGTTGAGCGCAATGCATTCGAAAGAACAGAAACGCCGCCCGAAGGCGGCGTCTCAGAGTCCGGAATGCACTTTACTTACAGCGAAGACTCAATTTCGAAACCCCAGGCTTCCAGCAACGATTCGGGGATGTACTTCGAATTACGATTACGACGAGCCCATTCCCGAAGACGGGTGGAACGCAGGTACTGGTCTGGGGTGAGCTTAAATTCCTTCACAACCTGCTCAAATGCTGTGACGGTCGGAACAACCGGGCCGATCGGCTCGGGCTTGCCCCAATTTGGATTTCCGCGACGCTTTGCCATTGTCTTGTTTATTCCCCTAGCGTGAGGTGACTATCGGTTTGCTTGCCAAGCTTGGGAAGATGAGCATAGCTGGAAATTCTTCCCATGCAAACTCTTCTATTTTAGGAACTTTTTATCCAGAAATCAATAGACCTAAAGGGGCAGAATCGATTCCACCCCTTCGCAGGCGCGATTGAAAACAAAGCACTTACGGTAGCAGCACCGCATTAATGACCTGAATGACGCCGTTCGACTGGTAGACGTTCGGGATGGTGATCATTGCCTTGTCTCCTTTGGCGTCAATGACATAGTAGTGGCCGCGCATGCTCTTGAAGGTGAGCATGCCGCCCTGGACGGTCTTGAGCATTGCCTCGCCGTGGCCCTTGCGAATCAGTTTCTTCAGATCCTTCGTCGTGATGCGGCCCGGAACGACGTGATACTCGAGGATGGCGGTGAGCTTTGCTTTGTTTTCCGGCTTGAGGAGCGTCTGCACGGTTCCGGCGGGCAGTTTGTCAAAAGCTTTGTTGGTTGGAGCAAAGACGGTGAATGGACCTGGGCTTTCTAGGGTCTTCACCAGTCCGGCAGCTTTGACGGCAGCTACCAGGGTGGTGTGCGCCCTGGAGTGGATCGCGTTCTGAACAATGTTACGGGTGGGATACATGGCGGCTCCGCCCACCATTGGGTCCTTGAGCGCCAAGGCTCCTGTGGCAGAGAAGACAAGTGCAGCCGCACATACAACCTTCAGCAGTTTCTTCATGGATAAGATTCCCTTTCTTTGATTGGCAATTTCGAATTGTGCCGGCGAGATTCGATGAGAGATGCGATTGACTCTCTCATTCGCAATACGTCACAGATGTGGCAGATGGATTGGCAGGTTCGGGCCAGTCACAAAGCGGAGTGGTGATATCAAAATCTGGAATCATATCTTTTGCTGTTATCTCCAAAGCCGGGTGTATAACTTTGTGGAGGAGATAGCTCCCTTTTTGCATTCAAGCTGACGGTTCCTGCTTTGCTGAGGCAGGCACGGGGAGTGGCCATTCCATTGACCCGTCACCGCACGTACATTTACCAAGACCGGAGTGAAAGAGAGTGACCGCGCCACGACAGCCCGATCACGATGCCGCACTCATGGCGAAGGTGGTGGCAGGCGATGAATCCGCATTTGCGATGCTGTATGACCGCTACTCGCCCATGCTTTTCGGCATGCTGATGCGGATATTGCGGGATTCCCAGGCAGCCGAAGAGGTTTTGCAGGACCTATTCCTGCAATTGTGGCGCAAGCCCGGACAGTTTGATGTGAGCCGCGGGTCGCTACCGGCATGGCTGATGGTGATTGGACGGAATCGGGCCATCTCCAGGCTTCGCGGACGTTCCACGCAGGAAGTGCTGGAACACACCGACGGATTTTATGCGAATACGCTGGCTTCTTCGCAGAATATAGAGAACGAGGCCTCGCGGATGCAGTTGCTGGATACTCTGAAGCTGGCCATGGCGCGGCTGCCGGAAGAGCAGCGCCAGGCGATTGAACTGGCTTATTTCGAAGGAATGACACAAAGTGAGATTGCAGCCCGGACGGGCAGCCCTCTGGGCACCGTGAAGACGCGCGTCCGAACCGGGATGCAATCTCTGAAGCAGCTATTGAATTGATGGAAGCGCACGCCAACCCGGAAGACTTCGACCTCTACGCGCTAGGAGCGCTCGACGGCGAAGAAAGGCAACGATTCGAGGCGCACGTGCGTTCGTGCGAGGCCTGTCAGAAGCAGCTTGCGCAGGCGCGGGAAGTGGCTGCCCTGGTCGGCCTGACGGCGGCTGAGGCTGCTGTACCACCAGCGGTGAAAGCGAGGCTTATGGAGAAGATTCAGAAGGACAAGGACGCAACGCAGCAGGCGGCTGCACAGACTGCCCAAAAACCCGCGCGCAAGCGTGCACGGTGGGGCTTGCGATTCTCGCTGGGCTTTGCCATGGCTGCTGTTGTTCTCGCACTGGTTTGCTTCTGGCTGTGGAAGCAGGACACGCTCCACGAGCAGCAGTTGAGTCACATGATGGCGCGACTGGAAAAGACCCAGGCCGAAGCGCGACGGAACCAGGCGGACGTGCGGGCCATGACGCGGGTGGTGAGCGCACCGGACACGGTGCAGGTGGATCTGGCGCACCAGGCGGGGACGCCGCCGGGGACGGCGCATGTGTTTTACAACGGGCGGATGGGAATCATCATCTACACGGGTGTTATTGCGCCCGCCCCGTCAGACAAGAGTTACCAGCTGTGGCTGGTTCCTGACTCAGGAGCGCCGGTGAGCGCGGGCCTGGTAGAAGCGGATCAGGCAACGGGAGCAGCTGTGGCGCATCTGCCGCGGGGTCTCGCAGCAAAAGCTTTTGCGGTGACGCTGGAACCAAAGGGCGGGCGGCCCCAACCGACCGGGCCGAAGGTTCTGGTGGGCACCGTTGGCAATGCATAATGACTGCTTCGGTTCTCGTATAGCAAAAGGGGCTGGCCGGTTGGGCAGCCCCTTTTGTCTGTGGATCACATGAGATATCCGGAGGGATTTGCGGCTCGCAGGATATTCTTCCCAGCCTCGCAGTCCCACCGGGGATTTGCCGTGTGCCGCCGAAGCGACGCACGGCCCCTGGTGGTTTACTTGGAAGCCGTGGTTGAGCTGTCGAGCGAGAACTGATACTGAATGATCTGCTTGAGCAGGTTGTACGGGACTTCCATCATCGGTACCGGGCGGCCGTCGACGTAGAGCGTAGGGGTTTCGTCGACGTGCAGTTCGTTTCCAAGCTTCAGGCTGGCTTCCACGGCGCCTTTGCCGGCTGGTGTATCGGCACAGGCTGCGATCTTTGCCGGATCGAGGCCGGCAGCCTTCACCGCATTGGCCAAGGTGGTCTTGGCGTCGGTTGGCGTCAAGCCAGTCTGGTTTTCAAAGACGTTGTCCGCGTACTTGAAAAAGGCATCGTTGCCGCCGGCCCTGTCCACGCAGGCTCCATATGCAGCCGCCAGAAATGCCTCGGGGTGAATTTCAACGAGCGGAAAATACTGGAAGACGTAACGGGCGTTGGGAAAGTCCTGGCGAAGCTTGGCAATGACGGGCTGGGCAGCTTTGCAGTGCGGGCACTCGAAGTCCGCGAACTCAACAATCTGGTGCGTACGACTGGAACTGCCTGCCCAGGGACCGTTCGCATCCTGTTGCAACAGCTCGCGCGCAGACTGGAAAGGATCGGAGCCAAAGGGCACGATCGAGTTGCCTGCGATGAGGTGCTTGCCATCCGGTGTGACGAAGAACTGGATATTGCCCACCTGGGGATGGTTCTTTTCCGCCACGAAGACGACGACCTTGCTGATGCCGGGCGCAGGAGTCTTAAGAATCGCGGCGACCTCCCAGATGCGGTTCGGGTCGTAGCCCCAGGAAGCCTTGAGGAAGCCCTCCACCTCTGCCTTAGTGGGCGAGGTAGCGGTGAAGTTGGCGGCATTGACCGGAGGGAGATGCGGTTGCTGGGGTGGTTTTGCCGCTTCAGTAGAAGCCTGGGCCGGCGCGGGAGCAACCGGGGTCTGGACTGCCTGCGCGTGTGCCATGCCGGTTGCAGCGAAAACGCCGGCGATGAGCGCAGTCGTCAGCATGGAATCGAAGGATGGGCGTAGTTTCATCTTTTGCCTTTCTTTAGCCTTTCTCTTTTCGTGATTGGAATTGGCTTAGACCTCAACTTTTACCGCAATCGGGAAGCGGCGGCCAAGGCCGAATGCTTTGGGAGTGACTTTCAGAACGGGGGCGGCCTGCTGGCGCTTGTATTCCGAGCGCTCGATCATGCGAATGACGGAACGCACGGTGTCCAGATCGAGATGCTGAGAGGCGGCGATGCGCTCGGCGCTCTCGTAGCGTTCGACGTAGGCTTCGATGATGGGATCGAGCTGATCGTATGGCAGCAGCGAATCGGTGTCTTTCTGGCCGGGCCGCAGCTCGGCCGAAGGCGGTTTCTCAAGGATTGCGTGGGGAATCACTTCCCTTTCGCGATTGATCCAGCGGCACAGCGCATAGACCTGCGTCTTGATGACATCACCGATGACGGCCAGCGCGCCCACCATGTCCCCGTAGAGGGTGCAGTAGCCGGTGGACATTTCGCTCTTGTTCCCTGTGGTGAGGACCAGGGCGCCGGTTTTGTTGGACACGGCCATGAGCAGGTTGCCGCGAATACGCGCCTGAATATTCTCCTCGGTCGCATTAGGCGCGCGCCCGGCAAAGATGCCGGAGAGTGTCTTGATGTATTGCTCGTAGAGGTCGTGAATAGGCAAGACATCGAAGCTGATGCCGAGATTCTTCGCCAATTCGCGGCTGTCATCGATGGAGCCTTTTGAAGAGAACGCGCTGGGCATGCCGTAACAGTGGACGTTTTCCGCTCCCAGTGCGCGGACGGCAATTGCGGCGACCAGAGCCGAATCAATTCCTCCGCTCAAGCCGATGACGGCCTTGGAGAAACCGCATTTTTGCACATAGTCGCGGGTACCCAGAACGAGCGCGTCGAGCAGGCCAGCGGTCTTGTCTTCTTCCGAACTGGTGGCGTGGCTATGGAGATCGCCCTTGAGTGATTCCGTGTCGAAACAGACCAGATCTTCAGCGAAAGAAGCTGCGCGCGCCCTGACGGTGCCGTCCGGCGCAATGGCGAGGCTTGTGCCATCGAAGATGAGGCTGTCATTGCCACCGACCTGGTTCACCATGACGACAGGAAGGTGGTACTCCTGCGCGATGCTGGCGAGCATTTGCTCGCGAGTGGCGCGCTTGCCTCGCCAGTATGGCGAAGCAGAGAGATTGAGGATGAGTGTGGCGCCCTGGCGATTCAGCTCCTCAATGGGATCGATGCTGTAGCGGCGATGCTCCCAGAAACTCTTGTCGTTCCACGCGTCCTCACAGATGGTGATGGCCAGCGACTGCCCCCGAAAGTGGCAGATATGCTGCTGCCTGGCGGGCGCGAAGTAGCGCTGTTCGTCAAAGACATCGTAGAACGGCAGAAGCATCTTCGATTGGACGAATTCGACATGGCCGTTGCTGACCAGTGCGGCCGAATTCATGACATGCTTGCCGCTGCCGTGGGGCGCTGGAGTTAGATATCCGCAAAGAACAGCAATGGGCAGATGTGCGGTATCGTGGGCGATCTGCGCAATTGACTCTTCGGCGCGGGCAACGAAGATGGGCTTCTCCAGCAGGTCGGCAGGCGGGTAGCCGCAGACGGCGAGTTCAGGAAAGAGGACGAGCTGCGCGCCCGCATCGACGGCACGTTGGGTAAACTCAAGAATTTTACGGACGTTGCCGCCGAAGTCCCCGATGGTCGGATTGATCTGGGCAAGCGCAATCTTCACGTTGACAGTGTATCGGAAGCACCCGCACAATGCCTTTCCTCGGCCCATGCGGGACGGTGGGCCGGTCTGGAGCATTTCCCCTATTGCTGTTAACTTTCTGAACTCAACCAAGCGCAGCTTTTCTTAATGGAAAAGCTGCGTTGAGATTCTCTCTCCGGTCTATACCAATAGGGGAAATGCTCTAAAGGCTGCAACGAGGCCCGATCCTCGTCAGGCAAAGACTGCGGCCACAATTGCAACAACCACGATGATACCAATGAGGGTAAAAATACCGAGACCTAAAGTGCCTGCAGCGAAGCCTTGCTGCGCTTTCTGACCCTGCGCCGCCAGACGGGCCAGTTCCGCGTTGCTCAATTGATCGACGGCATTCATCACCTGATGTGGATCGACCCCTTGAGACTTCATCACCTTTTGCATCGGTTTCATCGCTAAAAAGCTCTTCAATTGCGCTTCATGGAGCTGACGGGCCGAGGTGGCGCTGGATACGGCTTGTTGAAGCTGAGCCGGTGAAACCAGATGGTCCTGTGCCAGGACAACCCGCGGAACAGCCACAATGAGACCCAGAAATAGCACGGTGGCAAGCTTGTCGAGAATGGTACGACTCAAGTACATCTTCATGATCGTCTCCAGATTTTGGGGGAATCGAAATTCCGGGATTGCAGGTTTTTGGGAACAGGTTCTCTGCTCCGATACGGCCCTGGGTTCATGGAGAACGACTTTTTCTCAGGAAGAAAAATCGCACGCCCCTGTCGCTTTGTCGATCTCCAGTAATGAAGCTCCATCACCGTGCTCTGGAGCCCATTGTTATTTTCGATGTCGAATCGGCGACTGGGGGTGGTATGGATGAGCCAAGTTTCAGGAGGCTCGCGGATGCCTGCTGAATTCGTTTGTGGGCTGGCAATTACGGCAAACAAATTGAAGGTGCCGAAGCTCTGACGTTGATGCCGAAGAGAAAAAGATGGATCTGATCCCGCGTTTCGAAGCAGGTGTATGTTCTGCTGTCAATCGATCGCCGCTCCACCCGCAGCGTTGCCGATCCGCTCCCAGCGCAGCTGGGCCACCACGCGGTCGCGGCCACTGTTGATGACCGGTGTGCGGAGGGTGAGCTGGTTGCCGGAAAACTCGTAATGGCGCACCTGCGGGAGGCCGACCCAGTGCGGGAAAAGACTGACCTCGACGTGATGGATGATGATGCCGTTCTTCAGCTCAAATAGGCCGGAGTAAGCGATGTAATCTCGGGGCACGCCGCGGCGGGCAAGCCGGAGACTTCGGGATTCGTCCGCACCCGGCACCTCGGCCTTGAGGCGCGCGTGGCGATAACGCCAGTTGCGGTGGACGGGGCTCAGGTTCGCGCTCATGTAACCCTGCGGGCTGTAGAGCAGGTAGCCCACCACCTCTTTCCCCCAAGGGTGTTCCACGTCGCCATTCTCGTGATGAAAGGAATATTCCAGCAGGCGCCATGTACCTGCAAAATCTTCCGGCTTTGCCTGCTCCATCGTTTTGCTATACCCCGGGAAGAATGAGTTGATCGAGTTGGAGGAATTGCCGCAGCACGTCGTCGGTTGAGCGCTTCATCTCTTCCATGGTGCCAAAGAAGTGGGCCTTGCCCTGATGCAGAAACAGCACGCGGTCGGCCAGCCGCTGGGCGAACCGCATGTCATGGGTAACGACGATGCTGGTGAGTCGCAACTGGCGCTTGAGCTTAAGAATGAGGTCGCCGAGCAGCCGCCCGATGAGCGGATCCACCATGGTGGTGGGTTCGTCATAGAGAATGGCCTCGGGCTGAGCGGCAAGCGCACGGGCAATCGCTACGGAACGCTTCGTACCGGTGGAGAGTTCAGAAGGCAGATCATTGGCCATCTCGAGGACGTTGACCATTTCGAGAAGGCCGGTGACGATCTGCTGGATCTGGTCCTCCCGCAGCTCGCCGCGTTCGCGCAAGGGAAAAGCGACATTTTCTCGAACACTGAGCGAGTCAAAGAGCGCTCCGTTTTGAAAGACCATGGTGACCTTGCGGCGGATGGCCTGCATCTGTTTGTCGTTGTACTCAGTGATGTCCTCGCCGGCGACCATGATGCGGCCCTTATCTGCCTTGAGAAAGCCTACGATGTGCTGGAGCGAGACCGACTTCCCTACTCCGGAACGGCCCAGGATGCAGAGGACTTCGCCTGGCATGACATAAAAGCTGACGTCGTCGAGGACGACATTGCTGCCAAATGCCTTGTAGACATGTTCAAAGGCAATGTAGGGTTGCGGGGAGTGGTGACGATGCGGAGATGCGCCGCCGTCCGGCGCAATAGACGGGGTGCGCTCAAATTCGTCGGGAATTTCTATGGGCGGCTTTTCTGGCTGGCTCAATCTGCGCTCTCTTCTTACAGCTTATTCGATGGATGCTGAGCGGCATAGAGCGCAAACTCCTGCGGGGTGTTCAGATTACGAAACCACTCGTGCGGCCGCCCAGCCGGAAGCGAATCCATGGCGCCTGCGGCGACGATAGATTCCACATCGAAAGCGTCGATGCGATGCGCGGATTTGAGCAGCACCGGGAAGACGCGATGCTCGCCCGATTCGATGGAGCGCCGCACACCGGGGGCGAGGCTGCGATGGTAGATACCGCACAGGGGTTGCGCGCGACCCGTGACAAAAGGGATGGTGACAGAAGCCTGCGTAAGTTCGGCGCGGTCGATCATCCAGCCAAGGAATTCGATCGGCATAGCGGGCATATCGACGGCCAGAAACAGATTGAGGACGGAATCCGAGGCTTCCAGAGCGGCGAGAATTCCGGCCAACGGACCGGCGGAGGTTTCCCCGCCGGCCAGATCGGGGTCGGGCAGAACGGGCGCGAAGTGTGCGAGATCAGGCCGGTTGCCGCAGATCCTGGCGTCGAGGCCAAGGGCGGCCAACTTTGTCAGCATGTGGATGACGAGGGGCTGACCGGCCAGATCCAAATGCGCTTTGTCACGACCCATGCGGCGGCTGCGCCCGCCTGCCAGTAGAAAAGCCCGCATGGTTAGCATTATCGCCGCTCCATTTCAGGCCGCTCCTACCTCCTCAAAGAATCGAATGATGGAGTCGATGCCGCGGTAGTAGTTGGCCAGATGGAACTTCTCATTGGGTGCGTGCAGGTTGTCGTCCGGCAAGCCAAATCCCATCATGACGGAGGGAATCTTCAAGTAACGGTCGAAGTCTCCGACGATGGGGATGGAGCCACCGGAGCGGATGAAGACGGTGTCCTTGCCCCAGATTTCTTTGAGCGCGTGGGTTGCAGCGTCGATGTAGTGGTTATCCGTAGGGATGACCATTGCTTCGCCCTGGTGGATGAGGCGCACGTCGACGGTGACGCCGGCCGGCTTGAGGGACTCCACGAAGGCTTTGTATTTGGCGAATGTGTCCTCAGCGGTCATCTCGGGTACGAGACGCATGGAGACTTTCGCCGTGGCTTTGGCCGGGATCACGGTTTTTGCGCCCGCTCCGATGAAGCCGCCGGGCATACCGTGGACGTCCAGCGTGGGCCGCGCCCAGGTGCGCTCGATCACTGAATAACCGGGTTCGCCAACCAGACTGGGTGAGCCGACCTCGGATTTGCGGTAGTGTTCTTCGTCGAATGGAAGGGTGCGCCAGGCCTTCAGTTCGTCGGCGCTGGGCGACTTGACCTTGTCATAGAAGCCCGGAATCTGTATGTGGCCATCAGCATCCTTGAGCGCTGCGATGATCTGGCAGAGGGCAACGAATGGGTTGGGGGCTGCGCCTCCGTAGATGCCGGAGTGCAGGTCAATCATGGCACCGCGAACTTCGATCTCGGTATAGATCATGCCGCGGAGGCCAACACAGAGGGTGGGTAGTTCAGGCGCGAAGAGTTCGGTGTCGGAGACCAGCGCGAAGTCGGATTTCAGTCGTTCGGGGTGCTCTTTTACAAACTTCGCGATCTGCTCGCCGCCGACTTCTTCTTCGCCCTCAATGATGACACGCACGTTGAGTGGCAGCTTGCCGCCCGAAGTTTTCAGGAGCGCTTCGAGCGCCTTGAGGTGCATGTACATCTGGCCTTTGTCGTCCACGGCCCCGCGCGCGTAGATATTGCCGTCGCGCTCGGAGGGTTCGAAAGGCGGCGTCTTCCACTCGTCAAGCGGGTCGGCGGGCTGGACATCGTAGTGACCATAGGCAAGACAGGTGGGCTTGCCCCCGGCATGCAGCCAGTCGGCATAAACGAGCGGGTGGCCTTCGGTTTCGATGACTTCGACATGTTCCATGCCGATGCGGCGGAGGTCGTCGGCGAGGAATTCGGCAGCGCGACGGACGTCACCCTTGTGCTCCGGCAGCGTGGAAATAGAAGGAATGCGTAAAAGGGATTTCAGCTCTTCAAGGAAACGGGCCTGATTCTGATGGGCAAACTCAATGGCAGCAGATGACATGGGCGCTCCTGGACTGCGGGTATCGGTAATGCGACAGAACATTGTACGAGAGATGCGCCAAGATGGCGGGGCGAATCGTGACGCGGCGGAGTTTGCGGGAACGCCTGGAATGAACAGGAACAGCGCGGAATCGCAGTTCCCTGCTCTTAGGGCCGGAATCTAAAACGGACCTTTGAGATTGTCTTATATTGCTGCTAATCTCTTCGGCCATGGACGCTACCCTTGATATCTCGATCCTTGCATTGGCCGTCTCGCTGGTGAGCGCCGTTGCGGCATTGGGCAGGCTCCGCATGGCGCGTTACCAGATCAAGACACAGAATTTACTGCAGATTTCCAACTTTCTTCACCAGCCCGAGAACCGGGATGCCAGGCACCGGCTGCGCGCCATGAAGGCAACCGATCTCGACATGGACTGCGTGAGCGCCGTTTGCTCGGCATTTGATTTTGCTGCCCTGTTTGTGAAAAACGAGCTGGTGTCGGAGGAGATCTTTCTGCAGTATTGGCGGCCGTGGCTCTTATTCCTTCGCGGCCATCTGGCCGAAGTGATGAAAAAACCGGCATTTGGAGAAATGACGATGCACGAATACTATCGGCACTTTTCCTGGCTTATGGAACGCGCGGCGAAGATGGAGTGAGCTGGGAGGATGACTTTGGCGACGAGGCGTTGAGCAGAATTCTCTGGCTGTTTTTTCCCTGATCGGTGGCTCAGGAGAGTTTCGAAACCCCCAAGGCTCGGGCGGCCGATCAATGACTCAGGCCACGGCGTCACCCATAAGGAAGGCGATCCGCGGGCCAATTCTGATCGAAGTCCAGAAAAATGATGGTTATGCGCTCTGCCCCAGGCGCAGATGCCGTGTCAACCGCGCGGAGGCAGGAGCAAGAGCGGATGGATGGTCCATTGGTTCGGCCCCGGGCCTGAGCCGCGAGAACTCTGGCGGCGGGAAAAATCGGACATGCTCAGCAATGCAATTCCTACCTGCTATGCATGTCTAACGTTCGTAAATTCTGCACGATAAGGCGGGAAGGCGGCCTATGGGCATCGTCCGGCCGACTTGCATGGGTCTCCCACACAAGCGCTTCTTCTCTTCGCGTTAGTATCTCGGAACATCGGGGTCCACGGTGCACGACCAGGCGTCGATGCCGCCGCGCATGGACTGGACACGCTCAAAGCCTTGATCGCGCAGCCACAGGGCCACATTCATGGAACGGACGCCGGCGTGGCACATGGTAACGATGTGGGAGTCGGGGTCCAGTTCGTGCACGCGAGAGGGAATTTCGCGCATAGGAATCAACAGGCTACCTTCCACCCGGGCAGTCTGGTACTCGACGTGCTCCCGAACATCCAGAAGCAGAAAATCAGAACGGTCGCCCTCACGAGCGGCCCTGAGCAACTCGGCGGTGTCCCGTGCAGTTATCTCATAATCCAGCATACCCGTATGATACAGACAGAAGCGGTTCCCCTCCGCAGGACGACGCCCTCACCCCGGTGGACGGGGCGACGGGGGTGTTCGCTCTCCGACGTGGACGCAATTTGTACCAGCCGGAAGGAAATATGGTTCAGGAAAAAGTCTTAATCGTCGAGGATGAACCCCACGCGCTAACCGGCCTGGCCGAGTTAGTGAGCGGGTGGGGATATCGTACGGCCACGGCTCGGGACGGGATTGAGGCGCTCGACCAGGTGAAGGTGTGGCAGCCGGGCATTGTGGTCACCGATCTGAAGATGCCGCGCATGGATGGCATGCGACTTCTGGAGCAACTGAACCAGCAGTCAGAACAGCGCGCTGTCGTTGTTCTCACGGCGCAAGGTTCGGTCGAATCAGCCGTGGAGGCCATGAAGATTGGCGCCTTCGATTACCTGCAGAAGCCCGTCGATCCGATCCGCCTGAAGACCATACTGGCAAATGTTTCGCGACAGCTGGAGCTGCAGCGTGAGGCGGAGACATCCCATACGGCGAAACGGAATGCGGCATCCCTGGGACTGCTGGTGGGCGGCTCGGCAGCGATGCATGAAATCTTCGGACTGATCGAACGCGTGGCACCGACGAATGTTTCCGTGCTGATCACGGGCGAAAGCGGTACCGGGAAAGAATTGGTGGCTCGGACCTTGCACGAACTGAGTCCGCGCCGCAACAAGCCATTTGTGGCAGTGAATTGCGCGGCAATCCCGGAATCACTGATCGAAAGCGAGATATTCGGCCACGAAAAGGGTGCGTTTACCGGAGCCGTGGAGCGCCGCGCCGGCTGTTTTGAGCTGGCGGAGGAAGGCACGCTGCTACTGGACGAGATCGGCGAAATGCCGATTGGAACGCAGGCGAAGCTGCTGCGCGTGCTGGAAGATCGCCGTTACCGGCGGCTGGGCAGCAAGGTGGAGACGCCCATCGACGTGCGCGTGCTGGCCGCGACCAACAAAGACCCGGAAACGGCCGTGGCGGATGGGCACCTGCGCGGCGATCTGTTTTACAGGCTCAACGTGTTCAATGTCCATATGCCTCCGCTGCGCGACCACAAAGAAGACCTGCCGGCCATCGTGGACCGTATGATCGGCGAAATGAATGAGAAGCACGGTCGCTCGGTTCGCGGAATGGACGCCGAGATGCGTGGCCGCCTGATGGCCTATGACTGGCCGGGCAATGTTCGGGAACTGCGCAACACGATTGAGCGCGCAGTGATTCTGTGCAGTGGCGAGGATTTGCAGGCGCGCAACCTGCCTCCTGGTTTTGGCGTCCGTTCGGCACGAGCGACGGCGGAAGTTCCCTCCAATGCCGTACAAGTGCAGGTGGGAACGACGGTGGACGAGGCGGAGCGTCTGTTGATCTTGAAAACGCTGGAGTCGACGAAGAATAACAAGACGAAGGCGGCGGAGATCCTCGGGATCAGCCTGAAGACGCTCCACAACAAGCTAAAGGAATACTTCCAGAAAGTAGACGAAAGCGATACTTCTGTTGAGACTTAACACCTTGCGATCGAAGGCCTGAAAACGAGCCGTGAAACTCAAAACAAAACTCGTTCTGGCGATTACCGCCCTGGTTTTTGCCTGCGTTGCTTCGATTTCGTGGCTGTACTTGCTCCAGTTGCTGCAGGTCTACATCAACCAGTCGTATACCTCCACGGACAGCCTGGCGCACCAGGTGCTGTTTGCCACGCGACAGGCGATTGACGTGGGGCTGAACAAGCAGAAGTTCGATGTCAACAATCCTGCGTCGGTTCAAGCGGCGGTAGCCAATTCGCTGCAATCCAGTGCCGGACTCAACGCGCTGATGAATTCGATCATCGATTACTCGCCGATTGTGCAGGATGTTGCCATTACGGACCAGCAGGGCCGCGTGCTGGTAGCCGCACCCGATCCGACGCTGGAGGGGCAGATCCTGAAGGCAAGGCCCGCATATTCGACATTGCGAAAGGAATCGATGCGGCGGGTTCTGGGCATCATTTTCGGCCCCCCGCGCGTGTATAACCTATCACTTGGCATCGACCTGAGCGGCAAACCATTTTTGACTGTGGAACTGGGCGTGCGAACGACTTTCCTGCGCAATTCGCTGCGCCCGTGGCTGCTGGAATCGATCTCGCTGGGGGTTCTGGTTCTGTTCGGTTCCCTGGCCGTGGCGGCGGGGGTGGCGAATCTTGCGCTCGCACCCATTGAGATCATCAGCCGACGACTCGACCTGCTCTCGCATTCGCAGGCCGAAAGCGCGGAAGAGGAATCTCCAGACGAGAAGAAGCGAAAACCTGGCGATGCGGTGGAGCAGGTGTCAGGCAAGATCGAGCGAATCGGCCGGCGCATGCGGAACGTGGAAGAGGTTTTTACGGCACTGAAGGAAAACCTCGACCAAGTGCTCTCGAACCTTCAGGACGGCATGATTCTGTTCACCAGCGACGCACGCGCGATTCTGGTGTCGAACTCTGTGGAGCGATTTCTGGGCATCCGCCGTGATGATTTGCTCGGGGCGGAGGTGCGGACGATTTTCGATCGCGAGACCCGACTTGGGCGGTTGATCCGCGATTCGTTTGACGCGGGCATGTCGATCGTGCAGGAAGAGATCAGCACAGAGACGGGCCGCCGGATTCAGATTTCGCTGGATTTCATTCACGACGAGCAGGCGCCGACTGGACATTCCCTGGGGGCACTGTTGACGCTGCATGACCTGGAGTCCATGCAGGAGCTGGAGACAGAGCTGGAACTTTCGCACCGTATGGCCTCGATTGGGCGGCTGACGGCGGGTGTGGGGCACGAGGTGAAGAATCCCATCAACGCCATCGTGGTGCACATGGAGCTGCTGCGGAACAAAATTCAACTCGATCCGGGCTCAGCCCACCATCTGGAGGTGATCGAGTCGGAGATACGGCGGTTGGATCGCGTGGTGCAGACCCTGGTGGACTTTTCACGACCCGTCGAGATGCATCTGCGCGACCAGGATTTACGCCACACGGTAAGGCAGGTGCTGGCACTGGCCTCAGCAGATTTGGAGGGACGTGGTATTTCTGTGAGCAGCGTGCTGCCGGAAGCACCGGTGATGGTCAAGATTGACGCGGATCTCATGAAGCAGGCGCTTTTGAATGTGGTGCTCAACGGGGCACAGGCGATGCCCGAGGGCGGCGCGCTGGAGGTGAGCATAACGGAAGACAATCGCTGGGCCACGATGAGCGTGCGCGATTATGGTGAGGGAATTCCCCCGGATGTGTTGCCGCGAATCTTTGACCTCTACTTCACCACGAAGAAGGAAGGGAGCGGCATCGGCCTGGCAATGACGTACCGGATCGTGCAGTTTCAGAATGGGAGGATTGACGTAGAATCAAAGCCAGGATCCGGCACAACGTTCCATTTATGCCTGCCGCTGACGGCGCCACCCGAAGCTCGTCAGCGTGATCAACACGATGCTGCAACGAGTCTCACAGAAGGGACTGGCCTGATAGAGGGCAATCGGATATGAAAAGGCCCCTCGCTGCTTTGTCGCTAATCCTGCTGCTTGGCGCCGTAACAGGCTGCCGGCATCGCACCAAGGTGGTGTCTTTTCCTCCGCCGCCGCCTACACCCGTGCCAGAGCACGTTTCGATTCCTCACGCCACGTTGGCAGATATGCCTGAGATTCCCCCACCCGCGCCGCCGCAGGTGGTGCTGGGTGGTGCTGTGGTGCCGGTTCCCTCTAAACGGGTATGGCAGAGTCCTCGCCCGGAACAGCCCGCGCAAGATGCGCAGACCAGCCAGCCGGAGGCCGCCACCAGCGCAACCGCGGGCGAGGAGCCGCCTGCGACGACGCCGATCGGAGAGCTTTCTGCCGCACCCAACACACAGGGTCTGCCCAGCAGCACCACGATCGCAAGTGAGATCCAATCCATACAACGGCAACTGAACGGTATCCGGCGAGCCCTGAGTCCGGCTGAGCAGCGCACAGCATCGCAGATTCGGACCTTTTTGGCAAAAGCGACCAATGCGCTGCAGGCCGGCGATCTAGACGGTGCGAACACGCTGACCGTAAAGGCACGCGTCCTGCTGAGCGAATTGCAGTAGAGCTCTTTCGCAGCCCGGCTTGCCTAGTTCGCTTTGACTGAGGTGTCTTTCGGAAGAATGAACCCCGCCAGCACCCTCGCAGACTTGACCTGAAAACCCTGTGGCCCGGCTCGCTTTGCACAGTTGACCTTCGGGCATGCACTTTTTGCTTGCTGCCAGAAATTCCGTGAACCCGGTTCTTCCTGGGAGAACGGCTATTGCGAAAGCTTCAAGTCCAAGATGCGCGATGAATTCCTGAACGGCGAAATCTTCTATTCATTGCGGTAAGTACGCGTACTGACGGAACGCTGGCGGATCTAATTCAACATCGAACGCCCACACTCATCGTTGGGCAACAGATCTCCAGCACCAGAGGCATAACTCGCGCAGAACATGGGGCATGGAGAAATGGAAACCGCTACGCGCTTCCCACTTCTCCCCCCTGACGGCGGCTGTCCGAAATCAAAGATAGTTGTGATCGGCCTCGTGTTCTTAGCAAGTGAAAATGTCCGGTTTTTGTAGCAAATGAAGTGTCCGGTTTTGAATTAATCTCCGGCAGCCGCCGGGAGGGTGGAAAAGTTGGAATCGCGGAGC
>JAJYVU010000048.1:663-24490 GCA_021791875.1 Acidobacteriota bacterium | reverse complement strand
CCCAAGAAAACGTAACTTCTTCTTCATGACCGGTTCCTCCGCTTGTGGCTCTGATCTGTGTACCGCTTCGGCTCACAGCTTAACCCACGGTCAGCGCAGTGGACCGGTCACTCCATGATGACTAGTCTGGAACATCGGTCCATGCACAGAAAAGGCTGCGGTCCTCCGCGGCCTTTTCTGTTGGGTTTTTCTGTGGGTAGAGGAGAACGGGACGCGCTACGACGTCCGCCAGAGAACCTGGGGTAGGTGGCTGGCCCGAATAACGCGGTTCCGGCCGCTGTTTTTCCCGCGATAGAGCGCCTTGTCGGCGGCTTCAATCAGCGGCAGCCAACTGCTCCCGCGGGTGGGCACCATTGCCGAACAGCCGATGCTGATGGTAACCACGCCGTGCGTGTTCCCGTCATGCCGGACGTTATGTGACTCGACAGCCTGGCGAATGCGTTCGGCGAGTGCGGCCGCGCCGGCCTCGTCCGTCTCCGGCAGGATGACGGCGAACTCCTCGCCACCGAATCGGGCAACCATATCCGTCGACCGCCGCGTGCACTGCGAAACCGTCGCGGCAATATCTCGCAGGCAGTCGTCGCCCTTCAGATGACCGTAGATGTCGTTGAAATTCTTGAAGAAGTCCACATCAATCAGCAGCATCGAAATGATCGATCCGCTGCGCATCGCGCGCTTCCATTCCGCATCCAGCACCGCATCGAAATGCCGACGGTTCGCCACGCCTGTCAGTGCATCAATCGCCGCCAGCACCTCCAGCTCGTTGTACGCGCTCTGCAACCGGTCTTCCGCCTCTTTCCGGTGGGTGATATCCCGCACCACGTTCACAAACCCGATGGGTTCGGCCGACCGTTCATCCTGGTACAGTGAGATGCACCCCTCCGCCCACATCCACGACCCATCTTTCCGTCGCATGCGGTAGATCAGCGTCCGGGATTCGTTCCGGCGGCGCACCGCGTCCAGCGCATCCGCATACGCCGGGATTTCGTCCGGGTGCATCAGGTCGATCTGGAAGCTCTTCCGGTACAGCTCCACCGGCTGGTAGCCAAGCATCCTGGTAACGGCCCGGGTCGTGTACAGCATGCGGCTTGAAAGATCGTTGAGAAGCAGCACGTCCGGAGAACTCTCCGTCAGTAGACGCACGCTGCGTTCTTTCTCCTTGGCCTGCTGGAGCATTCGCCGGCGTTCTTCAAACACGGTGGCTACGATCGCAGCCGAGCCCACCAGCGCCGCCAGAAAAAGCTGCATCTCGATGGTCCTGTCACCGATGGTGGCGTGAGACAGCGCGGCGAAGGGCCCGTGGCCTGCTGACGTAAAGCCGCTGGCCAGAATCGACAACGTCAGCACCCCGAGCGCGCCCACAATCCACCCCATGCGCAGCACAGCCACAATCACCAGCGGGAAAAGCAGTCCCAGAACCGCCATGTCCGGCTGGAAGAGGCACAGGCAGCCGCCAATCGTCAGCAGGATCAGCAGACCAGCCGACTGCATCGCCTTGGCATGCTTCCACAGCTTCGGGATCGATCCCCGATAGGCCGCCAGCATCACGGGGGTGGCCGTCGCGATGCCAAGCGCGTCAGCAAGATACCAGTGCACAAACGCGCTGATCCAGGAGTGACCCGGGTATACATTTCCCAGGCCGACCGCAAAAATTGCGGAAATGATCGGGCACACGATCACGCCAAGGATGACGAATCGCACCACTTGGCGGACCGTCGTCAGCGTGAACGGTCCGTCCGCCCACCAGCGCATCACCAGCGCTACCAGGCAAACCTCGTCCAGGCAGCCAACCGCCAGCCATAGAATCCGCGGTTGCCACGCGGGCAGTGGTGCGTGCGCCAGCACGATCGCAGCTCCCCCAATGGCAAGGAGAAATGGCCATCGCTGTTTTTTCGCCATTAATAGTGCTGCCAGCAGAACGCCGTTGGGCCACCAGATCGCGTAAACACCTGACGATGCTTGGGCGAATTCAAAGCTCAGCACCCCGGCAACGAATACGGTCAGGAATACAAACACGCCATCTCTCACAAGAGAGGGCGCTCTCTCAGATGACGAGATAAGCCCGGCAGACATGGGGAAGGATGAATTCAGACAACTTAACTATCGGCCATTACCCCTCCGTTTAACAAGTAACTTGTGAAGGATCAATAAGTTATCTAATAACGGTACAAAAGTAATTTATCCTTCAGAACTAAAAAGTTATTAAGCGTAGCTTTTACCCGGTTACAAATGTAAATCATTCCAGTGATGTAGTGTATATGAGTAATTTTTACTCAGTTACTCCACCCGAACAATTCCCGGCCTGCAACCTCAAAGAATGCTCTTGCGCTCAAGAATGCGAGCCGTTAGCACGACCCCCGTTTTCCCGTTGTGCAGGGTGATCGGGAACACCAGGACGTTCCATATCCACTCCACGCCCTTGCGGGGCAGGTTCAGCAGCCCGCGGTACGTCCGGTCGATGTAGGTCTCGCGCGTCTCGGCTACGGTGCGGATGATCTCCTGCCACCCCGATTCGAGGTCCGGCATTTCCGCAAACAGGTTGCGGCCCGGAAACCAGTCGCGCGGATGTTCGAGCAGCCGCGCGCAGGCTTCGTTCACGTATTGCCACGTGCCGTCGGCGTCCATGATTTCCAGAACCACGTCGTCGCCGATGGCCATATTGATGCGCGAGTAGAAAAAGTCGCGGGCGTCCACCACCACCGGCTTGCCGCGCCGTTTCGCTTCAAAGGACCGCAGCGCCGCCACCAGATCGTCGATGGAACTGTAGCCCTTGAGCAGGTGCATGTCCTCCACGCCGCCAAAACGGCGCTCCAGCGTGGCAGACAGTATGATGATCGGCACCTGTGGCCGTTGCCGCCGCAATGCCGCGGCAACCTCCGTGCCGAATTTCCCCGCGCCGAGGTGATAGTCCAGTACGGCGATATCGATGTGGCCCAGCAGTGCCTCGGCTTCTTCCACTGTTGCGGCCGTTTCCGTGTGGTAGCCGAACTTGCGCAGGATCGTCGACCGCAGCAGCAGATTTTCCGGGTGGTCGTCGAGCAGCAACACGCGGATCGTCTCTGTCTGCGTCTCTTTTCCGGGGAGCGTCTCCTGATCGGTTTCGTGAATCATTGAATTAGTTTGGATGCGCTTCTGAGCCCTCCCGCGCCTCCAATTTTTCCATCTTCCGTACTAGACGTTGCAGCTGCCGGATCAGTTCCGGCAAACGCGGCATAATCGCCGTCACACGAAGCCATTGCCGGTTGTCGAATCCTGGCGAACCGCTCAGCATGCTGCCCGCTGGAATATCGCCGTGCAGTCCAGCCTGCGCTGTCGCAATCACGTTGTCGCCGATGCGGCAGTGGCCCGCCACTCCGACCTGCCCCGCCAGAATTACGTTGCGTCCTACCTCCGTCGACCCGGCCAGCCCCGTCTGCGAGCAGAGCAGGGAATTCTCCCCAACCATCGATCCGTGGCCAACCTGCACCAGGTTGTCGACTTTCACCCCGCGGCCTATGTGCGTCTGGCCCACCCGGGCGCGGTCCACGCACGCATTCGCCTGGATCTCCACCTCGTCGTCCAGGATCGCTGGTCCCGACTGCGCGATCTTGTACCAGCCGCCGCCTTCAAGGCGTGCAAATCCAAAGCCGTCCGAGCCTACGATGGCGCCGTTCTGCAGAATGACATGATCCCCAAGCCGGCAGTTTTCCCGCACCACGGCATGTGCGTGGGCAAAGAAATCGTGCCCCACGGTCACGCCCGGATAAAGAACCACATGGGGCAGAATCACGGCGCGGTCACCGATGACCACGTTTTCTCCAATGACCGCGTAGGCGCCGATGTGGGCGTCGCGGCCAATTCTGGCCGACGGATGAACCTCCGCGCGCGGATGAATCCCCGGAGGATAGGCCGGCGGCTGGTAAAACAGCTCGATGGCTCGCGCGAAAGCCAGGTCCGGATTGGCAACGCGCAGCGTGGGCCGGTCGATTTCTGGGAACTCCGGCGAAACCACCACGGCGCTGGCCCGCGTCTTCTTGGCTTCGGCCGTGTACTTGGGGTTGGCCACAAAGGTGAGCTGGCCGGGCTCGGCCTCTTCAATGCCGGCAACACCGGTAATTTCCGGATCGCCGGCTCCCGTTCGGACCCCGCCAAGCTTCTCGGCCAGTTCTGACAGTTTCATGCTCGCATTCTAGAGCTAACGGCAGACGATTGCGCCGGATTGCCTCCGGTTGAGCTCCCGCCGCTGCCCCTGAATCAAGCTGGGAGACGCGCACCGGGCCGGGACTCAGCCATTTCCGCGCACCGTAACCGGCGCTCAGGAAAAGAGCTTGGGCTGCTCGCTCACAGCCGGGCTCTCTGTTCCGGGAGCCGGGGCTGGCCGGCGCGCTGCGCTCGGCTCCTTGCGGCGGGCCGTACTGCTGATCACGGCTACGGCTTCCAGTTCCTGGATGACCGCGGTGGGAATCCACAGCCGCTGTGTATTCGAGCGGGTATCGGGCGGTAGCAGGAACACGCCTTCTCCGGCGATCAGGCTGCGGTCATTGGCGGCAACGCCCTCCACCTGCTCGCCATCGACCAGCCGCAGCCGCAGAAAGACGCCCTCGATGCGGGGTCGGCCGGCAAAGCTCTTCCGCAGCAGCCGTTCGGGGTTATTCATCTCCCCTGAGTTGAAATCGCGAACAAAGCAGAGCCATTTGATCTCCGTCGTGGGTACCTGCACCACCTTCCCACTCAGGTCGAGCAGCTCCACCGCGCCGTCGCGGCAAAACTCCTCTGCCGAAACGTAACCGGCCACCCAGTCGCGGGAAAGCTTGCGGACAACGGCTTTTTTCCGGCTTGCGGACATTTCATGCCTCTTCCAGCAGGCGCACCTCCGGCATTTCGCATCGCAACTGGTGCAAAAGCGTAGCCAAGGCCTTTTCGGTATGTTACATTGTCCTTTTGAATTGAATTGCCGCACGCCTTCAAGTGCTTTGTATTCATCAGTTTAGCAATTTCGAGCTCTCCGGCGGCGGCTCGCTTGGTGGATTCGACGCATGCCTGACTTCGTATATCTCCTCGAAACCCGCCTCTCCGCAGCCCAGAGGAGCGCTATCCAGCACATTCGCGACGCCGCGCGCGAAGCCGGTATGAACGTCTTTCTTTCCGGCGGAGCGGTCCGCGATCTCATCTCCGGATTTCCTGTCCGCGACCTTGATTTTTCGGTTCAGGGTGGAACCTCTAAATTAAAGAGACCACTGGAAAAAGCTGGCGCCGTGCAGTGGGGCGCACACGCCGAAACCCACACGATCTTCTATTGGTTTCCGGGCAGCGTCCGGGTCGAGATTTCCAGCGCACGGCGCGAAGAATTCCCCAAGCCCGGCAAGCCTGTCTATCACCACGCCACCATGCTCGAGGACTTGCGTCGCCGCGACTTCACCGCCAACGCGATGGCCATTTCCCTCAATGATGGATCCTACGGATTGCTGCTGGACCCGATGAACGGGATCGCCGACATCGAGAACCGCCACATTCGTCTGGTCAGCAACTATGGTTTCATCGAGGATCCATCACGGCTGATCCGCGCCGTGCGGCTGGCTGCACGCACCGGGTGGGAGATGGACGACCGCACCCGGACCCGTTACGAAAACGCCAAAGAAGAGGGCACAATTCAGTACATTTCGCCCTACCTGCGCGGATACGAGCTGGAAGAGATTGGCCACGAGGAAGATGCCCTCAAGGCGCTGCGCGCGCTCGAAGCCGAAGGTTGGATGGAGCATCTGTGCTCCGGCTGGACCAGCGCCAAGGCCGATGTCGCCGGCATCGAGGCGCTCCACCAGTTGTATGTCAAGTTGCTGATGCAGGGCGTGCATCCCGACCTTTCTGCTGCGCAGATGCGCCTCCTGACGGCAAAAATGTCGCCGAAGGACCTGGCCGGACTCAAGAAAGCTCTGCCTTGCCCGGGATTTGTCGAGCAATGGGAGCATATGGACGAGGCAGCCAAGGCATTCGCATCCAGGCTGACCAGCAAGGATGCCACGCTCCCCTCTGACACCTGGAAGCTCATCGCGAATTATCAGCCGGAGCCGGTCCTATGGCTGGCTTTCACCAGCAAGAGTGCGGCAGTGCAGGCCAAGTTCCAAAACTTCTTTGAGGTCTGGCCGGAGGCCCGCCTCAAGATTCCAACCCAGCTCATGGCGGAAATGCGCATCACCGCAGACCTGCCCGACTACGGACACCTGCTCAACGAGATCTTCTTTGGCCTGATTGACGGCAAGCTCGAGACAGAAGAGGCGATGCGTGCCTTCCTGGAGCCGTACTCCCCGCCCGCGCCGCCGCCTCCCGTCAGCTTCCGCCGCACCCGCAAGACCAAGGCCGAGGTGCGCGCCCGTCTGCTGCAGGAAGAGGAAGAAGAGGCAGCCACGACAGGCGCCGAAGAGGGCGAAGAGGAAGATGAGCTCGAGCACGACGAAGAAGAATTCGAGGACGAAGAGCACGAGGAAGAATTCGAAGAGGAAGAAGAAGAAGAAGAACGGAAGCCCGTGAAAGCAGCCAGGGCTCCGAAGCTCGCCAAGGTCGCCAAGGCTGTGAAGCCTGCAAAGACGGCAGAAGAAGCCCCTGCAAAACCGGCCCCGAAGGAAGAAAAGGAGGCCAGGGTCAGGCCTGAAAAGGCTGAGAAGCCGGCCCCGAAGAAACCAGCGCCGGCCAAGGCGGAAGCAGCCAAACCGGAGGCGAAAAAAGTCGACGCGAAAGCGCCCGCCAAGGTTGCGGCCAAGGCAAAGCCCGAGGTAAAGAAACCGGCGGCGAAAGTTCCCGCAAAGCCTGAGAAGGCTGCGAAAGCGGTCAAGCCTGCCGTCAGGAAGGCAGCACCGGCAAAACCCGCCGCCGCGAAGCCGGCGCCGGCCAGGCCGGCTGCGAAAAAACCTGCCGCAAAGAAAGCAGCAGCGAAGCCCCCGGCCAAACCGCCTGCGAAGAAAGCGGCTCCGGCAAAGCCTGCCGCAAAGAAGGCTCCCGCCAAACCCGCCGCGAAGAAAGCCCCTGCCAAAAAGAAGCGGTGAGGCGACCAAAGGTTTACACACAGCCCGCGCGGGAGAATTCCGGCGCGGGCCTTTCCTTTTGCGCGAATCTTTTGCGCGAAACGCCTTCCTCCGGGCATAAAGTTGAACTTCAGGAGCATTTCAACGCGCAAAACCTCCCGGTTCGCGTGATATGTTCATGAGCACGGCTTCCGTATGAGGTTCTCATGACTGCTAAATTCAGTCGTCTCCTTGCGCTCGGTCTGTTGCTGCTGTTTCCTTTTGCCTGTGCTGGCGCTGCTTTCGCCGCCGCCGTGCCTGCCGTCTATGCCAAACGCCTGGCGGGCGCTTACACCTTCAAGAAAAACGGCTGGACCTACGTCCACCTGCAGGGCTCGCCCGCCGATATCGGCTTCCAGCACGGCTACCTGCTCGCCCCGGAGATCGAGGACTTCTACCGCGTGTTGAAGGTGGAAAGCGAACACAACACGCCCGGCTACAACTGGGCCTTCTATCGCAAAACGGCGAAGGACATGTTCTGGCCGCACATCAATGCCGAGTACCGCGCTGAGTTGAAGGGCATTGCCGACGGCGTCCAGGCGCGCGGTGGCCATCTCGACGTCTGGGACATCGTCGCCATGAACGGACAGATGGAGATCGAGGAGTATTACATCCCCTGGCTCGAACACCAGAAAGACAAGAGCAAGCCAGAAGTCTCCCGCGCGCCCGGCAACTGCAGCGCCTTCGTCGCCACCGGCGACTGGACCAAAAGCCACCAGATCGTCATCGCCCACAACAACTGGACCAACTACGCTGACGGCGAGCGCTGGACGGTCATTTTCGACATCGTCCCCCAGCACGGTTACCGCATTCTCATGGAAGGCGCTCCTGGCTTCATCACCAGCAATGACGACTTCGGCGAAAACAGCGCTGGGCTGATGATCACCGAGACGACCATCTCCGGCTTCATCGGCTGGAACTCCAACGGCATCCCCGAATTCATGCGCTCGCGCGAGGCCATGCAGTACGCCAGCAGCATCGACCAGTACGCCAGGATCATGGAAACTGACAACAACGGCGGCTATGCCAATGACTGGCTGCTCGGCGACCGCAAAACCGGCGAAATCGGCTACCTCGAACTGGGCCTCACCCACTGGAAACTCTGGAAGAAGAAGAACGGCTTCTTTGTCAGCTCGAATTTCCCGCGCCTGCCCGCCCTGATCAAGTACGAAACCGTCGGCTACAACCCCAAGGACATGAGCTCGTCACCCAATGCCCGACACGTGCGCTGGCTGCAGTTGATGAAGGAATACAAGGGGCGCATCGACGTCCAGCTGGCGGAGAAATTCCTCGGCGACCACTATGACACCTGGCTCAAGAAGATCGATCCCGATCAGCGGACCCTGTGCGGGCATATCGACAACTCTCCACAGGGCGTGCCCGTCTGGCACGACGGTCCGTATACGCCCGAGGGTGCCGTCACTGGCAAGGTCACTGACAGCGCCATGGCCGCAAAAATGGAGATGATCGCCCGTGCCGGCCATCCCGGCGGAGAGAACTTCTACGCCAAGCCCTTCCTCAAGGCGCATCCGCAGTTCGACTGGGAAAAGCCCATCCTCAAGAACATGATCTCCTACCCGTGGACGGAGTTTAAGTCGAACCAGAAGGCCAGCAAATAACGGGGGCTGTGAACTGGTGCTGCGCCCGAGCCATCGAGCGCAGCCCGCGGCTCAATCTTCCTGCGTCAGCAGCCGGTCGATCGAAAGCGCTCCAGCGCCTTTCACCATGAACAGCAGGCACAGCGCCAGCACCAGCAGGTGGTACTCGTAGCCCTCGCCCTTCTGGTTGCCGAACCAGTTCATGAAAAATCCGTAGTGGATATGCACCGTGAAAATCGCGACCAGCATGTCGACCGCGATTCCAAAGGCCGCGATGCGGCTGAGACACCCCACAATCAACCCGATGCTGCCGAGAAATTGCGCCAGAATCGCAAGCGTGGCCAGGAAGGCGGGAATATGCATGAAGTGTTCGAAGTCATGCATGGTGACGAAGAAGGTGTGCCCGCCAAACCAGCCCAGCGTCAGCTGAGCCCCATGCATAAAGAACACGACGCCCAGCACGACTCGCGCCACGGCCAGCGCAAAATCGTTACGCGTCGCGAAAATTTTGTTCACGATGTTTACCTCCTGGGCATCAGATGACTCAGCACGCCGTAAGTTGCAGGCGAAGTTTCCATTTAGGGGCGCGCCGGGAGCCCGAATGCTGCAGCCGTGGTGCAGGCGCGGGCATCGAAGCTTCGTTATTCTGAGACAGGAGAAACTCTTTGGCGCGATTTGCAGAACCCATGGCCCGGCTCATTGAAGAGCTGCGCAAGCTGCCCGGCATCGGTACCAAGAGCGCGCAGCGCATGGCCTTTCACATTCTGCGCGCAAGCGAGGCTGACGCCGAGGCGCTCGCCGATGCCGTGCGCGATCTCAAGGCGAAGCTGCGCCTCTGCTCGGTGTGCAACAACATTACAGACGTCGATCCATGCATTTACTGCGCCAGTCCCACCCGCAATCAGCGCCTGGTGTGCGTGGTCGAGGAGCCGACCAGCATTGCCAGCGTCGAGAAATCACGCGGCTATAACGGCGTCTATCATGTGCTGCACGGCACGCTTTCGCCGTTGCATGGTGTAGGCCCGGAGCATCTGCGCACCGGCAACCTCTTGGTCCGTGTCGAGCGCGGCGAGGTGGACGAAGTTATCCTGGCGACCTCGCCGACCGTCGAAGGCGAGGCGACGGCGGCCTACCTGGCGGACCTGTTGCGCCCGCTGAAGGTGCGCGCTACCCGCATCGCGACCGGCGTGCCCGCGGGCAGCGACATCGAGTACGCCGACGAAGTGACCATGACCCGCGCCATCGAGGGCAGAAGGGAAGTCTAGTGCGCATGACGACCTACATCGCCCTCCTGCGCGCTGTGAATCTCGGTCCGGCCAACAAGCTCCCCATGGCTGAGCTGAAGGCCGTCTGCGAGCGCCTCGGCTTCCTCGATGTGAAAACCTACCTCGCCAGCGGCAACGTCGTCTTCCGCTCGACCGATAAGGAAACGCAGGTGAAGCGCGCGCTGGAAGCCGCGCTGGCCGACTACGCCGGCAAACCGGTTGGCGTGGTCATCCGCACCGGCGCGGAGATGGCCGCGGTGCTCGCCGGCAATCCCTTTCCTGAAATGCCGGGCAACAAGACCGTCGCGATCTTTCTGGATCACGCTCCCGATGGAAATGTACTCCACACAGTGACAAATTGCGTGCATGAAGAGCTGCGCCTCGGCCGCAGGGAAATTTACGTCTACTACGCGGACGGCATTGGTGAGGCGAAGCTCAAGATTCCCGCCGCCAGGCATGGCACCGCTCGCAATATGAATACCATCGCCAAATTGGCGGAACTGGGCGGAGGCAACTGAACCGGCTACGAGCCGTAACCGCGATGCGGCATCGCACGGAGTTTTTCGCTGTCGGGCCACGAAATCGTGAGCAGAAATGCGCTCGGTTCCACCGCCCGCACATCGTGACCAGCGGAAGGTTCCAGAACAAGCAGGTGCCGGGCCGGGATGCTATGTACACCTTCCTGCGTCTTTACCCGGAGCAGGCCCAGCAGAACCTGAATCGAGACGGAACCGTCGGCATGGTGCTCGTTCATGGTTGCGCCCTGATCCATGAGGGTAAGAAGGACCCGCATATCGTCTTGCTTCAAAAGTGTCTTGGAAAAGATGCCGGCCGCCCACGGGCGTCGAGAACTCGCATCGTCGATTTCCTGCTGCAGGTCGAAGTGAAAAATGGTTTCCGGGTAGAAAGCGCTGAGAGTGGCGGCCATGAGAGATCCTTGCGAAAGAGTGGGGATTTGCGCGGCTTGCCGGTACGGCCCGGCAATCCATTCGATGCAGTTTGCCTTCGTCAGGCCGCCCTCTTGGCGAAAATTTGCCTCTTCTTACCGGCTGGCCTTCAGCATCTGCTCGGCGTGCTTGCGTGACGTCTCCGTCACCGTCGCGCCGGAGAGCATGCGGGCGATCTCTTCCGCGCGCTCATCCGAGGTGAGCGCGCGAATGGAAGTCTTCGTGCGCCCCTGCCTCTCCTGTTTTTCGATCAGAAAATGCTGGTCGGCGAAAGCGGCGATCTGCGGCAGGTGCGTGACGCAGAGCACCTGCTGGGCCTGTGACAGCGCCTTGAGCTTCTGCCCTACGGCTTCCGCCGCGCGCCCGCCAATGCCGATGTCGATCTCATCGAAGACGAGCGTGCGCGGCACCTGGGTCTTCCTCTTGCTGGCGCGGTTCGCGCCTTCTTCCACGCTCACCTTCAGCGCGAGCAGCACCCGCGACATTTCTCCGCCGGAGGCGATTTCATCCAGCGGCTTCAGCGGCTCGCCCGCGTTGGTGGCGATGCGGCATTCCACCGTATCCCAGCCGTGGGCGCTCCAGCTTGAGGAGTCTTCCTCCGCCGTGACGGCCACTTCGAAGCGCGCTTTCATCGCAAGGTCGTTGATCTGCTCCACGGCCAGTTTCTCCAGCGCCCGCGCGGCTCTCTGTCGCGCGGCGGTCAGTGCCTGGGCCGCGGAGCGGTACTCCTGCTCCGCGCGGGTCAGTTGTGCGCGCAGCGACTTCAGAATTTCGTCGCGGTTTTCAATCTCCGCCAGCTTCTGCGCCACTTCTTCACCGTAGGCGATCACGTCGGCAAGCGCGGAGCCGTATTTCCGCTTCAGACGGTCGAGCACAGCTAGGCGATCCTCAATTTCCCCCAGCCGCTCCGGCGAAGCGTTGATGCCGTCGGCATAGTGCCGTACCGTTTCGGCAACGTCCTCCACCAGCGCGCGGGCGCTGGCAAGCTGCTGCACGGGCTCGTTGAAGCGCGAATCGTAGCGGGCCAGCTCGTCAACCTGCCGGGCGGCGGCCAGCAGGGCTGTCTCGGCGGAGCTGCTGCTCTCATACAGCGAGTCGTAGGCGCTCATCGCCGCGGCATACAGCTTTTCGGCGTTCGCCAGCACGCGCCGTTCGGTTTCAAGTTCGGTATCTTCACCGTCCGTCAGGTGAGCGCCGGCGATCTCCTTGTGCTGAAAGCCCCACAGGTCCAGCAGCCTCAGGCGGTCCTGCTCGTCGCGCTCCAGGCTGCCCAGCTTTTCCTGAATCTCGCGCCAGGCATCGTAAGCGGCGGCTACGGCATCGTCTGAGAGCCCGGCAAAGCGGTCGAGCAGGCTACGCTGCTGGGCCTGGTCAAAACTCCCCAGCGTCTCGCTCTGTGCGTGCACCAGCGCCAGTTCCGGCGCGAGCTGCCGCAGAACCGTCACCGTGGCCGGCTGGTTGTTCACGAAGACCCGGCCCTTGCCGTTCTGCGAAATCTCGCGACGCAGGATGATCTCGTCCCCCTGCGCGTCGATGCCGTTCGCTTCCAGGATCGCTTCGGCCCCGGCAGTGCTCTCAAAAACACAGGCCACCACCGCCCGCTCGGCCCCATGCCGCACCACATCCGACGACGCCTTGGCACCCATAAGTAGCGCCAGCGCGTCTACCAGAATAGATTTCCCTGCGCCCGTTTCGCCCGTGAGCAGGTTCAGCCCCGCACCAAAGTCGGCGATGGCATGGTCAATGACGGCGTAATTTTCAGCCCGCAGTTCCAGCAGCATAAGGATTCTTCGCGCAGATTATCAGGGGTTGACAACTTGTGCGAGGGATTCCAGGTGGCGCCGCCATTCCCCTGGCCGGCACGGACCCATCCGAGTAACGGGGAAGTGAGTGGTGAGCTGCGTGCGTCTCTGCTACCTTACCTTTTAAGGGGATGCGAAGCATTTTTTAAGCGATGACATATTTTTCTCTCCCGGCAGCCCTTCTCTTGTTCCAGGCAGGCTCCAACGGCGCGGCAACTCCTCCGCCGACGGACACTGGCGCTGGCCTCATCGAGATGATCACCCACAGCGGCCCGACGGCATTCGTCGTGCTCGTAATCCTGCTCGTCGCGAGTCTCTGGTCGTGGGCCATCATTTTTAGCAAGAACTCGACGCTCAAAAAGGCCAACCAGCAGAGCCGTCGCTTTCTGCGCGCCTTCCGCAAGGCTGGCCGCCTGCAGGAGATCGCCGCCGTCAGCGAACAGTTCAAGCCCAGCCCGCTGGTCACGGTTTTTGACGATGTCTACGAAGCCTACCGCCGCCAGACCGGCGGCTACGGCCCGCCAACCAACCTCACCGCGCTCGAGCGTTCGGCCCAGTCGGCGGCCAGCGAGTCCCTCACCATCCTGGAGCAGCGCATGACCTGGCTGGCCACCATTGGCTCGGTCGCGCCCTTTGTGGGGCTCTTCGGCACCGTCATGGGCATCATCGATGCATTCCATGGCCTGGGTACGGCTGGAGCGGCAACGCTCCGCGCTGTCGCTCCCGGTGTTTCTGAGGCGCTGATTACCACCGCTGCCGGACTCGTCGTCGCCGTCCCGGCCGTCGTCGCCTACAACCAGTTCAGCGCCCGCATTCGCGAAGTGGCCGCGCGCCTGGATGACTTTACCCGCGAGCTGATGAACAGCATGGAAGAGGCTGGGCAGCCAAGCGAACCAGCGGAGGCCGGACGTGGCCTTCACAAGTAACAACGGCAAAACCCAGAGCTCGCTGTCTGACATCAACATCACGCCGCTCGTCGACGTGGTGCTGGTGCTGCTCATCATCTTCATGCTGACAGCGCCCGTTCTGCAGTCCGGCATTCAGGTCAAGCTGCCCCAGACGCGCACCGTGCACCAGATCACCAAGGCTCGGCTCGTGCTCACCATCACCCGCGACCAGGAGGTCTACCTCGGCGATACGCCCATCAACCTGTCGCAACTGCCGCAGCTCCTCCACCCGGCGAACGTGGACCCCTCCACCGAAGTGGTTTACCTGCGCGCCGATGAACGGGTGCCCTTCGGTGCCTTTGCCACCGTGATGGATGCCGTCAAACAGGCCGGAATTTCCAACATCAGCATTGTCACTCAGCCGATTCAGAACACGCCGGCCGCGAAGTAAACATGCGGAAATCTTTCGACCAACTGGAACGCGAGCAGATGGGCCGCCCCATGCGGTTGTCCATTGTGTTCCACATCTGCGTCTTCGCAACGCTGGTGCTGCTCGTCTATGTGAGCGGCTTCTTCCATGGCGCTGAGTGGGGCAACAATGCGCCCCAGGGCGCGATCCAGGCGACGCTGGTTTCCTCGGTTCCCGCTATCCCGCTGCCCCAGATCGTTCCCCCCAACAAGGACGTGCTCGCAACCCAGACGCCCAGCCAGGCTCCCGCGATTCCGCAGCAGAAGACCGAATCCGTACCCCTGCCGACCGCCGTGCCCATCAAGGCCAAACCGCACCCCAGGCGCAAGCAGGAGCACCAGAAGGTCCCCCAGCGCGTCAATCCGAAGAAGCTCCAGCACCGCGTGCACTACGGCGAGCGCCAGGCGGCCAGCATTCCCCACGCAACCCAGACCAACCAGCCGCCGGTCAAGATCGTCACCCAGAATCAGGGCGGCAGCTTCGCATCCCTCTACGGCTGGTATGTCACCCTGATTCAGCAAAAGGTCAGCAACAACTGGTTTGAACAGGAAGTCGATCCCAGCACGCCCGGAGGTACTGAGGTCGTCGTCACCTTCCAGATCTCCAGTGGCGGCGGCGTGAGCGACGTTCGCCTCAGTCAGCCCAGCGGCTCCCAAACCCTGAATAATTCCGCCTTGCGGGCAATTCAGAGGGTCGGCAGTTTTCCGCCTCTTCCACAGGGGTATCAAGGCAGTTACATTAACGTCGGGTACACTTTCACATATCCGGGGTCTTCCCATTAGAGAAGTCATGCGTTGTGGTAACGATAGAAATAGAAAAGCGTCTAAGCTCACGCGCAAATCCAGTACTGGCGGTCAAATAGGCATGGAGTTTATTCGTCGTAACCCGTTGTTCCGTACCCCCCCTGTGGTGCTCGCCCTGGCGATCATGCTCGCCGCGACCTCCGCTTTGCCCGCCCGCGCGCAGGACTGGGTCAAGGTCGGCACCAATCTTGGCGTGCAGCATATCCGGCTGGCCGTGGCCGACTTCAACCCCGGTACCACCGATCCACAGACCTATTCCCTCAAGGGCATCTTCGACCAGACCCTCTACAGCGACCTGACCAACGCAGGCGTCTTTGACATGGTCTCCAAGAGCATGTCGCCCCCCGTCATGCCCAGTTCCCCCAAGGAGATTCAGCTGTCGCAGTGGTCCGCGCCCCCTGCCAACGCGCAGATGGTCGTATTCGGCAGCTTCGGCGCAGCCGGCGGCCAGATTGACGTGCAGGGCTTTCTCTTCGATACCAGGAATCAACAGTCTCCTCAGGTGCTGGGCAAGCAGTTCACGGATGCGGCCAACGCTCAGGATGCGCGCGACATCGCCCATCGCTTTGCCGACGAGATCATCCTCCGCCTCACCGGCATCAACGGCATCGCCGAATCGAAGGTTTACTACGTCGTCGGCCATGGCATGCACAAGGAAATCTGGGTCATGGACTACGACGGCCAGAACCAGCACCAGGTCACCCACCTGGGCACCGACTCCAACGGCCCGTCCATCTCGCCCGACAATTCCAAACTCGCCTTTGCCTCTTTCGGCAAGTACGGATGGCAGATTCGCGTCCTCTCCATGAAGACCCACCGCTATCTCTACTTCCATGAGCCCGGCGGCACGGCCCTCAGCCCCGCCTGGTCGCCGGACGGCAAGCAACTGGCCTACTCCCTCTCGGCCAATGGAAATCCTGACATCTACGTTTGCAACGCGAATGGTACCAATCTTCACCGCATCACCGCTTTCCTCGGACCCAACGTCTCGCCCGTCTGGAATCCAAAAACCGGTTCGCAGATTGCCTGGGTCAGCGGCATGACCGGCCTTCCGCAGATCTATACCATGGACTCCGATGGCTCTAACGTTGCCCGCATGACTGATGGCGGATATGCAACCTCACCCTCCTGGTCCCCCAACGGCCAGTTCCTCACCTTTGCCTGGAACAGGAACTATGGCCCCGGCGCCCCCGGTGGTGAGGACATTTACCTTATGGACATCGCGACCCATCGCTGGGTACAGTTAACCCACGGCGAAGGTGTGAATGACTTTCCTTCCTGGTCGCCGGATGGACGCCATATCGTCTTCCAGCGAAGGATCGGAAACCGTACCAACATCTGGATGATGCTGGCCGACGGATCGCATCAGCAGCAGCTGACCCACAACGGCGACAGCCGCATGCCGGACTGGAGCTGGAAGTAGGAGCTGGAAGTACTCGTTAATACTGAGGGCTTTGCCCTTTTTCAAATAGTAGGACCCCTGGCCGGGGTATGGCCGATATAGAGTTGCAGGAGATAATAATGACGCACGCGTATCGCAATTCATTGCTGCTCAGCGCCGGTTTGGTGGTCATGCTGGGCCTTTCCGGTTGCCACAAGAAAGTAGCAACCGTCAGTACTCCCTCAGCGCCGCCTCCGAGCACCGCACCCGCTCCGACGGCCAGCATCACCGCGACGCCCGACACCGTCA
Source organism: Acidobacteriota bacterium (assembly GCA_021791875.1). GTDB lineage: Bacteria > Acidobacteriota > Terriglobia > Terriglobales > Acidobacteriaceae > Acidobacterium. The sequence goes on along the minus strand of JAJYVU010000048.1, from coordinate 7,995 downwards.
CCGAAGGTACTCCGGTGGTATTGACCTGGCGCACGACCGACGCAACAAGCGTTTCCATTGATGGTATCGGTCAGGTGGAAACTGCCGGAACGATGACCGAAACCCCCACCCAGTCCACCGAGTATCACCTCGTGGCCACCGGCCCCGGGGGAACCACCGATGCCTCCGCTCGCGTCACCGTGAACCCCGCCGCTGCGCCCAAGATGAAGGAATCCAACATCACCGAAGCCGTCTTCGAGCAGAACGTGAAGCCGATCTTCTTCAACTTCGACAGCTACAAGATCCGCCCCGACGCGCAGATCACGATTCAGGATGATGCCAACTACCTCATCCAGCATCCCAACATCAACGTCGTCATCGGCGGATACTGCGACGACCGCGGCTCGGTCGAGTACAACCTGGCTCTGGGCGAGAATCGCGCCAATGCCGCCAAGCAGGCGCTGGTGAGCGCGGGCGTCAGCCCTGACCGCCTGCGCACCGTAAGCTACGGTAAAGAAAAGCAGTTCTGCACCGAGCAAACCGAATCCTGCTGGCAGCTCAACCGCCGCTCGCAGTTCACCATGGACACAAGCAACCAGTAACCACCACGGAGTGCATCAGGGCAGTATCCGGTAGGTAAACCTTCGGGCGCATCGAGTCGTCCGGCCAGGAACCCCGGATACTGCCTTTTTCCGTCATACTGAAGAGAAAGAGCGCTTCCGCGCTCAGGGTGAAAGCTATGCGAAAGAGCTTCCGCGTCCTCGCGATCGCCGTCGTGTTCGGACTGTTTATCCCCACTCCCCGGGCGCACGCCGTTTCCAAGGAGATCATTCAGCTCCAGGTGCAGGTCCAGGCACTCCAGAACGCCGTCCAACAGCTGCAGCAGCAGCAGGCGGCCCAGCTGGGCATTATCCAGCATATGCTGCAGCAAAATAGTGACACGGTGGAAAAGATCAACCAGACCATCAGTTCGCTGCAAAGCCAGGTGCAGGCCCAGGTGCAGTCCGGCGGCGGCAAAATCGACCAGGTCTCCACCCAGATCCAGAACCTGAACAACTCCGTGGACGACCTCCAGACGCGCATTGAGAAGCTCGGCCAACAGATGCAGGTGATGCAGTCGCAGGTCCAGTCCATTCAGGCTGCTGCCGCGGCTGCCAGCCAGTCCGGCCAGCAACCCTCGTCCTCCGGCCAGAGCCCGGCTTCCAATAGCGGCGGCCAAGGTAACTCGCCCCAGGCCCAAAATGGAATGGGCACCCAGCCCGGCGGGGCTTCCAGCACAGGCTCTGGTACTGGTGCTGGCAGTGGATCAGGCGCCGGCTCGCAGATGGCCGCTACCGGGCAGCAGGGCGGCGCAACCACCTCGGCACAACCTGCGCAGCAGACGTTTCCTCCCATTCAGCAGCTCTTCCAGGTTGCGATGAGCGACTACAATGCCGGGCGCTACGACCTGTCGGCAGGTGAGTTTGCTGACGTGGTCAAGGATTACCCCTACGATCAGCTTTCCGGACACGCGCAGTTTTACGTCGGCGAATCCTACTACCGCGAGCAGAAATACCAGAAGGCGATTCAGGCCTACGAGCAGGTGCTCTCGCAGTATCCCGGAAGCGACAAGGCCCCCGCGGCGCGGCTGCACAAGGCCTATGCCGAACTGGCGCTGGGGCAGCGCGCAGCGGGCATTCAGGACCTGAAGGCGCTGATTGGGCGGTTTCCGCAGACTCCCGAAGCCGCGCAGGGGCGACTCCGCCTGAACGGGCTGTTGGCTTCGTCCTCATCAGACAAGCCCAGCCCTTATCAGTACCAGTAGCAGGGGCATTCATCATCACGGCGTGATTTCCGCTTCGTCCCCGGAAATCGCAACTCCTGCACGGGGGCAAGCCAATGGAGATTCGACTCAAGCGAACCACTGAAGCCGCGGAGAGCAGCGATGGCGCGCGCTTTCTCGTGGACCGCCTGTGGCCGCGAGGCACCCGAAAAGAGTCGCTGCGGCTCGATGCCTGGCTCAAGGACGTCGCGCCCAGCACCGAATTGCGAAAATGGTTCTCCCACGATCCGGCAAAGTGGGAGGAGTTCCAGCGCCGCTACTTCGCGGAACTCGACGCCAGACCGGAAGCTCTGGAGCCGCTGCTGGCTGCGGTCCGCAAAGGCACCGTCACGCTGCTCTACAGCTCTCGCAATACACAACACAATCAGGCAGTGGTTCTCAGGGCTTACTTGCTCCGGCGCTACGGCAAACCGCCGGCGCACTGAGCTCTCGCCCGGCGCGAATTCAAATGCCGGTCCCTGCTACGGTTGGTCGCTGAGATCCACAGCAAGCGTGCGCTGCTCCTTGCTCGACTCCCGCGCCAGTTCCACCAGTCGCGTCGTGCGCCATGCCTGCTCCGCTGTCACCGCCAAAGACGCTTTGCCGAGCAATGCGTCCCGCACATTCGCGTAGTACTCGCGGTAGTCCCCGTTTTCTGTCGGAATCCGCCGCGGCGTCTCTTCCAGAATCTGCAGCGTGCCCCACTCCGCATCGGGATCCACGCCGAAGCCCGGTGTGGTGAAGCTCATGCCGTCTTTCAGTTGCTGCTCCTGAGGATCGAGCCCGAACTTGACGTAGCTGCCGCGCATGCCGTGCAGAGTGAAGCGCGCGCCCGCAATACGGGCAATGGACGAGGCGCTCAGCTTCACCGTGAGCCTGTGTTGGCCCTCGTAGGTCAGCCGGATGTCAAAGGCATCGTCAGCGACGGCCTGGTCGCGTTCCGTGCGGACACTCGCCGCGATGCGGGCAGGCGTCCCAAAGAGCGTTGTGGCCTGGTCGATCAGATGCGTGCCCAGGTCGAAGAGCGTACCGCTGCCGGGACCGCCGCTTTCGCGCCAGACTTCGAGGCGCGGTTCGGGACGGAAGCGGTCGAAGTGCGATTCATACGAAACGAGCCGTCCCAGCGTGCCGCTGTCCAGAATCTTCCTCACCGTCAGAAAGTCCCCGTCCCAGCGCCGGTTCTGGTAGGCGCTCAGCAGCAGCTTGCGCTCGCGCGCCAGCCGGATAAGTGCTGCGGCCTCTGCCGACGTCAGCGTAAACGGCTTGTCGATCACCACGTTGCGGCCATCGCTCAGGCATTCCTCTGCAATCTGGTAGTGGTTGTCGCTCGGCGTGGCCACAACCACAAGGTGAATGCTTTTGTCGTCCAGCATTTCGTCGAGCGAGCGATAGCAGGGAATCTGCGGGTAGGCCTCTTTCGCCTGCTCGCCCGTGGGCTTCACGATCGCAGCCAGGTGCAGTCCCGGCACAGCAGAGATCACGGCGGTATGGAAAATTCGCCCCGCCAGTCCAAAACCGACAACACCAACGCGAATAGGCTCTGTCATATCGCCCATGGTACCGCAAAGGCCGCGGGGATTCCGTGCCGTCAGCCGTCCAGCCGGTACTTGGTCTCGCTCAGCTTGTAGAGCCGCCGCCACACCAGCCGATTAATCGTCACCACCATGATCGCCATGATGATCGTGGCCAGCAGCAGCGTGGGAAAGTCGCCGCGATCGCTGGCCGCGCTGATCTGCGCGCCCAGCCCGAGCGTGCGCAGCGTGGTGCCGTGAATCTTGAAGTACTCGGCCACAATCGACGCATTCCACGCGCCGCCGCTCGCTGTAATCAGCCCCGTGATCAGATACGGAAAAATTCCCGGCAGGATCAGCGTCGTCCACTTCTGAAGATTCGAGAAGCGGAACAGCCCCGAAACTTCGCGCAGGTCAGAGGGGATCGCCATCGCTCCCGCAATCACATTGAACAGGATGTACCATTGCGTGCCCAGCAGCATCAGCGCGATGGAGCCAACCCCCAGTCCCATCCCCAGATTCATCAGGCCGATTACAAGCAGCGGGAACAGCGCCGTCGCCGGGAAGGACGCGGCAATCTGCGCCAGCGGCTGCGCCACATTCGCAAGCTTCGGGTGAAAGCCGATGGCGACCCCAACCGGAATCGTCCAGAGACTCGCAATCAGCAGCGACGCATTCACGCGCAGGAAAGTCATCGCCGCGCCCAGCAGCAGTTGCAGCACCTCGTGCATGGTGACGCTCTTCAGCAGCAGCGCCGCATGGAAAGCCAGCACCCCGGCCACACCTGCCGCCACGGCGATCACAATCACAAAGGCAATCGGAATGCGTTTGCGACGCTTCCGGGCTGCCTCCGCGGCTGGCAGCAGGCGCTGGCTTCCATGCGCAAGCCGCGCGTAGAAACTCTCTTGAATCGGCAGAAAAGCCCGGTTTGACAGGTACTGCAGCATGTTGCTGTTGCGCAGCAGATGCAGAATCGGCGACGTGATGCGCTGCGCGCTCTCCACGTTCTCAAACTTGAATTTGTCTGACCATGCAATCAGCGGTCGCCACAGCAGTTGGTCCGTCAGCACGATGATGAACATCATCGTCGCAAGGCCCCACACAATCGCGCCGATGTCTCCCTTCGACGCCGCCGTTTGCAGGTAGGAGCCAAGTCCGGGCAGCCGAAAATGCGTCGAGCCCACCGGGAACATCTCGCAGACCATCAGGAAGAACCACCCGCTCGCCACCGAAACCATCGAATTCCAGATCAGACCGATCGCCGCGTAGGGCAGCTCCAGTTGCATCAGCCGCTGCCAGCGGGAAAACCGGTTGATGCTGCACGCCTCCAGCAGCTCGCGCGGAATCGTCTTCAGCGAGCTGTAGAAGCTGAACGCCATGTTCCACACTTCGCCCGTGAAAATCAGCAGGATCGCGCCCATCTCCACGCCGATCTGCTTGCTCGGGAACAGCGACACCATGGCCAGCATCACGCCTGGCAGAAAGCTCAACACCGGAATCGACTGCAGAATGTCCAGCGTCGCGATCATCAGCGCTTCCATCCGCCGGTTGTAGGCCGCGATGTAGCCATACACTATGGCGAAGACCAGGCTCAGGAGGTACGCGATGAAGATGCGTGCCGTGGACTCCAGCGCATAACCGGGCAGATAGCGCGGCGAGCGGTGAATCACCACCGATGGAATCGCCGAGTGCAGCCACGAGTGAGCCACCCACAGCATCAGGTAGAAGCCCGCCAGCAGCGCCCCGGCCACGCTCACATCAATCACGATCGGCCACGTGCGTTCCGCAACCTGCGAGCGGGAAAACGAATTGCTGATGGAGGCAGTCAGCTTCATTCCGTCTCGTCTCCGGCAGCGACGATTTCCTCCTCCGCCTCGGGCAGCTTGAAGCGGCGCCGGCCGGCGTCAAAATCGAACAGCTCCGCGTAGCGGCCCCAGTTGATCGCCGTCTCCAGCTGCCGCTGCGTCTCGTCGCTGGTGAACTGCTCGTCCAGCATGTCGAGGAAGAATTCCTCGGGCACCGTGTGGTCGCTCTTGCTCGAAAGCGCGCGCGTGATCTGCCGCAGCAGCAGCGCATGCGCGAGCGCCGCCTCGCGGAACAGTTCCTTCTGGCGCAGAATCTCCGACTCCGCGAATGCCGTGCCCGTCTCCGTGATGCTCACGTCGCCTTCCTCGATCTTCAAAAAGCCGAGTAGTTGTGCCGCGTCCACGATCGGCAGCAGGTCGTCGATTTCGAAGGCCAGCTCGTCGGCGAGCCGGTAAATATCCGCCTTCCCGCCCAGGTCGATCACCAGTTCCAGCAGGCCCGCAATGCCGCCGGGCCGCGCGTGTGGCAGCATTTCGTAGTGCATCTGCCGCTGGTCGCGAACGCGCCGGCCGCTTTCCAGCAGCGGCATTTCCGCCGGCGGCACATCCGGCTTGGTCAGCACTTTGTAGATGTAATCCACCAGCGCCGTGAACGGCGCGCTCTTGCGATCCCTCGGATGCGGAATCGTGACCTTGAAATCTGTGCGCACGTGCCCGGGATTGCGCCCCAGCACGATGATCCGGTCGGCCAGCAGCACCGCCTCCTCGATGTTGTGCGTCACGATGAAGATGGACCGCGTCGGGATCGTCTTCTTCTGCCACAGCTCCATCAGCTCGCTGCGCAGGTTTTCCGCCGTGAGTACATCGAGCGCCGAAAACGGCTCGTCCATGAACAGAACTTCGGGTTCCACCACCAGCGCGCGCGCAAAGCCCACCCGCTGCCGCATCCCGCCGGAAAGTTCCTTCGGATAGGCCGCTTCAAAGCCGTCCAACCCTACCGTATCCAGAATCTTCAGGCTGCGCCGGTGGCGTTCGGCAGGCGGCATCCCGCGCGCCTTCAGCGGAGCTTCCACATTCTGCTGGACGTTCAGCCACGGAAAGAGCGCAAAACTCTGGAAAACAATCGAAACGTTGATGTCCGCCTGTGACAGCGGCTGCTCATGCCACAGCACCTCACCGGCAGACGGGCGCGAAAGCCCCGCGAGCATGCGCAGGAGCGTCGACTTCCCCGATCCCGAGGGCCCGAGCAAGGCGACAATTTCGCCGGGATAAATCGCAAGGTCGGTCGGGGATATGACCTGGATACGGTTCTCGCTGGGTTGAGCGTAGAACTTCTCCACCTGCTTTGCGCGAATGATGGTATCCGCCATTTCGCACCATGCTCCGGTCACGCGGCGTTTGCGCCGTCCGCGACCTCTTCTCAAGTATTTTCTGTAAGTTATGCCACATTCAGAACGGAGAGATGAAGCATCTCCCAAGGCCAGCGTATCATCATATTTGCATTATCCCGTGCTGAATGACACGGTTCCCGGAGATTCCGGGAGAAAAGTGTCGCGAGCGTTTTTTCAACGGGTACAACTCCCCTGAACCAGAAGGGACGAATGGCCGATCAATCGACGAAACCCAAAGTATTAGTCGCCGATGACGAACACGTTATCGCAGACACACTTGCCATCATCCTCAATCAGAGCGGCTTCGAGGCCCGCGCTGTTTACAGCGGCGAAAAGGCCGTCGAAGCAGCCAGAAACTGGCAGCCGGACATGCTCATCAGCGATGTCATCATGACGGATCTGAACGGCGTGGATGCGGCCATTCAGATTCGGCTGCTCCTGCCAGAATGCAAGATTCTGCTCTTTTCCGGACAGGCCGCCACCGCCGATCTGCTGGACCGCGCCCGCTCCCAGGGGCATGAATTCGAAATTCTGGCCAAGCCCGTCCATCCGCAGGACCTGCTCACCCGCCTCCGCGGCGCGGGTTAGGGGTTCCGCGCGGAACACCGCCCTCAAAGCGTCTGATACGCAAACATCGTGATCGCGTCGCCGTTGATGGCGCCCTTGCCCCAGATCGCATCCAGATCGGCCGTCGGATGCATCGCCAGCACCTCGTCGAGCCGTTTGCCCCGCTGCTTCAGACTTTTTACCCGGTCCGCGACCTTGTGCAGCATCTCCGCATACTGCGCGAGTTCCGCCAAGGTGCCAAGCTCCCCGTGCCCCGGCACAATTTTCGTATCGAGATT
>JAJYVU010000048.1:0-653 GCA_021791875.1 Acidobacteriota bacterium | reverse complement strand
TTGGCCAGCGCAATGCAGCGCTCCACGCCCTCGATCATGCCCCCGATCGTGCCGCCGGTGCCCACGTCGATCAGCGGGTAGTAGCCGTTGAACCACAGGTCCCCGGTGTGAATCACGTTGTGCTCGGGAAAATGCACGAAAAGATCGGTGTCCGTATGCGCGCGGGGCGTATGCTCAAGCGCATGTTTCTCTCCGTTGAACTCGACGGTCTTGGCCATGGCGAAGGTTTCCACGGGCAGCCCGGCCGCCGGCAGCGGCGCAACCTCCAGGTCATAGAAATCGATCCGTTGCGGCGTCGCCAGCCGTTCGCGGCACTTCTCCTGCGCAATGATCCGCGCGCCTGCCTTGTGCATCTCCAGGTTGGCATTGGTATGGTCGAGATGCCAGTGCGTGTTGATGAGTAACCGCAACGGTTGCTTATCAATCGCGTTCAGCGCGGCCGTCAGGTGCCGGGCCCCTGCCGAAAACTGGCAGTCGATCAGCATCTTGCCGTCTTTGCCGCTCTGGCAGACGACGTTGCCGCCGACACCCTGCAGCAGGTAAATCCCGTCGCGCAGCTTTGTCGTCCGAATCTTTTCCTTCGCCGCTGCCGTCTCGAACTCCTGCAGCGTTAAATGCGGGCCGTGCACCGCCTCTGCCCATCCACGCAGCGG
>JAJYVU010000047.1 GCA_021791875.1 Acidobacteriota bacterium | reverse complement strand
CGCAGGCACGCCCGCGCCGTCGCCGCCTTGTACGTGTCAATTGAGATTACCGCCTCCGGCCGCGCTTTCAGGATCCCCTCGATCACAGGCAGCACCCGATCCTGTTCCTCGGCTGCGCTCACCTCCCGGTGCGCCCCCGGCCGTGTCGACTCGCCGCCTATGTCAATCAGCGCCGCGCCGCTCTCAATCATCCGCAGCGCCCGCTCCACCGCCCGTCCGGAATCGACATAGAGTCCCCCGTCCGAAAACGAGTCCGGCGTCACGTTCAGCACGCCCATCACCCGCGTTTTCTCGCCCAGCGGCATCACGCGCGTCCGCAGCGGCCACTCAAAATGCGGTCTCTTTACGAATCCCATCCTGCTCCCGATGCTACACTCCACGCAGCAACGTCAAAGCGAATAACAACCCTTATGCAACCACGCCGCCCTCGCCTCGCCTTTCAGCCCATCCTTGCCGCCGCCACGGTTGCGGTCTTGGCCCTTCTGGTCGCATTGCCCGCTCAGGCGCGCACGGGCCGTCCGGCTTCTGCGCGCGGCAATTACGTCGCCCAGGGTTACCCTCACCTCGGTTACGCCATCCATCGCCTGCTTCGCGCCCCCGACGCCGTCCGTGCCCACTGGGGCATTTCCGTCGCCACGCTCTCTGGCCGCCAGGTTTTCGCGCTCAACGACCACCAGTACTTCCACCCCGCCTCCAACGCCAAGCTCTTCACCACCGCAGCGACGCTCGATCTCTTCAAGCCGGATGCCCGCTGGCGCACCACCGTCACCACCACCGGCGCCATCTCGCCCGACGGAACCCTCCACGGCAACGTCGTCATTCACGGCTCCGGCGATCCCACCCTCTCCAGCCGCATTTATCCCTACGACGGCCAGACCGAGCGCCAACCCGATGCGCTCACCGCTTTTGAGAACATGGCCGACCAGCTCGTCAAAGACGGCATCCATCGCATCGACGGAAACATCATCGGCGACGACACCTGGTTCGTTGACCAGCCCTATGGCGAGGGATGGGCGCTCGACGACACCATCTGGGACTACGGCGCACCCGCCTCCGCGCTCACCATCAATGACAACGTCGTCTACCTCAACGTCGTCCCTGCCGGCGCTCCCGGCCTGCCCAACGAGCCCGGCGCCCAGCCTCAGCGATTCATCACCCCCACGGGCACCGAAGACGTCGAGTGGAATCCGCCCACCCCCTATTACCACCTCGACAACGAAACCTCACTGCTCCGCACCGGCGTTGGTCGCGTCGGTCTCGATCGCCGGCCCGGCTCCCACACCGTTCGTCTCTATGGCACCATCGATCAGAATGGCTTCCACGCGGGTCTCGCTATTATCGACCCCGCCAGGTACACGGCCGAAACCTTCGCCATGCTGCTCCGCCAGCGTGGCATCCAGATCACCGGCATTGCTCAGGCTCATCACCTCTTCTCAACGGATACCCGCCGCTTCCGCAACCGGGTCAATCAGCCCATCGCCCTCCATCCCATCACCGACACGATCCTCGGACCACCCACTGACGGCCAGCACGTCCTCGCCTCCTACATCTCTCGCGCCACGCTCGCCCAGGATCTCAAAGTCACCCTCAAGGTCAGCCAGAACCTCCATGCCGAGCTCTACCTCCGCGACCTCGGCCGCTACGAGGCCGGCGACGGCAGCATCGCGCAGGGGGCCCGCGTCGTCCACCAGTTTGCCATCGAGGCCGGCGTCAACCCCACCGGCTTCATCTTCTTCGACGGCTCCGGCATGTCCCATGACGATGTCGTCACGCCTCATGCCGTCACCACGCTCCTGGCCTACGCTTCACACCAGAGTTGGGGCCGCATCTACCGCAACGCGCTCCCTGTCGGCGGCGTCGACGGTACGCTCTCTGACCGCTTCACCAGCCCCGCCATGCGCCGTCGCGTCGATGCCAAAACCGGTACCCTCGATGAGGACAACGCCCTCAGCGGCTACGTCAAATCGCGCACTGGCCGCACCTATGTCTTCTCCATCTTTTGCAACGCGCGCAATCCCGACAGCGAGGCCGTGCTCAAGGTCATGGATCAGGTCGTGAAAGCCATCGCATCGGAATGACCTGGAGTTAAGATGATTTCTTTGCCGCTATGAAACCGCTGATGAGCCACTCTCCCTCTCCCCGTCGATTGCTCCTGGCTTCCATCGCCGCTGCCACGCTTGCCCTCGCCGGCTGCCATTCCTCCATGCCGCCGCCCACGCCGCTCAGCCAGCTCAATCCCCAGCAGCTGCGAGGCCGTCAGGTCTTCGTCCAGTACTGCGCTAGTTGTCATCACGCAAACAGCCAGAAGGATCTCCACGGTCCCGGCCTCGAGGGCCTCTTCCGCCGCAAGTATCTGCCCAGCGGCCTTCCAGCCACTGACCAGCACGTCATCACCGAAATCCAGTACGGTCGCGACATGATGCCGCCCTTCGGTAACGTCCTCAACAACCAGCAGATCCAGGACCTCCTGGCTTACCTGCACACCCTCTGAGCGGAAATGTATCGGCGGGCAAGGGAATCGGCTGCGCAACAATCCGCAGCTTTACCACTCAGCTGCCCTTCTTCGGTTTTCTTTCGCCTTGCAGCGGCGGATGCGGTATCTTGAAACGGCATGGCAAATCTCTTTGAATCGCCTCGCTTCATCGCCGTCGAAGGCCCGCTCAGGGTCGGCAAGTCGAGCCTTGCCGCGATTCTCGCCGAGCGCATGCATGCCCGCCGCATCACCGAGCCGGAAAACAATCCTTTTCTCGACCGCTTCTACCAGGCGCAATCGGGCATGGCCTTCGCCACGCAGATGTGGTTCCTCAAAGAGCGCCACGCCCAGATGAGCGAAATCACCGACTTCTCCACCCCCATCGTCTCCGACTATCTCTTTGAGAAAGACAAGCTCTTCGCCTACCTCAACCTCGGCGACGCCGAGCTCGAACTCTACCGCCACTACTACCAGATGCTCCGCGAAACCGTGCCCACGCCCGACCTCGTCATCTATCTGCAGGCCACGCCCGAGGTCCTCAAGCAGCGCATGCGCCGCAAAGGCATCCCCGGCGAGCGCTCCATCAGCGACGCCTACATTGAGCAGGTCGTCCAGGCTTACGAGCACTTCTTCTTCCACTACTCCGCCAGCGATCTGCTCGTCGTCAACACCAGCGAAATCGACTTCGTCAACAACAACCGCGACCTTCAGATGCTCCTCAAGCGCCTTGGCGAGCCCGTGCAGGGCATGCAGTTCTTCCTGCCGCTCGGCGCCGAGTCCTGAGCCAGCGCCGCCGCAGCACGGAGCACTCCATCGGAAAAAACCTCTATCCCACCCGTCTCAGCTTGCGTTACCTAGAAAATTCGCAGGTGGAGCGAGACGTACCTCAAGGGATGCTCTCGAAGACCCGTGACCAGCTCCTGGCTGCTTTTAACAAGGGCACTAAAGTGGTGATGGAGGGACGGGTTCTTGGAGAACTGGCCGATCGTTCCCTTGCCGGCGCCGGTCTCCGCTGCGATTGATTTCAGTTGGCGACCCGTGTCGCTTGCTTTCTTCTTAAACTCCGGGTCGTTCAGCAGCATGCCAACCGTCCCCCGGCCGGAATGGACTTCTGTCGAGATCTGGCGGAGCTGCCCGGAAGCCTCCGTCAGATTCTTGCTCAACGCCGGATCTTTGACGTACTTGCCAACGGCCCCCTTGCCGCTGTCGATCTCGCTCATGGCGCCGGATATGCTTGTTCCCATGTCCTTGAGGTGGCTGGAGAATGATTTGTCGGTCCGGAGCTTGCCAATCGTTCCCTTGCCGTCGCTGACGTGCGTGCGGATGGAGCTGAGCTCATCCACCGCCCTCGTAGCTCGCTTGTGCAGGGTGGGATCGTTGATGAGTCTGCCGATGGAACCCTTGTCGCTGCTGATGCTGCTCACTAATACATTGATCTGGCCGAGGGTGGAACTGAACTTCTGGTCCGCGGTCTGAAATGCCTGAAGGGCGTTTTCAAGATTGGGAGCCCCACCCGTCAGCAGAACTCCATGGTTCGCAATGGGTTGGCCTTGGGCGTGAATGTTGTCGATATCGACCTCGGTGCTGCCTAAAACTCCTATCGCTTTCAGGTTGGCTACGGAATCGGTCAGCAGGTTTCTGCGGTCCTTGTCGCTGATCCCCATCGTCACTTCCACCGGCGTGAGCGCCGGATGCGTCACGATGCGGATGGCGCGAACATTGCCGATCGTCACGCCGTCCAGCTTGACCGGAGCGCCTACTTTCACTCCGGCGGAGTTCTTGAAATAGGCGCGAACCTCGAACCTGCTGGGCTCTCTTTGTCCTGAGATAAGGTAGACCACAGCCAGAACAGCCGACAACGCGACGAGGATCAGGAGGCCGACTTTTAGGTGTGACGCTTTTACTCCCCGGCTACTAGGCATAACTCTTTTACCGGCGCATCGGATTTGTGCAGAGAATAACAGACCATTCCGCTACTCGCTCCGATGAACCACCTGCAACTGATTGGATGTTCGGCCCAGACAATCAGGTCCCGACAGGCAAATCCACCCAATCCACGAAAACAGCAAAGCCCGGGATCTCTCCCGGGCTCTCTTTCCCTTGATTTTGCTCCGTTATTGCACCGACTGCGCCACCGCCTGCTTCGCTCCATCGCCCGGCGATGCAGGCTTGGGAGCCGCGGGTTTCTTCGGTTCTATTTTCTTCGTTGGCGCCAGGATCGCGTGCAGCGTCGTGCCTTCCATGCGTGGCATGAACTCCACCGTCGCCACGTCGGCCAGATCCTGTATCAGTCGGTTGATGATGTTGTACCCAAGGTCGCGGTGCGACATCTGCCGCCCCTTGAACCGCAGCGACGCCTTCACCTTGTCCCCTTCGTTCAGGAAACGGATCGCGTGATTCTTCTTCGTCTGGTAGTCATGCTCGTCCACCGTGACGGAGAACTTCACTTCCTTGATCGTGATCGTCTTCTGCTTCTTGCGCGTGGCGCGCTCGCTCTTGTCCTTCTCGTACAGGTACTTTCCGTAATCCTGAATACGGCAGACAGGCGGGTTCGCATTAGGAGAGATCTCGACCAGATCAAGGCCGCGCTCGCGGGCTATCTTGAGCGCTTCAAACGGGGGCATAATCCCAATCTGCTCGCCGTTATCGTCAATCACGCGCACCTCACGGGCGCGGATTCTTTCATTGGTGCGAATAAAAGTCTTGGCCGAACGTTTATCGATGGTTGTCCTCCGAATAACAAGCCTCCCCTTTTAGTATATCAGCCTTGTGGTTGCTCCTCATTCGTAAGAACCCACATCTGCTCAGCCGGTTGCCGCACGTCACAAAGTGGTAAAGTCGTGAATAAGAGACCCGTTTGCGTGCCGTCGCTGGCCGTACGTTGTGCAGCCGGTTGCGTCTCTCCGTGTTAGACTGCCCCGTTGTCCTTGTGCATCGTAACCCGGAAACCGCGCCGGTCGGAATCTCTGCAGCGCTTCCCTGCGGCTGGCTGCCGCGGAGTATGAAGTCCTGCAACCTCTGCCGATTGGAGTCTTACGAATGAAGCGGCGAATCCTTCTCGTGGATGATGAACTGGCGATCCTGTTAACGCTCAAGGCCGTGCTCGAAATGAGCGGCTTTGAAGTGGATACCGCGGCGACCGCGCGCGAAGCCCGCTCCCGCATCAAGAATCACGAGTACCACATGGTCATCACCGACATGCGCATGGAAAGCGAAAAGGCCGGCCTCGACGTCGTCAGGGCCGCCAAGGCCGCCCCTTACAAACCTGCCGTCGCCATGCTCACTGCCTTTCCCTTCGCTGATGGGGAATTGCGGCAGGCCGGCATGGACCAGATGCTCGTGAAGCCAATGAATACCAACGATCTCATCCTGCAGCTCGAGGCCCTTCTGGTCAGTCACGAAGACAAAAAGCGCAAAGCCGTCGAGCTTGCCGCCGACGCCGGATCCGATGCAAAGACGCCTGCCCGCAAGCCTGCCTCAAAATCGTCTGCAAAAAAGATCGTTGCCGCCAGCCGCGAAAGCTAGAGCGAATCGACTGCAGGTATGCCCGGGAGCCACTGTCCCAAGCATGGCTTTTCCACTAAGAAAAGGCGCACCTGCAAAACCTTGACAGGATAAAGCAACTGTAAATTCGCGCTAGCTGGCTACGGCCGGCGGTGTCTGCGTCGGTGCCGCTGCCCGCTTGGCTTGGAAGCACTGCCGGCACAGCACCGGTCGGCCCTGCGTCGGACGAAATGGCACCGTCGTCTCGTTTCCACACTCCGAGCACACCGTCCGCGTTTCGGCCCGCACCGAACTGCCAGACCGCGACCGCTTCGACTTACACGCCTTGCAGCGCTTCGGATCGTTCTTGAACTGCTTGTCGTGAAAGAAAAGCTGCTCCCCGGCCGTGAACACAAATTCGCTGCCGCAATCGACGCACTTGAGAATTCTATCGACGAACTCCATGGATAACCCTAGCCTTCGCCCCGGCGCGGATACACCGCCGCGACCCGGATTCACACAGATCCATCACTGACTTCGCGAAATATGGGCCCTGCCGCAGGAATACGGCACCTTCGAAGATGCCGGCAGAGGATGCCGGCCAAAACAAGAACAATTGTCCAATACGGGCTGACCAAAAATTTTAGGTAGGACGGCTGGTCAGCCCGTCCCGGACAGAGTGGATACGGCTCTTAGTCCTGCTCTTTACGAGCCTTCTTGCGATTCCGCTTCCGCGCCAGCGCTTCCTTCACACGGCGCTTCTCGCCAGGCTTCAGATAAAAAGAGTGACGCTTCACTTCCTTGATGATGTCCTCTTGCTGAACCTTGCGCTTGAAACGGCGTAACGCGTTTTCGAGCGGCTCGCCCTCTTGTAAGCGAACTTCCGCCAATGAAACACACCTCCAGACTTCCCAATGGGGCTCTAACAGAGTAGCAGGTACGCAAATTCTGCGCTATGCGGCGCCTCTCGAACCAGCCCGCTGCGCCCCCGCCAGTTGTTCCTACATCCCCCCGGCCATGGCGTGTCTGGTAATCCGGTTCGCCTCAAAACTCACAATCTGCCACCGCCCCGACGTCTCCAGGTGGTACACCCTCGTATACCGGTATTCCCCGTCCAGCCGTCCTTCGGCATCGTGCCCCATCACCCTTGCCCGGCAGGTCAGCACGGCCGTATCCCCGTAGATCCGCACGTGCATGTCGCTCAGGTCCATCTCCTTCATCACCACAACGTGGTTCTTCCAGTCGGCCAGCGTCTCGTTCTTTGTCTTGATGATTCCGCTCGGATCAATCCCGATGTAGTCAGCGGCAAGCATCCGCCGCATCATCGCAACATCGTCCGTCAGTACCGCTTGCCGGTATTGTTCCTCCAGCCGTTCAATCGTTTTCCGCGGGTGCGGACCATGCGGCAACAGGACGGCATTTGCCACCCCCATTGGAAGTATCAGACAAAGCAGCAGGGCCCCTGCATGCACTGGACGGGAAACCCGTCCGCGAAACGGACATGAAATACGGCGCATGGCGATATCGGATAGTAAGCCCGCCGGCCGCCAGAGTCAAAAGCTATTCTGTAAACCGTTGTAATCCGTTCCAATCGGCGGCAGAAACGGGGTTGACCTGCGCATTTTGTCGGTCAAATGGCAAGACCCTGCCGCTGCGGTCCCGCATCGCCTACACCGCCGCGATCAGGTCTTCGACTTCCCGCTCCCGCATCTTCTGGTACAGTCCGCTCACCGCGTACTGCTGAAAATGCTTCGAGGCCCGATGCGCCTCCAGCGCCTCGCTGTCCCGGTACTGCTCATAGATCACCAGCGTCGCGCTCTCGCCCTGCAGCCAGTGCGGAACATACGTGATGCAGCCCGGCTCCTGCCGCGAGGCCTCGGTCAACGGACCCAGCATCGACTGGATTTCCGAACGGTCTTCCTCGGCAAACTTCATTCTTACGAGAAAGCTGATGGGTTTCTGCGTTTGCGTCGTCATAATTCGTGCCTCGGCAGTGGGTTATGCGTTGCCACGGCGCCCGAAGGCCGCCAGAGCTTCGGTGAAGGCCGGCATCTCCATCGTCTGGTCCCGATCCGGTCCGGTCGAAACCATGCCAATGCTCGCGCCCGATTCTGCCTCCAGAAAGCGCAGATACTCCCGCGCCGCCTGCGGCAGATCCTCAAAATTCCGTACACCCTCCGTCGACTGCCTCCAGCCGCGCAGCTTTGTGTACACCGGCTCAATCGCCTCCACCCCGCGAACATCCGCGGGCATGGTGTCAACCGGCTTGCCGTCGATCTTATACCCGGTGCATACCGGAATCTCATCCAATTCGTCCAGCACGTCCAGTTTTGTCACCACCAGCCACTCCGTGCTGTTCACCTGGTTCGAGTAGCGAAGCAGCGGCAGATCCAGCCAGCCGCACCGCCGCGGACGTCCCGTCACCGCGCCAAACTCCATCCCGCGTGCACGCAACGCTTCGCCTGACGAATCATGCAGTTCCGTCGGAAATGGCCCCTCGCCCACCCGCGTTACATACGCCTTGGTTACGCCGATCACCGTCCCGATCGCCGTCGGCCCCACGCCCGTCCCAATCGACGCTCCGCCCGCCGTCGCCGAAGATGACGTCACAAACGGATACGTCCCGTGGTCAATGTCCAGCATTGTGCCCTGCGCGCCCTCGAACATCAGGCTCTTCCCCTCGCGCAGCGCCTGGTTCAGCAGCGTGCCCGTATCCGTCACAAAATGCCGGATCTCCTCCGCTGCCTTCGCATATTCCTCATACATCTGCGCCGGGTCCAGCGGTTCGGTCCCGAACAGCGCCTGCGCAATCGCATTCTTCTCGCCGCACGCCGCCTCGATGTGCGTCTTCAGCAGCTCGCGATTCAGCAAATCCACCACCCGCAGCCCGTTCCGCGCCATCTTGTCTTCATACGCCGGACCAATCCCGCGGCTCGTCGTCCCGATCTTCTTCCGCCCCGGTGCGCTCTCCTGTGCCAGCTCAATCATCCGGTGGTACGGCAGAATCACCTGCGCACGGTTCGACACAAAAAGCTGCTGGTCCACGTCCACGCCCAGTTCCCGCAGCTTCGTCACTTCCTTCAGCAGCGCAATCGGATCCAGCACCACCCCGTTGCCAATCACCGCCCGGCAGTCCGGCCGCAGCACGCCGCACGGAACCAGCTGCAGAATGAACTTCTTGCCGCCAATAATCACCGTATGCCCGGCGTTATGCCCGCCCGCGTACCGCGCCACCACGTCGAAGCGCTCCGAAAGCACGTCTACGATCTTGCCTTTGCCTTCATCGCCCCACTGGGCGCCCACTACTACCGCGGATTTTGCGCGCATGGTATCTCTCGCTCAGCCTTCCCTCATCAGGATGCGGCACACACCTCTGCTCTGGTCTCGCCGGGATCGTTCGCAATGCGCGGGGAAGATCAAAGGCAGGCAGTGCCGTGGGAAGGGAATCGAATCCCCACCCGAATCACCATTTTATATCGCCCGCCATCCCCGCGGAAGAGAATGCCTGAGACAACCCTACTCGCACCGGATCGCGTCCATCGGATCGATCCTCGCCGCCCGCACCGCCGGAACCAGCGACGCCGCGCAGGCCACCACCCCCAGCAGCAGCGCCGAGGCCAGCAGCACCCAGGGGTCCGTCGGAGCAATCTCATACAGAAAGCTCTTGAGCATCTTGGCAAACACCAGCGCCACACCCAGTCCCATCACCGCGCCGGCTGCCGCAATCCAGGCGTTTTCCATCAGGACAAGCCTCACCACCTGCCACCGCTGCGCGCCCAACGCCATGCGAATCCCTATCTCTGCCAGCCCGTCCATCTGCAGATAGCGTTTCTCAGCACGCGCAAGCATTGTCCCTGAATCATAAATTATGGCTGCTGAATAGGGATTCCGGGCGGTACGGTCACGTTCACATTGGTACTTGCGTAGAGAAAAGATGTGCCATTCTGATATGTCCCCTTGACGACATATTCATAGGTTCCGGGCGTCAGGGTTTTAGGGTTTGCTCCGCAGCCGGTCATTCCTATGAATCCAACCAGTAGAGCAAAGACCAACAGTAGACGGGCGGTCCAGGGTGCTCTACGTTTTTTGAGCCCGAGACCCCACAGCCACACGCTTGCCAGTACAAGGGTTGCTCCCTCGCCGTATTCGGGCAAAATAAGCTTGCCGGCGGTAACCGGTTCAGGAAGCGATGTAATCGGGAGGCTGCCGTTTACAGTGGACTTAGAGGAAGTCAGAGTCAGCGATAGGATCAGCCCAATATGGGGTGGCTGGCAAAAGGGTTCCAACACTCCAGCAGTGGGAGAGGGCACCGGTTGACAAGAAATGAGTACGGTGCCTGTGAATCCGTTCAGCGAAGTGAGAGTAATGGGGATAGATCCGCTACCGCTGGAGGGCATGGTGATGCTACTTGCAGAAATCTTGAAGCCTGGAGCGGGGGCAGCACTCTGAGCGATGCACGAATTCACAGTAAACGCTAGAAATGCAATCAAACAAATGAATGCTGAGTCTCTTTTCATAGATGAACCTCAAGGGAGGGTTTTACAAGAACCCTTTTGAGCAGAGTCTGATCGGAAATCACATATTGTCTCTTCAAACAAACAGATTCCATAAGTCAATAACTAAGCTCTGCACGGCTGCAAATTAAAAATCTCCAGTGGCTCATGTGTAATTCTTGGAGACGCATGGAGGTAAGATGCATACATGGCGATCTAAAATGCGATATCGGCTACCGGGCTTGCCAAATTTCCTGAAGACGTCGCGTACATCGTTCCGGTAAGCGAGCAGTTCTGAGAACCTTGAGTTTCAGCGGTGAAGCTCTCTCCAGGGCTAATACTTCCGCCTCCGTCAGGTTGTCCGCAGAGGTAGAGGGCATAGTCGATTTCAGCATTCGGATTGGTGTCACCGAGTGTAATCGTGTACTCAATGGTGGGGTTCGACTGCCCAATTACAGTTACGGTGGCGTTGGAAGTGTAAGGCGTTGGCGTGAAATTACCCACCAGTCCTGTGCTCCCGCATGACGCCGTCGCATTGGAATCATTGCTTTCCATGAACTGAACGTTTGGCGATGCGCCGCCGTAGGAACAGCATGCCGAAAGCAAGTTGAGGTTGTTGTACTCCGAAGTGTAGCCCCCGGGGTTGCAGCCTGGCGAGGCTGTGGCGCCATTATCGAGGCTTATCTCATCCACTAAGGTGGTTCCGCTATTAAAGGTGACTCCGGAGCCTCCACCGTTTCCGAAGACACCATACTCAGCAACGTCCCAATGCTGTTCCAAATTGAGCCGGCTGTCGGCCGACGTGACCTCATAAACGCTGCCTTCTGCACCCAGCATGGCAGTATCCGCGCCGCCTGAAGCTCCCCGCTTAATTGTAGGTAGGGGAGATCAGAAAGAGACTGGGCGGGAATGCTTACGGCTCCGCTGTTTATGAAACAAGATCCGTTGTATGCTAACCAACCGAAAGGACAAGCCTGCCCCCAATCAATCAGCCAATATTGTATGAATACCGTTGAGCTGGGCTCTGAAAATATGAATTGCTCCCAGCCCAGACATACCGAGGGGTCTGCGGCACCATTGCATGCAGTGGTTTGAAATGTGTTCGTGTTGAGCTGAAGCGAGTAGCCGTTCGCGCTCGTCAAACCCGTGAATTTAGCGAACGATCCCGTCGCCGATGATATATCCGGCGCTGAAGCAAGAGCGTCGTTACCTCCGCCCACGGTGTAAGGGCGTGAACCGTTTGCGGGGAAGTATGGAATATCTGGCGCTTTCTTGCATGTGGCCTTCTGCCAAGTCGTGTTCGGATATGAGGCATTGAAGCACCCTGTCTTCTGAGGCAATGGTGTCCGCTTCATTACATTACGCCATGTCTTCCATGCCGTAGCCATTTTTATCTGCTCAGACTGAGTCTGTTGTGCTTCGCAGGTACGGCTCAAAGATCCCACAACCAGGAACATCAATGGTAAAAAAATATATTTCTGCCTCATGGTCTCCCCCCATGCGATTTGGCGGCAGTTAAAAACTGGCCAGGATTCTTATTGCCTGAACACTCCAGATAGCAATAACGGAGGGCAACGGTATTCGACGCATCTGCACATCGCCGTTTTAGAAAAGGAAGAGCGCTGTTCTCTGCGAAACAAGCGTTCTTCGATCCCGGGGGGAGCCTGAAGAAAAACGTTGTAGCTATCAAATCAACTTATGTCAGATACTCAATTCGCGAAGATTATCCTCCAGCAGGATCAAACTTGTCAATTGTCATTCCTACAGGATTTTTCCCGATTTTTGAGCGAGGGTAGGGCTTGCCGAATCGTGAGCTTTTGAGGAAAAGTTCGGTCCGGTGATACGCCCCCCCGCAATGAGAAACTAATCCCACCCCATGCCCGAACTCCCCGAAGTCGAAACCGTCGCCCAGGGCGTCCATGACCGCACCCACGGCCAGCGCATCCTCTCCACTGTCTTCAGCCGTGCCCGCGAGCCCTTCAAGACCGATCCAGAAATCCTTTCCGCCGTCCTCGCTGGACTTCGCATCGCCCGCGTCCATCGCGTCGGCAAGCACATCGTCTTCGACCTCGAAGGTCCACGCCACAAGCCTGCCGCCCACCAGTTCCTCGTCCATCTGGGAATGACCGGCCGCCTGCTCTACTCCCATGCCTCCGTGCCTGTCCCGCCGCACACCCACGCCCGCCTCATGCTCAGCTCCGGCTACGAACTCCGCTTCGTCGACGCCCGCCGCTTCGGCCGCCTCGGCCTCCACACCATCGAGAACGCCCAGCCATTCCAGGGCCCCGGCCGCGAACCACTCACCATTTCCCCCGACGATTTCTGCGCACTCTTCCGCGGCCGCAAGCTCTCCATCAAGGCCGCCCTGCTCAACCAGAAACTGCTCCACGGCGTCGGAAACATCTACGCCGACGAAAGCCTATTCCGCGCCGGAATCCGCCCCACCCGCATCGCCGGAAGCATCTCCCGCCCGCGCCTGCTGCGCCTCCACGCCGCACTCCAGGCCGTCCTGCGTCACGCCATCCAGCTCGGCGGCTCGTCTGTTTCTGATTACGTCGACGCTGACGGCGTCCGCGGCTTCTTCCAGCTCGAACACCGCGTCTACGACCGCGCCGGCGAGCCCTGCCGCGACTGCGGTGCCGAAATCCGCAAAATCGTCCATGCCGGACGCGGCACCCACTACTGCCCCAGCTGCCAGCGCTGACCTCTTCCGTTCACCGCGCCTCGGGTTCACCCCTCAAATCATCCCATCCCTCCGGCACGTCACCACTACTTGCCTACACGTCACCACTACTTGCCTATACGATAAAAAAGCGTCCCATGCATGCCGTCTTCATCTGGACCATCGCCGCTCTCACCATCGCGCTCATGCTGCTGCGCCCGCGCGGAATTCCAGAGGTTGTCTGGACCTCTTTTGGCGCCATCCTCCTCATCGTCACCGGCCTCATTACTGTTCCGCTCGCCGGACGGGCCATCGCCCGCGGCCTCAACGTCTACCTTTTCCTTACCGGCATGATGCTGCTTGCCGTTATGGGCAAGCGCTACGGCGTTTTTGACTGGCTCGCGGCTCTCGCTATTCGCGGAGCCAAAGGCTCGCCCCGCCGCCTCTTCACACTCGTCTTCTTCGTTGCCGTCATTGTCACAGCGTTTCTCTCCAATGACGCCACGGCCGTTGTCCTCACGCCCGCGGTTCTCGCCGCCGTCCGGCGTGCCCGCGCAAACCCGATGCCCTATCTCTTCATCTGCGCGCTCATCGCCAACGCTGCCGGATTTCTTCTGCCCATCTCCAACCCCGCCAACCTTGTCGTCTTCAATCACATCATGCCGCCGCTCGCCGACTGGCTCGCCATGTTCCTTCTTCCGGCATGTGTCGCCATCACGGTTACGTATGGCCTCATGCGCTGGGTTTTCCGCCACGAACTCACCGGCGAATGTAACAGCCACGCTGCCCATCCACCTCTTTCGCATACCGGCCGCATGGTTCTCATCGGCATGTGCGCCGTAGCGACGCTGTTGCTCATCGCTTCCGGCCTCCATTGGAGCCTCGGCCTTCCTACTTGTCTCGCCGCATCCATCGTTGCCATCTTCGCGCTCGTTCATCGCAAAGAGAGCCCCATGCTGCTGCTGCGCGGCATCTCCTGGAGCGTCATCCCGCTCGTCGCCGCGCTCTTCATCATCGTCGCCGCTACCGAACAGGCCGGCGCGCTCATTACCCTCCGCCACGCGATGGAAATCGCCTCCACGTGGACCCCCGCTGCCGGCGCGCTCGCCGTTGGCGCCTTCACCGGCTTCGGCACAAATCTCGTCAACAATCTTCCCCTCGGACTCATCGCCGGTACCACCCTCCGCGCTGCTCCCGTCCACACCCTCATGCAGAAGGCTGTTCTCATCGGCATCGATCTCGGCCCCAATCTCTCTGTCAACGGTTCTCTGGCCACCATGCTCTGGCTCATGGCGCTCCGCAAGGAAGGCCTCGAAATCAGTGGCTGGCGATTCCTCAAGGCCGGCCTCATTCTCATGCCCCCAACCCTTCTGCTGGCCTTGCTCGTCTCACTCGTGACTCACTGAGTTCACGCCCGTCATCCCGCTCCCAAATCCCTCCCCCAATCTTCCGGGAAAAAGGTACTATGAGTTACCTGAGTCCCTGAACAGATTGGCGACACTGCAGCAACTTGCCGTGCGATTCTCACTGGTGAATCCCCCGGTTGCTGCTACCAGGCAGAAAGGATCCACTATGCAGCGAGTCAAACTTTTCTCTCTCACTCTCATCGCAGGGCTCTTCCTCATGGCTCCTCCTCAGTCCAGAGCCGCGCAGGTCTCAATCGCCGTCAACATCGGACCCGCCCCGGTCTGCCCCTACGGATATTTTCCCTACCGCCCGTATAACTGTGCTCCCTACGGCTACTATGGCCCCTCATGGTTCCCCAGTGGCATCTTCATCGGCGCGGGCCCGTGGTTCCGCGGTCCCCGTGACTTCCACGGCTATGTCAACCGCTACTACGATCCCCGCTACGGCTACCGTGGCGGCCTGCCACGCCGTGGCGAGTATTACGGTCGCTGGCGCAATGACCGTTACTTCCACGGCAATGCCGAATACGACGGCCGCGGCAACCGCTGGAACGGCCACGACAACGGCTGGCATGGCCACAATCCCCGTAGCCAGGGCTGGCACGGCCGCGGCCACGGCAACCAGGGCTGGCACGGCAACGGGCATGGCAATGGCAACCATGGAAATCACGGCGACCACGGCAATGGTCATGGTCACGGCCATGGTCACGGCCACGGCCGCTGATTCCGCCTTCCTTCCCGCGCTGCGCTCCATCCACTCAGCAAGAAGACCCCTCCCCGCGAGGGGTCTTTTCTTTTGCTTGAACCCAGCGCCACCGTCCTCACCCTCACGCTCGCATATCATGCTCTGGTATAACTCCGGGCCGTATATTCAGGCCGTCCCGCAACGATTCATACTTTCAGTGTTAGTATTCAAACCATAACATTTACCATTCACGTATATCTTCCGTATATCTTCTGGATGACCTGTGACTCTCATCACAGAGCCTCAGTCTCCTCCTTGGGAAAATAATTTGCCGGGGCTTCATCCCCAGGCACAGCGTTTGCAGGAACTCCCGCGACCGTCTCCGGTGCTCAGGTCAGACATGCGCAGGCTGCTCCTTGGCTCTTCGCAAATCAGCGTCCCCATTCCTGCGAGCTGCAAAGGGAGGAAACATGAGATTCCATTCATCTCTCCTGACCCTTGCCCTTATCGCTCTCTTCGCTCTCGTGGCAGGTCCGTCATACTCCAGCGCGCAGAACAGGGATTCCGCCAAAATCTCCCGTCTGCTCGATCAGGCTGACTATCAGGCCCAGCAGGCGAACAATCACGCCGATGAACTCCAGTCCTACACCTACTCGGGCGTCTGTCTGCAGGCTCAGGCGGCACAGCTGGACTTGATACGCAACGACGTCAACAAACTGGGAAAGCTTCTCGCCCAATTGCACGAAATCCAAAACCAGGGCTCGCCCAGCCAGCAGGACGCCATCAACAGGTTCGATCCTCTCCTGCGCCAGATGGCCGGCCAGCTCACCCTGACCATCAATTACTTGAATGAGCATCCCGACCGGGTCCAAATGACGACGTACAAGAACTATACGCACGAGTGCGCTGATGCCGCCTCGCGCGCATCGAGAGTCCTCTCAAAGATCGTGTCCCACGACAAGGCACAGGCCAAGGCGAAAACGCCCGCTCACTCACCTGAATTGCCGGATTCCGGCACGTCGCGATAGAGGCAACCCACACACCGGCAGCCTTGTGTTGCAAGCATAGGTCGCCCCGCCTTTCAGGCCATCACACGATCTTCCTCGCTTCCTTTGAGTCGCTCCTCCCGACAGGCGAAGTTCCCAACCTCGCCTGCCTCCTGCCAAAACCCTGCCATCCCGGCGGATCCAACTCCGCACCGTCCTCCGGCCAACAAGACGACTGCACCGTCCTCGCCCTCGCACCTGCCGAACCGGCATAACTTCCATCGCTGTCTTCTGTTTGTCGCGCAAATGTTCTTGCTTCAACCGTGAGTGTTGGAAATACAACGTACGGTTGGATATCCGCATCAGCGGCGTATCTTCTGCATGACCTGTGACCATCATCACAGAGTAAGGAATTCCACCTTGGGAAAATTACTCTGCTGGGGTGCTGTCCCTCAGCAACGAGCTTGTGGAAAGGTCTGCCGAAGCATTCGCATCTTCTGCTTGCGGCGGCAACGCGTGCTCTGCGTGATGGCTTTGCGCAACACCTGTTCACTTTCTCGCGAGCTGCAAAGGGAGGAACCATGAGATTCCATCGGACATCTCTCCTGACCCTTGCCCTCATCGCTCTCTTCGCTCTTGTGGCAGGTCCATCGTATGCTTCCGCGCAAACCAAAAATTCACCCGAGATTTCACGCCTTCTCAACGAGGCTAAGTCTTATGCTGTTCAGGCCGACCGGGACGCCACTGAGCTGCAATCCTTTACCAATTCCCGCCTCACGTGGGAGACGCACGCTGATCAGTTGGAACTCATCAAAGGCCACGTCAACAACATGGGTCAGCTTCTCCGGCAGATGCAGGACATCAAGAGCGAGGGCTCGCCCTGGCAACAGGATGCCATCGACCGCATCGAGCCGCTGCTGCGCCAAATGGCCGATCAGCTCACCGCCACCATTGAACATGGCAATGAGTATCCCAATCGCGTCCACATGATGAAGTTCAAGAATTACGTGCGTGCCTGCGCAGAGCTCGCTTCGCAGACCTCCAGGCTCATCTCTGACATCGTGGCCTACGACCAGGCGCAGTCCAAGGCCCAGATGCTAGAGCAGAAGCTCGAACTGCCTCCCTCCGGCACTCCGGAATCGGAATAGTTCGCAGTCCGAAGTTTCACCTTGGGAGCATAAGTCGGCTCGCCTTCCCAAACTAGCGCGACATGTCCCCTGCCGCGTTCGAGTCGCCGCTCCTGACGGGCGGATGAAAGCATACCGCCTGTCCTGTAGCGGGATCCATCACCCCGGTGGATTCCGCTACTATTTTTCCAGAGCATTTCCCCTATTCCTGTGAGCTTTCCGAATTCCACCAAGTGCAGCTTCTCTTAACGCAAAAGTTGCGTCGGCATTCTCGGTTCGGCATGTACCAGTAGGGGAAATGCTCTATCGCACCTGCATGAAATCCAGCGCCCGCGCCAGGTAGCTCTTCAGCTCCTTGCGCGGTACAACCGCGTCCAGAAATCCATGCTCCCGCAAAAACTCCGGACGCTGAAAACCATCCGGCAGCTTCTGCCGGATCGTCTGCTCGATCACTCTCGGCCCCGCAAAGCCTATCAGCGCTCCCGGCTCGGCAAGGTTCAAATCGCCCAGCATCGCAAAGCTTGCCGTCACTCCACCCGCTGTCGGATCGGTCATCACGGAGATATACGGGACTCGCGCCTCATCCAGCTTCGCCAGCGCCGCGGAAATCTTCGCCATCTGCATCAGGCTTACAATCCCTTCCATCATTCGTGCTCCGCCCGAGGCTGAAACCACGATCAGCGGCTGCCGCGTCTCCCGGGCCCGATCCACCGCCCTGGCAATCGTTTCGCCCACCACCGCGCCCATGCTGCCGCCGATAAAGCCGAACTCCATCGCGCTCACCACCACGCGATGCCCTCCCAGCATCCCCACCGCGCTCACGACCGCGTCGTTCAGCCCGGTGTCATGCTGCGCCTTCTTCAGCCGCCCGGCATAGGGCTTCAGGTCTGCAAACTCCAGCGGATCGGTCGACCGCAGGTTCCCATCCACCAGCTCGTAGCCTGGCTCCAGCAGCGACTCAATCCGTGCCAGCGCTCCCAGCTTGAAGTGAAACCCGCACTTCGGGCACACCTGTAGATTCGAGTCCAGGTCCGCCTTCCAGATAATCTGCCCGCACTCATCGCACTTGATCCACAGGCCTTCCGTGCGAACTCGGCTCTCGCTTGCGCCCTCTATCTTGTTTTCTTCCCGACGAAACCAGGACATCCTTCTTCCTTTCCGCTTGCGTCGCCTCTAAAGCCTGCCCAAACATCTCCAGTCGCAGGTCCCAAAAATTCCAGCTTAGTATTCAATCCCTCGCTGCGCCAGCACGCCCTTTTCATAAGCGTGCTTCACCTGCCGCATTTCCGTCACCGTATCGGCAATCTCAATCAGCGAAGGATGCGCATTCCGCCCCGTCAATATCACGTGCACCATCTCCGGCCGCTGCTTCAGCGTCTCCACTACCTTCGCGGGATCCAGCATGCCGTAGCTGATCGCGTAGTTGATCTCGTCCAGCACCACCAGGTCCCATTCGCCTGACAGAATCGCGGCCCGCGCCTCGTCCCAGGCTTCTTCCACCATCCGTATGTCTTCCGGATCCGTCTCCGCTCCGCCGATCTTCACAAACCCACGGCCCATCTGCTTCATCACCCACTGGTCGCCGAAGGCTTCCACCGCGTCCAGCTCGCCGTAGTGCCATGAGCCCTTCAGGAATTGAAGCATCAGCACTCGCATCCCATTGCCCACCGCGCGCAGGGCCGTTCCCATGGCCGCCGTCGTCTTGCCCTTGCCCGGGCCTGTGTTGATCAGAATCAGTCCCTTGCGGGACTCCTGCTGCGTATGTTCTTTTCCAGAATCGTTCATAGCCTTGCACTCGCAGGGCAGACGCCGCCGCACCAGCCCTCGGGTCAGTGCCCGGAGTGGTACGGGTGCCCCGCAAGGATTGTAAATGCCCGGTAGATCTGCTCGCTCGCCACCACCCGTGCCAGCTCATGCGGCAGCGTCATCGGCCCCAGCGACACCAGTAGGTTCGCCCGCTTCCGCGCCGCCTCTGACCATCCGTCTGCCGGACCAACCGCCACCACTACAAACTGTTGCCCACCATCGCGCTGCTGCCCGATCCACGCCGCCCAATCCTCTGACGATAACGCCTTGCCTCGCCCATCCAGCAGTGCCAACACCGGCGCTGTCCGTCCGCGCAGCCGCTCCACCCACTCCAGCAGGCTTTCTTCTGCACGGTGTACCTGTACCTCTATGTCGCAGTAGCCCTGCGTCCGGCCAACATAAAGCTCCGTGAGCGTATCAAAGGCATCCCGCCGCGCGCGATTTCCCACGGAAGCCAGCACCACTTTCACTCCGCTGCTCCTCCCAGCCTCCGCCCCGGGATCTCCCCAGCCGGATGATCTGAATCACCTCTCCCATTAGACGAAACCATCCGCTTCCCGTCCAAACCAAGCCTCGAACTTTCCCTCGATGCGTTCCAATTTCACAGCGTCGGAAAAGAGCAACTTACAGTTTCTTGTAGATTCCCGGCACCATATGTACAGAGTCCTGAATCTGTAACCCGTCCTTAACATCTTCTCGATCCGGCAATAACCCCTGAAAGCATTAGAAATCCCTCCACCTATCTCCAGGTCTCTATCTTCGATGGCATAACTAACCTCTTTATAATCAGCGAGATGATCATAACCTGCGGATGCTTTCAAGGGAGGCTGCCGAAATTATCCCAACATTCTTCCGACGCGCAATGTACTGGTTACTAAATTGCATGCCCCGGCTAGTTCTGCTCTCTATATGCTTCGAGTCTCTGCCATTCATTCATTCAGCGGCTCGATTTTGGCGAAAACGAAACGTAGTGGCTGGCTCTTCCGTGAATGGACGCGCTGGCCGGTCATCCGCCGTCCATCCAGGGCAATCCTGCAAGATCAACCACAACCTACCCCAGTTCCCCGAGGGATCCGATGAGATCGAAGCAATTCTTGACTGCGCTCGCCTTGTTCACTGTCCTTGCCTTTCTCTCCTTGCCGCAAGCCTTCGCTCAGCAGTTGGCGGCTGTCACCGGTACGGTCACCGATCCCACAGGAGCTGCCATCCCGGGCGTCGCGGTCACCATCAGGAGCTCGTCCACCGGCGTAACCTACAAAACCGTCACCAACGGCGCCGGTGTGTACACCCTTTCGGATGTCAAGCCCGGCCCGGGTTACATCATCACCTTCGCCCATTCCGGTTTCAAAACCGTCTCGATCTCCGGAATCTACATGAACGTCGCTGCCACCCGCACCCAGAACGCTGAGATGCCGGTCGGCAGCGCTGTCCAGACCGTGAAGGTATCGGCCGCCAGCCAGAACGTCACCCTCGACACCACCAACGCCACCCTCGGCAACAACTTCCAGGTCCAGTTCCTTCAGGACTTGCCTGTCGAGAACCGTGACAGCCCTGCCGTGCTCTTCACCCAGCAGCCCGGCGTCTCCTCCGGAGGAACCTCCTCGCAAATCGGTGCCACCACTGGTGCCCGAGTTGACCAGGACCGCGTCACCCTGGATGGCCTCGATGTCAACGACATGGCCACCGGCCAGTTCGGAGCCATCGTCGCCAATGCCCCAGTCGACTCTGTTCAGGAGTTCCGCGGTGTTGTCGCCGGCGATCAGGCTGCGACCAACTCCGGCGGCGGCGGGCACTTCCAGCTCGTCACCAAGGGCGGCACCAACCACTTCCATGGTGACCTCAACGAGTACCACCGCGACACCGATCTCGAGGCCAACAACTGGTTCAGCAACAACGCCAACGTCCCCCGCTCCCCGCTCATCCGCAACCAGTTCGGCGGCGACATCGGCGGCCCGATCCTGAAAAACCGCCTCTTCTTCTATTTCGACTACAACGGCCGTCGCGACACACTTTCCAATATTGAAACTCGTACCGTTCCGCGCGACTCATTTCGCAACGGCGTCATCAACTACATAAACAACAACGGAGCCGTCAACTCCCTGTCTGCCGCTCAGGTCGCCAATCTCGACCCCCAGCACGTCGGTTTCAATCCCGAGCTTCTCAAACTCTTCAGCTCGCGCTATCCGCACGCCAACGATTTCTCCGTGGGCGATGGACTCAACACCGCAGGCTTCCGCTTCAACGCGCCCTTCCCATACAAGGAAAGCGACTACGTCGGCCGCATCGACTGGACCATCAACAGTAAGATGAAGCTCTTCGCGGTCACTCACGTCACCCGCATCAACAGCACACAGAACGCCATCCAGTTTCCCGGCGATCCGGAAACCTTCCCCTTCCTGAACAAGAGCTACTCTTGGGTCATCGGCCACACCTGGACCATCAACGACCACATGGTCAACCAGGCCTACTTCGGCGAAACCTACGAAAACTATGACTTCCCGAACACTTACAATCCCACCGGCGCCAATCAGTTCCAGACCTTTGGCGGAAACGGCACCGGCGGCGCTATCCTGACCAGTCCCTACGCCAGCGCCATCAACGCCCAGGGCCGCACCTATCCCATCCCCGTCGTGCGCGACGACCTCACTTGGATCCGCGGCAATCACGACATCACCATCGGCGGCAACTTCAAGTGGCCCAGCCCCACCGGCTTCTCCATCCTCAACTACAACACCCCAACCTTAGGTCTTGGCGGATACACCACCGAGCTCACCTCGCCTCCAGGCGAACCGAGCCTGCGGCCATCCAACATTGGCAGCGGAAACGCCATTTCGCTCTACGATCAGGCCTTTGCCCTTGCCCTCGCACCGTACACTTCCTTGAACGCCACCTATAACTACAACTCTTCGCTCAAGCCCTTCCCGCAGGGATCGGGACTGAGCCATCACTATCGCTATTACGAGTGGACACTGCATGCCGGCGACACCTGGCGCATCACCCATGCTCTCACTCTCGACTACGGCCTCCGTTGGCAGGTCTTCACCGACCCTTACGACACCAACGGCATCGAGTCCATCCAGAACTTCACCTTCGACAAGTACTTCTATGACCGCGTCGCACAAAGCAGCGCTGGCCTCTATGGCAACACCGTCGTCCCGTTCATCCAGTACACCCTTGGCGGCAAGGCTAACAACGCCCCGGGCTACTTCCAGACCAACTTCCATAACATTGCGCCCAACGTAGGCTTTGCCTGGAACCCGAAGTTCGCGCCCGAAACAGTCATCAACGGCAGCGCCGGCATCATCTACGATCAGACCGTCATTAACGCCGTCCAGTACCAGCAGTCCCAGTTCTCCTATCTCTTCCAGGCTTCGGCTCCTGATCCCCTTGGCACTCCCAACAACGCCTACCAGTCCCTTCAGAATGATCAACGGTTCTCCGGCTTCAGCAGCGTGCCCGCTCCACCTCCGGCTCCTGCGGTCAGCTCGACGTATCTCCCCTATGTCTCAGGAACGGGCTCAAATGCCGTCCCGTTCGGGCTCGCCAACGGCGGCGCATTCAATGAAATCATCAACCCCACCCTCTCGACGCCCTACTCCATCATGTTCAACTTCGGCATGGAGCAGCAGTTCCCCAAGGGGTTCATCCTCAAGGTCTCCTATGTCGGGCGCCTCGGCCGTCACCTGCTCGCCCAGGCGGACGCCAACCAGCTCATCGACTTCCCCGACAAAACCTCCGGCCAGCTCATGTCCCAGGCCTTCACCAATGTCGAAAAAGAAGTCCGCGCCGGCGACAATCCAGCCAACCTCCCGGCCGAACCTTGGTTTGAAAACCTGGTGGCTACGGCCA
The DNA here is from genome assembly GCA_021791875.1 of Acidobacteriota bacterium. Taxonomy (GTDB): domain Bacteria; phylum Acidobacteriota; class Terriglobia; order Terriglobales; family Acidobacteriaceae; genus Acidobacterium. The sequence goes on along the minus strand of JAJYVU010000047.1, from coordinate 1,747 downwards.
CAGGCACTACTCCCGGTGCTCTGGGGCAGAACTTCGGCTATCCCAACACCACCAGCTTCCTCGCCAGCGCCATCTATACTCTCTATAACCGCGGCGATATGGCGGATACCGTCCAGGCCCTCGCCGGCGCGGGCCTGCTCCCGCCGAACGTCGGCATGGGTTCCCAGTTCTCTGAGAACACCTTCTATACCAACCGCGGCTTCTCCAGTTACAACGGCATGCTCGTCACGCTCCACAAGAACCTGACCAACGGCCTGCAGTTCGACATCAACTACACCTGGTCGCACTCCATCGATAACGTCTCGCTCATCGCCAACGCGGCCGCCTTCGGCGGGTACGGCTTTATCTGCGATGTCCTCCGCCCCCGCGAGTGCCGCGGCAATTCCGACTTCGACGTCACCAACTCACTCAACGGCAACTTCATCTATAGCCTGCCCTTCGGTCGCGGAGCCGCCGTCGGCGCGCATGCCCCCATCTGGCTCAATGAATTGATCGGCGGCTGGGTCGTCAGCGGTCTCCCCACCTGGCATACCGGCTTCCCGTTCTTCGCCGCCTCCAACGCCTTCGTTGCCGGTTATGCCAACGACGCACCAGCCATCCTCACCGGCTCCATTGGAGACCTCAGGATGCACATCCACGGTGGAAACGGGCAGCCCCTCAACGCCTTCGCCAACCCGCAAAAGGCGCTCAACGACTATACCGGACCCCTCGGATTCAACATCGGCAGCCGCAACAACCTGCGCGGTCCCAATTACTTTAACCTCGACCTCGGCCTCGGCAAGACCTTCCCCGTCTACCGCAACTATCGTTTCAACTTCCGGACCGATGCCTTCAACGCGCTCAACCACCCCAACTTTGAAGCTCCCACCATGACTGGCGGTGCGGATATCACCGAAAGCTCCCTCCCGTTTGGAACCATGCCGGAAGTCACCGCTAACGGCGCGCGTGTCCTCCAGGTTGCCTTGCGCTTCGAGTTCTAATCCTCAACACCAGCCCTTAAGAAGAAAGCCGCTCCCACGGGAGCGGCTTTCTTCTTACATCCAGCTCACAACCTTCATAGGTCTTCACCGTCTCCGTCTTCTCCGAACCCCCAACCTCCAGAACCTTCCCCCGTCCCTGCTTTTCCAGGCACGTTCCTGCAGCGTTCTACGGCTTTTCATATTCCCAACGGCTCCCCGGCTACGAACTTTTGTAAGTTGACGGGCTCATCCCCTATGTTTCAGAGGGATATATTGTTACATCCAATATATGTTTATTGATCGACTAACGAGGAGCTAATAAATAACTGTTTCATAAATCTATATTTCACATATAGTTAACAAGTTTGACCTTTTTCAGAACCGCCCTTCTTACACAAAACAAACACCCTCCGCCCGATTCCACGCCCGTTTTGGCGACAGAATTGCACTCCTTTACAACCGATAATACTGATCCGTCTCACCTCCTTTCAGCACGTCCCCGTCGACCCTGCGCGAAGGAACGGCCGGACATCAAAATGCATCCGGCGAGCCGATTCCCGTTGTTCTGTGTAGAACACAGTCGTCAGGCTCGCGGCAAAACAAATCGCAGAATTTGTCGTCCTGGAGGGGCAATGAAACTTAAGGCAACTCGTCTCGCACTCACGCTCTTCGCCGCCTTGGTGGCCGTTTGCGGTGGCTCCGGTTGTTCGGACAGGTCTTTGGGGTTTCTAAGTGGAAAGATTGTTCGTTGTCGTCGAGGCGGTGGAAATGTGAAAATCGGTTTTATC
>JAJYVU010000046.1 GCA_021791875.1 Acidobacteriota bacterium | reverse complement strand
GCGGCGCTGGCGCAGATTGTGACGGCGCCTGACTTCTCGCTGATGAGCAACGTGAACAGCCTGTCGCTCAAGGCCGGTCAGACGGGCCAGGTGACGATCAGCATGATTCCGGTGGGCGGCTTTACCGGCACGGTGCAGTTCACCTGCAGCGGGTTGCCGGCGAACTCGCAGTGCACGTTCTCGCCCGCGTCGCTGACGGCCGATGGCTCGAACACAAAACAGACAGACCAGATGATGATCACCACCAAGGGCCCGAACTCCGGCACGGTGGCGCTGATGACGCATCCCGGCAAGCCGGACGGAGTGATGCTGGCAGGCATCTTCTGGCTGCCGGGGCTGCTCTTCGGCGGCTTCCTGTTCTGGCAGCGCAAGAGACTGACGGCAAAATACAGAGTGTTGCTGATATTGCTGGTCGCAGCAGCCGTGATCTCCGGCGCAGTCGGCTGTGGGTCGACGCCGCCGTACACAGCAGCTGGAGCATCAGTGGTAACAGTGACGGCAACCAGCGGTTCATCGTCGCATACGACAAGTGTTTATCTCGACGTGACCAAGTGAGAGAGCCGGCAACTGCATCTCGGGGTGCTGGTCCACCGTCGAGACCCTCATATATAGGACGGCGCGCTTCACTTGCGCCGTCCCTTCGGTTTCGGAGAGTGCTTGACGACGTAGTTCTCGATAAACTCCAGAAGCACGTCGGTCATATTCTGACCCTGCTGGTTGACAGTCGCAATGGCGCACGGTTTCGAGTCATGAACCGTAGGCTGTTGTGCGCGCACCCGAGGGCGCACAGGCAGAGTAGCAGCAACGGAGGAGACAGAGTCGTAGTTGCGCTAGGAACGCTTTGCCTTATCCCGCTTTGATGCTTGACCCTGGGCGGAAACAACGGCGTCGAGAATACCGGCTAAAATCTTCGCGGGCTCGGGCGGGCAGCCCGGGATGACGCGATGCACGGGAATGACATCCGCTACGCTGCCACGGCTGGCGTAGCTCTTTCCAAAGATGCCGCCGCAAGCTCCGCAGTCGCCGACAGCAATGACCACTTTGGGATCGGGGATTGCGCCATAGGTACGCTTCAGCGCTTCTTCCATGTTGGCCGAAACCGGACCCGTGACCAGCAACACGTCGGCATGACGCGGGCTCGCGACAAATTTGATTCCGGCGCCTTCGAGGTTGTAATAGGGGTTATTCAGCGCCTGAAGTTCCAGTTCACAACCGTTACAGGAGCCGGCATCCACATGACGAATGCAAAGAGCGCGGCCAAGAATTCGGCGAATGTCTTCCTGCACGCTTTCAAGCGGGGGAGACTCCGGAGAACGAGCAGGAAGCCTCTCCGTCAGAATGCCGGTACGCAGCATGAGTGAAATGACGTCAAACATCAGGCGATCACCCGTCTTGTCCGCTGTAGGACAGGTTGAAGGATTTGTTGATCAGCGGAAAGTCCGGCACGATATCCCCAAGGATGGCGAACTCCAGTAGCGGCCAGTTCTGCCACGACGGATCGTGCGCATGACAACGACGGATGCCGCCGCCAGCAGCTGTTTCCAGAACCACCATGACTGGCCCGCGCCAGCCCTCGATTAGTCCGATGCCAAGACAGCCTCCGGAAGCAACGGTCGGCGTGTTCTGCAGCGGACCTGCAGGAAGACCCTCCAGCAGGATGCGGCACAGCCGCAACGACTCCATAACCTCATCAAAGCGAACATGGACCCGCGCCGCAACATCTCCATGCGGCTGCGTTACAAGGTTGGGAACAAGCCCGTCATAAGGCGACCACGGATGATCCACGCGCAAGTCGCAGGCAATACCGGAGGCCCGAGCTGCCAGCCCCAGTGCGCCGAACTGCCTTGCCAGTCTGTGCTCAAGACGCCCGGTTTCGCGAAAGCGATCTTGCAATCCCGCGTGTTCAGCGTAAATGGAGCGCAGGGTGGCGACGCCCTCTTCCAGCGTTTCATACTGCGTCAGTAACAGGTCACCACCGCCCTCAGGCAAATCGCCGGCTACGCCCCCGGGGACGATGTAATCCATCAAATAGCGCGCGCCGAAGGTAAGTGTGTTGGCGCGAAGCAGATTCTCTTTGAAGCGTGAGAATTGCGTGAGGCCAAACGCGAATCCGGCATCGTTGCCCAGTGCTCCCAGATCTCCAAGATGGTTGGCAATCCGTTCGTGTTCAAGCGCCAGGGCACGCAGCGCTACGGCGCGCGGCGGACAGGACGTATACGTGATGGATTCGAGCGCCGCGCAATACGCCCAGGAAAACGCTACTGCCGAATCTCCTGACAAACGCGCCGCCAGCCGATGTCCCTCCTGTTGCGACAGCGACTCAAATCGTTTGGCGACGCCCTTATGCGTGTAGCCCAGACGCTCTTCGAGACGCAGCACCTTTTCTCCCACAACCGAGAAGCGAAAGTGGCCCGGTTCAATCATGCCGGCATGCACCGGACCCACGGCAATCTCATGCACTCCATCCCCCTCGACCATGACAAACGGATACGGCTCCGGATCGAGGGGATAGGACTGACTGGCGCTGACTTCCCGGCGGAGTGGAAATAGATTCCCTGGCCATCCGCCGTGCCGCAGCCAGGCGCGGGCGTCGGCCTCTTCAGCGGAGATGCCGAGCAGATCGTATGCGGCGCGCTCCATTCGCAACGCGGCGGGAAAAATCGTAGAGAGTCCCGGATAGCTCGGATTCCTCACGTCCTCGATTGAGTGTTCCAACACCAATATGCTCTGTGGCAGGAGCCACGCCGCATATACCCGGAAATAGGCATCTCGATCCCGGTCGTCTGCACCCCAAAGCGTCAGGAACTTCGCGTCGGCGTTGTGCAGCGCCTGCGCGGTCCGGAGCCATCCCTCGCGGTCCACGCGCAGGAGGTAGCTCTGAATATTGGACGGTATCGGCAACTGCTGATCTTTCGCAAAATCTGTTTCCATCGTTACCCTCCAATCAAATGTGCGGCGGAGCTGTACCACGCAGCCAGAGCGGGTGGGATGTACACGCCCAGGATGAGCACCAGCGCAAGATGAACAAAGACAGGCGTTAACGCCGGCGAGTGCGGCAATCGCCGCGAATCGCTTTCCCCAAAGACCATCGGTTGCACCTTGCTGAAGATCCCGGCGAAAGCGACGCCAAAGGCCAGCAGCAGAAACGGAGTCGCCCAGGGATGATGCCGCATCGCCGTCGTAAGGATGAGAAATTCGCTGGCGAAGATGCCGAAGGGCGGCATGCCGAGAATCGCAATCGAGCCGAGGATCAGCCCCCAGCCAATCGTGGGGCTGATGCTGACAAGTCCGCGGATATCATCCATGTGCTGAGTGCCCGCGGTCTGCGAAGCATGTCCAGCGGTGAAGAAGATGGATGACTTGGTGAGGGAGTGAAGTGTCATGTGCAGCAGGGCGGCGAAATTGGCAATGGGTCCGCCGAGTCCGAAGGCAAAGGTGATGATGCCCATGTGCTCGATCGACGAATAACCGAAGAGGCGCTTGATGTCGCGTTGCCTCCAGAGCAGGAAGGCTCCAATCACCGCGGTCAACAGCCCGAAGCCCATCAGCATCCGGCCCGGCAGTGCAACGCCGATGGACCCTTCGGCGAGAATCTTGCAGCGGATGACCGCATACAGCGCCACATTCAACAGCAGACCTGAAAGCACCGCCGAGACCGGCGTTGGACCTTCAGCATGCGCATCGGGCAGCCAGCTGTGCAGGGGAACAAGACCGACCTTGGTTCCATACCCCACCAGGAGAAAGACGAAAGCCAGGCCCATCACCTGTGGCTCCAGATGTGTCTTCACCGCATTGAGGTGCGTCCACAGCAGAGCAGTCATGCCTTCGCGGCCCAGCGTCTGCTGGGCGGCAAAATAGAGCAGCATGGTGCCGAAGAGAGCGAGCGCAATGCCGACGCCGCAGAGGATGAAATATTTCCAGGCTGCTTCGAGGCTCGCCTTGGTGCGGTAGAGCGAAACCAGCAGCACGGTGGAGAGCGTGGCAGCCTCCATCGCCACCCACAGGATGCCCATGTTGTTGGTCAGCAACGCCAGCAGCATCGCTCCCATAAAGAGCTGGTACATGCTGTGGTAGAGCCGCAGGCGATGGGGAGTCAGCCGGCCATGAGCTTCCTCGATGCGCATGTAAGGCCGCGAAAAGAGCGAAGTCGTGAGACCGACAAAGGCTGTCAGAGCCACGAGGAACACATTGAACGAGTCGACGAAGAACTGATCGTGCCAGACCAGCAGCGAGCCGTGCCGAATCACACGCAGCACCAGCACTGCGGCGGCCATCAGCGTCGCAAGACTGATGCCCACGTTCAGCTCTGCCGCAAACCGGCGCGCTCCCAGCATGGCAAGCAGAAGTGCGCCAAGCAGCGGCAGGCCGAGTACCAGAAATACTTCCACGTCAGTCCTCCTTCAGCGCTTCGAGGTGATGCAGGTCGAGGCTGTCGAACTGCTCGCGGATCTGGAAAAAGAAAATTCCGAGAATGAAGACGCCGACGAGTACATCGAGCGCGATTCCCAGTTCAATCACCATGGGCATGCCATAGGTCGCGCTGGTAGCGGCAAAAAAGAGGCCGTTTTCCATAGCCAGAAATCCGATGACCTGCGTGACTGCCTTGCGGCGGGTGATCATCATGAGAAACGAAAGCAAAATAACCGCAAGGGCGATGCCCAGCGTGTTTCGCGTGATCGTGGTGGCCATCTCGCTGATCGGTTGCGCCAGGCCAAAGGCAAAGATCACCAGCACCAGCCCGATCAGCATGGTGAGGGGGATGTTCACGACGGGTTCGCGATCCCATTGCGCTCCAAGTCTTTCAATCAGCCGGTGCAGAATCCACGGGAGCCCGATAACTTTGAGGATGAGCGTCAGCGCCGCCGAGTAATAAAGCTCCGTGAGTCCCGCGTCGTAAGCAACGAGACAAGTGGACAGGCAGAGGATGGCGCCCTGCCAGGCATAGAGCAGGATCAGCCGCTGCGTTCGCCGCCGGGACAGCATCGCGAAGGAAATCAGAAGCAGACCGGCGGCGAGCAGGTTCACAAGCTGCGCGATCAGATGGGACTTAAGCATGCGTGTTGGCTCCCAGCAACAAGTGGACAAGCAGGCCCAGCACGGCGAGCAGGAACGCAATCGCCAGATATTCCGGCGCGCGGAAGAGCCGCAGCTTGGCGGAAATGGACTCAATCAATGCAAGAACGGCTCCGGCAACAGCCAGTTTCCCCAGGAGCGCAACGATCGCAAGCAGCAGTGTGCCCGTGCCGTCCACTCCGTGTGTGGCGATGCCCCACGGAAAAAACAACGCGAAACCAACGCATGCGTAGTTGAAGAGCTTCAGGCTGGACGCCCATTCCATCAGAGCGAGATGCCGCGCGGAGTATTCCAGCAGCATTGCTTCGTGGATCATGGTCAGTTCCAGGTGGGTCGCCGGGTTGTCGATGGGAATGCGGGCGTTTTCGGCAAGCAGCACCATCAGGAATGCGATGGCGGCAAAGATGACGCTCGGGTCGATCAGCGCGGGATGCGCCGCGTAGCCATCGACGAGACTCGGCAAGGCTGTGCTGCCATAAAGCAGAAACGCATTGAACATCACCATCAGCAGCGCCGGTTCCGCAAGAAAGCCGACCATCATTTCCCGGCGCGCACCCATGGTGCCAAAGGCCGTACCGATGTCCATCGCCGCCAGCGACTGGAAGACTCTCGCCGTGGCGAAAAGGCCAATCAGGGCAATGGCGTCGGCAGCCTGCGCAAAGGGCAAATCGGTTGCCAGGGAAGGAATGATCGCCGCCGCCAGCACCATCGTTCCGAACAGCACATAGGGTGTCGCCCGAAACAACGGCGATGCCTCCGTCGCAAGCGCGACATCCTTCTGGAACAGCTTGCGCAGCATGCGATAAGGCTGCAAAAGAGGAGGCGCCGAGCGGTTCTGCATCCAGGCGCGGCACTGCGCAATCCATCCCGTGAAGAGAGGCGCAATCGCAATCGCCAGTGCCACTTCTCCAAGTTGCCGCGCAAGCGTGATTTCTCTCATAGGACAAACACCAGGAGAACCAGAATGGTTAGAAAGCTGTAGAGCAGGTAGATGGAGAGCCGCCCGCTCTGCAACACGGCGATGGCGTCGGCCGTCCGCCGCACCGCGCGCGCCACGGGTTCGTAGAGCGTCCGCCAGAAGCGATCTTCAATATGCACCCGATAGCGTGGTGGATCGTCTGTCGGCGAGGGAAGCTGCAACTCCAGGTGCAGGATGGCTCCAAACATATGCCGGATAGGCTGGCCAAAGCCCTCCGCTGTGTCCTGCATGCGGGGTGTTTGCCAGGGGTAGCCACAATCCCAGGCAGGAGTCCTGCGTATGCGCCCATGCGCCAGAATCCTGACGGCGAGAAAGCTGATACCAATCACCGCGAGAATCCCGAGAAGAAAAATGGAGCCGCTGTAGGAAGCCTGCTCAGGCGCTATGGGGGCTATCCTCCATAGCGAGGACTGCGAGTCTACCGTCGCGCCCAGCATCGGTCCGGTCACACTGTCCGCTGCACGGATGGCCAGCTGGGGGAAAACACCTATCAGAATGCAGCCAAGCGCGAGCCATCCGAGCCCCAGCCGCTCCAGCCAGTTGGCATCGTGCGCGTGAACGAGCGAAGCTTCGCGGTGTTGACCCAGAAAGATGATGCCGTAGAACTTCACCATCACGTAAGCCGCCAGCGCGACAATCAACGCCAGGGCCGCCGCGCCCAGCGGAATGAGCATGTTCAGAAAAGCGTGTGGGATCCGCGGAGTAAACAGGAACGATTGCAGCAGCAGCCATTCCGACACAAAGCCATTGAGCGGCGGCAAGCCGGCAATCGCCAGCGTGCCGATCAACGCCAGGGCCGCCACCCACGGCATGCGGCGGATCAGCCCGCCGAGTTTCCCAAGGCTGCGTTGCCGCGTGGCGTGGAGGACGCAGCCCGTGGCAAGAAAGAGCAGGCTCTTGAATAACGAGTGGTTGAGCGCGTGGATGAGAGCCGCGCACAGCGCCAACGCGGCAAACAGCGGCAAATGGCTCGCCTCAAACAGAATGGCCAGACCGATGGCGGTAGCAATGATGCCGACATTCTCAATCGAGGAGTAGGCCAGCAGCCGCTTCATATCGGTCTGCACCGCCGCAAAGATCGCGCCGAAAAGCGCGGAGAAGAGTCCGACGATCAGAACGATCACTCCCCATTGCCAGTACTGGACGTGCAACAGGTCGAAGCTGATCCGCACAAGCCCGTAGATGGCAATCTCAAGCATGATGCCGCTCATCATCGCCGATACAGGCGAAGGCGCCGCGGGATGCGCTTCGGGTAGCCACGCATGCATAGGGACCAGTCCGGCTTTTGCGCCAAAGCCAAGCAGCGCCAGCAGAAACGCGATCGTTGCCCAGAACGGCGTCAGCGAAGCCTGGCGCATGGCATCGAAGGTGAACTGCCAGCTCCCGCCCTGCATCACCCCGAAACAGAGCAGAATGCAGAGAGCTCCAAGATGCGCCATCAATAAATAGAGGAAGCCGGCGCGACGAATCTCCGGTATCCGATGCTGAGAGGTGACCAGGAAGTAGGACGTCAGCGCCATGGTCTCCCACGCCACCATGAAGAGGTACGCATCGTTGGCCAGAACCACAACAGCCATGCTGGCCAGAAACACGTGGTACTGCAGGCACAACAGCGCCGGCGCCGTGCCCTCGCCTGATCGAAAATAGCCCGCGGCAAAGATGGAGATACCCGCCCCCGAAACGCCGAGTAACAGCAGAAAGAAAGCGGACAGCGCATCCAGGCGAAGATGAAACGGTAGATTCGGTAGCCCCAAAGGAAGAACCATAAGTTCCGGCGCGTGACCGGTTGCCAGGAACACACCGGAGAGGATTGCGACTCCAAGGCACGCCGCAGCTCCGAGCGGGAACAACAGATGCGCGGTCAGACGAAGGCTTCGCGGACGGAACAGCCCCAGAAGACCAAGAATGATCCAGCCGGCCACTATGTCCAGCAGCAGGGGGAGAAAATGCGCGGGAAAGAGTAATGCTGCATGGAATGTGAACGGCGGCATAGGCATCACAAGTCTTCGGCTGGCCTCATAGGGTTAGGGAATGCTGCGAGAGGACTCTGTGCCGCAGGGACCCGGCGAGCGGTCTGCGGGGCGAAAGAGTCATGACGAGCCGCATAGCCGCTTGCAATTTCCTGCCGGTCCTCGGCAAGCCTGCTCATGCCTTGGTCTCCTCGGTAGACTTGTCGATCTCCTCCAGCATTTCCGTAGCTTCTCTCAGGTGATTTTGAAAATAACGGCGCATGAGGGCAAGAACCTCGAAAAGGATCGGGTCGCGCACCGAATAGAAAACCTGATTCCCTGCCTTGCGGTTCACCACAAGCTGCTTGGAACGCAGCACGGACAGATGCTGCGAGGCGTTGGCCTGCTCAATGCCGAGCTTTTCGATCAGCTCGCCGGCAGAGAGCTCTCCACCCTCCAGGAGTTCCATCACCGAGATGCGGGTTGGATGGGCAAGTGCTTGAAAAATATCAGCCTTGAATCGACGTAAGGAGTCCGGCAAATAAATATACCTGCATTTAAGAATATTCGATATTAATTATATACTGAGCTCCTCATGGAATACCGAAATCCAAAGCCCTCAACCCCGGAACCACACGGTGCGGATGACCTGCCCTTTACACCTCAGCACGCTCGCCATGGATACAGCTCATAAGAACTCCAGGCCTTTGGTCGCATACCGATCGTGTGCCACGATCAACGGCAATACTGAAGCTCATGGCGGAGGGTTCGCCCAAAGCTATCCTCGCTACGGTTCCCTCGATAATTCGCGCCAACCGGCGTAGTTGAGTGTTGCCCATCTCGCCTGATCATTGCCAAGGCGAGAAAGTTGCACCGTTGCCTCACGCTGCCGTTGCAAGCTACATGGGCACACTCTGCAATCGAAGGCATCTCCGCGCCGGCAAGCCGTATGATTGCATCCGAACCACTATGCAAGCCGAACCCGCGCCAGCCCTGCATGATCCAGTCCTTCGCGTAGAAAATCTCCGCAAGCACTACGGTCCCGTCGAGGCCGTCAAGGGCATCTCTTTCCACGTTTGCCCCGGAGAAATCGTAGGTCTGCTGGGCGTCAACGGCGCCGGAAAGACCACCACCATCAGCATGATCCTCGGCGTACTCGAACCCACTGCCGGCTCCATTCACATTGATTCCTTCAATCTTCTCCGCCAGCGTTCCCGGGCTCTTTCCTCCACCAACTTCGCCGCCGTTTACGCTCCGCTCCCCGGCAATCTCACCGTATACGAGAACCTTCGCGTTTTCGCGCTCCTCTATGGCGTACACGATTTTCCCGCCCGCCTCCGGGCTGTCCTCGACGCCTTCGACCTCCACAAATTTCGCAACACCAAATGCGGCATTCTTTCTTCCGGCGAGCAAACCAGGGTCGGCCTCGCCAAGGCCATGCTCAACCAGCCGCGCATACTCTTGCTTGATGAGCCCACGGCTTCCATCGATCCCGCCAGCGCACGCGACATACGCTCCACCATCCGCGCCTTTGCCGCACGCACCCACACCGGCGTCCTCTGGACCTCCCACAATATGTACGAAGTCGAAGAGGTCTGCTCCCGCGTAATGTTTCTCTCCCAGGGGGAGATCATCCTTTCCGGCGACCCGCGCACCCTACCGGCCCAGTACGGCAAATCCACGCTCGAACAGCTCTTCATCAGCGTCGCCCGCGAGCCCCTCCACCTCGGAGCGTTCCAGTCATGAACCTCTCCCGCGTCGCCGCCATCCCCCTCCGGCAGTTCTATCTCTACCGCGGCAGCGCTGCCCGCATTGTTCCCCTCTTCGCGTGGGTCACTATCGACATGGTCCTCTGGGGATTCATGACCAGGTTCCTCGGCTCCCTCACCCACACCCATTACCAATTTGTCCCCGCCCTCCTCGGGGCTGTTCTCTTCTGGGATTTCATGACCCGCGTCATGCAGGGCGTCACCACCGCATTCTTTGAAGATGTCTGGTCGCGCAACTTCCTCAACATCTTCGCCACCCCCATCACCATGCCCGAGTACATTGCCGGACTCCTCACCACCAGTCTCGCTATCAGCCTGGTTGGCCTTGCCGTCATGATCGTCGTCGCCACCGCCGCCTTCGGCCTCAACTTCGCCGCCTACGGAGCCATGCTCCTTCCATTCGTTTTCATCCTCTTCCTCAACGGCATGGCCCTAGGAGTCGCATCCATCGCCATCGTCCTCCGCTTCGGCCCCGCGGCCGAGTGGTTCGTCTGGCCTATTCCCGCGCTGCTCGCCCCTTTCGCCTGCGTTTACTACCCTCTCGCCACTCTCCCAGCGCCCATGCAGTGGCTCGCCCGCCTGCTGCCGCCTTCCTATGTCTTCGAAGGCATGCGCGCCGTTGTTTCGGGCCACGCATTCCACGGCACGCTCCTCGCCGCCGCATTTGCGCTCGCCATCGGCTACATCGTTCTCGCTTCCTGGCTCTTCGCCAGGGTCTTCCGCCACGCCGTGCAAACTGGATTGATCACCCGCTACAGCGCCGAAACCGTCTCCTGAACCCTCTTTTGCAGCGATAGTGCCGGCGGAGGCGAATGATCGAGGGCCTCTGACCAAGAACTCCTTACCTTCAGGAACATTGCGAAACCGGCTATCCAAAATGCTGGACTTCTATTTTTTTTGAATCGCTATTTACGAGATCTGTCCCCCGATATTTTCCGCGGGTAGCTCGCAACACGATCATTCCTGTACAATGCGTTGCCAGCGGCGGAAGGCCTGAATCCGCCGAATCGTTCTGCCGTGGAGGGGCGATGTCATCTCCAGATGTAGTTTGGAAAAACGGCAAGTTTGGCCAAACGTCGCGACGCGATGCGTGGTGGCTTTCCCCAACAGCAGTCTTCGTGGGGCTGAGCATATTCATCGTGTATTCCACCTGGGCTGCATTCCAAAACACCCATTACACCTTCGGACCGTATATCTCTCCGTTTTATTCGCCCGATCTTTTCGGCAACACGTCGTTCGCGCTGTTTGGCCCAAAGCCGGGATGGTATCCGGACTTTCTGCCGTTTTCTCCAGCGCTCTTCATCCTCTGGATTCCCGGCCTCTTCCGCGTGAGCTGCTACTACTACCGCGGCGCGTATTACAAGGCGTTCTGGGCCGATCCTCCGGCGTGCGCGGTGAGCGAACCACGCAAGAAATACCTCGGTGAGCGGTATTTCCCGCTGATTATGCAGAACTTTCACCGCTACTTCCTGCGGCTTTCCTACATCCTTTGGGGTTTCCTCGCCTACGACGCGGTGAGAGCGTTCTTTTTCGCCAACGGCTTTGGAATCGGCGTGGGAACGCTCGTTCTCGTCATGAACGTCGTGCTTCTGGGGGGATACATTTTTGGCTGTCATGCCTTCCGGCACCTCATCGGCGGAACGTTCGATCGCATCTCAGAACACCCCATCCGGCACAAGCTCTACGACGGCGTGAGCTGCCTCAACCGGAGACATAAAATCTGGGCGTGGTTGAGTCTCTTCTGGGTAGCCTTTTCCGATCTCTATATCCGCCTCTGTTCGATGGGCGTCATTCATGACTGGAGAATTCTGTAGATGCCGGAATTCCAGCGGTTCTCTTACGATGTTCTTGTGATTGGAGCAGGCGGCGCAGGTCTGCGTGCCGCCATTGAAGCCGCAGCCACCGGCCTCAAAGTCGGCGTCGTCTGCAAATCCCTGCTTGGCAAAGCCCACACTGTCATGGCTGAGGGCGGCATTGCCGCTTCTCTCGGCAATGTCGACGATCGCGACAACTGGCGCGTCCATTTCTCCGATACGATGAGGGGCGGCCAGTACATCAACAACTGGCGTATGGCCGAGCTGCATGCCAAGGAAGCTCCGGAGTGTGTCCGCCAACTCGAAGAGTGGGGCGCGCTCTTCGACCGCACCAAAGACGGCAGAATCCTGCAGCGGAACTTCGGTGGCCACCGTTATCCGCGTCTGGCCCACGTCGGCGACCGTACCGGCCTCGAAATGATCCGCACGCTGCAGGACCATGGCATTCACGCCGGGATGGAAGTCCACATGGAATGCACCGTGCTCCGCCTGCTGCTCGACTCCGGCCGCATCGCCGGGGCCTGCGGATACGACCGCGAGAAGGGCCGCTTCTATCTGTGGCAGGCGAAGGCTGTGGTGCTGGCGACGGGCGGAATCGGACGCGCGTTCAAGGTCACCAGCAACAGTTGGGAATACACCGGCGATGGACATGCCCTGGCCTATCGCGCCGGCGCCGAACTTCGGGACATGGAGTTCGTGCAGTTTCATCCGACCGGAATGATCTGGCCCATCAGCGTGCGCGGCATCCTGGTAACGGAAGGCGTGCGCGGTGAAGGCGGCGTTCTGCGCAATAGTGAAGGCCGCAGGTTCCTGTTCGACGACATTCCAGATCTCTACAAAGACCAGACCGCGGACAATGAAGACGAAGGCTGGCGCTATACACAGGGTGACAAAACTGCGCGCCGTCCTCCTGAACTGCTGACTCGCGATCACGTCGCCCGCTGCATCAACCGGGAAGTCAAAGCAGGGCGAGGCTCGCCGCACGGCGGCGTCTTCCTCGACATCTCCTGGATCAAGGAACGCATGCCGAAAGCCGAGGAGCACATCAAGCGCAAGCTCCCCAGCATGTATCACCAGTTCAAACAGCTCGCGGATCTTGACATCACGAAGGAACCGATGGAAGTCGGCCCCACCACCCACTACGTCATGGGTGGAATCAACGTCGATGGCGACTCGCAGATGGCTACGGTGCCAGGACTCTTCGCCGCCGGAGAGGTGGCCGCAGGCCTGCACGGCGCAAATCGCCTTGGCGGCAATTCGCTCTCTGACCTGCTCGTGTTCGGACGCCGCGCCGGACGCTATGCCGCGGAATTTGCTAAGGCAAACGGCGCCACCAGCATTGACGAGCAGCAGCTTCAGGCAACCGCGACCGAAGCGCTGGCTCCCTTCGAGCGCGGAGCTTCCGGCGAAAATCCATACCAGATTCAATATGACCTGCAGGAGGCCATGCAGGAATTGGTTGGCATCGTTCGAACGGAAGATGAAATGCTGCAGGCCCTCGAGACGATCGCCCAATTCCGTCAGCGGACAGACCGCGTCGGCATCGTCGGCAACCGCGAGTACAACAACGGCTGGCACACCGCCGTAGACGTAGGGAACCTGATGATCGTCTCCGAGGCAGTCACCCGCGCGGCGCTTTTGCGCAAGGAGAGCCGAGGCGCGCAGTTCCGCGAAGACTTTCCCAACAAAGATCCCGAATGGGGCAAATACAACATCATCATCAAGCGCGGTCCGGATGGCGCAATGCTGGTCGAAAAGAGAGCCATTCCGCCCATACCCGATGAGTTGAAGGCAGTGATCGAAGAAATGAAATAAACGGGGAAATGTAACAGTTGGAGATGAAATAGATGGCCACACAAGCAATGTTTCGCATCTGGCGAGGAGATCCCGAAGGCGGCGCCTTCCAGGATTACGTCACGCCCGTCGAAGAGGGCATGGTGGTTCTGGATGCCGTGCACCGCATCCAGGCACAGCAGGCAAACGACCTCGCCCTGCGCTGGAACTGCAAGGCCGGCAAGTGCGGCTCCTGCTCCGCTGAAATCAACGGAATGCCCAGGCTCATGTGCATGACCCGTCTCAGCGATATCAACCTGGAAATGCCGGTCATCATTGAGCCGATGCACGCCTTTCCCGTCATCCGCGATCTCGTCACCGATGTCTCCTGGAACTTCCGCGCCAAGCTTACCGTCAAGCCCTTCAAGCCCCGCTCTCCCGACGCGCCGGACGGCACATGGCGCATGCAGCAGGCCGACGTCGAGCGCGTTCAGGAGTTTCGCAAATGTATCGAGTGTTTTCTGTGCCAGGATGTCTGCCACGTCCTGCGCGAGCACCGCAAGCACGACGAGTTCATCGGGCCTCGTTTGATGGTCTACACGGCAGCGCTCGAAATGCACCCGCTCGACACAGAAGACCGAACCAAGGACCTGCGCGACAAACACAACATCGGCTTCTGCAACATCACCACTTGTTGCAGGCAGGTGTGCCCCGAGTCCATCACGATTACCGAAAACGCAATTATTCCGCTCAAGGAGCGGGTCGTTGACCGGTTCTACGATCCCCTGAAGCAATTGCTCGGCATCTTATAACCCGGAGGAGATCACCACGAACAGGAGGACACTCGATGTTCACTCTGAAACCCCTCTCTCATGAAGGCATTGAAACCGCTTTGGCCAAGGCCGAGCGTTATCGCCTGCTCGGCGAGCCAAATGAAGCCGAGAGCATCTGCCTCGACATCCTTGCGATTGAACCTGCGAACGAGAGGGCGCAAATCAGCTTCATCCTTGCCCTCACAGATCAAATCTCTCAGGAAGAGGATTCCTTTGACAGAGCGATCGAAGCGATAACAAACCTGGAGTCGCCGTATCATCGCGCTTACTATTCCGGAATCGCCTGGGAGCGGCGCGCGAAGGCATTCTGTGGTTCCCATGAACGCGTATCCGGTGGTTATGTCTACGATTGGATCGTCAGGGCCCTGAAGTTTTTCGAAGAAGCGGAGCGCCTGCGGCCTTCAGGAGATGATTCTTCCATCGTTCGCTGGAATGCCTGCGTTCGCTTTCTTGAGCGCCACAAGGAATTGGAGCCTGTGACCGAGGTGGCTCGAGCACCGGACTTCTTGGAGTAACCTCGGCATCCATCATGCAATGAAACGATTACAGAATCGACGGGCCTTCGCTTGAAATCGTCTTAGCTTTCAAAAGCACTCGTCAGCCTGCCGATCTCACTCGATTTCTGCCCCGGAAATGATGAGCTCATTGCAACCGGTGTAAACGACTGCCGGAATGGGCCACTTCCGCACACTGAAGTGCCGGCGCGAACGCAATTCTCCTTCGGGAGAATACCGAAGCCAGAAGCGTTACGCGGCTGTCCCTTAAGAAACGCCGCGCAGCAGATATAGAAAAGTGCCTCGCTGAAGGAGATTTGCTTCCGCACCAGGGACGATTGGTGGCAGGCAGCGCTGGGATACAGCGCTGCCTGTTGGCTTAAGGTTTCGTAGAAGGATTATCCGTCGTCGTGGGAGCGCCCAGGAACATCCCCGCGTTGTGGTTCGGATAGGGAGGGTGAGGCACGACATGAAAAGTGTGGCCCTTCAGCTCACGCATCGCGATCGAAACAGCGGCCTGAAGCTGAGGGTCTTCTCCTTTGCGCCAAAGCTCAGGATTCATCGTCACGTGCACATCCGGAGTCACACCATGATCTTCGATATCCCATTTCCCATTGGGGAAATAGAGGGCTGCATCGGGCGCCGTCACCATGCTGCCATCCATCAACGAGGGGTATCTATCAATTCCCACGAGACCTCCCCAGGTACGGGTGCCTACCAGCGTACCAACATGCTCCTGCCGGAACACGTATGGCATGTAGTCTCCACCCGAACCCGCAAAGTGATTGATGATCATCACTTTTGGCCCAAAGATGGCAGTGGGGGCGACCTCGATATGGCCATGACGATTCAGAGTGAAACTGAGCAAAGGCTGCTGTAATTCGTTGATCACATAATTGGCAAGGAAACCGCCGTGATTGAATCGCTCATCCACAATCGCGCCCTGCTTACCGATCTGGGAAAAGAAGTACCGGTTGAAATCAGTCCAGCCGCCGTTTTCCGTATCCGGAAGATAAATGTAAGCAAGCTTGCCATCGCTGAGCTTGTTCACCAGCATCTGGTTGTGATGAATCCAGTCCTCTTTCCGCAGTGCCATTTCGTTGCGCACCGGTACGACGGTGACCTGCCGGGAATTCGTACCGTCAGCACTGGCAGAAACGGTCAGTACCACCTGCTTGCCCGCGGTGTTCTGGAAGAACGAGTAGATATTGTCCGTCCCATACAGTGGCCGGCCGTTCACGTCCAGCAGGTAGTCGCCCACCTTCACGTTGACTCCGGGCTGAGTCAGTGGAGCATGTAACCGAGGATTCCAGTTTTCTCCGCTGTAGATATGGGAGAAGCGATAACGATTGTGTTCGATCGTGTAGTCGGCTCCCAGCACCCCGTCGGGGACCGATTTACGCCCGAAAGGCGATGGCATTAGGAACATGTGCGAAACGCTCAGGTTGCCGACCATGTCGTGGAAGAGATACTGGAGATCAGAACGGCTCTCCACGCCGGGCAGAAACTGGGCATAGTATCTTTCCGCGCGCGGCAGGTCCAGACCGTTGTACCTGGGCGAGTAGAAGAAATTTTGCTCGATGCGCCAGACCTGGCGATACATCTCGCTCCACTCACGGCGCGGATTCACATAAACCCGAAGACCGCCCGTGTTGAGCGTCGTTCCAGCACTGGGGCTGACCTTGGCCTCCGCCGGAACGATTCGCCATTGCGAATGCTGCTCCAACAGCATTTCCTTGCCATCGGCTGAAATCGCAAAGTTCTGGAGATTTGACAGAACATGGGTCGCCTTGCGCTTCTTCATCGAGAACCGGTAGAGATTCAGTCCCGGATGATCCGGCTGGTTCTGGCTCACGATGGGGCCGGAGAGCAGCCACAACACTCCAGGAGCAGACACTTCCACGTCCCGATAGGATCGCGGCGGTATCGGCAGAGCCAGGATGCGATGGCTCAGCCCCGAAAAGTCAATCGTGACCTTCGCCTCTTTGGCAGGTTTCTTCTTGGCGGGATCGGTTCCTTTCTTCGACGAAACAGGTGTCGACGCCTCCTCTTCACCGGGTCTCGGGGCAAGTGGTGAAGGAATATTGTTGCGCAGCACGGCAACATAGGCGCTATAAACCGTGGGCTGATTGATAGAAGAAAGGTCGCCTACCTCAGCACCCGGGTTGGGATTTGTACTGGCCAGGAAGTAAAGGTATTTGCCACTGGGATCAAACTGCGACATCTCAGCATCGCTGCCGGCTGGAGTAATGCGTGTGGATTTCCCCGATGCCATCGAATAAACAAAAATGGCATGCAGATAATTGGGCTGGATCTCTGTATAGGTGAGCCACTGACTGTCCGCCGACCAGCCAGGATTGAAGGAGTTATAGCCTTCGTCGTAGTAACGGGTAGTCACAAGCGTCGTCTTGCCGCTCTTCACATCCACGATCCACAGGTGCTGCGCGATGTCGGTGAACGCAATATAACGGCCATCAGGTGACCAGACCGGGTTGAAATAAAACGTGGGCTTGGCGCCAAGGCTTATTTTGCGGACAGGGCCGATTCCGTTTTGCGGGCTGACGTAAAGCTCATTTACGCCCGATGCGTCAGAGAAATACGCGATCTGACTCCCATCCGGAGACCATGCCGGGTAACGTTCGCACGCCCCTGTCGTGTTGGTAATGTCCTGCGCGCTGCCGTGTTTCGTCGGAACGGTGAGGATGTCACAGTGCGCCTGAAAAACTGCGCGCACGCCATGCGGCGAAATATCTGGATTTTCCAGTTGCGCCGCGACCTTGTCCCAGTGCGGCTGCGCGGCGGAGAAATCGGCGTGAATCGCGACATCAATCTGCCGAATTCGCCCCGAGTTCACATCCAGCAGATACAGCTTCCCCATTTCGGTGTAAACAATCGCCGGATGCGAAGTGTCCAGAGCACCGGCTGTGGCTGTGAGAATGTCGTGCCCGTCGTCCGGCGAGATCGCCTTGATTGTCTTGGAGCCCAGATCGTAGCGATAGAGCCGGAAGTGGCCGCCCGTGCGATCGGAGAGAAAATAGATTGCGTTGCCGATCCACATCGGATCCTTATTATTGGCGCCGTCCCGCGGCAGCGTGGTCACAGTCGAATTGCTCAGCACCGCAACCCGGATGCGCGGCTCCATTCCGCCCCGATAATGCTTCCACGCTTCAAACCACGGGTGGTTACGGAAGGGCACGTAGGCGAGCCGCAGACCATTGGGTGAATAGGAACCCTGCGTGGCCCAGGGCAACGGCAGCGCCGTGGGCACACCTCCGGCCACTGAAACCGTGTAGAGCCGGAAGTACAGCGGATCAATGCTGTAGCGAGTTGATCGGAACAGCACCTCCTTGCTGTCGTTTGTCCAGCCGGCCGTCACATTTGGACCGGGATACCATGTAAGCTGCCGGGCCGGGCCGCCTTCGGCCGGCATTACGTACACTCCCTGATTGCCGCCGTCGCTGCGCGTGAAAGCCAGCAACTTCCCGTTCGGAGAGAAGATTGGAGCAGTATCCTGACGGGTTCCTGACGTGAGCCGGTACGCATCCCCTCCATGGCGGCTTACCGTCCAAAGGCTGCCTGCATAAGAAAAGACAATCTGGGTCGCATCGACGGTAGGATGCTGGAAGAGGATGGGCGGGGTCTGCGCCTGAGCGAATGTCAAGGCTGGCAGCAGACAAGCCGCGATTATCAGGAAACGAGTCGGCAGAAAACGCATTGGATCTCCCCTTTAGGAGCGGTTAACCTATCACTTTGTTACGTCGAACGGCTGTGGTTGTCACGGATTCAGCCATGCATGATCGAGTCAAATACCGGCCAAAGAGAATGACCGATAAACCGATAACTGTACGCTGCGGCAGGATGACCTTGCAAGGCTCAGCGGGGCGAGGACATCCTGTAAGCCATCCGTGCAAGGGTACCCCCGGGGAGCTATACGCATGACGTCATTTTGGAATGTCTCACAATTTGCGTCGGGGATTTTCCTGATCTGTGGAGCATCCATTCTCTGGTGGCTTCACACGAGAGAATCGAACGAGCGGAGGATTCTAGTTCTGAATGCGATCAGTACTCGCGTACGTGCGAATCATGACGACATAGCAGCCGAATTTCGCTTCGATCCCATCTTGGACACAGCAAGGGGCCAGCTAATGAATCCCGGTGAAGTTGCATAGCGGTATCGCGAAACTGCGGAGAATAGCCATGCAAAGGCCAGGTCTTGTCTGGAAATTTGTGGAACACACGCGAAAGCAAAAAGCGATCCGCAGAACATCGCGTCCAAGCAAGCAAACCGTCACGATTGCTGCCGTAGCCTCTGGCCGCGAATCCGCTTTCCAACCGACTCTTAGAGTGCCCTGCGATGGAACCAGATAGCAATCGCGGATCACGGCAAGCAATCCCAAAAAGATTGCCGCTCACCCGTTGGTCGCCCATGCTACGCCTGATCCCGCCGCCCCGGAAACCACTCTTGAGTACGATCGGGCTTGTTGGTCTGGCTTTATTCCTGGGCGCACTGCTGCGCCTCTGGTTCCTCTACACATATCCCACCGTTGCAGGCGATTCCCTCGTTTACGGCGGCATTGCAAAGAATTGGATGCTCCATGGAATCTATGGGAGGATGACTCGCGTCGGAATTCAGCCCACACTGATACGCTTGCCCGGCTATCCTCTATTTCTCGTTGCTTGTTTCTCGCTTTTCCACATAGAGAATTACAACGCCGTCGTATTCGTGCAAATTGCGATCGACCTATGTGCATGCCTGATTCTCGCGGCCTTCGCAACCCGGGTTTGGTCCCGCAGAGCCGGCTGGTGGACACTGTGGCTATCTTGCCTGTGTCCGTTCACAGCCAACTATGCCGCAATTCCCCTTACAGAGACTCTCGAGCTGTTCTGCATTACAGCCTCCCTCTATGCATTCGTGCGCTTTCTTGAGGACCCCCGCAAGCGTTGGCTATTTCTCATGGCCGCAGCCTGGAGCTACGCAGCCTTACTGCGGCCGGACGGCCCTTTGCTCGCGGTTGCATTTTGCCCTGCTATCTACTTCTATGGCCGACGCAGGTGGGGAACCCCGCGCATGCTTCGCAGTGCCGTCATCGCCGGAATCCTTTCGATTCTGCCCTTTATTGCCTGGACGATTCGGAACTGGGAAACCTTTCACGTATTCGAGCCTTTAGCGCCCCGCTACGCAGTTGACCCGGGTCAGAGTTCCGATCCTGGCTTCAACCGCTGGACAAAGGCGATTTGCGTCGACTTTGCCTGCACGTCAGATATCTATTGGAATGGCGGTACCGATGCGATCCATCCAGACTCATTGCCTTCCCGCGCATTCCCCTCGCCCGCGGTTCGCGCCGCCACGCTGAGGCTGCTGGCGGACTACAATCGCACGAAAGTCATCACGCCCTCAATCGACGCCCGCTTCGGCGCACTGGCAACGCGCATCCTCCAGGCCAATCCCTTCAGGTACTACGTTGAACTCCCTCTTGCACGTCTCGCAGACATGTGGCTCCGTCCGCGCACAGAGATGATCTGGATTGAACTTCGCTGGTGGCAGTATTCAAAGCACCCCGGCGACACAATTTTTGCGGCCGCGTATGCCCTCCTGAATCTCGCCTTCCTGCTCGCCGCCCTGCGGGGCATCTGCAAGCGTCCGCCATTCTGGGGAGCCATACTTGCCTTTGTTCTGCTTCGCTGCGCATTGCTGGCGACGCTCGAGGCGCCCGAGCCGCGTTACACGCTCGAGTGTTTTCCCATGATCATTGTTCTCACCGCAATCGCCTTTACCCGCACGCCTGCTCATCGCGCCTGGCTTGCTGAGCCTGCCAATCGTCATTCGCCGTCCCAGTCATAGCGCATCGCCGTTCATGTTCCCATCGCCAGCAGATTCGTTGCAGTCGGAAACGCCTGGAAAACTCCACCTGCCGGGAAGGAACCACGGGCGCGCCCGATCTGCAAGAGACAGCCGCACCTGCAAAATCTCAACCGCCGCATGGGATCAGCGGATATGCTCTAAACAATGCGCTTATAGTGGTTGTGTTTCATTCCAACGATGGAAAACTCCTTCAATCACACGCGCCGATGGCAGACGCTGCACCAGGGTGCAATATCCAGTCCTTATGGAGGCTTGCTGAGCCGATGAATCGATACTCTCTCCCGTCTCTTCTAGTGGTTGTTGCAGCGGCAGCGCTTGCCCCTCTCTTGCACGCCGGAACGGTCACGCCTCTTCACGAAGGCTGGCAACTGCAGTCGGCTTGCAAGCTCAATGCGACCGGCGAGGCAATTTCTAGCCAGGAATTCCGCGCCTCTGGCTGGATCCACACGACGGTGCCGAGTACAGTTCTGGCGGCTCAGGTGGCGGCCGGCATATTCCCCAATCCTTACTTCGGCGACAATCTCCGAAAGATTCCGGGCACCTCTTACCGCATCGGCTGGAACTATGCGAATCTCCCCATGCCTGCAAGCAGCCCCTATCACTGCGGCTGGTGGTACCGAAATGAGTTCATCGCACCTGTGACGGCAAGCGGCAAGCATTATTGGCTACGCTTCGGCGGAATCAATTACCGCGCCAACATCTGGTTGAACGGTCATGAGATCGCGAACTCCTCCCAGATTGCCGGAGCAGACCGCCGATACAACCTGGACGTAACAAAGCTGCTGCGACCCGGAAAGCAGAATGTACTTGCGGTGGAAGTCTTTGCTCCTACCGAAAAGGATCTGGCGATCAACTGGGTGGACTGGAATCCCGCTCCACCAGACAAGGACATGGGATTATGGGGCAAAGTCGATCTGGTCTCCACAGGGCCGGTTGCCCTGCGATTTCCCATGGCCACCACGCATTTTCCAGATGGCAAGCTCAGCGTAGCCGATCTGACTGTCTATGCCCAATTGCGAAATGCAACCGGCCACGCGGTGCAGGGAATTGTCTCCGGCACGGCTGCTGGCGCTCATTTTGAACAGACAGTCGATCTGGCCCCGCATGAAGAGCACACCGTAGTATTTTCGCCGGAGAAATTCCCGCAGTTGCGCATCCGCAATCCGCGCATCTGGTGGCCCCGGCAAATGGGCAAGCCTCGTCTGTCGCGACTGACGATGAGCGTCCGCACAAATGGTCAGATCTCAGACGAGCAGACGATAAACTTTGGCATTCGTGAAATCACCTCCGAACTGACCGCGCAGGGCGCTCGCCTGTTCCGCGTTAACGGCAAGCCAATCCTCATCCGCGGCGGCGGCTGGGCAGAAGACATGATGCTGCGGCGCAACCCCGAGCGCTTGCGGGAGCAATTCAAACTCATCCGCCACCTCAACCTGAATACCATCCGTCTGGAAGGCAAGATGGTCCCGAATGACTTTTTTAATCTGGCGGATAAGAACGGAATCCTTGTGATGGCAGGCTGGGTTTGCTGCGACGCATGGCAGGAATGGAAGATCTGGACTCCCGAAACTCTGGTCGTCGCCAAGGCATCCCTGCGTTCACAGATGCTTCGCCTGCGCAGTCATCCCAGTCTTCTCGTATGGTTGAACGGCAGCGACATTCCCCCTGTGCCGAATGTTGAGGAAGCCTATCTGCAGATAGAAGCGGAAACGCATTGGCCCAACCCCATCATCTCTTCGGCCTCGGCAACTCCTACTACCGTCACGGGCGAGAGCGGCGTAAAGATGACCGGTCCATATGATTACGTGGAGCCGAGTTACTGGTACCAGGACAATCAGCATGGCGGCGACTACGGCTTTAACACTGAGACAAGTCCCGGTCCCGCAATCCCGTCACTGGCAAGCCGCAAGAAGTTTCTGCCAGACCCGACGGCCTGGCCGCCATCGGCAACTTGGGCACTCCACTATAGCGGCGGCAACTTTACCACCATGAAGGTTCTGGACAGCGCGATGGATGCAACCTACGCCAAGCCCACCTCGCTTGCGGAATACGTGCGCATGGCAGACACCATGGAATACGACTCGGAGCGCGCAATGTTCGAGTCTTACAGCGGCAACAAGTATGTTTCCACTGGCGTCATCCAGTGGATGCTCAACAACGCCTGGCCGTCGATGTTCTGGCATCTCTACGACTATTATCTGGACCCCGGTTCCAGTTATTACGCTGTTAAGAAGGCCTGCGAGCCTTTGCACATTCAGTATTCGTATAACAATCAGTCGGTACTTGTCGTCAACAGCACTTATCAACGCGCTGACAACCTGCACGCCAGCATTACCGTGCATGGTATCCACTGGAATAAGCTATATAGCGCGCGAACGGTGGTCAACGCCGCCGCAGACAGCTCGCAGACGGTCTTTACCTGGCCTGCAGCCCTCAACTCAGGCATGGAACGCATCTTTTTCATCAATCTCAAACTGACGGATGCTTCGGGTCATGTCGTCAGCCGTAACTTCTATTGGGTGCCATACACACTTACAACCTTTGATTGGTCCTCAACCACCTATACGCACACGCCGGCCGACCGTTACCCCGACCTGAACGCGCTCACGCATCTTCCTCCAGCGACTGTAGCCGCCCATGCCGAGATCGAGCATACGGCTCACGGAAACCAGATCCGGCTTCATTTAAAGAACACCTCCACCGCGCTCGCTTTCCAGTTGCGCTTCGTGGTGCGCACACCATCAGGCGGGCTGATTGCACCGGTCATCTGGTCTGACGACTGGATCGAACTCACACCCGGCGAATCGAGAACATTTACCGCTTCCCTGCCCAATGGCACTCCGCGCGATGCCGTGATAAAACTCAGCGGATGGAACATCCCGTCCGCCACCGTCACCCCTGTGCCCACCGCTGGCACCGGTGCGACAGAACAGCAATAACCATGAACCAGTAACAGAGAGCTCGCGACAGCATGGCAGCAAGCGCACAATCGGGTTCGCCCGCTCGGTTAAAGAAGGTTCTGTCTCTCTGGGACTTGATCTTTTACGGCATGGTGCTTATTCAGCCCACGGCGGGGATTCCGCTGTTCGGAGTAACCCAGAAGCTCTCCAACGGATATATGGTTTCCACAATTCTCGTAGCTATGTTCGCCATGATGATCACGGCGGTCAGCTACGGGCGCATGGCCGCCGTATATCCGTCTGCTGGCTCTGCCTACACGTACGTCGGCAGAACCCTCAATCCGCACCTCGGATTCATGGTTGGATGGGCAATGCTGCTGGATTACATTCTGCAGCCTCTCATCAATGTGGTGTGGATTTCAGCCGCATTGCACAGCCGTTACATCCCCGAAATTCCGTTCGCCGTCACCGCCCTGGGCGCCACCGTCTTCATCACTGCTCTTAACCTGATCGGCATTCGGTCATCGGCGCGTGCCAATAAGCTGCTGCTGTTTGCCATGTGCTTGGTCATCGCATTGTTCTTCGTTCTGGGAATTCGATTCCTTTATCACCATGGACAATGGGCGGCAATCTTCTCAATCGCGCCATTCTATACGCCCTCTACCTTCAGCATGCATCGCATATGGGGTGCTACTTCATTCGCCGCGCTCACTTATATTGGCTTCGACGGCATCACCACTCTTTCCGAGGAAGTCGAGAATCCTCGCCGCAATGTGTTGCTGGCTACCGTACTGGTCTGCCTCCTCACTGGACTCCTGGGCGGAGCGGAAGCTTATCTCGGTCAGCGCATCTGGCCCGACTGGCATACCTTCCCCAACCTGGAGACAGCTTTTATGGATGTGTGCCGGAGAGTCGGCGGCACATTCCTGTTTGAAGCAATGGGAATCATCCTCATCCTTGCCGCGCTTGGCAGCGCTCTTACGGGCGGCCTTGGCGCAGCCCGCCTGCTTTTTGGCATGGGGCGCGACGGAGTTCTGCCGCGCGGCTTCTTCGCCCACCTTCACTCCGAGACAAACACCCCGACTTACAACATCCTCCTGATTGGATTGATTGCCTGGCTCGGAGCTGTCGCCCTGAATTATGTCGGCAGCGCATACGAGCATGCAGGTGAGTTGCTCAACTTCGGTGCATTCCTCGCCTTCATGGGCGTGAACCTGTCCTCGTTCTGGCACTTTGGCATTCTGCAACGAGACGCCAAGCGCAGAGTTTTCGCCGATTTTGTTCTCCCCCTGGCTGGCTTTGCTTTCTGTGCTTCTATCTGGTGGAACCTGAACATACTTGCCAAGATAGTGGGTGGCATCTGGTTTGCCCTGGGGCTCCTCTGGCTGGCCGCAACCACAAATTGGTTCCGGCAGGTGCCCAAAATGATCGACTTCAGTGAAACCTAGAGGGAGGCAACCCTCTCTCCCAGTCGCAGCCGGTCGAGCATCCGAACCACGCATACCACCCGTGACGAAGTGTTCCCTTCAACGGTGAGCGTCTCTCGCGTATCAGCATCTTCGCTCGATTGGGTATTGGCTTCGCCGGTATCGACCTTAAACGTGTGCTTCCAGTCACGCGGCATCGGATTCTTCCACGGGACCATGCACCAGCCGCGCCGGGAGGCGCTCTAAATCAACGCCAGGTGCACATGGCTGGTGGCGAAAGCCGCCGCCAGCGCATGTTTCTCTAACAACCTCCCGATCCCTTGTCATCAATATGGAATTTCCTGTTTTCCACAATGGCCTGTGGCGGGTTTCGGAGGGAATTCTCGCGTTACTAAACAAAAAGTAAATCCGAGCTTGCGATTTCGGTCAGTCAAGGAGGCGGGATGAGGTCGTTTGCATGGTTGTGTGCGGTGGTCAGCCTGAGTGGGAGTCTTGCGATTTCAGGTTGTTCGGGGTCCAGCGTCAGCACGAAATCCGGTA
>JAJYVU010000147.1 GCA_021791875.1 Acidobacteriota bacterium | reverse complement strand
GCCGCATCGAATTCAATGCCGCCGAACACCGGCACTTCGATCACGGTTATGCCGTTACCAGTCACAGCTCTCAGGGACTCACCGCCGAGCGCGTCCTGATTCACGCCGACACCAGCGTCCATCCCGATCTTCTGAGTTCGCGTTTCGGATACGTCGCCGTATCCCGTGCCAGTCACGAAGTGAGCATTTTCACCGACGATGTGAACCGGCTGGCACACCAACTGGGAACTGAGGTCAATAAGACTTCCGCAGTCGAATTGACCCACGCGCCGCCACTCACGCACGGCCTGGTTTTATAAGTTCGTGAATGGATCTCCCGAAACGCTGCCGCTGCCGGATGGTGTGGATGCTTTGCCTTCGTAATGGAGGTGCCCGCGTTTCAACGCGCGCTCCTTGATCATGACGAAGAAGATAGGGACAAGAATCAGGACGTGAATCGTTGACGTGATCATGCCGCCAACAATCGGAGCGGCGATCGGCTTCATCACATCAGAGCCGATACCCGTTTCCCAGAGAATGGGCGCCAGGCTTGCGATGACGGCGATCACCGTCATCAGTTTGGGGCGAAGCCGTAGTACCGCTCCTTCCATAGCGGCGGCTTCGATGTCGGCGTTGGTCATTGGCTCTCCCGTTTGCAGGCGGAGTTCCAGCGCTTCGTGGAGATAGACGACCATCACAACACCGGTCTCAACGGCAACCCCAAATAGCGCGATGTAGCCCACCGCAACGGCGACGCTGAAGTTGTAGTGAAGAATCCACTGCAGCAGGAGTCCTCCGGTCATGGCGTAGATGGTTGGAAATATCAATACCAACGCTTCCGTCACAGAATGAAAGACCATGTACAGGAGCATGAAGATCACGAAAAAGACGATCGGCAGGATGAGTTTCAGGCGCTGCTTCGCCTCCAATTCAAACTGATACTCGCCCGACCATTGGAAGGTGTAGTTCGCTGGCAATTTCAACTTGTTGTGAATCTGTTTATCGGCCTGCGCAACGAACCCGCCGTAGTCCGTGGTCTTCAGGTCGATATAGATGTAGCCGGTCAGTGCTCCGTCTTCATCGCGGATCATCGCCGGACCCTTGGAGAATGAAATCGTCGCTACCTGTCCAAGAGGAATCTGGGCGCCCGATGGCGTTCCAATGAGAACGCCTCGCATTTTCTCTACGGTGTCGCGAAAGCCTTGCTGATAGCGAACGTTGATGGGAAAACGCTCCCGTCCCTGGATGTTCTCAGCGATGTCCTCTCCCCCGATTCCGGAGGACACGGCAGTCTGGACATCCGCGATGGTCAGCCCGTAACGCGCGGCCTCCTCTCGATTGACCGCTACGTTGACATAAAAGCCCTCCGCCACCTTTTCCGCAAAAATAGAGCTGACTTGCGGCATGCTCGAAAGGACAGTCTGAATCTGCGACGCAAGTTGCTGGATGCCATCTACAGTGGTCCCCTGCACCTTAATGCCGAGCGGTGTTTTGATGCCGGTCAATTCCATATCCAGCCGATTTTCAACTGGCATGGTCCAGGTGTTAGAAAGTCCGGGAAACTGGAGCTTGGCATCCATCGTCTGGATGAGCTTGTCGTAGGTCATGCCTGCGGGCCATTGATTGCGCGGTTTGAGCATTAGCGTGGTGTCGAACATATCGAGTGGAGCATTGTCGGTGGCGCTGTCGGAGCGTCCAACTGCGCCAAAGACGCTCTCAATCTCAGGAAAAGTTCGCAGAATTTTGTCTTGCTCTTGTAGCAGCACTGTGGCCTGTCCTATGGAGAGTCCTGGTAACGCTGTCGGCATGTACAGCGCCGAACCTTCAAACAGAGACGGCATGAACTGGCTGCCCAGGCGAAGAGCGAGTGGAAGCGTGAGCAGCAGAAAAAGTAGGTTCACCGCAATCGTGAGTTTGCGATAGCGGAGGCAGAAGCGGAGAATTGGCCGGTAGATGGCCTGCGTAACCCGGGAGATAGGATTGGCGCTTTCCGGTCGCAGCCGCCCGCGGATCAGCATCACCATCAGTACCGGAACCAGGGTGATGGCAAGGATGGACGAGCAGGCTTCGGAGAGCGTCTTGCTCCACGCCAACGGGCGGAACATGCGTCCCGACTGTGCTTGCAGCATAAAGACCGGCAGGAAGGACACAATGATAATCAGCAGCGAAAAGAACAGCGCCGGGCCGACCTGCTTGGCAGCGTTGATCAAGACGGTACGACGTTCCGGCTCCGTCACTGGAGTTTTGCTGCCCTCCTGTCGCTCCGACAGATGGCGATAGCCATTTTCGACCATCACAATCGAAGCATCGACAAGAACTCCGATGGCGAGTGCCAGGCCGCCCAGCGACATGATGTTCGACGTGACGCCGAGAAAGTAAATCGGAAGGAACGATACCAGGACGGCAATGGGCAATGCGATGATGGCGATGAGCGCCGAGCGGAAGTGGAACAGAAAAACAATAATGATCAGGCTGACAATAATCACTTCTTCCAGCAGGTCGCGCTGGAGCGTTTTGATCGATGCTTCGATCAGGCCGGAGCGGTCGTAGCCGGACATGATTTCGACGCCGGGAGGCAGTGATGGCGCGATCTCGCGCAGTTTCTGCTTGACGCCTTGAATTACCTTCAAAGCGTTCTCACCCTGACGCATAACAATGATTCCGCCGACCGTCTGGCCGTCGCTATTCCATTCGGCAACTCCTTCGCGAATATCTGGGCCATACGAGACGGTGCCGACATCGCGAACGAGCACGGGGGTCCCATTCTTGCTGCCGACTGCAACCAATCGAAGATCGTCGAGCGAGCGAAGATAGCCGAGGCCGCGGATCATATACTCCGCGCCGCTTTGGTCGAGCACTCGTCCGCCGACTTCGTTCGTGCTCTGCTTGACTTTGTCGATCACCGTGGACAAAGGGATTCCGTAGGCACGCAGCTTATTCGGATCAAGCTGCACCTGATACTGGCGCACGTAGCCGCCGATGGTGGCAACCTCGGCTACCCCATGCACCGTCTCCAACTCATAGCGCAAATGCCAATCCTGCAAGGTGCGCAATCCCGCAAGACTCAGGTTGTGACTTTTATCGACAATGGCGTACTCATAGACCCAGCCTGCACCGGTGGCATCCGGCCCAATCACCGGATGAACGTTGGCGGGGATCCGACCGCTGATCTGCTGCAGGTATTCAATCACTCGCGACCGTGCCCAGTAGAGATCCGTGCCAT
The DNA here is from genome assembly GCA_021791875.1 of Acidobacteriota bacterium. Taxonomy (GTDB): domain Bacteria; phylum Acidobacteriota; class Terriglobia; order Terriglobales; family Acidobacteriaceae; genus Acidobacterium. The sequence continues at coordinate 1,742 of JAJYVU010000147.1, read as the reverse complement.
CTTTGAAAACGATATAAACGTAGGAATCGCCGAACATGGTCTGCGCGCGCACGGCCTGCACGCGCGGAGCAGAGAGGAAGGCGGTGACAATGGGATAGGTGACCTGATCTTCGATGACATCCGGCGGTTCACCCGCCCAGCGCGTGTGGACAATCACCTCCACGTCCGAGATGTCCGGCAGTGCATCGATGGGCACATGCTTTAGCGACCAGATACCAGCCAGTGTCAGGAATAGCACCGCCGTGAAAACAAGGAAGCGGTTGCGCGCGCAGAGTTCAATGATTTTGGAGATCATCGTTACATGCCCCCTTCAGCGTTCACATGGAGCAGCTTGGTCGCCAGCATTTTCCCGTTCTGCTGCGCGGTAATGGTGGTCTGCCAACTGCCCCCGGAGCCGAGATTGCCTTGGCCTTCATACAAGCCGTTGCCTTTGTCGCTAAGCGTGACGGTCGTCTTCATGGCGGACATGCCCATCGCGGCCATGGCGGGCATATAGAACGTGACGGCCACCTGCGCGCCGGTGATCGGTGCTCCAGATGCGTTTGCGAGCTGGACGCGGAAGGTGTTTCCGCCTTCATGGGGCGGGTTAGGATCGGTTGTGAAATCGATTTTGGCTTGCGCGCTCGGTGCGGAGTTGTTACTTCCCGCGCCGGGCGGGGGAGGAGCAAAGGAACCCGCAGCGGCCTGGAGTTGGCTTTCCGAATCGATGAGGAAATTCGCCGAGGTGACAATCTTTTGATGGGCTTTCAGTCCCTTCAGCACCACAAACTCATCGCCTGCGCGCGGACCCAGAACCACTTCCTTCGGGTCGAGGTTGCCATCGCCCTGATCGAGGAAGACTACTGAGCGAGTACCAGTTTGAAAGACCGCGGATGCGGGGACCGTAAGCTGTTGTCCCAAAGCGGACTTCAGATCGACATTCACAAACATGCCGGGTTTCAGCTTCAGACCACGATTGGCGATCACTAATCGAACGCGCACGGTCCGCGTTGCCAGATCGACCTGGGGCAAGATGTCATCGATACGGCCATAGAAAGTGCGTCCCGGATACGAATCGACAGTTATGGAGGCAGCATCTCCCGGTTTTAGCCGTCCCACGTCATCCTGAAACACTTGTGCGTACACCCAGACGCTGGACAGGTCGGCTACGGTATAGAGCCGGGTCGACGGTTCCACGAACATATTCGGGAGCGCGTTGTATTCTGTGATATATCCCGAGACTGGCGAGTTGATGGTGAGGTCAACAATGGGCTTGCCCGTTTCTTTGAGCCTCGCCAGCTCACTTTGAGGGACTTCCCACTGTTGCAGGCGTTGTTCCGCCGCCGCAGAAAGTTCAGCCGCTCCAGATGCGACTCCATCCACCGTGCTCGTACTTAAAGTCTTTTGGTTCTGCCGTGCCAGCAGATATTCCTGCTGCGTCGCCACCAGGTCTGGACTATAGACGGTGAAAAGCGGCTCACCTTTGCGCACATACAAATACGTCGCATTGGCGTAGACCTTGCGTATGTACCCCGGAAAGCGTACTTGCACATACGCGAGCAGGCGCTCGTCGATATCGACATTCCCGGTGGCCCGGACATCGTTATCGAGATGCTTATACTCCACCGTGCCGACCTGGACTCCAATGCTCTGCATCCGTTGCGGCGTGATTTGTACCGGGGTCAACGGCGTTTGCATCGGTGTTTGCGTGGAAGGTCCGGTCTGAGATCCGCCTACGGCAGCCGTGTTCGCTGGCTGGAGCG
>JAJYVU010000045.1 GCA_021791875.1 Acidobacteriota bacterium | reverse complement strand
GAATATGTGGAAGTGACCTTGCCACCTTCAGGTGGCGCAACCCAACCGGGGCCGCGTTAGCGACCCCACAAGCCGCTTCGAGCGGCTCACAAAAGAAAGCCCCCGGCTCTGCCGGGGGATATTTACTTAAGGCAATGCTCAAGGCTGGAAGTTATGGCAAAGGGCGGCTCTATCCCACTGAGCGTGGGACCCCACAGGGTGGTGTGGTTTCACCCGTTTTGAGCAACGTACTCCTGACTCCGTTCGATAGGGAGATGCGTCGCAAGGGGTACCCGATGCTCAGTTGCGCCGCGAGGTGCGCGATTCCAAGCACCGCCTCGAAGATCTGCTCGGCGTTGAAATTACGTCTTTCGCTTATCCTTATGGCGGCGTAGACATGCGGGTTCGTTCCGCCGTTGCCGAGGCCGGATACAAGGTCGCGTTCACCATCAAGTCCGGCCTCAATTGGTGGAACGATCCGCTCTGCCAGCGACGTGCGGACGTGAATGACTACACCTCGCTCGTAGACTTTCTGTCCCAGTTACGTAACGGATGGACACTTCGCGAATCACTGACCTCGGAGCTGCGCAGTCTGGAGCAGAATCTTCCCACAAGCACACTGCGCGGAACGGTCCGCGGAGTGCGACGATTGGGCCACCTCACATGGAACAGGGTTTCGCGGCAGCGGCGCGAGCGGGCAGGGAACAGATGAATTCGCGTTCAACCGTATATGATTGGCGTACTATTGCTGTCATTGGAATCTGCCTATGCTACTGACATCGAAAATTGAACCAATTGAAGACAGGCAAGTCGTCATTAAAGTTACTGGCTCCATGACGCTTGGCGCATCGTTGAAGGTTCTGGACGCTCAGGTACAAAACCTTGTCAGCAATGGCGTAAACACCGTCGTATTCGACCTGACAGGCGTGGATTTCATCGATAGTGCCGGGCTCGGACTATTAATGCTGGCTCGCAGACTTCTCGAGAAGCGCGATGCCATGCTTCGCTTGTGCGGGGCCCAGGCGCGTGTTCGTGCTCTTCTGAGAATGACGAAGACCGACGCATTGCTGCATCTCGATGAATCGCTCGAAGACAGTCTGGAAGCGATCAGACGCAACTAGATTTGGCCGATTGAGCCCGGCCTAGCTCATGGCACGGTCCAGATGCACGTAGCCGCCGTCGACGAACACATGCTGGCCGGTCGTATGGCTCGACTGCGGGGAAAGCAGAAAAATTGCCGTGCTCGCAATCTCGGTTGGCTCTGTCATCCGGTGGCCAAAGGGAATCTTCGCGACGATAGAACTCAGCTTGGCCTCGGGTTCCGGGAAGGTTGCAATCCAGCGCTCATACTGCGGAGTCGCGACCTCAGAAGGCACAATCGCGTTCACGCGGATGCCGTGAGGCAGCAACTCAACCGCCCACTCACGCGTGAGCGCAAGCGTACCGCCTTTGGCTGCAGCATAGCCCGAAGTCCCGCCTTGCCCGGTGAGCGCGGTCTTCGATGCAATGTTTAGAATGGATCCGCGTGTTTCCTTCAAGGCCGGCAGTGCATAGTGCGCCATTGCGTAGTAATGCCACAAATTGCGCTTGATCGAGTCCAGAAAACTCTGCGGATCCCCTGCTTCAAGCCCCACCTTGTCATTTACGCCTGCATTGTTCACCAGTGCATCGATCCGCCCCCGGCGCCGAAGCGCCTCCTCGATGGCGGCCTTACAGGACTCCGGTTCACTCAGGTACATGGTCAGCAGCTCAAATCGAGCGCCCTGATCACCCAGCTTCCGTGCGAAGGCCTGTACAGCCGGCGAGTCGGCGTTCACAATGACCGGAATCGCTCCTTCGCGCACACAGGCTTCAGAGATGGCTCCGCCAATGCCTTCCGCGCCGCCCGTAATCACCACCACTTTGTCTTTCAGGCCCAGATCCACGACGTCTACCCCCGCAAGTTTAAGAAGCCGCCATCGAGCGGAATATCCGCGCCCGTGATAAATGTGGCGCGGTCAGAGCATAGAAACAGCGCAAGGGACGCCACTTCATCCGGCGATCCCATGCGTCCGATCGGCTGCGCCTTCGAGAGCTTCGCAAACATCTCCTCTTCCTGACCCGGATAGTGCTTGCGAAGAAATGCATCCACAAACGGCGTGTGGATGCGTGCGGGGGAAATGCAGTTGCAACGAACTCCATCGGCCATGTAGTCCTTCGCCACGGATAGTGTCATCGCAAGCACCGCGCCTTTGCTCATCGAATATGCAAACCGGTCACTCAGTCCCGCAGTTGCGGCGATCGATGCCATGTTCAGGATGATTCCGCCCCCGGCTTGTTTCATCGGACCGATCACTGCCTGCATGCACAGGAAAATCCCCTTGACGTTGACGCGAAACAGCCGCTCAAAGTCCTCCTCGGTTGTCGATTCGAGCCGCCCGATGTGCGAAACTCCGGCGCTGTTCACCAGGATGTCGAGCCGGCCTTCAGCGGCGGCCTCGCCGAATTTCTGAGTGACCATCGCAGCGTCTGTCACATCGCAGACCAGTGGTGACGCTTTCGCTCCGCCTGCCTGCGCGATCATACGCGCAGTTTCCTCGGCTTGATCCGTTTGAATGTCGACCGCGTAGACGCGGGCGCCGCTGGCGGCAAAGGTGAGCGCTACGGCGCGGCCAATACCGCTGCCTGCGCCGGTCACAATGGCGGTTTTGCCATCCAGGCGGAAGTTATCCGTCACAGCGAAACTCCTCTTTTCCAGGGGATAAAGTCATTCTGCCCCAGCATCTCGGCCTTCGTCTTCACTTCGCCGCTGGCAATCTGGAGGACGCGATCAAGGATCTGCTCGCCCATCTCATCAATCGTGGATGTGCCGTCGATGATCCCACCTGTGTCGATGTCAATAATATCCGGCATGCGCGCAGCCAGGGCGGAATTGGTGGCAAGCTTGACCACTGGCGCAACCGGATTTCCGGTTGGCGTGCCGAGTCCCGTTGTAAAGAGCACTATGTTCGCGCCAGCGGCTACCTGTGCTGTAACGCATTCAACATCGTTGCCCGGCGTGCAGAGCAGGTTCAGCCCGGGAGTCACCGCGTACTCCGGGTAATCCAGGACGCCTGTCACCGGCGATGTGCCGCTCTTGCGTGCGGCCCCCGCTGATTTCATCGCGTCCGTGATCAGTCCATCCTGAATATTCCCCGGTGAAGGATTCATCTCAAAGCCCGAGCGCACCGCCTTTGCGCGCGCAGCGTAGTCTCGCATCAGTTCCACAAACTTGTTGGCAGCTTCCTGCGTTGCGCAGCGGTCGATCAGGCTCTGCTCAACGCCACATAATTCCGGGAACTCCGCCAGCAGCGACGTCCCACCCAACGCTGCAAGCAAATCGGATACACGCCCGATAGCGGGGTTCGCTGAAATGCCTGAAAATCCATCCGAGCCGCCGCATTTCAACCCAATCGTGAGTTTGCTCAACGATGCTGGCTCGCGCCGGCACTGGTTCGCGCGGACCAGGCCGCTAAAGGTCTCACGAATCGCCCGGTCCATTAGCTCTGCTTCGGTGCCCTCGGACTGCTGGTCGACTACGACCAGCGGTTTCGAAAAATGCGAGTCGCGCTTGCGCAACTCGTCCATCAGGAGAGCCGTCTGCGCGTGCTGGCAGCCCAGGCTCAATACGGTAGCTCCCGCCACATTTGGATGATGCAGATATCCGGCGATCAGCCCGCATAGGTTTTTCGAGTCTTCGCGCGTTCCGCCACACCCGCCCTGGTGCATCAGGAATCGGATACCGTCCACATTTTCGAAGAGAGGCTTGCGTGTTTCCTGCGTTTGAGCAAGCTGCTCCATGGTGGCATGAGCGGGATCGGTATGGCCCTCACGATACAAGCGAGTAAGTTGCGCAACTTGCCGCCGATACTTCTCCGGAGCGCCGTAACCCAGCTCCTCCTCAAATGCCTGCTGCAGGCTCGCCACATTGCGGTTTTCGCAGAAGACAAGAGGCACGACGACCCAGTAGTTGCGCGTACCCACCTGTCCGTCTGCACGGTGATAGCCAAGGAAGATCTTCTGCCGCCACTTCGCAATATCGGGAGGCGTCCATGCGTGAGGATGCCGGGTTGCATCGAATGTCTGACTGTCGTGTCGAAGGTTGCGCACCGTGACGACGCCTCCACGCGGAATCGTCTCACTGGCGCGGCCTACCAGCACGCCGTACATGATTACGGCGTCGCCCACCGACCGAGTTTCTGTCACGAACTTATGCTTGCACGGCACATCGGCGGGTAGGATGCACGGTTCGCCTCCGATCATCACCGTTTCGCCACGATGCAGGTCTTCGAGGGCAATCAGCACGTTGTCCCGCGAATCGATTTGTAGAACTCTCGGCATGCGCTGCTGTCTCATCTTTCTGTCTGGTCTCAGGCTGACGCCGCGACCGTGCGATTCCTTAACTGACCGATGCCGTCGATGGTGATCACAATCTCCTCGCCGGGCTTAAGCCAGCGCTTGGGTTCGCGTCCCAACCCCACCCCTGCCGGCGTTCCCGTGCTGATGATATCCCCCGGCTCCAGCGGCACAATCGCCGAAAGGTGCGCAATCAGCTGCGGCAATTTGAAAATCAGCTCGCGCGTATTGGAGTGCTGCAACGTTTCGCCGTTGATTGCCAACTGAATGTCGAGCGCGTGCGGATCGCGCACCTCGTCCTTCGTTACAATTGCCGGCCCCATCGGACAAAACGTGTTGAAACTCTTACCAAGCGTCCACTGCGAGGTCGCCAGCTGCACGTCGCGTGCGCTAACGTCGTTCAGAATCGTGTATCCCAGGATGTGCTGCTCCCAGTCTTCTGCGCGGATATCTTTGCCCCCCTTGCCGATCACGGCGGCCAGTTCAGCCTCATAATCCGGCTGGGTTGAGTTGGCTGGCAGCACGATATCCGCTCCGGGCCCCGTGACTGCATTGGGAAGCTTCAAGAACACCGTGGGCACTTTCGGTATTTCCATCCCCGACTCAACCGCGTGGTCGCGGTAATTCAGGCCAACGCACAGAATTTTGCCAGGCTGTGTCACTGGGGCAAGCAGTTGCACCTCGCCCAGCGCAAACCTTTTTGCTCCGCTGTCTGCAAGCACTTCGCGGGCCGCGGCAAGTGCGTCTTCTCCACCGGCAATAAAAGTCGCGTCGCTGTCATAACCGGCCGCGGCCAGCGGAAAAACAAATCCATCACGCTCGACGCCGAATTTTGTTTCGGCGTCTCTCTTGAAGTTCACCAGACGCATTGATCCTGAGTTCCTTTTTGATTGTTATTCATCTCTGATTTCGCCCGTCCGATCGTCCTTTCAGGCAAGGGCGATTCTGAGGGATGCAGCAAAATCGACCTTCGGTTGATAGTGCGTCGGTAGCTCGACATGCAACCCATCGGCGCGCTGGTGCCACCGAACGCGCTCGTCGGTCCCGAGCAGTTGCACATTTTCAATCTTACCGGGATTGGTTGCTGCCGAGGTTCCCAGAGACTGGATGACTGTTTCTCCGGTGGGCCAACCCATGAAGATGGCATAGATCACGGTATTCGTCTTGTTGCGCGTGAAGCGGACGTCCTGTGCATTCAGCTTGCTGATGCTGTTGCCCTGGAACGATCCGGCCTTGATCATGTTTGGGCCTTCGCCAAAAGTTTTCCATGGCCGCGTCGCATACAGGGCGTCTCCATTCACCTGCATCCAGTCCGTGATCTTGTCGAGCACGGCAATTTCCTTGCTGTCGATGGTTCCGTCCGGCTTGCCGGGGATATTCAGGATGAACGTGCCGTTCTTGCTGACCACATCCACCAACCAGTGAATCACATCGCGCGGATGCATATACCCGCCATACTCGCCCGGCTGCTCGTACAGGCTGCGCAAATAGTGCCACTGCCCAATGCAAGTTTCCGACTGCCAGGCATGAGGCAGAATACTGCTGGCAATGCCTCTTTCAATATCGGCGACCAGCGCCTTCCGCAAACGGGGAGGCATCATCTTGCCGGTGAGCACAGCCTCCATCTTGCCGCCGTGCGTTGCCAGGTTGTGATTGTAGAAATAGGCAGCCAGGTTCATGCCGCCCCAGCCCAGCGGTACCCTCGGATTGTCGAAGTAAAGCAGGTCAGGATTGTGCTGATCGATCAAGTCCCTCGTGCGATCGTAGAAATTCTTCACGTAGGAAATATCCGGAAGTGCATCATACGGATGCTTTACGTTGTAGAGCCGCTGCGGATTCAGCCCTTGCCACCACTGATCCTTGCCCTCCGCCGTGTAAAGGTCGCCATCGTAGGGCACACCGGCCAGCGGTCCTGTCTTATCGGCTCCGTGCGACGGTTGGAACCACCACCAGTTGCGTGCCTGGTGCACGGTCACGCCCAGTCGCATGCCGCGCTTGCGAGCCGCGGCAGCCCAGGTGCCCACAACATCCCTATGCGGGCCGATTGCGCCCGCGTTCCAGGGTTGGTGCTTTGACGCCCACGTGTCGAATCCGTCGTGGTGATTGGCCAGAGCAATGAAGAATCGAGCGCCGGCCTTCTCATACCGGTTGATCAGCCCCTCCGGATCCCAGTTCAGCAACGTCCACTGCGCGCACAGATCCTTGTACCCGAATTTTGATGGCGGCCCGTAGTGCTCTAACTGGTACTTGTTCTGCGCGGAACCCTGGATGTACATATTGCGCGCATACCAATCGCCATCCTCCGGAACGCACTGCGGACTCCAGTGCGCCCAGATGCCGAACTTTGCATCGCGATACCACTCGGGCGCGTCGTACTGCAGCAGAGAGTCCCATGTCGGCTTGTACGGCCCATCTCCATTCAGGCCCGCAATCGGCGACCGCATCGGGACGCCATCCCACGAGCCCCCGGGGATTGGCAGCGCCGGTGGCTTGCCCCACCCGGTCGGATGCCAAGTTGCATCGTCCAGCCTCTGTTCAACGATCCGGCCGTTGACCAGCGCGTAAAACACCCGCTCCTGCGGCGACTTTGCGCAGAACTGGGCGTAATCTTCCGTGAGCTTGTCAAACCCGGCAGGCAACTCCGACAGCGATTCCTCCGGTGTCTGGGCGTGAAGCGGCAATGCCGCCGAAGCGGCTGCGGCAGCCACCAGTTTGCAGAAGTCCCTACGCTGCATGGATTCTCCTTATCGTTACGGCTGGAATTTGGGTAAAAACATAGAAGCAGTTCAAAGCGCGTCCCTTACTGACGTTGCGAGAATAGCGGCGAGCGCCGGCATTGTCAATCGCTACAGTTAACGATAAAAATTCAGGATTCCTGCGCCTGTTCTTCTCCCCGGTCATCGACGCGCTCGCTCGCCATTTGTCCTCGCGGCAGTGGCGCGACGGCTTGATTCCCGGACCACAAGCGACGGGTCCAGAATGACGCTTACCGGGCGAGGCTTGGCTTTTGCTTCAATGGCGCGCAGAAGAATTCTTGCCGTGCGTTCTCCGATCATCGAGCTTCGCTGATCGATGCTGGAAAGCGGCACTCTCAGGGATCTGTTGTAGTGCAGGTTGCCGCATCCGACAATCGCAATGTCCTGCGGAATCCTCAGTCCGGCATCGAGAATCGCATCCATGGCTCCAATGGCGAGCGGGTCATTGTAGGCAAATACCGCATCAGGCCGCGGTTTTTGCCGCAATAAAATGCGCATCGCCTCAGCGCCCATCCGCACGCTGTCAATATCCACCGTGGAGCGTGCGACCACCAGGTTTTCCGAATATTTCAGGCCGTTGCCCAGAAGCGCTTGCCGGTAGCCTTCGAAGCGCCGCATGCCGGTGCTGTTGTCCCTCCCGCGAATGTGGGCCACTCGGCGATAACCTTGTTCGATCAGGTGCTCCGTGGCAATCCGTCCCACTGCTTCATCGTCCACGCCCACAAAATTCGCGGCTAGCCCTGGGATTTCGCGGTCGATCAGTACATATGGCACGCCGTGGCTTTCCAGTCTCTCGAACGCAGTTCTTCCAGTCCCGGACGACGCGATCACCAGTGCGTCCAGTCGACGGGCTGTCAACTGTTGCATTTCTCGCGCTTCCATGTCCGGATCCTCTTCTGAAGAGGAAAGGATCAATGAGTATCCATGTCTTCCGATGACGGAAGAAAGCGATCTTGCAACCTCGGCAAAGAATGGGTGCATGAGCCCCGGAACCACAAGTCCGATCAGGTAGCTGCGGCCCGTAACCAGACTGCGCGCCATCAGGTTCGGCTGGTAGTCCAGTTCGCGAACCCGCCGCAGAACCCGCTTGCGCGTCTCTTCGGCAATATCCGGATGATTCCGCAGAGCCTTGGAAATAGTGACGACCGAAAGGCCCAGATCCTGCGCAATGTCTTTCAGGCGAACTGCCATGTACCGAACTATACAGCCCCTTGGCTGCGGAGAGAAGCCGTTCCGTCACTTCATTTCCCGGGTTTCCGGCAGCTGCCTTGTCAGCCATTTAACGTTTCCTGTAACGTAAACTCGCATCTGGACCGCCGAAATCCGCCTTCACGCCGAAAACAGCTCCAGTGATAATCACCTTGCTGGGTTTTGCTGCGAGTGGCTGAGCGAACGAGCAATCTTAGGAGTCGAGTCATATGCGTTGCATCGATGCACACCATCATCTCTGGCGCTACACCACCACTGAGTATGGCTGGATCGACGACAAGATGCGGGCGCTGCGCCGCGACTTTCTGCCTGCAGATTTGCAGGCTGAAATCAGCGCGGCCAAAGTGCATGCCACGGTCGCCGTACAGGCACGCCAGACGCTCGAAGAGACCCGATGGCTGCTCGATCTGGCACGCGAACATCCCTTCATTGCTGGAGTGGTTGGGTGGGCGCCGATAGCCAGCCATGAGTTCCCACGAGTCCTGGAAGAGCTTTGTTGTGATGGCAGGTTGAAGGGTCTGCGCCATGTCTTGCAGGATGAACCGGACGAAGGGTATGCACTCCACGAAGGCTTTCAGCGCGGTCTCAAAGAACTCGCACGAACCAGCCTTGTCTATGACATTCTGATCTACGCCCGGCATCTCCCCATGGCGGTCCAACTCGTTGACCAACATCCCAACCAGGTCTTTGTTCTCGACCATCTCGCCAAGCCGAAGATCGCGCAACAGGAGTTGTCTCCCTGGCGGGAAAGCCTTTGGGAGCTCGCTCAGCGCCCTAATGTCGTGTGTAAAGTCAGTGGCATGGTGACGGAGGCCGACTGGCAGAACTGGTCGCTTCACGACCTCATACCGTACCTGGAAACTGCGCTGGAGTGTTTTGGCCCACAGAGGCTGCTGGCCGGTTCTGACTGGCCTGTCTGTACCGTCGCCGCCGGCTATCAGCAATGGTGGCAAACCTTGCGGCAATGGACATCAGCGCTGTCTGCCACAGAGCAGGAAAACATCTTCGGAGCAAACGCGGCGCGTATTTACAGGTTGAAAGGCCAGTCAGTATGAGAGCACTCATTCTTCAGGAACCGGGCCGGGCATCGATCCGTCAAATCCCTGAACCGGCTCGAAAACCCGGCGAGGCATTACTCAAGGTTCGACGCGTAGGTCTCTGCGGCAGCGATTTGAATTCCTTCCGCGGACGCAATCCGATGGTGTCGTTTCCCAGGGTTCCGGGCCATGAAGTCGCAGCCACGATTATGGAACTCGATGGCCCGCACCCTCGTTTCTCTGTGGGCATGGATGTGACACTTTCGCCGTATACGAGCTGCGGCCAATGCGCTTCCTGCCGGCGCGGCCGGAACAACGCCTGTCAATCGAATCAGACCCTCGGCGTACAGCGCGATGGCGCACTGACGGAATACCTCTGTGTTCCCATCGACCGTCTCCATCCGGCGAAGCTCAGCCTGAAAGAACTGTGCATTGTCGAGCCGTTGACGGTAGGCTTCCATGCCGTCGCGCGCGGGCGCGTCGCACAGGGTGAGATGGTTGCCATTCTCGGCTGCGGTGGCGTCGGGCTCGGCGCAGTGGCCGCATCGGCATTCCGAGGTGCTACGACCATAGCCGTCGACGTTGACGATGCCAAACTCGCCATCGCGAAACAGGCTGGAGCCGTGCATGTCATCCACGCTCAGCAGCAGAATCTGAGCCGGGAACTCCGCACGCTTACCGGCGGTCACGGCCCCGATGTGATGATCGAGGCCATCGGTGCTCCCGATACCTTTCGCCTCGCCGCGGAAGAGGTGGCCTACACCGGGCGGGTCGTCTACATTGGCTATGCAAAGGAGCCGGTCTGCTACGAAACGAAGCTCTTTGTGCAGAAGGAACTCGATATCCTTGGCGCCCGCAACGCACTTCCTGAAGATTTTCGCAGCGTGATTCAGATGCTCGAAGCCGGCCGATTCCCTGTAGACGCTGCTGTCAGCTCGATCGTGCCCCTCGAAGACGCCCCGCGAATCTTCGAGCAGTGGAGCGCGCAGCCGTCGCGATTCAGCAAGATCATGATCGACCTTGACTCGAGTTCCTCCGGAGAATAATTACCAACTATGCTGCCCGCCGCCGACCCTACGTCTGTCGCCCAAAATGACTGCTCCGGAAATCGACTGGATGCGCCTTTGCTGACGCGCGCCACGGCGATTCCATTTGTCCTGATCACCACGCTCTTTTTTCTCTGGGCCATTCCCAACAACCTGAACGACGTCCTCATTCGCCAGTTCATGAAGTCGTTTGTCATGACACGGCTCGAGGCCGGCCTCGTGCAATTCGCTTTTTACCTTGGATACTTTTTTCTTGCACTGCCGGCAGGCTTCATCATGCGGAAGTTCGGCTACAAGTCGGGCTTCCTCATTGGCCTGTCATTCTTCACGCTCGGAGCTTTTCTCTTCTGGCCGGCCGCCCTGGCGAATAACTATTCCTTTTTCCTCGCGGCGCTTTTCATCATCGCCAGCGGCTGCTCGTTTCTTGAAACCGCATCCAATCCGTTCATCGCTCAGCTTGGCGATCCTCGCAGCGCAGCCCGCCGTCTCAATCTTGCTCAGGCCTTCAATCCGCTCGGCTCTATCACCGGCGTGCTGATCGGAACGATCTTTATCTTCTCCGGCATCAACCTCAACAACGCCCAGATTGCGGCCAAAAAGGCCAGCCATACTTATGCGGCCTATCTGCACTCCGAAACTCTGCGCGTGGCCAATCCGTATCTTGTCCTGAGCGCTTTCACGTTTATTCTGCTGCTGCTCATTGCGATGACTCGCTTTCCTGACAGCCTCACCGCTTCACAAGCGGAGAATTCCGAGCATGGCAGTATCGCAGCCCTGTTCCGCAAGCCGCACTTCGTCATGGCTGTGCTGGCGCAATTTGCCTATGTGGGCGCGCAGGTTGGTACCTGGAGCTACTTCATCCCTTACGTTGTCACCTATACTCCGGACCAGAACAAGGCTGCCGGCTACCTGTTGACCGTCTCACTGGTGGCTTTCGGTATTGGAAGATTTCTCTCCGCATGGCTCATGCGTTACGTGCATCCCAGCCTGCTGATGGGTGTGTATTGCATTGCAAACACACTGCTCGTTGCCGGTGGGGTCTTTTTCCCAGGTTGGTTCGGAGTGTGGACGCTGCTGCTGTCGAGCTTCTTCATGTCCCTGATGTATCCCACAATCTTCGCGCAGGGCATCCGGGGTCTCGGCGAGTACGCTAAAATCGGAGGCTCTGTCATCGTCATGTCGATAGTTGGAGGCGCTCTGATGCCTCTCGCCATGGGATACATTGCGGACAGTTCCGGCAGTCAGGCGCTGGCTTACTTGGTGCCCTTCGTTGCCTACATATTTATTGGCGTCTATTCGTTTGCAGATTTGCGTATAATGCGCCGAGGCAGGGAATTGTCGCTCTCATAAGAGCGCTGTTGCACAAGTGATCAAGGAGAGAATCCATGCTGAAGTCGGGAATCCTCAATCCGCAGTTGAACTCGCTTCTCAGCCGCATTCGGCACACGAACACTCTGGTCATTGCCGATCGTGGCTTTCCGTTCTGGCCAGGAATCGAGACGGTCGATCTTTCTCTCGTCGACGATATCCCACGGGTTCTCGACGTCCTGAGCGCCATTCGCGGAAATTTCTCCGTCGGCAGATTCTTCATGGCGGAAGAATTCAGAAGATACAACAGCCAGGAAGTGCAAGCAGCATTTGCCAATGTGATTGGCAATACGCCCACCGACTACGAGCCGCATCTTGTGCTCAAACGACGTGTGCCGGACGCGATTGGACTCATTCGGACCGGAGACACCATTCCCTACGCAAACATCATTCTTGCCTCCGGCTGATTCCTGCGCAGCCCATCTGGGAATGACTTGGCGCGGCATCGTTAAGGCGAGATCGCAGTGGGTTACTTTGATTTCGCTTCTTTACTTTCTGTAGCTGCGGCAGGCCACTCCAGGTCACGATTTCCAAATCGGTTGTAGTGCACGAAATCCTGCAGCTCCCGGCGCACGCGGAGATATTCCACCTTGCGGGGCGCTGGATAGCCAAGGCTGCATGCATAGGCGATGCGTTGAAAATCCGGTATCTGCAGCAGGTATTTCACTTGCTGCTCAACCGTGTCGCCGCTGAAGGCGCTCAATACGTGCAGGCTGAGTCCAAGTGACTCGGACATCAGCCACATATTTTCAAGTACACATCCCAGACTGATGAATCCAAGCACATCTCCTTCTGAGGCAGGCGCCCGTCGCCGCGTATCGTATAGGACAATCAGAAGCAGCGGGGTATCCTGCATCGATCGGCTCAGAAACGCAAGCTGAGAAAGTGTGCCGCCGCCATCGGGCTGCCATTCGCCGGGTTCTGTCCATGACGCGGGAAACATGCTGGCCAATACGCCTGTTCTGCGTCTGCGAAATTCTTCCTCTGTAAAGGAAAGCTGTGCATAGTTTTCCCGCAGGAAAGACTCCGAGAGACGGACCGGAAGATTCCCAATTTCTGCGAGCATTTGCTTGTCATTCACCACGACAACTTCAAAATTTTGCATGTTATGCGCCGTCGGCGCCCACTGTGCTGCTTCCAGAATCATCGTCAGGTCTTCTTGCCGGATGCGGCGATTGGGATCATAGGGCCCGCGGTAGGAATGCCGGCTGAGCATGAGCTTGAGAATCTCGTCCATATACATCCTCCTTTGCTCTCCGGCGCGCATGCGGTCAGCTCGTGCTTGTGCGCCTGCCATAATCTGCGATGTCTCTGGATTTCACTTGCCTTTCAGCTCTGTCAACATTCAATGATCCCGTGGGTTCGCATGATGGATGCGGGCGGTGATGCAAATGATCCAGCAGACAAACATCTCTTTCAGGAGTATGGCTAGGACGCTCTTGCACGCACCGGTTTCTCCTCGCGCCCGTAGCGCAGAATTCCAGCAGCGCTTCCGCCTGGCACGGAGTGGCTGCTGAACACCGACACGTGAGTCCCTAGACGCAGTGCAGCAACCGCAAGATGATTCACCATGTCATCGGTTGCATCACCCGTTTCCATCTCGGGCAGCACAAGATGGTGGATTCTCCCGGATTCGACCGCCGGCAAGAGTTCGAGCGTATCCTTCACCAGCTTTGCCTGCGAGTCGGCACGATCAAGCTCTTTCAGGATTTCAATTTCCGTAGCTTTCTGAAACGCTGCCCACGCCTCGCCCGCAAGTTGGTACAGGTCGACGGATGACAGCCACTTGGGGCTGCCCTCAATGTGATCCCCCAGCAGATGTTCATAGGTGTTCACATCTGCGTACAGAGCCAATTGTCGCTTTACGCCCGCCAGCATCAACGGATACTGCTGGCTCGTCAGCAGTGCCCGGAGCGACGCATCCAACTTCGAGAAAAACTGCCGGAGGTAGACGTCGCGCTTTTCTTCGTCGGCGCTGGTTCCAAACCGTATTCCGCGCTTCCCCGTCATCATTGCCCCAGAAGTGGAGCGCTGTTCCAGGTTGTGGTCCGGCTGCTCAAAGAGTGTGGCTTCGGTCAAATTTCCTGGTAAATCATCAGAAAGTGCGACATCCTTCGCGCCCTCTGAAGTGCAGAGCAGAAGGCGGATATTCTGCTCACCCAAAGCCAGCAGGTAAAAGGCCGCCGGACGCATCAGCAGCGACAGCAGCGGCCGTATATAAAACTCATTTCCCACATGCACGCCCTCGTTCCACTGTTTCGGGGCATGAATGATGCGCGTATGGCCATCGCAGCAAAAGACGGCGATGCCACCGTACTGCGGTCCACGACGTACCTTCTGTCCGAATCCGGTCAACTCCTCCGGTGGCCATTCACTTGCCGCTTCGTCGCCAAACTCTTCGGTAAGAAGTTGCTTGGCCTTGTTCAATGCCGCCCTCATGCGGGTAGGGAACAGTGTGGCTCCCTCCTGTGCGCCGTTGAGAGGCAAATAGAGGGAAACGCACTGTCCATGCATCTCCTGCAATTCCTGCATGTGCTCTTTGGGAGAGAAAGATTCCTCGCGAATTACCTGTGCTGGCATAGGCACCTTCTTTATGACTTTGCGCTCTCAAGCGACGCGAATGTTGTTGTCTACGTGGGCGATGCCAGGAACATTCCATGCTGCCCGTTCCGCTTCCAGGCGCCGCTCAAGCGTTTGCACGGTGCCTGAGAGAACAGCTTTGTCGCCCTCAACCTCAACCCTTACGCCCTGTGCATTCATGATCGCGTTTCGCTTCAGTGCTTCATGGATGCGGTCTCGTATCTCTGCTTTCAGCGCTTTGTTCGCGACAGAGATCTGGTTGCTCACGCCGCGCACTCCCATCAGGTCGCGTACTGCCCGTTCCGCGGCCACGCGCTGGTAGTGCCAATCCACGTCGCCGCGCAAGGTCACCCATCCCGAAGAAACCTCCACTTTGATGCGGTCTTCGGGAATCGCCGAATGCCACAGCAGCACGGACGCAGCCGTCCGGGCGATGTCCTCATCGCGGCGCTCGCTGTCTGCAGGGAGGCGCACCTCCAGTTCGTTCACCAAAGCGCGCACGCCGTGAATCCTCATCACGATTTCCTCTGCCGCGTATCGTTCTGAGAAGCTGCGCACATAACCATGAAGGGTCACCACGGCATCCCTTACGCTGACGCCAATCGAGGCTGCATCCAAGATCGGATCGACACTAAGTTGCTCTTCCACATGGGCTTTCAATTCCAGATCACCGGAAACCATGCATCACCTCCGGGCTCAAAAGGCGGCAGGCGGAAGTCGTCAGGAAGGGAGAAGGGAAATCCGCGGTGAGGACTGAAAACACTACCGCTTTACCTGTCGCCAGTGTGCGCGCATCTAACCAACGTAGGTGTGACGGGAGTCACTCCAGGCAGGTGAGGCAAATCACTGGGAGCTGTGTGTTTGTAGCTTCACTCGAACGGCCTCCTTCGAAAGGAGAAATTCCATGGCAGAAGCGTTGCGGGCTCAACCCTCGGACAAACAGATCCGTGACAATGTGCTTCGTGAGATCGAGTGGGATCCCTCCATTCGATCGAAAGACATTTTGGTGTCTGTCAGGAATGGCATCGCGGCTCTCACTGGCTTTGTCCACAGTTATCTTGAGAAGTTTGCGGCCGAGCGCGCGGCCAAAGCTGTCTATGGCGTTCAGTCTCTGGTGAATGATATCCAGGTCAAGCCGCAGTTGGCGCGCACTGATCCAGAAATTGCCCGCGACGTCGTGCATTCCCTAAGAATGCACCCGCTCGTCCCGGACGAGAAAATCATCACTACGGTTCGCGAAGGCTATGTCACGTTGGAAGGTGTCGTGGGCTGGGATTACCAGCGACGGAACGCCGAAACCGCTGCTGCCGGCGTCAATGGAATTCGCGGAATTACCAATGAAATCAGGGTACAGCCGACCGTTACGCCACAAAAGGTAAAAGAGGCGATTGAATCAGCCCTGCGCAGAAGCGCTGAAGTGGACTCCCATCGAATTTTTGTGACCACGCACGATAACACCGTAGAACTGCATGGCAACGTGCGCTCCTGGGTGGAAAGGGAAGAGGCTCAGCGCGCCGCATGGGCCGCGCCCGGCGTCTCCAACGTGGTCGATCATCTATCCATCACACCGTGACCTTTTCCTCCGCTCTGTCCCGGTGTGCACTCCCGCTCTCTGCAGAAGGAGGAATCACCATGCTTGTACGTGAAATCATGTCAACCCAACCAATTTGCTGTCTTGCGACTGACTCAATTCAACGAGCGGCCAACCTTATGCGCGAACACCGGGTCGGCGCTCTTCCCGTGGTCGAAAGCCAGAATCATCGACGCTTGCTCGGCATCGTCACCGATCGCGACATTTGTGTCCGGCTCATCGCGGAGGGCGCCCCCGCGGCCACTCCGGTCTCGCGAGCCATGACCCCCAATCCGATCACCTGCAATTCCAATGACACACTGGCTGTTTGCGAATCCCTCATGCAGACCCACGCCGTGCGCAGATTGCCAGTGGTAAACGACATCGGCATCTGCATCGGAATGGTCGCGCAGGCAGACATCGTGCTGCATGACACTCCTCAGAATGTCCAGCGCATGCTTAGGGAAATTTCCAAACCAAACGGTAGGACCGAACCCCAGCGGACGATTCTCTCCGCTTGAGGGGGCATTGCACAGCACTGGCACCGCGGCTGGGGCACGATCAATGCTCCGGCCGTTGCTCCGGACGCGTGGCGGGAACCGGTGGCCCGACCTTGGGCAGGCACATCTCGGGCTTCAGTGTTCCAACTGGCACGTAGTCGAAGAACGTATACTCCTTCTTCGAACTCGTGGGGAAGAGGAACAGGATTCGCGCCTTGGTGTAAATGCTGAACCATGTTGGAAGCCAGAAACCGCGGCCAAAAGGACGTTGCTCCATCGCGAAGCGCGTGCCTCTTTCCACGCGCGCGAGAAAGCCCTCGATCATCACGGGGCGCACCACCTCGGCCTCGGCTCGCACCCAGCCGTAACTCTGTTCGTCGATCCATATCGTCCCTTGCATCCCGGTCAAGACTCGGCTCAGCCGGTCTTTCGGTTGATATCCGGGACGTGGCTTCACGTCGAGAACGTAGGTTTCCCATCCGTCTTTCTGTGCGGTTCCCCGCAGCGTAAAATCAAATGCTGTGATCATTTCCCGCAAAAGAGTGCGGTTTCGGTGCTGTTCTGCGTTGTATTGAGCTACGCGGCTGGCGTGCTGCTCAGGAGTTTCGCGGCTGCGCCGCTCGGCTTCGGCCTCGCGGGCAGACGCCAGTTTCTTAAGATCCTCTGCCGGAAGCCCGACTCCATTGACCGCAACCAACTGCGCGTAGGTTGAACCGTACATCATAAAAACCGCGTAGGTCTTTATCTTGTCGCCTTGATTCTCGGTCATGCAGTAGTCAAACTCCGCAGCATGCTCAAAGCCGTCATGCGTCGTTTGTTCTGCTCGGCGAAGGACTTCATTGGCCGTCAGGCCTGCCTGGCTTTGCCCAATCGCGACGCTGCACACCGTGAGCAGGCTGGCCAGGATCATCCATCGAAGCACCATTTTGCACTCCTCTTCGGGAGGGAAAAGAACTGCTCTTGCTTTTGCCAGCCTTGAATGCTGGCTTCCGTTGAACAGGCGGCAATGCCGGATGCATCCGCGTTCTGCTGCCTGCTTTACGCAGCTTTCGTCTCGGCCTCGTCTTTCTCAGTGATGGAGGTCACAAGCAGTCGGGCAGGGCTGTGCCGTGTTCCTCTCGGGTGACAGTGGTCACAGCAACTCGGCGCTTTACGGCTGCATCTTGGCTCTAAGGTGGAGGTTAGGCATGCGTTCGCATTTCAGCCTCGGAAAGCTCTTCGGTATCCGGATCGGGGTGCATGCCAGTTGGCTGCTCATCGCATTCCTGATCGCTTTCTCTTTGGGAGACAGCTTTCACCTGACACACCCGCATTGGTCCTACGCCACGGTCGCGGTCTCCGCCATATTGACTGCGCTCCTGTTTTTTTTCTGCCTGATCCTTCATGAGTTGGCCCATTCTTTGGTCGCGCAGTCCAAGGGGATCGAGGTGCGCGAAATCACCTTGTTCGCTCTTGGCGGCGTTTCGCAGATGACGGAAGAGCCGAAAAGCGCGGCCAGCGAGTTTCAGGTCGCGATTGTCGGGCCCCTCACCAGCGCCGTCATTGGCGCAGCTTGCCTCGCAGGGGTCTGGTTGCTCGGCCCGGGCCTGCGCCATCGCCCTGTCGGAGAAGTGTTGTCCTGGCTCGGCTACATCAATTTCGGCCTCGCGGTCTTCAATCTCCTGCCCGGCTATCCGATGGATGGCGGGCGTGTCCTGCGTGCGCTGCTGTGGTGGAAGAGCAAAGATCTGCTCCGCGCAACCCGCCAGGCGGTCCTGGTCACCAACGGTGTGGCCAGTGTATTCATTCTCGTTGGCATCTATTTGTTCTTCCGCGGCGCCGGAATCGGCGGCCTCTGGCTCGCCTTCATTGGCTGGTTTCTGCTGCAGGCCGCGCGCGAGAGCTACCTCAGCGAAGACCTCCGCCGCTCGCTCACTGGCGTCAAAGTCTCGGATCTCATGCAGCAGCAGTTTCCCTCGGTGGACCGCCATGTGAGCGTACAGCAGTTTGTCCGCGAGCAGTTGCTGCATGCCACCAGCAGGTATTTCCTCGTCACCCATGAAAGAGAACCCGTCGGCATCGTGACGCCCAGGGAGATTACTCCCGTCGACGAACGTATGTGGCCATTCACAGAGGTTGGAGCCGTCATGCGTCCGCTTGCCTCCATGCCTTCGCTGGCTCCCGATGCGCCAATCGTGGATGCGCTGGAGATGATGCGTGACGAAGATGCCGGCGCGGTCCCCGTCGTTTCCGGGGGACAGCTCCGTGGGCTTCTGTCCCGGCGCAGCATCATGGAGTACATGCAGATTCTCCTCGAACTCCAGCGTAGTCACGTCACCGGCCATCCGCATTTGGGGTCGCGGTAGCCACAGGCACGCTCATCTCTTGGCAGCCGAGTGCTTGGAAGCAATGTGATTGGTATCACATCGATAACGCCAGATTTAAATTTTCATAGTCTCATCTATGCGGGCGGTTTCTGTCACCGCGCTTATAACTTCACCATTTTCAAAGGGTTGATGTCGTCTTCAATGCGTTGTCTTGTTTGCAACGGATGCCCCATGCAGATTCGAGGAGTATGCAAAACGTGAAAGGTCTATGGGACCGCATTGCTGTGGGTATTACTCTGGCGGCCATCCTGGCCCACCTGGTCTTGCGTTTTGTTCTGCGCCAGTCTGGGCTTGTTCCCTCGCTGCCACTCTGGATCGCCATTGTCATCTGCGGCCTGCCCTTGTTGTATGAACTCCTCGTTCAGGTATGGCATCGTCAGTTTGGTGCAGACTTTCTGGCCGGACTCTCCATTGTGACAGCCGTTTTCGTTGGTGAGCTGCTGGTGGCCGCCATCATCATTCTCATGCTCACTGGCGGGCAGGCTCTGGAACGATATGCCACTCGCCGCGCCTCGTCCGTCCTTGAAGCGCTCGCCAAGCGTACCCCCAGCATCGCTCACCGTCTGGATAACGGTCGTACATCCGACATTGCAGTCGATGCCATCCACATCGGCGACCGCCTCGCCGTCTTTCCACACGAAATTTGCCCTGTGGACGGAACCGTAGTCTCAGGCACAGGCACGATGGATGAATCCTTTCTCACTGGCGAGCCGTTCCGCATTCGCAAGACGGCAGGTTCGCAGGTCATTTCCGGCGCACTCAACGAAGATGCAGCCCTCACCATCATTGCCGACAAGCTCGCGATCGATTCCCGTTACGCTCGCATCATGAAAGTCATGCGAGATGCCGAAGCCAGCCCCCCGGCCATCCGGCGACTGGCCGACCGTCTTGGAGCCTGGTACACGCCTCTCGCCGTCGCCATCGCGCTGGCGGCATGGCTCGTCAGCCGGCAGCCTGACCGGTTCCTGGCCGTCCTGGTCATTGCGACACCGTGTCCTCTGTTGTTGGCTATTCCCATCTCGGTGATTGGAGCCATATCCCTCGCAGCCAAACGCGGCATCGTGATCAAGAAACCCGTCGTGCTTGAGCAGGTGGGGCAGGTGCGCAGCATGTTCTTTGATAAAACCGGTACGCTGACGCACGGCGAGCCAAACGTGACGGATGTCGTTGCATTTGAAAGCTTTTCTCGAGAAGAGATCCTGCGCTTCAGCGCCGCCCTGGAACTATACTCCAAGCATCCACTCGCTTCCGCCATCCTCCGCGCTGCGGAAGAAGAGCACCTCGAGCTTCCGCCCGTCGACAGCATCAGCGAAAAGCCCGGACAGGGATTGCGGGGCGTGATTCAAGGGAGAGCCGTCCTCGTAACTGGGCGGCGCAAACTCACTCCGGAAATGCAGGCCAACCTTCCGGCAGACACCCTCGGCATGGAGTGCATCATTCTGGTCGATGAACGGCTCGCCGGGCTCATTCGTTTTCGTGATCGCCCCCGCGTGGAGAGCAAGCCTTTTATCAGCCATCTTCTGCCCAGGCACCAGATTCATAACCTCACCATTCTTTCCGGTGACCGCGACACCGAGGTGCGCTACCTGGCTGAAATCGTCGGCATCCAGGATGTTTACGCCGGCCTGGAGCCGGAGGACAAACTTCGCATGGTGCGTGAGGAAACTGAAAAAATGCCCACGCTCTTCCTGGGAGATGGGGTCAATGACGCGCCCGCCATGTTGGCGGCAACCGTGGGCGTGGCCTTCGGACAAAGCAGTGACATTCTCGCCGAGGCCGCCGGAGCCGTCATCCTGGAGCCGTCGCTCGCTCGCGTGGACGAGCTCCTGCATATCGGTAATCGCATGCGGCGCGTCGCGCTGGAAAGTGCGGTTGGCGGCATGGTGCTCAGCCTCGTCGGTATGATCGCCGCTTCTTTTGGGCTGCTGCCGCCTATCTCAGGCGCCATCGGTCAGGAATTCATCGACCTCCTGGCCGTCCTGAACGCGCTGCGTGCTTCTGTGCCAGGAAAGGTGTTAC
Organism: Acidobacteriota bacterium; assembly: GCA_021791875.1. Taxonomy (GTDB): domain Bacteria; phylum Acidobacteriota; class Terriglobia; order Terriglobales; family Acidobacteriaceae; genus Acidobacterium. The sequence goes on along the minus strand of JAJYVU010000045.1, from coordinate 4,916 downwards.
GGGACTTTTAAGCCCGGGCAGTTCTTGCGTGACCACCGTCACAACGCTTCGCTTGCCGCAAGCGGGAACATCAATCTGCTATGAAGTACGAACTTCACCTGCATCGCATTGCGGTCGGAATTCTCATCCTTCTGCTGGGAGGCTTCATCGCCTACAGCTTTCATCTGCGACCGGTTCTTGCGCATGCGCGGTTTGAAACCGTCGGTGCGTTGTTCGTGGTCACCATCGCTTCTGCTGTCTTTGTCACGATTGGGATTGTCGAAAGCACAATGGCCTTTCAGTTCGGCAGAGGCCACCGGCGCGAACTTGTCACCTATCTCGTCCTGGGTTTCATCTCGCTCGGGAGCGGCCTCTATCTTGCGATTTCCGACACCAGCTCCCTGCAAACTGTCGCTCTCGTGGCGTCCCCGCACGCTCTTTTGTTCGGGCTGGCGGAGTTTCGAGTCGCCCGCCACTTCGAACGTCATCCGAATTACCGGCGCGGCCTCAGGGTTGGTGGCACCGTTGAAATCCTTCTTGGCCTGGCTCTGATTTTTGGGGCATCTCTTTCCACTCAGGATGTCGTCAGCCTGCTTACCTATGTCGCTCTGTTAACCATTCTGCAGCTTGTGCCATTTGTCTTCTTCCGCTTCCCCCATGCACCAGATGTTTCATAATCTCCCGAGTGACCGCGACGCTTGCATGTTGCGCAAGAGCCACGTTCCTTGCGCCTCCGTGGGGTTTCGTGCAATAGAGAATGCGAAATAAGAAAGAGAGCGCTGATCACGCTCTCTTCTCTTGCCGTGGATGACGCGACCACCTCGCGCCGATTGCCTATTGCGAATCTGGCCCTGCCCCATGGGCCGTTGGTCTCGTTCCCTGGCATAGTTGCTCAATCGGCTGACCGGGCGTGTACTCTATCTTCGGTGGCGGCGTACACCCTTCTTCGCGTTGGATCAGAAGACTCGGTTTGCCTTTCTCTTCTTTCTCCTGTTGCACCACAATCGGTTTCAGCTCCTTCTTCATTTCCAGAAATTCCGGGGTCTGCACGGTCATCTTTTCCTGCTTCGGCAGGAACATGATTTCCCGCTCCGCGTCCACCATCCTCTGGTAGAACGGCGGGTGCGTCCGGAACCAGCTCACGCCATTCACGTACCCTACCCGCGTCGCCATCTTGTCAAAGAAGTTCAAAAAGCCAGCCGGATCATAACCGGCCTTCCAGGCATACTGCACGCCAAGCTGATCTGCTTCCAGTTCATAATCCCGGCTCACGCCCAGCAGCTTCAGGTTGATGACCAGCCCGAGCCCGTAGAATCCGTATTGCAACGCATAGTAGAGCCCAATCCCGGCCACGCCGCCGGTCAGAATGACGGCAGCAATCTGCGCGGCCTGGTAAAAGAGGCTGGCAATTGTCGCACGCTTCATCATTTTCGCGCTGTGCCGTGCCGTGTCGTGCGCAATCTCATGCGCAATCACGCCCGCCAGTTCTGATTCGTTGTCTGCTGCCTCCAGCAGGCCCCGCTCCACGAAGAGATAACCGCCGGGAAGAGCAAAGGCATTGATTTCGCGGGACTGCAGCACCGTGATGTGCAACGGAACCTTCAGATCAGAGTTGCGCGCCACTCGCTCGCCCACCGAGCGCACATAACTCTGAATGGCCTTGTTCTCAAGGTCCGGTGGCAGCAGGCCCATGCGACGAAGTTCCCGTACCGCATCCTGTCCGCGCTTGACGTCCTTTTCCTGTCCGGGGGCAATATCCCGAAAACCGATATCCTTCACATCGCCCCAGCGCCGATTATGATAAGCGCCGGTTGTGATCTCCGCCTTGATGTCCAGGTATTGCGTTGGCCAGTTCTGCAGCAGATCCAGCTTCGCAAACAGATTGTCGTACGCAGTCGGAATCGCGTGGTCGGTCAGCATCTTCGCTTCACTGCGGAGCATTTCCTGATTTTGAATCGTGCAGTGCAGGGCATGCCGTTGTCTGTCTGAAATGGACGCGCCACCCTGTTTCAATTGCTTCCGTGCCGCCTCGACGGCTTTGCCAAACGTGGAGGCATCGTTGCTGAAGCGCTTGCGACATGCGCTCTCACCCTGCTTCAGAAGCTCCCGCTGCTGCTCGTACTCCTGTTGCGTAAAGTGCACCGTGGGAGCTACGCGAAACAGTTCTTCGTAGGGCTTATCAAGGTAGGAGCGCAGCGTTGCCGGCGACTCCGCAGGTCGCTGCGCAACCGCGGTGGTAGTTTGCGTCTTATTCTGAGTTTCCTGTGCCCAGACCTGCTCGTCGACGATTGGCAGCGCTGTCAGCGCGACGCACAGGCCCACTGCGATGAGCCGATGCAAAATCCCTTGAACCGTTTCGCGAATCATCGTGACCTCTCCTTGCTTTATCTGCTGCCGGCTTTGCCTTCAGAGGAACCGCTTGCAGCCTTTGGCGCGATATAGCCTTCTCTCGCCATCACTTCGAGCTTGTGCCACTTGCCTTGCTTGTCCTGAACCCGCAGCGGCTTCCCGTCCGGACCTACAATCTCCACCTTCAGGCGATGGTAGCGTCCATCCCGGGCATCCTCCGGAACCGCAAATGCCAGCGTGTATGCGTTCCGCAGTAAAGCGGCAATCGACGAGAAGACCTCCGGCAACGCGCCCTCAAATCGTGGGAAATAGGCGATGCCACCCGTCTGTTTTGCAAAAGCACTCAGTTGATTCTTTGTCATCGCGTAGCCGGCAGTGGATCCTCTGAAGCGCACATATTCCTGTTCCGCTGTGCCGACGCAAAAGACGATTGCGTCCGACTTGCGCAGCTGCCGCCTCACTTCGTCAAAGGTCGAGGCGCTGAAGGTGTTCACTCCTGTTCCCACCACCAGAACCGCCTTCCGCCCTCGTACCGTTTCTAGTCGCTCCACCACGTCCACCAACGAGTCGAACAGGTTTGTTTCGCGGAACGTAGGAAAGCCCAGTCCGGCAATCGCTTCCCGCACCGCATAATTGTTATGGGTAAAGTCCACCTGCACCTTCGATTGCAGGTCATAGGTCACCAGCGCGACCCAGTCTTCCGGTTCCAGTTCGTCGAGAAAGCGCGATCCCCAGTACGCCGATTTTGCTGCGTAGTACTGGTACGACATCGAGCTGTACTCCATCAGAATCACAACCGTCATCGGAGTCTTCGGCGGTGCAAAGTACCGGATTTCGCGGGGTTGCTTGTCGTCAAGAATGCGGAAATTGCCTGGTTTCAGGCCGCCGATGATGCGGCCCTGATCGTCTGTAACCATCACGTCCACGTTCACAAGGTCTGTGGTCGACGGATACGGCTGCACCTGTGCGGCTTCCACTGGCTGGAGAGGACTAACCTGTGTGTTCGGCTGCTGCGCGGATCCATGTTGTGGGGAAGACGGCGCTCCCCATGCTGGGAGCGCCGCAAGTATCACTGTCAGGAGAAGGGAACGAAATCGTACCATGCTGGCCTCCTCGCACTGGAATACTTATGCGTTGAGCCGCCACAATTGAAACAGAAGGGATAACGCCACCCTCAGGAATGCCTGCTTCGATTCTCCGAGGGTGGCGCCCTGCAAATGCGCTATTCTGACTCGCCTGAGGATGGTGCTTTCATCTGCTGCCCCAGAACCTCGGCCTTCGATTTTGCCTTGCCGTATTCCACATAGTCAGAGATGATCCTGGCGGCGCGCCTGTTCACTTCATAGGTCGCGCGCACGTAATCCTGGTACGGCTTCATCTGCACTTCTCCCTGGTGCTCCGTGAGGTGTTGGATGGTTGCCGTCAATTGCATCGCCATCTCATGCATCAGCGGATTGATCCGGTCAATCGTTGTCTGCTGCCAGGGCGATCCCTCGCTGCGAGCCTCGTTGAGCCGCTGTACTACCTTCCCCAGGTTGTTGACATGCTCTCTAATCCGTTCCAGTTGATGAGCATGTGTCTCCCAGCCTGCCTTTGTTCTGGTGTAAGTTTCCAACTCCTCCGAATCATTCGAGGCTTGATTGGCATAATGCTCGGCATCGGTCAGCAACCGATTCACGTGAGCCGAATCTGCGGCCTGCGCAGAAGCACGGGGTAACCCCGCCATCATCAGTATCAGAGCGAATAAGATGGCGGAAACGCTGAGTATCCGACGGAATCTCATACTTCTCTCCACAGCGAGTCGAACTTTCTTCCACTACCACGGAGTCTGTGCGGATTCAGGAACCACTTACAGTGATGCCGGTCACAGGCCCTGACGAACACCAATCTGCGTGATTTCAGTCACAGTTGAGCCGTGTAAAATCTCCCATCCTTACTTTCAGGAGACAGCGAAGTTCTTCCGTCTCAAGGGGGAGTTATGTCCTGGAAAAAGATACTTGCGCTGGCATGTCTCGCGGTTACGTCGTTCGCGCTTGGACAGATTTCTGCCGGCGGCTCTCACCACCTGCATGCAACGACGCTCGAGAATTTATCGACTGCCATGCACGGAGAGGCCTTCGCGCATGCAAAATATACGGTGTTCGCGGAGCATGCCAGGGAGGAGGGAAATCCTGAACTGGCGAAGCTGTTCGAAACGACCGCAAATACCGAGAAGTACGAACATTTCGCCGAAGAAGCAAAATTGGCTGGCATCGTCGGTTCCGATATCGAAAATCTCAAGGACGCGATTGCTGGAGAATCCTACGAAAGCCAAACCATGTATCCCGATTTCGCCGCTGCGGCGGACAGGGTCGGTGACCATGAAGCCGCTCTCAGGTTTCGCGAAATTGCGGCCGACGAGGCCCGTCACCTTGACGCCTTTCGAGTGGAACTCGCACATCTGGAGGCTCAGTCTCACTCCGGACAGCCGTAGTCGACTTCCATGCAGGCTAATGCAAGGGGAGTTCCCCCGGCTCTGCCGGGGAGGCAGTAGGAGTTTGACATATTCGGGAGTCCACCCAGAGACTCCGAGACGTGAGCCGCCAAGC
>JAJYVU010000146.1 GCA_021791875.1 Acidobacteriota bacterium | reverse complement strand
AAATGCATTCTTGGTCAGGTTGCCCACAATGCCTCTGGCTCCGGGCGCCCAGTGCACACGCGCCAATCCCGGGCCAAAAGCAACCTCCTGCCTGTATCCCTTTTGCTTCACGGTATAGCCCAGCCGCACATCTTCCAGCACTTCCATGCGCAGCGCCTCAAAGCCGCCGATCGCGTTGTATACCTCGCGCCTTATCAGGTTGAAGGCTCCCACCCCGATGGATTCACGCTTGGCCTTTGGATCAGAAATCCGCCACAAATTCGCCGCTGTCGCCACCACCACCTGCAGAAACGACATCATCACCCGTTCGCCGTTCGAGTGCAGAATCGGCGTCGGCAGCATCACAAAATGCGCAGCGTCCACGCTTTCCGCTTGATGCACTGCGCGCGCAAGGGTCTCAGGCGCAAACTGCACATCCCCATCTGTGAACAGCATCCAGGGAGTGGTCGCTTGCCTGGCGGCCAGTGCCAGTGCGTGATTTTTGCCCAGCCATCCACTCGGCAGTTCCATCACATGAATCACCGTCAATTGCTTCCCGGCGGGCAGTGGACGAGCAGCCACGCGATCCATGATCGCCCCGGTTCCATCCGTCGAACGGTCGTCGACGGCAATAACACGCAAAGACAGGGTCTGCGCCAGCAACGAATCCAGGGTCGACTCGATCGCTGCCGCCTCGTTGCGCGCGGGCACGATAACCGTCAACCGTGGCAACCCATCCGATTCCTGCTCCGGAGCAGCATAGCGGTCCAGCGCCAGGTTCGGAATGCGCGGCAGACAGCGCAAAGCGACTGCCGCCCGCCACATCCATCCGATTGCAATCGCCCAGTTGACGATCGTGATCGCCGTCCAGAAGTGATTCATTCCTGGCGGCTCGCTTCTGCTTCCATCCCCATACCCGCCCTAAAAGACCGTTCTTCCACGAGTTCTCCGCAGCAAGGCCCCATCCACGCCTTTAGGCCGTTTCTGGACAATAACCAACTATCAAACTTGTCGATCGCAGATGTACATCTACTCATTGGGCCGCGGCCAGCGCGCCTCAACAGTCGTGGAAATTCCGCCGCGCGGACGAAACTCACCACGTACGACGGCCCACACGGGATCGCAGGCCTTCACTACGTCGATCAGCACCTGGTTCACGATATTTTCCTGGAAGATCCCCAGATTCCGATAACTAAACAGGTACTCTTTCCACGATTTGAGTTCGAGGCAGCGTTCGCGCGGCATGTAGCGGAGCGTGATGGTTCCAAAGTCAGGCAACCCTGTTTTTGGGCACACTGAGGTGAACTCCGGATCGTCGATCAGAATCTCATAAGCAGGAAACTGATTCTGCCAGGTGTCGATAGCAGGAAAGGAAAAATTGAGACCCGCCTTGGCGTGGTCATCGGTATAACCGGTCGGCATAAACGCATTGTAGGGCAACTGCGAATGGCTGCGACTCAGAGGGTTAACCGGTGTTGCACACTTTTTTGACGCCTAAAGCATCTCAATTGAGTCATATATACTGACCAATGACGACTCGCATGGCCACCAACATATCCCAAAGATTCCGCACGGCGGCCTTAATCACCGGCTTTGTCGTCGCTCTGATTCTGATTTTCATTGTGGCGCGCACTCTTTTGCGCAGCAAACTCCCGGTGCGTGTTGCCACCGCTCGCATCGGCGATCTTGTCAGCACTGTCTCCACCAACGGGAAAGTCGAACCGAAGGTCAATTTTGAAGCTCACGCTCCTTTTCCCGGCGTTATCAAAAATATTTACGTTCACCAGGGACAGAAGGTAAAACCTGGCCAGTTGCTGCTCACCATGGACGACAGTCAGGCCGAAGCCAACCTCGCCAGCGCCTACGCTGGTCTGAAGGGAGCGCAGGCCAACTACGACATGACCGTTGCAGGTGGCCCGGCTGAAAGCCGGCTCGCATTGGCCGGACAGATCAACAGCACCCGGATCGATCTTCGCCAGGCGCAAAGCGACCTCGCCGCGCTCAAGAAACTGGAAACGACCGGGGCTGCTTCACCCAGTGAAGTCGGCGCGGCGCAGCAGCGCGTGGAAGCGGATCAGGCCGCGCTGCAAGTCCTCGAGCAACGCAGGCAGGCTCAGACCAATCCTCTGGATATCGCTCATGCCAAAGCCGCACTGGAACAGGCTCAACAAGCCTACGCGGCGGCTCGCTCGATCATTGCCCAAAGCAACGTACGCGCGCCCTTCGCCGGCACGGTCTATAACATCCCCGTCTCCAAAACGGAATACGTTCAGGGCGGGTCGCTGCTGCTTGATCTGGCTAACCTCGATCACCTGCAGGTACTTGCGTATTTTGACGAACCGGAAATCGGCAAGCTGGCATTAAATCAGCCAGTAATTATCCACTGGGATGCGAAACCGGATATGTCATGGAAGGGCCATATCGCCCGCATGCCGTCCACCATCATCAACTACAAAACGCGATATGTCGGTGAGGCTCTGATCACTATAGACGACCAAACCGACATCCTCATTCCGGACACGAACGTAACCCTCACAGTCACAGTCGCGAATCTCAGGGGTACACTTATCGTTCCTCGCGAAGCCCTCCATATTGAGCAGGGCAAGTCTTACGTCTACCGCGTCGTCGATAACGTGCTGCGCAGGACTCCCGTCACCGTGGGCGACCTGAATCTCACCGACGTGCAGATTCTGAGCGGACTCAAGCCTGGACAGGTCGTCGCCCTGGGCGCGACAAACGGTCAGCCGCTGGGCGACGGGATGCCGATCAAAATGGAGCGGTAACAGTGAAGCATTTCTCCCCCATCAGGAATTCTTTCCTGGCCGTTTGCCTGGCCCTGTCCGCTTCTGCAACCGCTCTCGCCCTGCCCGCGAACCTTGCGCATCCCATCCTGCAGGACATCGTTACCGGACATGCACAGGATGCTTTGGAAAGACTCTCCACGGCACTTGCCGAGAATCCCGGCGATGCCCAGGCTTTCGAACTTCGCTGCCGTGTCCAGATTCAGGAAAAACACTGGAATCAGGCCATTTCATCCTGCCAGCAGGCCGTCAAGCTCAATCCGGAAAATAGCAATGCTCATCTGTGGCTGGGACGCGCCTATGGCGGCCGCGCGAGCACAGCTAACCGGCTCGCGGCTCTCACTCTGGCAATCAAACTTCGCGACCAATTTGCCAAAGCCGTTCAGTTGAATCCGCACAACGTGGCTGCATACGCCGCATTGGGCGACTTTTATGTAGAAGCTCCCGGCTTCCTCGGCGGAGGGCTGCCGCGCGCAGAGGGCCTCGCAGTGATGCTCAAGTCCATCGCTCCCGCAAACGCGCATGCCCTGCTCGCGAAAATTGCGGAGAATCGCAGGAACTATTCCCTGGCCGAGCAGGAATGGAAGAAAGCCGTAGAGGCTTCGCCGCAACCTGCGCAAGCCTGGATGGAACTAGCCAGTTTCTACCGCCGCCGTGGCCGATTCGACGACATGATCAGAGCAGCAGAAACAGGAGCCGCCTGCGACAAGGAACATGGTGCTCCTCTGGTTTACGGAGCGGAGGTTCTGATGAGGGCAAACAGAGATCTGCCGGAGGCCGAACAGTGGCTAAGTGAATACCTTGCCTCACCGTCACAGTCAGAAGACGCTCCCGCATTTGTCGTGCGCGCAAAGCTGGCTCAACTGCTGCAGAACGAAGGCAAAGCTGCCCAGGCACAGCAGGAAATGGCCCTCGCGCGCGCGCTTGCCCCGGCCTATACCCCACACTCGTAAACGGCGGCATCACATTCAGCAGCAAACGCTCCAACTTCAACGGTAGAATCAAGGCTTGATGCAAACGGTGAAAGGCAGAAAGTTCAAGAAGTTTCATATGGTTGGCGTGGCTGCCTTGCCGGCGCTCTGCATGACTGCACCCTGCGCCCACGCGCAGATTTCTCTATCCGAGGCGTCCGAACTGGCGCTTCGCAACAGTCCGGCCGTGCGCATGAGCATCGCGGACGTGCGTCACGCGCAGGGGGCTCTCGGCGAGGCCAGGGACGCTTATGTTCCCAACCTCTCTTTCGGCTCTTCTATCGGTTACTCCTACGGCTTTCCTCTTGGTGAGCCGTCTATCTACGACGTCCAGGCCCATTCTCTGGTGTTTTCGTTCTCGCAGAGGGACTACATCCGGTCGGCCCGCAAAGCCGTCCACAGCGCGGAAATGTCGCTTCGGGATACCCGCGAAAAAGTTCTGGCAGAAACCGCCGAGGACTACATCGAACTCAACACCGATCTCAAGGAAATCGTGGCGCTCGATCAGCAAAAGTCTTACGCAGATGCTCTTACTGGAATCGAGCGGCAGCGTGTGCAGGCAGGAATCGACCCGCGCAGCACCATGCTCCAGGCAGAACTTACGTCTGCGCAGATTGTACTCAGACGGGTTCATATTCAACAGGATGCCGCGCTGATGCGCTCCCAATTAGCTCATCTCACTGGCCTCAAACCCGGCGATTTTCAGCCCACGGCTTCCAGCATTCCGCCCATGCCTGATCTCAAGTCAGCGACTGCCGAAGACCTTCGCATCGCCGGCAATAACCCCCTTGTAGCCGCAGCGAAAGCCAACGCGCAATCCAAGCTCTTTCTGTCCATGGGCGACAAACGGCAGATTCGCCGGCCGACCTTCGGCTTTGGTATGCAATACAGCCGTTTCGCCCAGTTCAACAACTACGCCGAGTATTATCAACACTTTCAGCAGAACAACTTCGGCATCGCCATCAATATCAACGTCCCGATCTTTGATGCCAGTGGGCGCGCCAAAGCCGAGCAATCCGCCGCCGACGCCGTGCACGCGCAAGCTCAGGTGCAACAGGCTCTCGACAAAGTGGATGACAGCATTTTGAAGCTGCGGCAAAGCCTCACCGAACTCCGTGCACAGCAACGCGTTGCACAGATTCAATCGGAGCTCGCCCAATCCCAGCTGGCCACCGTCGAACAGGAGTTGAAATCCGGCTCCGGCCAGCCCAATGCCAATCCGATTACACCTCAACAAGCCGAACAGGCTCATATCCAAGAG
>JAJYVU010000044.1 GCA_021791875.1 Acidobacteriota bacterium | reverse complement strand
GTGTACACGGCGGCACTGGGCAACGGGCTGGGAGCGCTCACAGAGGAGGCAGCCAGCCACGGCGGCACAAAGCTGCACACCATGGAGCACGCGCTGCTGGCCAAGTACACGCCGGAGGGCTACACGCTGGCGCTGGAGGAGCTGGTTCGCAAGCATCAACCCGCCTGGGTGGTGTTTCCGCACAGCTATCGCACGCGCGACTTTGCGCCGCGGCTGGCCACGCGCTTCCAGCAGGCGCTGATCGCGGATGTGATTGCCATGCGCGGAGAAGGTGGATCGCCGGTGTTTGTGCGGCAGCTGATGCAGGGCAAGCTGAACGCGGATTATCGCAGGACAGGCGATGGGCCGGGCTTTATCTCAGTGCAGGCCGGGGCGTTTCGGGCAGATGAGTCACCGGCGACGGCAGCGGCGGTCGAGCCTTTCGCGGTGACACTGGATGCGTCGAAGATTCGCACGCAGCCGGGCGAACCATTCCGGGACTCGGCGCAGACGGTGGACCTTGGCTCGGCAGCGGTGATCGTGTCTGTGGGCCGCGGCATCAAGGAGCAGGACAACATTCCGATTGTGCAGGAGCTGGCCGACGCACTGGGCGCCGAGCTGGCGGCCTCGCGGCCCATCTGCGACAACGGCTGGCTACCGATGGAGCGGCAGGTCGGCAGTTCCGGGCAGACCGTGGCGCCAAAGCTATACCTGGCGGTGGGAATTTCCGGGGCGATTCAGCACCTGGTGGGCATGAAGGGGTCGAAGTCGATCGTCGCCATTAACAAGGACGAAAATGCACCCATCTTCGAGGTGGCCGACTACGGAATTGTGGGCGACCTGTTCGAAATTGTGCCGGCGTTGACCGAGGCAGTAAAGAAGGCAAAATCCGCATAACTGGCGCGTGATCGAGAGAGAAATGCCACTCGCAATTCCCATTTGCGCGTGGCATTTTCACGATTGGAAGACTTTCCAGCCCGGTTTCAATTACCCTGAGTAGGCTGATAACGTCCCCACGGGAAGGAAGGTCCATGGCCTCGGAAGTGAGCTCGAAGAAGGAATTGAGTTTTGGTGAAACCGTTGACATTGTGAATGCACTCAGTCCGCTGCTGATCTTGAGCAATGGAGGAGGCGCTGAGGTTGCCGTTTCTCCTACGATGCAGGCACGCGTGCTGACGAGCACGGCTTCGGGCCGGTCAGGTCGCGGTTTCGGCTGGGTCAATCTGGACCTGATCACTTCGAGGAAGCGGCTGGATCACTTTAATCCTTATGGCGGCGAGGATCGTATCTGGCTTGGACCGGAGGGTGGACAGTATTCGGTCTTTTTCGCTCCGGGTACGACATTCGATCTGGAGAACTGGTACGTGCCCGGACCGCTGGATGTCGAGCCCTTCGACGTTGTGGAGCAGAGTGCTTCGTCGGTGAAGATGCGGAAGCATTTCCGTCAGCAGAATTATTCCGGCACAAAGTTTGAGGTGGGACTGGATCGCACGATCCGCATGGTTGCACCCGAACGGGCTGCCGCGGCCATCTCCGCGGAAATGGTGCATGGCCTGTCGGCCGTCGCGTTTGAATCGCACAATGTGCTCACCAATCGCGGCGACACGGCGTGGACGCGGGAAGGCGGGCTGCTTTCTGTGTGGAACATCGGTCAGTTCGACGCTTCTCCGACGACGACGATTGTCGTCCCATTTCGCCCCGGGTCTGAGGCGGAACTCGGCGTGCCGATCAACACCGACTACTTCGCCGAAATTCCGCCGGACAGGCTGCGGATCTTCGATAAGGTGGGATGCTTCAAGGGGGACAGCCACTATCGCAGCAAGATCGGCGTCAATCCAAAGCGGGCGACCGGCATACTGGGCAGCTACGATGCACTGCACCAGGTACTGACCATTGTGGAGCATTCACTGGGCGCGCCTGGCGCCGAATATGTGAATGCCGAGTGGAAGGTTCAGGAGCATCCTTACGCGGGTGATGTCGCAAACTGCTACAACGATGGCCCGCCGACTCCGGGAGCAGCGCAGTTGGGCGCATTTTATGAACTGGAGTCCTCTTCTCCGGCGGCCGCGCTCAAACCGGGCGAGTCGATGGAGCACACCCATCGCACGCTGCACCTGCAGGGAGACAAGGGACGGCTGGATGCGGTGGCGAGGGCTGCATTGGGGCTCAGCATTGCAGAGATTGAGAACGCACTTCGCAGTTAATCCTCGTTGATGTTCCATCCAGGCAAGAACAGCGCGGACCCCGGGGTTCGCGCTGTTGCGTTGGAGAACGACGCAGTCGCGGGCGCGGAGACGAGAAGCGATTGCTGCCAGGAATCAGTGCGACTTTGCCAGCGGATCCTCGACCGTGCCCTTGCAACCACAGGAGTTGCGAATCACCAACTCGGTGGGAAGAATGAGGCGCGTCTTTGGCATTTCCTTGGGGGAAACTCCGCTGCGGATCATATCGAACAGCAGTTTTGCGCCTGTGCGGCCCAGCTCATGAGCAGACTGACGAACGACGGTGATGGGAACCGTCAGCAGCGAGGCCAGCTCCAGATCATCGAAACCTGCCAGCGCGAGATCCTTCGGCAACTTTATGCCCATGGTTTGCAGGGCATGGAGCGTCTGGATGGTGGTGACGTTGTTGAGGGTGAACAACGCGGTGGGGCCCTGTGCGCCTTCCAGCTTTCGCTGAAGGATCGCCGGGATGGACTTGGAGGAATCCACCTTCCAGATCTGCGGCTGCAAGCCCGCCTCTCGCATCGCATTCGTATAACCCTGAATCCGCTCATGGATAGAGAGCAATTCGGTGTCATATCCAAGGCATGCAATCTGCTTGTGACCGTGCCAGATGAGGTGACGCACGGCTTCTTCGGCGCCCAGCGCATTCTCCACCAGCACCTCATTCGCATTGAGCCCCTTAACCACGCGATCCAGTGTCACGATGGGAACACCGGACGCCTGCACTTCGGCCAATCGTCCCGACGCCTTTTGTTCCATGGGAATCAGGATGAGGCCGGCAACATTACGGGACACCATCATGTCGATTTCGGTGGTTTCGACCTCGGTTCGGCTGGACGAGGTTTGAATGAGCGTCATGTAGCCGTAACGGGTGGCGACTTCCTGCACGGCATTGGCGCAGGTGGAAAAGAAAGTGTCGGCCAGGGTAGGCACAATGAGACCGATGATTCTTGCTTTTTGTCCTTTGAGGATCCGGGCCGCTTCGTTGGGCTGGTAGCCGAGTTTCTCTATGGCTTCACGGACGCGCTTCTGCACGCTGGCGCTGACGTAATTGCCGCCGTTGACGACACGGGAAACAGTCATCTGCGCGACTCCCGCTTCGCGGGCGACATCGCTGATAGTGACCTTTTTCCGAGTGGGGTCTTTTGGCATTCCCTATTTATTTATGTATCTATGCTGACTTTAAACCGATCGCCAGGCGCTTGCAATCATCGCATACGAGATACCAGTCAGCCGGCAGACGAGAGGGCATGGTGGCGCGCCGTCTGCCAGGGCAGCATAGCTGCTCCTAAAAGGCCGGCGTCAGGCCCCAAACGAGCTCTGCAGATATGGGTTTTGCCGGCTTCGAAGATATCCACCTGCGCCGGTCTGGACATGCCGTAGACGTAGCTGAATTCCTCGATCGTGGCGAACATGCGTGGTGAAAACAGATCCCACGCCGCAGAAACGCCGCCTCCGATGGTGAACAGGGGCAGATTCAGCGTGTTGATGAGGTTAGCGATTCCCAGCCCCAGTGCGAATCCGGCCTCGTCATAAATCTGGCGGGCGACTGGATTTCCCTGCGCGGCCAGCTGGGCAACGTCCGCAGCCGTGAAAGCGTTAGCGCAGGCGTCGTTGGCATCATGCGGAACGCCATCCAGCTTGAGTTCGTGGGCCCGGCGGACGATCGCCGTGGCCGAGGCATAAAGTTCGAGACATCCTCGTGCGCCACAATTGCATTTCGGCCCGTCCAGAATCAGCGGCCCATGACCAACTTCCCCAGCTCCACCGTTCATCCCGTGCCAGAGGCGGCCCTCCAGAACAATGCCGCCACCGACGCCGGTGCCGAGAGTGATCATGCAGAGGGAGTCGATGTCGTATTCGGCGGCCGCACCGAGGCGACACTCGGCCAGGGCAGCGACATTGGCGTCGGAATCAACCCACACCGGCCAGGCGAGACGATTGGACATCTCGCGGCGAAGCTGAACGCCGTCCCATCCGGGCAGATTGGGGGGATTGTGCAACACTCCATCCGGCAGCGAAAGCGGACCGGGGCTGCCGACTCCTATTCCTGCAAATTTGCCATAACCAGAGGTTTCCGCATGCAGGGCACGAATGGCTTCACACATTTTGTCGATGACAGGCCCATAGCCGGAGCCCGCATCCGTGGGGAAGGCCACTGAAGCGAGAGCCTCACCGCTTGAGGTATATGCGCCAATGCGCAGGTTTGAGCCACCTAGGTCCACCCCGATTGCGAACTTTTCCATTAACCTCTCTCCGGCTAGACCAGAGTCTTTACGTACGGCAGATCCGAAATCCCACGCCAGCGAATTGAGAACCATTCACTTCACTGGACCAAACATATGTGAACGTAATCATATCAGCGAGTCGCTATTCGGGCTACCAAATGAATGGTTCCCAAAAAATAGACGAATTCGACGGGATTTCAGCACAGAACCTGTTGACATGTATGCCATCGATCTCATAAAAAATGGTTTCCGAATTGATATCGATATCAATTCCGTTGAAGTTCTCACCGCTCCTGGGCGGTGCTGGCGGGATTCAAAGAGATGAATTGCCCGCTTTGGGCACATGGCGTTGATGGCAGTGACCGAATTTACTGTTACTCCTTAACCTCCCCGGGCGGCTGGAAAGCATACAACCTCAAATTTCCCAGCCGCCTGTTTTTTCGCCTCCAGCAAATCGGCAGTCAACAGCACCCCTTGTCGCCGCATGGGATCGGAGGCTTTGCGCCGGTGCGGTCGTTAGGCTGCGCGCAACGCGCAATGCTATGTTGGGGTTGGACCGATGAAACCGAGGAATGAGAAGAATGCCAATGCCACCGCTTGATACAGCCAGCCCGGCCTGGGATTGCGTCGCACTGGGAGAAGTGATGCTACGCCTTGATCCCGGCGAGGGCCGGATTCACACCACGCGATCGTTTGCTGTCTGGGAAGGCGGCGGTGAGTACAACGTGGCGCGCGGGTTGCGGCGCTGCTTTGGAATGCGGACAGCAGTGGCAACCGCATTTGCCGAGAATCCAATTGGAAGGCTGGCCGAGGACCTGATTTTGCAGGGCGGCGTAGATACGTCGTTGATTCGCTGGGTACCGTACGATGGCGTGGGGCGCTCCATCCGCAATGGATTGAACTTTACTGAGCGGGGCTTTGGGGTGCGGGCCGCAGCAGGCTGTTCGGACCGGGGCAACACGGCGATCTCTCAGACCAGGCGGGGAGACTTTGACTGGGAGAATATTTTCGGTCCGGCGAAGGGTGCGCGCTGGTTTCACACGGGCGGAATTTTTGCAGCGCTTTCGGAGTCTACCGTTGAGGTTGCGGCGGAGGCCATGGACGCAGCGCGCAAATATGGCACTCCGATTTCATACGACCTGAATTATCGTGCTTCGCTGTGGAAGAGCATTGGCGGCAAAGCCAGGGCACAGGAGGTGAATCGCGAGTTAGTGCGGAAGGTGGATTTACTGCTGGGGAACGAAGAAGATTTTTCGGCCATGCTGGGCATTCAGCTGGAAGGCGTTACCGAGGACTTTGCCGAGTTGCCAATTGCCAGTTACGAGAAGATGCTGCGCGAGGTAGCCGGCAAGTATCCCAACCTGAAGCTGATTGCGACCACGCTGCGCACGGCGCATTCCGCAAGCCGGAACGCATGGGGAGCGATTGCGCTCTCCGGCGATGAAATTGTGCACGTTGCACAACGCGATATCGATATATTGGACCGCGTCGGCGGAGGCGACTCGTTCGCATCCGGACTGATCTACGGAATGATCACAGGGAAGCCGGTGGAGTGGGCGGTACGCTGTGGGGTCGCGCACGGCGCGCTGGCGATGACGACTCCCGGAGACACGAGCATGGCGACGCTAAAAGAGGTGGAGCGCGTGATGCAGGGCAGTTCCGCGAGGATCGAACGCTAACGATGAGAGACCAGATGACGAATGAAACGATGACGAGGTTGGAAAGAATCGGGCTGATTCCGGTGCTGCGCGCGCGCTCCGGACAGGAGGCGCATGCACTGGTGGATGCAATGGTGGCGGGCGGCGTGGAGGTCGTGGAAGTGACGATGACCGTGCCCGGCGCAATTGAGATTCTCAAAGACCTGAAGAAGACCTATGGCAGCCGGATGCTGCTGGGCTCGGGCACCGTAACGACAGTGGCCGAATGCGAAGCGACGATTGCGGCGGGCGCAGAATTCGTCGTGAGCCCGAGTCTGCATCTGGATGTGATGGCCGCGACCCTGAAGGCCGGCAAAGTCTCGATTCCGGGTGCGCTGACACCGACTGAGGTCATCACTGCCTGGCGGGCCGGCGCGGCCTATGTGAAGGTGTTTCCCTGCTCTGCGATGGGCGGTGCGACTTACCTGAAAGCCCTGAAGGCGCCGTTCCCTGAGATTCGGCTGATTCCGACCGGCGGCGTGACGCTGACAACAGCCGCCGATTTTCTGCACGCAGGAGCCTCGGCGCTGGGAGTAGGCACAGACCTGGTGAATCCCATGGCGATTGCCAAGGGTGAGGCACACACGATCACCGAAACGGCACGCCGTTATCTGCAGGTGATTGCGCAGGCGCGCGTTCCGGTTTCGTAACTCGTATCCAATACCGTTACCAATCGAACAGCGTGCCGTCGAGCTTCCGGTTCACAGGCAGATACGCACGTTGATACGGGTATTTCGCGGCAAGTTTTTCATCCAGATCGACGCCGAGGCCGGGAGCATCGCCCGGGTACATATAGCCGGCTTCAAACTTGTAGTGATGCGGGAAGACGGCGTCTGTCTCCTCGTTGTGCGGCATGTGTTCCTGGATGCCGAAGTTATGGATGGCCAAGCCGAAGTGCAGCGCACCGGCCATGGTCACGGGCGAGAGATCGGTGGCGCCGTGACAGCCGGTTCGCACGTGGTAGATGGAGGCAAAGTCCGCGATCTTCTTGAGGTGCGTGAATCCGCCGGCATGCACGAGCGTGGTGCGGACATAGTCGATCCACTGGTTCTCAATGAGCGCTTTTACATCCCACAAGCTGTTGAGCACCTCGCCGGTGGCGATGGGCGTGGTGGTGTGTTCGCGGATGACGCGAAAGCCCTCCTGCAGTTCGGCGGGCGTGGGATCTTCGATCCAGAAGAGATGATAGGGTTCCAGTTCTTTGCCGAGGCGGCCGGCCTCGATGGGCGTAAGGCGGTGGTGGCAGTCGTGCAAAAGGTGCACGTCGTCGCCGAACTGGTCGCGTATCTTTGCAAACAGCGTCGGCACGTGGCGAAGATATTTCTCGGTGGACCAGCGGCTTTCTGAAGGCAAGCCGCGCTCCGCGGGCTCGTAGCGCTGGTGGCCCTTCGGTACTCCATAGGTGGAGTCAAGTCCGGGGATGCCGCTCTGTGCGCGTATGGCGAGGTAGCCCATGTCGATGTGACGGCCTACGTCGTCGACCGCTTCGTCAATGCTTTCTCCGTGGGCGTGCGCGTAGACCATGACGCCCTCGCGGCTGCGGCCGCCGAGCAGGTTATAGACCGGCGTGTTGAGCGCTTTGCCCTTGATGTCCCATAGGGCCATATCAACCGCAGCAATCGCGGACATGGTGACAGGACCGCGGCGCCAGTAGGCTCCGCGATAGAGATACTGCCAGATGTCTTCGGTCGAAAATGGGTCGCGGCCAATGAGGCAAGGAATCAGGTGGTCCTTCAGGTAGCTGGCAACAGCCAGTTCCCGGCCATTGAGCGTCGCATCGCCAAGGCCGTAAATACCCTCGTCAGTTTCGATCTTGAGCGTGACGAAGTTACGGCCGGGCGAGCAGATGTGGACGTAGGCATTCTGTATCTTCATCGGAGTTCCTCATCGGCAAAACGAATAGGCTTCCACCCCTTGACTTATTGATTGACTCCGCTGGCCAGAAACCCGCCATCGACAGCCAGCAACTGGCCATGGACATAGGACGCGGCATCGGAGGCTAGGAACACGGCTGCACCGATGAGCTCTTCCACGCGGCCAAAGCGCCCGATCGGTGTTCGCATGAGCAGTTCCCTGCCGCGCCCCGTACCGTTGAGAATTTTCGCGTTGAGTTCCGTGGGAAAAATCCCAGGCGCGATTGCATTGACGCAGACGCCTTTTGCGGCCCACTCGACGGCCAGTGACCGCGTGAGCGAGGCGACCGCGGATTTGCTGGCTCCATAAGCCGCCACGCCGTAAAACGCTACATAGGAAGCCAGCGACGCGATGTTGATGATGCGACCGTAACCGCGTTCCAGCATGGACTGGCCGAAAATCTGGCAGGCACGGAGCGTACCATTGAGGTTCGTGTCGAGGATGCGCTCCCAATCTTCTTCCGAAACATCGAGCGTAGGCGTCAGCCTGGTAACGCCGGCGGCGTTGACGAGGATATCGACCTTGCCGAACTCAGCGATGACGCAGTCATGGAGCGCCCGCAGCGAAGCACGATCGCGCACGTCCGAAACGCAAGCCAGGGATTTGCGGCCCATGGCGGAAATTCTGTCGACGGTCTGCTGCACTTCTGCTTCGCGGCGCGCGGTCGGCACGACGTCTGCGCCCGCTTCGGCAAGCCCAAGAGCGATGGCCCGTCCAATGCCGGAAGAGCCACCAACAACAACGGCACAGCGGCCCGTCAGGTCAAAGATTGGATTCAACACAATTCGCGGTCTCCCAAAACGCAACCCTCCGAACCAACCGGTGGCGCTTGCAAACAAGATTCAGGCTACGCCACCGCCTGCGCTTTGGCTACCGGACAGGCAGCGATGAGGTAGGCGTTGGAAATCGTGATTCTAGAACTGGTCTCATAAATAGCGTAGCGGCTTCGACGAAAAGCATGAGCCCCGCTTCGATGGCGGGTCTCATGCGAGGCCTCACCAGGCGCGGAGGGTTTATGAGACCAGTTCTAGAGCATTTCCCCTATTACTTTGAACTTTCTGAATTTAACCAAGCGCAGCTTTTCTTAACGAAAAAGCTGCGTTGAGATTCTCTCTTCGGTCTATACCAATAGGGGAAATGCTCTAGACTGCCTCAACGGTGATGGCTGAGGCATCCGCGTCCAGCCTGGTAATGCGGAAGCTGCGCACCTGTCCGGGCTGCAATGAAGCTGGCGCTGAGGATGCCGGTCCAGATCCGCCCTTCCAACGCGACTGCAGCATCGAGGTGAGAGCAGCCAGATCGGCTTTGCCGGCGCTGGCGCCTTCTGTCGCGCTGACTTTGCTGCCGGTCGTAGCCTTGCAGGTAGCGCTGACGCCTTCGCCAAGCTCCACGGAAGCGGTGTCGCCTTGCACTGCCACCACACGGCCTGAAATCACATCGCCTTCACGATGTTCTGCAAAGAACTCATCGAGTCCGGTGGGCGCGGCCTGCTTGATGCTGAGCTTGAGCTGCCGCTTTTCCAAGTCAACAGCGAGCACCTTGACCTTGACCGGCTCGCCAACTTTCAAGGCTTCCTGCGGATGGTGCAAATGCTTTTCAGAGGTGATTTCGCTGATGTGCACCAGTCCCTCAATGCCCTCGGCGAGTTGCACAAACGCACCAAAGTTCATCAGGCGCGAAACGGTGCCGGCGTGGACGGAGCCAGAGGGAAATCTCTGAGTGGCGTCGCTCCAGGGATCTCCCAACGCCTGTTTGAGGCCGAGCGAGAGCTTGCGCTCCTCCGTATTGAGCGAGAGCACGACTGCCTCGACGGTATCGCCAACCTTCAGAATGTCGGATGGTTTACGTACCTTCTTGATCCACGACATCTCGGAAACATGAATGAGGCCCTCAATGCCGGGTTCTACTTCCACAAATGCGCCAAAGTCGGCAAGACGAGTCACGGTTCCGGTGACACGCTGGCCAGCCTTGTATCTTTCGGCGGCGGTTTCCCACGGTTCTTGGCCGAGTTGTTTCAATCCGAGCGAAATGCGCTTGGTCTCGGGATCGATCTTCAGGATTTTCACCTTGAGTTGCTGGCCGACGGAAAGCAGTTCGTCGGGGGTACGGACGCGCGTCCAGGCCAGATCGCTGACGTGCAGCAGACCATCCACGCCGCCAATATTGACGAACGCTCCATAACCTGTCAGGCTGCGGACTTCACCGCTGACGACATCGCCCTCTTTCAGATCTGCAAGGCGCTGGGCTTCGAGGGAGCGGGCCTGCTCTTCGAGAATCGCGCGGCGGTCGACCACGACGTCCTCATCCGCAACATCGAGTTTGATGATGCGGCAGGAAATCTCCTCGCCGACCAGCTTCTCCAGATCCTCGCCGACAGGCACGCCACTGCGCGAGGCAGGCATGAAGGCGCGGACACCAATATCCACGTTGAGACCGCCTTTTACTACGCCCGTCACCGTGCCAACGATAGCCGCCTTCTGCTCAAAGGCCGCTTCGAGCGATGCCCAGTCCGTCACCTGCGCCAGCCTGGCCAGCGAAAGCTCATAGTAGCCTTCCTCATTGCGCCCCTTAAGCGAGACATTGAATCGGTGGCCGCGTGCTACGTTTTCGGCGTTTTGCGGAAACGCAGCGCGAGGCAGCACGCCTTCGGTCTTAAAACCGATGTCGAGGTAAACGGAATCAGCAGAAATAGAAACGACGGTGCCTTCCAGTTGCTGTGCGCCGCCCGAATGCGACCTGTCTTTGCGATGCTCGTGACTCTGCTCGAATTCAGCCAGAAGTTCACCGAAGGATTCGGCAGATTCGGACGTAGGGGCAACCAAAGATTCAGATTCGGTTGCGGTAAGTGGATCGATGGGGTCGTCGTGGTTCATGGTATCTGCACCATATTGTTTCACGATCCCCACAACGGGAACGACTGTAATGTCAGCCGAGGGTTTGCTGCGTTCTTTGCCGTCTGCTAGTCTGGCCCTAAGATCATGTTTCACCACGGGAAAATGCGACGTTCGTGTTCCAAGAGGCGCTCGATGGCGCAACGGATCGTAGCTTTTCTGCTTTCCATGCTGGTGATTTTCCTGATCATCGATCCCCTTTGGGAATGTCACGATCATCTGGATAACTTGCGGCACCTGGGAGCGCATGGCATTCTCCTGATTCTCCTGGTGGTAGCCTGTTCAGGAATTTCGCTGCTGAAAAGCTTCTCGGTCGCGCCGCCAAATTTTTCGAGCATGCTTCTTCGTGGAGCCGCGCTTTTCCGCCCGTCCCCGGGCTGCGTTGAGCACGCCGCAAGCCTCATCGCCGCAGCCGCACCTGGCGCTGCGGGTTTGCCTCTGCGCATCTAGCCGCACTTCCATACCGAGCACTTCATCCCGCATCAATCCTGCGCACACGCGTCTTTTCTGCTGGGCGGACTGATGCACGCAATCACCTACCTATTGCGACAGACGAGCAAATCATGACGTATCGGTATTCCTCCACACCTTCATTCCTGCGCCGTTCCTTCAGGGACAATCCCCGCAGATCACTTTGGCGATGGCTGACGACTGCGATGCTGGCTCTCGTTCTGACCACGCAA
The DNA here is from genome assembly GCA_021791875.1 of Acidobacteriota bacterium. Lineage (GTDB taxonomy): Bacteria > Acidobacteriota > Terriglobia > Terriglobales > Acidobacteriaceae > Acidobacterium. The sequence continues at coordinate 14,256 of JAJYVU010000044.1, read as the reverse complement.
TCGGCCTTCGCGCAAAATAGCGTGGGCATGGTCAAGGTTCAGACGAAGCGGATGACACCGCAGCTCAATGCCTATGCCCAAGTCGAGCCGACAAGCGTTCTGCCGCTCAACGCCGCAGAAACCGGCGTTGTTTCCGGCTTGAGCGTCGCGCCCGGCATGCATGTCAGGGCGGGACAGGTGCTTGCCGAGCTCAGCGGGCCAAGTATCCAGAATTTGCTGCTGCAGGACAAGGCAAACCTGCGGAGCGCAAAAGCGCAGTTCGACGATGCGCAGAAATCGCTGGCCATTCAGGAAGATCAGCTGCGCATTCATTTGAGCACACGCGAAATGGTGCATCAGGCCCAGAGCACATTCTCCAAAGCGCAGGCCGGGTTGAAAAACGCAGAGGCACAACTCTCTGCCGTCGAAAGGATGCGCACCGTCACGGCGCCTACCGGCGGCGTTGTGCTCTCGCTCAGCAGTCGAAATGGGCAGCTGGTACAGGCAGGACAACCCCTGGTCACACTGCAAAGCGACGGAAGCTTGTGGCTGGTGGCCACCTACTATGGCAATGATCTGCGCGCGATTCGCGCAGGCATGACGGGGCAGTTCACTCCTTCAGATAGCAGTGGAGTTATCCCCGTACAAGTTGCCGCGCTCTTTGCATCTGTCACTCCAGGCGGTGGGGAGCAGGTTGCGCTGCAGCCGACACGGGGGCACGCTGCATGGATCAACGGCGAGTCCGGGACCGTTGTCCTCCACGCACAATCGCGTATTCTGCCGGTCGTCCCGACTCGCGCGCTCATCCTCGATCAGGGCAAATGGTGGGTGATGATTCGCAACGCAAAAGGATATCGCGCGCAGCAGGTTGTGCCGGGGCCATCGCAAGGATGGAACACCTTCATTAAGAGCGGGCTTGCACCCGGCGCCAAAGTAGTTACGACCAATGCGTACCTGCTGTTTCATTCAGAAATTTCCGAGCATTATCAGATTCCGGACTGAGGACCATGGCCGAACCCGACACAATACGGAACTCTTTTCTCCGCCGCGTCCTGCTTCAGCCGCTGTTCTGGGTAATGATCTACAGTGCGCTGATTCTTTACGGAGCCTACGCATACTGGAAGATTCCGGTCGAGGTGCTGCCTCGCTTCAACTTTCCAGAGATCAGCATCATCACGCACGAGCCCGGCGCTACCGCGACGGAGATGGAGACGCAGGTCGTCCGCCCGCTCGAAGGCGAAATCATGTCGTTGCCCAACCTGGTCAGCGTGCGATCGAGCATGGGCGACGGCACGATTCAGACGGATATTCGATTCCAGTCAAGCACGCACGCGCAGCAGGACCTGCTCGCCGTCAACAGCGCCATCGACCGCGTCCGTGGCAGGCTTCCTTTGACGGCGCGTCCATTCGCTCAGATCATGGGTGCTGGAATCAATGAAGTAGCAGATTACGCTCTCAGCATTCCTGCCAGTGTTTCTCCAACTCAAGTGGAACGCGCCGTGCGCGCCGATATTGCTCCCGCATTGCGCGCGCTGCCCGGTGTTTATCAAGTGGAGGTCTATGGCAGCGGCGAAGAGTCGCTATGGGTGCAACCGGATCTCGAAGCCATGCACCACTACGGCGTTCCCGTAACCGCGATGGTTCAGGCGCTTCAGCAGCAGGTTCTGCTCAGCCCCGGCGGATACATCACCGAGGGGCATCAGAATGTCTTTGTGGAAGTCAGAAGTCTTCCGTCAAAGATTCGTCAGCTTGAAGATATTCCTGTTGCAGGCTCCGATGGCCCCATCCCCCTGCACGATCTTGCACGCGTGATTCGCGCGCCTGTTCCAACCCTGAATGAATCCTTGCTCGACCGCCGGCCAAGCATTGCGCTCGTTGTTTTTAAGCAACCGGGCGCATCGACCATCCCGGTGGACGACGCAGTTCGACAGAGCCTGATGAGCACCGTAAACGAACTGCCCGCCGGGGTGAAGTGGGTCAACGTTTACAGCCAGGGGCATCTGGTGCACAGCATTGGCACTGATCTCGGACGCAACCTGCTCATCGGCGGACTGCTGGCCATTGGCGTACTGCTGTGGATTCTGGGCGCCGGGCGTGGAATCTGGATCTTGTCGTTGAGCATTCCGCTCTCACTGCTGCTGGGCATTGCCGGTCTATATGCCACAGGCCAGAGCCTGAACCTGATGACGCTGGGCGCTTTGACCGTCGCCGTTGGTTTGCTGAGTGACGACGGCATCATCGTTCTCGAAAGCATTTACCATCGCTGGGAAAAAGGCGATGCGCACTGGCCTGGCGTCTTTCGTGGATTGATGGATATCCTTGGTCCCGACGTCACCGGAACACTGACAACGGTTTCTGTCTTTATCCCGCTGCTCTTTGTTGGCGGCCTCGCCGGGCTCTTCTTTATTCCATTCGCGTTGGCGATGGCGCTTTCGCTGCTGGCATCGCTGTTGATCTCCATCAGCCTCATCCCACTCAGCCTTGGATTCCTGAAAGCCAAAGTGCGCACGGCACCCACTCCTGCCGGGAGGGCACTGATCTGGTTGCGACGGCAGAATCAGAGGCTCTTTCGGATCGTCGCAAGGCATCCTTGGATCAGCCTCGCTGCTTGTGTTCTGCTGCTCACCGTCAGTCTTGCCGGGCTCGTGTTGGTTCCCCTCGACTTCTTGCCGCTGCCCAATGAAGGCGTGTTGCTCGTCAGCTTTACGCTGCCGCCAGGAAGTTCGACGCTCGAAACCGAAGATGCGGTCATGAGCATGAGTAAGCGTATGTCAGCGGACCCCGCCGTTCGTCATGTGTACGCGCGCATTGGCTCCGCGGCGAGCGGATTTTATACGGAGCCCGCCTATGCAGGGGAAATTCAGGTGATGCTGAAACCCAATGTGAAGGTGGACAGCCTCGATGCGATCGCCCACCGCATGATGAACGAGGCTGCTACAAGTGGCGTCCAATTATCCATTGACACTCCAACGATTGAACGGCTTGGGGAGAGTCTGGACGGACTGCCTCAACCCTTCGTGATCGATATTTACGGCAACAGCATTTCTGAGTTGCGCACGATCGCGCAGCAGGTTGTGCACAGGCTGCGCCCGATCTCGGCGCTATCCGGAATTTTTGACAATGACGGATACCGCATCACGCAATTGCAGATCGTACCTCGTGCAAGCGCTCTGGCGCTGCACCACATGACCCCCGCGCAACTTTACGCACAATTGGCGCCGCTGCTGAATGGCGAGATCGTAGCGCAGGTGCCGCAAGGCAATCTCCCGCTCGCACTCTACGTACGCCTCGCGGATGCCACACAACAATCGCCCACCACACTTGCGCAACTCCCCATCCGCACCAATGGCTGGACTCCGCTGGGTCAACTCGCCGACATCCGCATGGTGACGACACCAAATGAGATTCGTCACATTGACGGCGCACGCGCACTGGAGATTCTTGCCACTCCCACTGGACCGCTCGGCAGCACCATTGCTTCAGCACGCAAGGCGCTGAAGGGCCTGCATCTGCCGCCCGGGTATCGCATCGGATTCGGCGGCCTGTTCCCTCAATTGGAAAATGCCGTGCTCGGGCTTTGCGCCGCTGCCATTGCGGCATTTCTGCTGATGGCAGCCATTATGATCATGCAGTTTGACGGCCTTCTTGTACCGGGACTCCTACTGTTACAAATTCCGCTGGCATTCACCGGCGGGATCCTCGCGCTCATCCTGAGCGGCGTTGGCCTCAATGCAGTCGGGCTCGTCGCTTTTCTCACCCTGGTTGGCATCGGGCTGAATCACGGTATTGTGCTTCTTTACCGGACACGGCGGAATGAAGCGGAAGGCATGCCACTGGAAGAAGCTGTGACTGAGGCAGTGCAGGTACGTTTCCGGCCCATTGCGCTGACTACGCTGACGGCGATCCTGGGCATGCTGCCCACAGCACTCGGTTGGGGCGAGGGCGCCGCACCGGAACAGGGACTGGCCGTCGTGGTACTCGGCGGCATTTTGTGGAGTGCCCTGCTCAGCACGAACCTGCTCCCCGCCCTTTATCTGCATATCCGACGCAAGCAACTCGCAAAGGAGCAACAGGTATGAAGCGCCCTGCTCACTCTTGGTGGAAACTATCCGCGACGTTGCTGGTAAGTCTGTTGTTCACTGGCTGTACTGCTTATCACGCTCACCCTCTGCCGGCTGCGCCTGACCTGGGGAACACCACACAACTCACCGTACCGGTGACACAATTCAGAATTCCGGGACTTGCGCCCCATCAAACTTCCTCGCGCGGTCTGGACGCGACGACAGTCATGCTGCTCGCCGTCATTCACAACCCCGAACTGAAGGCTGCGCGTCTGCAGGCGGGTGTGGCGGACGCACAAGTCCTACAGGCAGGACTCTTGCCAAATCCGCAATTCGACGCCAGCTTTGCGTCTTCCGTGCACAACTACGGCGGGACGCTCGGCCTGAGCGAACAGATTCAGTCATGGATCACTCGCGGCGCGGCGAAAGCAGCGGCGGCGGCCAACGAACGACAGGTTAACCTGAACATTTTGTGGCTGGAATGGCAGACCGCGGCGCGGGCCGAGCAGTTGTTTATCCAGGTACAGACCGACCAGCGTCTGACCCAGCTGTTGGATCAGTCCGTGCGCTTATCGCATGCCCAATACAAGACGAGCCATGCGGCGATGCTGCACGGCGACGCACTGGCCACCACGGTCTCTGCGGATCTGGTTGCGCTGAACCACGCAGAAACTGCTCAACGACAGTTACAGTTGCAAATGAACCTTGCGCGGCATCAGTTGAATGCGCTTTTGGGGCTGCAATCGGACGTGCCCCTGCACCTGATTGGCTCGCCGAATTTCCGCACGTTGTCGGAAAAGGATTTCCAAGCGGCCGCTGCCACGGTCGCCCATCGGCGCCCTGACTTGCTGGCGCTACAGGCGGGATATAAGAGCCAGGAGGAAAACGTCCGCCAGGCTGTGCTCGGGCAATTCCCCGCGTTGACGGCGGGCATGGCTCTGGCTCGCGATCCGATCGAAGGCGTGAATGACTTCGGGCCGCGTGTCACGATATCTTTGCCGCTCTTCAACCACAACCAGGCGCAAATCGCGCTGCAGCAGGCAACGCGGGCTGTGCTATGGCAGACATACCAGGCGCGACTGGATGCAGCCGTGGGTCAGGCCGATCAGGTGAGACATGCCATCGCCATACAGCGCCGGGAACAACAGGAACTCGCCGCGCAAATCAGCACACTGCGCCACACAGCCATGGCCGCAAGGCGCAGTCTGCTCCAGAGCAACCTGAACATGACTGCCTACGTAGCCATCGAATCAGATCTGTTGGACCGGCGCGAGGAAGCCATTCAGCTACACGCATCCATCCAGAGTGCGCAGGCTGCTTTGCGCGTCCTGCTGGGATTGCCCTTCTCAGACTGATGCGATGCTGGTTCCACCCTTCAGGGAGCCTGTTTTTCGAGTCAGGCTCCCCTTATCGCCCATCGAATGATATTCCGCTCACGCACAGTTACGAAAAACTCACTGGTGCAAATGGAGCGCATAGATATGGTGAGTCACGCCGGAAATTTTCGGGTTGGTCTCGTTCTCGAGATCGAAAACTGTAACGGTGTTGATTCCTTTATGCAGCCAGCAGCCAGGGATATAGTCAGACTGCTGCGGACCAATGTTCCAGATGCGTCCCACAGCATGGCCGTTCACCCACATCAGGCCCTTGCCCAGTTCGCTTACATCGAGATAGGTATCCCCCACTTTACTCAGCTTGAAGGTTCCCCGGTGGAAGGCCGGACCTGAAACGGCTTTGTGTGACCAGTGCAGAGACGGAACCTGCTCCAGCCGCATCGGATAATTCTCCCATCCCCGCAGCGGCTTTCCATTCAGCAGCACGGGGTAGATCAGCCCTTTGCGGTCTGTCGGAAATAGCGGCCCATAATTAATGCGCCCCGTGTCCTCCACGAGAATATCGAGCCGCGCAACAGGACCAGAAATATCGAGTGTCACCTCATGCTGATTCAGCCTGCGATCCAGTGTGGCAACTTTATGCCCGTTGACGTAGACCACGTCGTAGTCGCGCGCACCACCGATATCGAGCACGCCCTTCACGGGTCCGTGAATCTGCGTGCGGTAGAGCATGTAGCCGGCCTGTAAATCGAACTGCGAAAAATCCAGAGGCGTCTGGCTATCGTGCGGTGCGGGCAGGTTCTTCCAGAGCGAGGCAGACAGCGGCAGACCAAATGGCGCCACATGGATCAGCGGCACCGTGGCTGGCACTGGCGGAAGCGACTTCCCGGGTGCGTACTGCCGAAACAATTTGCGCAGCGCGTAGTAGTCGGGAGTGGGGTCGCCGGCCTCATTCAAAGGCGCCGAATAATCGTAGCTGGTTGTTTCCGGCTCGTACTTCTTGGCATTTCCGTTGGCGCCATTCAGAAATCCCCAGTCGGTTCCGCCATGAAACATATACAAATTCACCGAATATCCGTGAGAGAGAATCCAGCCGAGGTCCTTCAACTGCTGGGCAATCGGCGCGCTGCCGTGATGCGGTTCGCCCCACGAATCGAACCATCCCGGATAGTACTCAGCTACATACATGAGCCTGGAGTGCGGCCGAAACGCGAGCAGTTTTTTGAATCCGTTCTGCACTGAGCCGGGGCCGACGTCGATGGCTTCGGGCAGTTCCGGCAAGGAGCCTCCCCACAGGCCAGGCCCGTCGGCGGTATACAGCGCTACGCTGCCCAGTCCCGCTTTGATGATCATGTGTTTCACGGCTTCCAGATATGCCTTGTTGTGGCCAAACGATCCGTATTCGTTCTCGACCTGCACGGCAATGATCGGGCCCCCGTTTGTCCAAAGCAGCGGCTTGAGCTGTTGGCCCAGATGATCGAGATAACTCTGGGCTGCATGCAGATATGCAGGATCCAGGCTGCGCACACGCATCGAAGGATCTTTCAGCAGCCATGCGGGATATCCGCCGAAGCTCCACTCGGCGCAGGCGTAAGGGCCGGGGCGCAGGATCACATACAACCCCACCTGCTGCGCGATGCGAAGAAACTTCGCCACATTGTATTGGCCGGAAAAGTCCCACTGCCCCGGGCGCGGCTCGTGCACGTTCCAGAACGCGTAAACAGAAATGGCATTCAGCCCCATCGCCTTCGCCATCTCCAGACGCGCGCGCCAATATTCCGGAGGAACGCGCGCATAGTGAATCGAGCCGGAGATAATCTGCACCGGCTTGCCATCCAGCACAAAGTGGCCACCGCTCACAGTCACCGTATGGCGGGTTCCCGAAGCCTGTGCGGACGCCCTCCAGGGAAATGCCACGCATGCCAACGCCAGAACCACACCAACAACGAGCCCGCTAGAACACACCTGCGATCGCGTCCAAAGTCGCGCGCGAAGAACGGGCTGCACTGATTTCGTGGAGTGCATATCTAACATCGGGCCTTTGAATCGAAAGAACATCGTTATACCTCTGAATATGACCTGCGATTGAGATGGAATGAATCTGATGCTTTCTGCTCTTGCACGATCTTTATCGCGAACTGCGTTTCGCTATTCCGTGGAACATGTATCGCTATCGCTCAACGAGCGCGACGCCAGTGTTTGCGTGTGAGCACATTCGGCAGCGACCAAACCTGCGAGGCCAGATTATGTCCGCAGGCCTGCATCGTCAGTCTATCTGCGGTCGGGCCAGTCAGGCAGAGATGATCCCCTCGATTGATCAGGTTGCCGGCCAACGTATATTTCCAGTGCTGCAGGGCAGTAGAACGACAGTTGCTCAGCTCCGCACCGGCTCCGGCTGCGGTCAGGCATTTGCCGTTGGACTTCAGAACTCCATCCGCTTTTACGGTCCAGTATTCCGCCGGGGAACCAGTACAGGCTTCTGCGGTTCCCGCCGCAGACAGGCAACGCGTATAGCTTTCCGCGTTTCGTTGCGCATTTGGAATAATCCGGATGATGGTTCCTGTCCGCGCAGGCAATCCGCAGGCAGAAGAAGGCTTGACTTTCCACATGGCTGTGTCATGGGAAGCGATCGTCGCGTCCATCACGAGGGCGTTTCTCTGCTCTGCGCTCGTCCATAGATTGCGAACCTGCAACCTGCAACCACTTCCAGAGAAACCAAGCTCGCCAGGTCGAATGGAAACATGCAGCGGTCCAGTGCCCCGGTTCAGTACGGCCACAGCATAGGCGCCGTCCGCGAGCGGCTTGAACAGGAGATCCATCGCCGGAGTGCGGCGAATCAATGTCGCCATTCGCCCCAGCGGATCCTGGTCAATCGCCAGTACAGCGCGATTGCCCAATACAGCGATGGACGCGGGATTCAGTTTGTTCAGGTTCGAACTCAGAATGAGCGGAGCAGACATCATTGACCAGAGGGCAAGTTGGCTGCGCGTTTCCGCAAGCGTCATGCCGCTGTCGCCGCCAATGATAAAGTCTGCGTCGTTCCAGTTTCCCGGGCTTTGAAACCGGCCAAGCGGAAGATTGTAGGTGTAGTTCCAGAGTACGCTGTGAAAGCGCTGCACATCAGGATTCTTCGCATTGTAAGTAGCAATGTCTGAACCCTCCCGCCACAACTGGCCGTAGAGGCGCACCCAGGTCAGCACGTCGTACCACTCCGGGTTTCCCTGAAAATAGGCGGGCGCAGATTCAGAAAATACAATCGGCCGGCCTGCACTTTTGAGCGCGGCGCTTTCTGCCTTGTAAGCTTTGCGGTAGGCAGCATTCTGGCTTTCGCCTTTTGCGGCATAGACATTGCAGCCATCCAGCTTCAGGTAATCCACGCCCCATGATGCGAATAGCTTCGCGTCCTGCACAAAATGTGCCGCGCCGCCGCTTTTCGGCGCCCCGCTGCCGGCAAAACCGCCGCAGGTAGCAAAGCCGGCGTCTTCGTAAATGCCGAACTTCAATCCCAGCGCGTGGATCTGATCTGCCACGGGCTTCATGCCGTGAGGAAACCGCCTGGGATCCGGCTGCAAATTGCCACGGCTGTCACGCGTCTTCTGCATCCAGCAGTCATCAATCGTGACCGTGTTGTATCCGCGAGCCGCAAGTCCTGTGCGAACCAGCGCCCGTGCATTGTCAAGAATGGTCTTCGCGGTGTAGTTGCACTGGTAATGCGCCCAGTCATTCCATCCCATCGGCGGAGTCGTAGCCAGCCGAGCAGCGGATGACGTCGCAGCCACTCCGGGCGCGCTCATGCCCGCGAGGATTAGCAACAGGCAGCCGGTGTTGCGAACGCGAAGCCACCCGGCACGGTGAACTTTCGCAAACCGGCGAACCACAGTAAAAGGAGCCGCATAAGCCAAGAGGCACGTGATCAAGCGGAATGTGATGGATTGCATACAGTAATCGATCGCTCCCTTAAAGTGCGCGACAGAGAGCCACAGTATCTACTCTTGCGTGCGCTGATTACAAGGGCCGGTCTGCGATAGCCCAACTCTTCCACAGGTCTTCCACGCGCGTGCCTCACGCGGATACCTTGCATGCTGTCGCTTCGAACCGTTACCTTCGCTACATGGGCACCGGGGCAGCGTTTCCGCAACGGCCGCAGCTTTGAGGAAAACATGAGCTCTTCCGGCAAGCAGGACAAATTCGTCGCCATGGTTTCGGCCAAAGCAGAGGTCAGTCTTCCGCTGAGCCAGTTTCATCCGCGCTCCATGCTGGTGACCGCGGCGCACGAGGTGCAGCAGCCCCGCTATCCGGTGATTGACTATCACAACCATCTTGACGCGCTTGATCCGCGTGAGGTGCTCCGCGTGATGGACGCCTGCGGCGTGGAGCGTATCGTGAACATTACCATGCAGACCGGCGAAGAGGCTCTGCGGATGATCGAGAAGTTTCACGCGGCCGACGCTTCGCGCTTTTCCACCATCGGATGGATGGACTGGTCTGATGTCGATCGTTTCGACTTTGTGCAGCTTACCTGCGACCGGCTGGAGCGACTGGTGGAGCATGGCGCATGCGGCATCAAGTTCTGGAAGGATCTCGGACTGACGGTGCGCGATGCCCAAGGCCGGTTGCTCCGCATCGACGACGAGCGCCTTGCCCCCATTTTCGACAAAGCCGCCGCACTCCACATCCCGGTCATGTTTCACACTGCCGATCCAAATGCATTTTTCCTGCCCGTCGACGGACAGAACGAACGATATGAAGAGCTGGCGGCGCACCCGGATTGGAGCTTTTACGGCGCGCAATATTCAAAGGACGAGCTGCTGGCGCAGCGTGATCGTGTGATAGCCCGGCATCCCCGGACAAGGTTTGTTGCGGCCCACGTTGCCGAGAGCGGAGAAAACCTGGCACGCGCGGCACAGCTGCTGGAGCGTCACCCCAACGTGCTGATCGACATGAGCGCGCGCGTCTCAGAACTGGGCCGGCAGCCGTACGCGGCGCGCGAATTCTTTTTGCGATTTTCGGATCGCATCCTGTTCGGCACTGATCTGCTGCCGGATGAATCCATGTATCGGCTCTACTACCGCTTCCTTGAGACTGCCGATGAGTACTTCGAATATCCTTCCCACGCTTCGCGGCAGGGGCGTTGGAATATCTACGGAATTCAGCTGCCGGACGAAGTGTTGCGCCGCGTCTATCGCGAGAACGCGCTGCAGTTGCTGGCGTAAGCACGGCAGTCGCCCGGCCTGACTCGCTGCGTTCCTATTCCGCAAAAGGTTCGTCTGATGCAGGCTCCGGAAATACTCTTGACGGTTCGTGCGGCTCGCAAAAATTGCTGAGTCCGACACCTACGAGTCGAAAGAGCTGATGCGGCCCGAGATCCACGCGATCTCGCAATGACAGGGCGATGGCCGTCAGTTCTTCGCAGGAGGCTGGAGGAGCAGCCGGCGTAAGACTGCGCGTGCGAATCGTGAACTCTCTGGTCTTGAGCTTGAGCACAACCGTGCGGGCCACGCGCGATTCTCGCCGCGAGGCAGACCACACCTTGTCCGCGAGTCGCCGGATCACGGCTTCCGTTTCCGAAAGAGGAATGTCCTGCTCGAAGGTATCTTCTGCCGAGATGGACTTTGTGGGTCGATTCGGCATCACCGGAGTTTCGTCAATGCCCCGGGCCAGTTCGTAGAGCCGGGCCCCATATCGCCCAAAGCGGCCTTCGAGCGAGACCAGATCGAATCGCTGCAAATCAGCCACAGTTTGAATCCCCATTTGCATCAGGCGCGACTCCGTGACCTTGCCCACGCCCGGAATGCGGCCCACAGGAAGCGGCGGCAAGAATGCTTCCAGATCCTTCGGTTGAATCACGAACAGGCCATCCGGCTTGCGCCAGTCTGAAGCGATCTTGGCAAGAAACTTGTTCGGAGCCACTCCTGCAGAAGCCGTCAGCGAAAGCTCCTCGCGAATTTGCCGACGGATGGCGATCGCCACTTTCGTGGCTGTGGGCAGCCCGGTTTTGTTTTCCGTCACGTCCAGATAGGCCTCATCGAGCGACAGTGGCTCGATAAGATCCGTGTGGCGCTGGAATATCTCGCGCACGGCGCGAGACACGGCTTTGTAACGAGGAAAGTCCGGCGGCACAAAAACAGCTTGCGGGCAGAGGCGCTGGGCCGTAATGGCCGGCATGGCAGAACGAACACCAAACTGCCGCGCTTCGTAGGATGCCGCGCAAACTACGGAGCGCTTTCCCGTCCAGGCAACCACGACAGGTTTGCCACGCAACACGGGGTTATCGCGCTGCTCGACGGACGCGTAAAACGCGTCCATGTCAACATGGACAATCTTGCGCAAAATCGTGGATCGCGGCTCCAGCAGAGCGCCCGCCATGCCTCCCATTGTAAGCGAAGATATAGCGAAGACCAGAGCGAATCCCCCTTGTGAGTCGCAGCTATCGATGCGCTCTCGCTTTCCCGTGCCCGACCAGCTCTTCAACGCCGCTTGAGCATGAAGCGTAATATCCGCACAGTCTGCACTCTGCCATTGAGTAAATCGGTTTGGTATCTTGTTCGAGTCGCAGTTTCGCGCGCTGAACGAGTCTCTTATGTCCATCCCATCACAGATCTCTGCCGCCACGCGCCCATTGCCTCTGCGCATTTTTGCCGCGGCCCTGCTGGTTTTTGCTCTCGCCGCCTGCCCGGTGCGCAGTTACGCTCTCGGCCAGCCGGTATACATTCGCTTTGCGCCGGTGCAGCATGGCTTCACACTTGCGCGCAATGGCGTCACCGCGAAACTTTACGTGGACCCGAACGACTGGTGGGGCGTCATCCACGCGGCGCACAACCTTCAGGCAGATATCCGCCGCGTCACCGGCCTGACTCCACCAGTCGTCGAAGCAGCCAATTCTCCGACGGGAAACGCGGTCCTCATTGGAACCATCGGCAGGAGCAGCATCATCGACCGCCTGATTCGCGAGCACAAAATCGATGTCGACTCGATTCGCGGCAAATGGGAATGCACGCTGACGCAGGTGGTGGACCATCCCTTACCCGGCGTGGCCCGTGCGCTCGTCATTGCAGGTAGCGACAAACGCGGAACAATCTATGGCATCTATGATCTGTCACGGGATATCGGCGTTTCGCCGCTGTATTGGTGGGCCGATGTTCCGGTGAAGCATCACGCTGCGCTCTACGCCGAGCCCGGCCGTTGGGTGGTTGGCCCGCCTGCCGTCAAATATCGCGGTATATTTCTGAACGACGAAGCCCCTTCGCTGACGGGATGGGTCGACAAGAGATATGGCGGATACAACCACCGCTTCTACACGAGGGTTTTCGATCTGTTGTTGCGTCTGCGAGCCAACTATCTTTGGCCGGCGATGTGGAACAGTGCCTTTGCCGTGGATGATCCTCTCAATCCGGAACTGGCGAACAAATACGGCATCGTGATGGGCACCTCGCACGAAGAACCCATGATGTGCGCTGAAAAGGAATGGAAGCCAAGCTACGGGCCGTGGAATTACGTCACCAATAAGACACGAATCGACCAATTCTGGCATCACTGCATGGAGCGGGACAAGAATTACGAAGATATCGTCACTCTCGGCATGCGCGGCCACAACGACACCCCCATGTCCGACGGGGACAACATCGCGCTGATGGAGCAAATCCTTCACAATCAGCGCCAGATCCTGAGGCAAACAGTCAACCCCGACATCGACAAGATCCCGCAGGTTTTTGCTCTCTACAAGGAAGTGCAGGGCTTTTACGAAAAAGGCCTTCGGGTCCCTGACGATGTAACGCTGCTGTGGAGCGACGACAATTGGGGCAACCTGCGCCATCTGCCTACTGCCGCCGAGCGTAAACGCAGCGGCGGCAACGGCATCTATTACCACCTGGACTACGTCGGTGGCCCGCGCTCGTATAAGTGGGTCAACACTTATCCCATTCCAAAGATCTGGCAGCAGATGGACCTTGCCTGGAAATACGGTGCAACGCGAATCTGGGTGGTCAACGTGGGAGACCTGCAGCCGAAGTTGTTCCCCCTGGAGTTTTTTCTCAACATGGCATGGAGCCCGGCCCAGTTCGGGCCGGATAATCTGCAGCAGTACACGCGCGAGTGGGCCGCGGAGAATTTCGGCTCAAAGTGCGCGGACCAGATTGCACATCTGATTTCGACGTACGCAAAGTACAACGGACGCCGCAAGCCGGAACAACTCACGCCAAATACCTTCAGCCTCACTCATTTTGATGAGGCACACCGCGTTTACCATGAGTGGCAGTCGCTCACAGCGGAAGCCGAGCGCGTGAACAACGAGCTGCCCCCGGCCTATCGCGATGCTTACTTCGAGCTGGTGCTCTATCCACTCAAGGCTTCGGCCATCGTCAATGAGCTGTACATCACCGCTGGCGAAAACGCACTCCATGCCAAGCAGGGACGTGTGAGCACCAACCAGCTTGCCGCGCGGGCACGCAAGCTTTTTGCAGAAGACGCCGCATTGAGCTGGGAATACAACCACGGCATTGCGCACGGCAAGTGGGACCACATGATGGACCAGACGCACATCGGCTACACCTACTGGAACGAGCCCCCGGTGAATGCCATGCCCGCCGTCACGTGGGTGCAGCCGCTCCATGGGCCCCGCATGGCCGTCGCCGTGGAGGGGAGTCCCTTCGCCGCAGACGGGTCATTTCCGAAACTGGCGCTGCCCACATTCGACGTGTTCCATCGTCAGAGTTACCACATCAGTGTTTTCAATCGCGGCAATCAACCATTCTCGTTCATGGCCTCGGCCAGCCAGCCTTGGATTCACCTCAGCACCACGTCCGGAACTGTCACCACAGGGAAACATATCTTTGTCAGCATTGACTGGACGAAGGCTGCTGAAGGCCGCAATGACGGCTCCATCA
>JAJYVU010000145.1 GCA_021791875.1 Acidobacteriota bacterium | reverse complement strand
CCAGCGGCGGAGATCTTCGTTGGGCGTGCGATCGCTGACGTAGAAGCCAAGCAGGCGTTCGAGCGCAGAGGGAACTTCAGTTGCCGGTGCGCGATAGCCAACAGGTCGTGCGAACGATGCATTCTGCCCGACCGAACCTCCGACGCAGAAGTAATAGGCGTCGACCATCTGCCCATTGTGCTTGATCTTCTTGCCCTCGAGGCCGATGTCGGCGATCCAGTGCTGGCCGCAACTGTTGGGGCATCCGGTGACGTGGAGCTTGAGTTCCTGATCGAAGCCGGGCAGGCGCTCTTCCAATTCGTCAACGAGCCAGCGCGTGAAGCCCTTGGTCTCAGTGATGGCGAGCTTGCAGAACTCCGTTCCGGTGCAGGCAACGGCACCGCGCCAGAAGTGCGATCCCACGACGCGCAGACCAATGCGCTCAATCTCTCGTGCGAGTTCGCCGGCGCGCTCGGTGGGGATATTGATGAAAATAAGGTTCTGCATGGTCGTGAGGCGAAGATCGCCGGTGCCGAAACGCTCGGCCAGTTCCGCCGCCTGTTGCAACTGGAGACCGGTGAGACGGCCGCGGAGCACCGAAGCGCCAACGTAAGAGAGGCCGGCCTGTTTTTGGGGATGGATGCCGACGTGATCGCGGAGCACATCGCTGGGCACACGCTCTTCGCCCGCGGGCGGGAGCGCGTAGCCGAGGCGACGTTCGAGTTCGCGGAGGAAAGATTCCGGTGTCCAGCCTTCCTTGAGGAAAAGATACTTCAGGCGCGCGCGGTCGCGGCTTTCGCGGAGCGCCTGCTGGTCACGGAAGATTTCCGTGATGGCTCTGGCGGCGTCGAAGACCTGACTTTCGAGCAGGAAGGCATCAAGCTTGACTGCGATATGAGGTTGGTTGGACAAGCCGCCGCCCACGCGCACACTGAAGCCGGCCTGATCGCCGCGACGTGCCGGGGTGAAGGCAATGTCGTTGATCTCAGGGTAATTGCACCAGGAGGCGCAGCCAGTGGCGGAGATTTTGAACTTGCGGGGCAGGTTATAGAATTCGGAGTTGCCGATGAGTCCCTCAGCAAGCTCAAGGGCCAGCGCCGACGCGTCGCAGAGTTCATCGGCGGCAATGCCCGCTAACGGGCAACCGGTGACGTTGCGGACGACATCACCGCAGGCCCCGCGCGGTGAAAGGCCGACGCGGTCAAGTGCATCGACGATTTCCGGCAGCGACTCGATGGTAAGCCAGTGCAACTGGATGTTCTGGCGCACAGTGATGTCGGCAGTGTCGCGGCCGTAGCGCTGTGTGAGACTGGCGACGACCTTGAGCTGGTCAGAGCGAAGGATGCCGTTGGGAATGCCGATGCGCATCATGAAGTAAGGCGTCACGAGGCCTTCGCCGCCCTTGCCGCCGGTGACACCCACGCCATCGCCCTGGGTGTAGATACCCCACCACTTGAAGTACATTCCTGCCCACTCGGGCACGACGCTGTCGCGGCCTTCCCGCGCAAAGCGGCGAACATCGTCAAAAAATTCCCAGGGATTCTTCTCGAACTTCAGGCGTTCGATTTTCTGCGTTTTGGTTTCTTTGACAACAGCAGTGTCAGCCATTTGGCTCCTGTGATGTAGAGGGTGAGGGAGAAACAAAAATCCCGCATTAGCTTTGTGCTAGTGCGGGATCGTGAAGGGTTGAGCTGTGAAGTGACTACGCCATAGCCTTCGCGGTCCGCGGACAGCGACAACATGCACAGGCCATGATGGCGAAGAAGCTCATATGCATAGCGTAATTACGATGTCGATTCACGTCAACCAGATTTCGGCTGGAGCGTGAGATTCAGCCAGGGCCTGTCAACAGGCCCTAGAAGCTGACAGTTGCCTCAAAGAATATGCTGCGGTTGCCAGAAGTGTTGCGGCTGAAAAACCCTCCCGCGAGATTTTGAGACTTGAGGAAGAACCGCTGTGCGCAAGCGGTTTCTCCGGCAGTGGTTGTGGTGGTAAAGGTGCTGGCCTGGCATGCCGACGGATTGGTAGTCGACACTGTGGTCAGGCCGATGGTGCCATTCGGCGGCGCGAGATTTTCGTGATTGAAGAGGTTTGTGCCAAATGCCGCCAGCGTGAGCGTGTACTTACGAGGGACTGAGGCGTTGAACCGGCCGATTGGACCGGCATTTCCGCTGAGTCCTCTGCCGCCCAGGCCGCCGCCATGGGGATGTCCGCCGAAGAAGCCTCCGTTGCCGCCTTTGATTTTGGGCCCGAAGCCAATCACCTTGCTGATGCGCATGTTGATGCCGTAGTTCGAAGGGCCGGTGCCAAGGTTATAGGGAATGATGCGTTCATTGGTGCCGATGGGGTCGGCATCGAGGCAGCCATAAGGCGTCTTCACGGTGTTTGCTTCAGAGCAACCGGCGGCGTAAGTTGGCCGCGCATTGAAGAAGTTGTTGCCGGTAAGATCGGTGCCGGTGGTGATGTTGAATGGGCTTCCCGAGGACGCATAGAAGATGGGAGCAAAGGTCAGCCGCCATGGTGCCTGTATGGTGGCAAGCAGCAGGAAGCGGTTGTGCACGTCGAAGTTTGCACGGCCATAGTCAAGATGCGGGTCGCTGGCCACGGTAGGGTTGGAGGCGAAGCCACTGGTGTCAGCCTTGGCGTTGCTGTAGCTGTAGTAGCTGAACAAGGTCAGGGTCTTGTAGTACGCATGGAGAGTGGCGATGATCTGGTGTTCTTTGTAAGTTCCACCGGACTGGTACTGGTAGATGTTCTGGGTCGGTGCGGTGACGGGGCCAGTGTATGTGTTGGTGGCAGGGTCGACGTTCACGTTGGCGATTGCACCGATATTGTTGGTCAGATACTGATGCACGCCCTGTGTATAGAGATAGGTGACGTTGCTGGTGACCTCTTTCGAAATCTGGCGGTCAATGCCGATGGCGCCTTCCATGTCGTTCGCCAGGCTGAAGTGTGGATCAATCGTATAGTAGGTGGGCGCGCTGGCGCTGGCTCCCGGGTAACTCGATGAGGAGGTAATGGGGGTGGGCTGATTTGGGTTGTAGAACGGTGGGTTCGTGATGGTGAACTGCTGCTGGTTTGAGACACCGGTAGGGGTAAGGTTGTATCGAATTGTGTTCAGCAACTGGGTGATGTTGAAAGATGTATAGAACCAGCCATAGCCGGCGCGGATCACGGTTTTTGCGGGTTTCTTGTTATTTCCATCGAGGGCATAAGCCAGTGAAATGCGCGGCGCCCAATCGTTGTGGTCGTTGATGGCGTTCTGGGTTTGCCAACGGACGCCATAGCTGAAAGTGAAGCGGCGGTTTACCGTCCAGTCGTCCTGGTAGAAAAGAGCGGCGTCTGCCAGGAAGGCATTGGCCGTAGGATTGTTGATTTTGGTGTAGGTGTACTGTGCAGGAGCGCCTTTCTCATACTGCTGGAGGGAGGTGAAGAGATACGCGCCGTTTGAGCCGGCGTTAGTGTAGCTTGTGTTCGCAAAAGTGCGCAGCCTGCCGCCGAAGCTGATGTTGTGCGGGCCGGCGTTGGCGGTGAAGAAGTCGTGTAAGTCAACATTGTTCGAGGTGTTTCGGGTGGTTTGCGAAGTGTTGCCGCCGGTGACAAACTGACCGGACAGACTCACGCTGGGCGCGGAACTGACCGCCGAACTGCTGCTCTGGCGGTAATGGTACTGGACGGCGATGTCATCGACCAGGTGATTACTGAGGACGATGCTGTCGCCCACCTGCAGGGTGTTGTCGCTGAAGGTGGAATTGACGGCCTGTTGCGGCAACACAGTCTGGCCAACGCCGCTGTTTGTGTTATGTGCGCGGAAATAGGCGTAGCGGACGGTGAATGTATTGTTCTTGCCAACCTGAAAGCTCGTTTGCGGGCCGATGAAGAAATGCGTAGAGGGCGTACTATATGCCTCGTTGAGCGTAGAGTACGTGCCCGAAGCATTTGGTACGGGATTGAGAGCGTTGATGATGCTTTGGCTGGCGTCATGCCGGGCGAAAACATTGACATTGAAGTCCATCCCTTTGCGGACGGGACCGCTAAGGTTGCCGAACATCATGTAGGCGTAATATGGAGGCTCCTGGAGGCCGGATGTTTCGCCGGGCAGCAGATTGGCATTCAGGATGGGGTTCTGCGCGTTAAAGGCGGAATAGTTCCCCATGGTGTGGTAGGAGCCATGCCAGTGGCCTGTACCGGGTTTGGTGAAGATTTCAATGCGGCCATAGCCGAGGCGCTGATATTCCGCCGAGAAGGGGTTGGAGTTGATCCGGATTTCGCGAATGTCAGATTTTGGAGGGAGTTGTCCGCCGGAAAATCCGTCGATGTAGATTTGGGCTCCATTGGGGCCTGCGCCTGGGCCCGCGAGGGCTTCCAGTTCGTTCTGCAGGTTTTCAGGATCGTCGGAAAGCGCGCTCAGCTCGTTTCCTTTGATGACCATGGAACTGACGTTATTGGTTGGACTCGTGCTGACGTGCTGCTCCTGCGCTTTGACTTCGACCTGCTGCTTCTGGACGGCGATGGAGAGCACGGCATCAAGCTTGCGCAACTGGCCTGCCACCACGTCGACATTACCGGCATGGAATGGTGCGAAGCCCTGCTCCGTGATGTCAACACTGTAAATGCCTGGAGCGAGAGGAGTCACACTATAGGAGCCTGTGGCAGAAGACGTAGCAGTGGCAGCGACCTTTCCGGATGGAGTCGTCACCGTAATGGTTGCGCCGGGAATCACGGCTCCCGACGGATCCGCGACGTCGCCGTGAATCCCGGTGGCCGCCGACTGGGCAAACACCGAGGCAGTACCGGCCAGAAGCGCCAGAACAGCAAGAGCACAAAACGAGCGAAGAATATTCCTTAGAGTCACAAATCTCCTGCATTGAACCATCATGTTTGGACGTACCTTGATTTATTTCTGCGGACTGTTATCGCCTTCCTGTTGTCCGCCGGCATTTCCGCCTCCTGACGCGGCCTGGCCACCGCCGAGGCTCCAGGAGGAAGAAAACATGCTTTGACTGGCTTTTCTAGAAGCCCGCAGCATTGGCGCAACTCCAGACAACA
>JAJYVU010000144.1:4187-5071 GCA_021791875.1 Acidobacteriota bacterium | reverse complement strand
AATCTGGATTTGGAGCGGGAGACCGGGATCGAACCGGCGACATTCAGCTTGGGAAGCTGACGTTCTACCACTGAACTACTCCCGCAACATGGAAGTGCATGCAGCGCGGCGGTTTGCCTGCTCTGTATTCTAACCTAACAGCG
Organism: Acidobacteriota bacterium; assembly: GCA_021791875.1. GTDB lineage: Bacteria > Acidobacteriota > Terriglobia > Terriglobales > Acidobacteriaceae > Acidobacterium. Next base: position 4,928 of record JAJYVU010000144.1, on the reverse strand, counting down.
AGGAAAGAGAGCGGGGAGCCGGAAAGCGGTCTGTGCCCGAGAATGGGTGAATCAGGGCGAAGTCCCAGTCGTGAGTCTGGTCCAGAAGAAAGCCGCGTCCGACGGACGCGGCTTTTGAGATTTAGAGGAGAATGAATCGGCGAGGCGGGTTATTTTTCCTGCGCAACTTCTGCTTCCGCCTGATCGAGCATGGTGAACATGTCGTTGAAGTTCGTTACCTGGACGTAGTTCTTGCCGTGGCTGTAGTCGTTGGTGACGATCCATACAGTAGGAGTGTAGTGGACGCCCATGCGGTCGCCGAGTGCCTGGTCAGCCTTGACCTGCGCGGCCAGTTTGCCCTGCGGGTCGACAACGAAAGGCAGGGCCGTGCCGTGCATCGTGGCGAACTTTTCGGTATAGCTGCGCAGGTCAGCTTTGGTTTCAATGTTGGGCTGATTGGCGTAGATGTAGTTGCGGTACTGATCCGCCAGCGTGATGTTCTTGGCGGCGAACCAGTGGGCGTAGACCGCTGCCGGGAAGGCCCAGTTGTGCTGCGGGAGAGGAAAGTCGTAGTGAATCCAGGGCACGTGGTACTTGGCGACGGCGTCCATGATGATGGGGTTGTCATGGCCGCAGACGGGACATTCGAGGTCCTGGAATTCAACAATGGCGATTTTGGCGCCCGGTGGAGGCTTGAGGATGGAGGCGTCGCGAACCTGGATGGGGTTCTCGAACTGGGCAAAGGCGAGAGAAGTGGTCAAG
>JAJYVU010000144.1:0-4177 GCA_021791875.1 Acidobacteriota bacterium | reverse complement strand
CCATATGGTATCGCGTAGACCTGCCAAACTGGAATATGCTGGGAACTTCGTACCGTGTTGGACGAATTCGATAGGAGAAAGTTTATGCGTTATCTTCTGGTAGTTCTGGCTGTGGCCGGGGTGGTTGTTTCAGCATTCGCGCTGCAGGCCCACTACTCCACCAGATATCTTGAGTTGCCTTGCGATATTAATTCGCGCTGGAGCTGCGGGCTGGTGAATCACAGCCGGTACGCAGTGGTGCTGGGGGTTCCGGTGGCGATGATCGGGATTATCGGCTACACGTTGCTGGGGGTCGTGGCGTGGTTTCGGCTACGGCTGCAGTTCATGGCGTTTTCGATTATTGCGCTGGGGATTGCCCTGCACTTTACCTACATTGAGGCGGAAGTGCTGCAGATGTGGTGCCTCTACTGCGTTATTTCGCAGGGGATTATCGCGTTGATGACCGTGCTGAGTATTGGCTGGTGGTTTACCTGCCGGTGCCGGAAGCCAACTAGCGCTGCAGCATGAGCTGATCGTAAGGGGAAAACAGCCGTCTGAGCACCAGGCGGCTGGTGACCAGGCAGGTGAGCGCGGCAGCGGCGAAGATAACGGCAATAACCACGAACTGGTACAGCGCCGCGTAGATGGGCGAAGCGCCCGAGAGCACCATGCCGGCCATGATGCCGGGAATCCAGACAATCCCGAGCGAGCGCAGGTTGTTGAGCGCGGGGATGAGGCTGGCACGGAAGGCGGCAGCGCGATAAGGCGTAAGTGCGGTCTGCGCCGAAGCTCCCAGAGACAAAGCTGACTCGATTTCGCCCTTGTGGGCGGTGACTTCGCTGTGGAGGCGGTCGAGGAAAAGGGCCTGCGTGTTCATGGTGTTGGCAATCACCATGCTGCCGACCGGGATGAGAATCGCAATTTTGACCGGGATGACTCCGGTGACAGCCATGAGGCAGAGGATGGAGCCTGCACCTGCTCCAATGCCGGCGAGGGCAAGAGTGAAGGTGCGCGGGAATTTGTGGGCGCGCTGACGAATGATGCTGGCGGCGGCAACGACCATGGCGGCAAGTACGAGGGTGCTGGTCCAGCGCGGGCCATGGAGCAGCCAGGCAAGGATGAGGCCGACGAGGACAATTTGCATCAGTCCGCGGAGTTCTGCCCATGGGATTTCCCGCAGGAGGCCGGGCGCTTGCTTGCGGGCCAGAAACATGACGAACAGAGCGGCCAAACCAGAGATGAAGCACTGAAGGATGCCGGTTCGGAGTTCGGGCGTAAGCCAAGTGGGCCAGGTGACGGCGACAGTCATGAGAGGACCTCCTCGGGAGTGCCGAAGGCGACGACTTTGCCGGATTCGAGATGCAGGACGCGGTCGGCGAGGCGCGCCTGATCCGGGCTGTGGGTGACCCAGATGCAGGTGAGGCCGCGCTCGCGGATGAGTCGAAGTATGAGGTCTTCGACGGATTGGCGGTTGGCGGCGTCGAGGGCGGAGGTAGGTTCGTCGAGGAGCAGCAGTTCGGGCTGGTTGGCGAGCGTCCGCAGAATGGAAACGCGCTGGGCTTCTCCGCCGGAGAGCGTGGCGGCGTCGCGGGAGGCAAAACCTGGAAGGCCAACTTCTTCGAGCATGGACTGCATGGCTTTGGCGGCAAGATGGACGCCTTGCTGCCCGGGGCCGAAGGCGATGTTGCCGGCGACTGTGCCGGGGAAGAGATAGGGGTGCTGCATGACCAGACCGATGCGGCGGCGGAGTTCGGCGGGCGGAAGGGCGCGCGTGTCTTCGCCGTCGAGGCGGATGTTGCCGGAGGTGGGTTCTTCGAGGCGGTTGAGCAGGCGCAGGAGGGTGCTCTTTCCGGCTCCGCTGGGACCCGTGACGGCGAGGATTTCTCCGGTGGTGACGCTGAAGTTGATGTTCTGGAGAATGGCGCGCGATTCGGGAGGCGGGGTGTTCCGCGAGACCTCGATGCATTCCAGGCGTGGAGAGGTTGAGTTCATGCGAGCCTTGCCAGCCAGTTTAGGGCATCGCAGCAGCGGTCAAGCTCAATTTGTATTGGATAGAATGAGCGCAGTTGCGGACGAAGAATCATCTTGAGGCGTTGGGAAGGAATCAAGCGGTAGGGGTTTTGGCGCAGTTTCAGAAGAATCGCGGTGGTGTGAGGGCTGGTTTCCGAACGGCGTTGCTGCTGTGTGTGGCTTTGCCTGCGTTGGGGCAATCGGTGAAAAGCCTGCCTCAGCCGGTGGGGTATGTGAGCGATTTTGCGCAGGTGATGTCGCCGCGGACGGTCGCTCGGCTGAACCAGTTGTGCGGGCGGGTAGAGCAGAAGACGCATGACCGCATCGACGTGGTGACCGTGCAGACGACCGGTGGCGAGCCGATTGAGCAGTATGCGGTGAATTTGCAACGCGCATGGAAGGTTGGCGGTCGTGAGGCGATGGTGCTGATTGCGGTTGGGCAGCGGCAGCGCTGGATCGCGGCCGAGAGCGCGCTGGAGGCTGCTTTGTCGCCCGCGGATCTGGAGAAGATCAGCGGGCAGATGGTGCCGATGCTGCGGAACAACGATTTTGACGGCGCGACGACCATGGCGGTAGAAGAATTGGCCGCCCGGATGGCGCAGAACGCCGGTGTGAAGATGAATGTGAAGCTGCCGTGGGGTGTTCCGGCGGCGGTTCCAGCGGAGGATCGATGGCTGAAGCCGTTGACCTGCGCGCTTACGGTGCTGATGTTTGCATCTCTAGGTGTATGGGCCTATACGGCGGGACTGGGTGATGCAGTGCGGAGGAGGATGGGCAAACGAATGGGGAGAGAACGCCGATGATGCGCCGGAATCTCTGGATTGCTTCTGCAATCGCGGTGGTGGTGGTGATGACCGGGCTGCTGGTGTATGGCAGCTACATTTCCGCGCAATACCAGATGGAGGCGCTGCAAACCGCCGCCCATGAGCAGTGGTTGCAACTGGAAGGGGCAATTCGAAGATGGGCTGATGCGACCCCGCAGTTGGAGACTGCGATGGCACCGGTGGCGAAGCAGGACCGGATGGTCCTGGATACGCTAGCGAGTGCACGGCAGACGGTGCATCAGGCGCGCGATCCGCAGGCTGTGATCGATGCAAGCCGTGCGCTGGATGAGGCCCTGAACGGCGCGATGGCAGTGGGATTGAGTGATCCGGTATTGCAGAAGGACGCGCAGTTTCATACGCTCCGGGAGCGGCTGCGGCAGATGCGGGTGCGGGTTGCGCAGGACCGGGAGCGGTACAACGAGAGTTTGCGGAATTACAACGTGTTTATCTCCGAGTTTCCGAACAGCATCTGGGCCAGGATAGCGGGCTTTGGGCCGGATCACCGCTTTTTCCCGAGGACAGCGGGAGAGAGTTAGGAGACCGCCAAATGCCGCAGGAGACATCGTGCTCTAGTAAGCTAAGTACATGCTCGATTTAGCTTTTGTGCGTGCCAACCTGGAGCTGGTGGAAGCCAAACTGCGTACTCGCGGCGCGAATGCCGCAGAGGTGCTGGCCGACTTTCGCGCGATGGACCAGGAACGGCGCGAGCGCATTACCGAAGCCGAAGGCCTGAAGGCGACGCGCAAGAAACTGAGCGACGAAATTGCCCGGCTGCGGCGTGAGCAGCAGGACGCTTCTGCGCTGATGGAAGAGACGAAGCGACTGAAGGCGCGCATCGATGAACTGGAGAGCGAGTCGACTGAGGATGTGCTGCGCGACCGGATGGCGCGGGTTCCCAATTTGCCCTACGACGATGTGCCAGTTGGTGCAAGCGCCGATGACAATCTGGAAGTGAAGCGCTGGGGAGAGCCGAAGGAATTTGGGTTTGCTCCCAAGCCACACTGGGAGATTGGCGAGCATCTGGGGATCCTGGACCTGGAGCGGGCGGCGAAGCTGTCAGGGGCGCGGTTCGCAGTGTACTGGGGTGCGGGCGCGCGGCTGGAACGGGCGCTGGCCCAGTTCATGCTCGACATGCATACACGCGAGCATGGGTACACCGAAGTGCTGCCGCCGTTCATGGTCAATAGCCGGTCGCTGTTTGGGACAGGGCAGTTGCCGAAGTTTGCCGAGGACCTGTTCCGGTGCGAAGACGGCGAGCCGTACAAGGCGGGTGAGTGCCGGGAGAATGACCACTGGCTGATTCCGACGGCGGAAGTGCCGGTGACGAATTTGTTTGCGAATGAGACGCTGGACGAGAATCAACT
>JAJYVU010000043.1 GCA_021791875.1 Acidobacteriota bacterium | reverse complement strand
CTGCCTTCCGCTCCCTTTCACAGCGTCGGCGTCCCGAAGAAGTGTTCTTTCGCAGCTCAATGCCCGGCCCGCACCTCCCCCTGTCAACGCTTCGACGCCACCCTCACGGATGACTTCGCATGACTTGAGGCCGGTATGGGTCGCTAACCGTTTACCGTATGACTCTCTCATTCACTACACCTCGCCGGTTTTTACCGGCGCACGAAAGGACACCCTATGAAGTTTCTCCGTATCTCTGCCCTCGTTGCCGCTGTCCTGCTGCCGATATCCCTGCAGGCACAAACCAAATCTCTCTTCTACATGTTGCCCAGCAGGGCCTCGGTCGAGAGCTTCGAAGCCCATAAAAACAAAATCGACATCCTCGTTCCCGCCTGGTACTCGGTCGACGCCAACGGTCTGGTCGCCGGCACGCCCGAACTCAACGTCCTTCGCGATGCAAAGGCCGCTCACATCCCCGTGATTCCACTCGTCGGCCTCGCCAATAAGGAAGAGCTCCACAAGCTCTTCAACAACCCCAAAGCGCAGGCCGCCATGAATGCGGCGCTGGTCCGTGCCTGCAAGATCTACGGCTATGCAGGCTTCCAGCTCGACTTTGAAAACGTCTCGTGGACCGACCGCGATGGCTTGTCCGCACTGGTGAAAAACACTGCCGAAGTCATGCATCAGGCCGGCCTGCAGCTGGAAATCGCTACCGTGCCCAACGCTCCCGGCTACCCGGGCGGCACAGCCTTTTCCCGCTGGATGTACGCCGATTGGCGCGGAGGCTACGACCTGAAAACGCTCGCCAAATATGTCGATCTCATCTGTCTCATGACCTACGACCAGCACACCCGCTGGACCGTTCCCGGGCCGGTTGCAGGCTGGCAATGGACCATCGACAACCTGAAGTATGCCTTGAAGTATGTGCCGAAAGACAAACTAGCGCTTGGAATTCCCCTCTACGGCTACCACTGGTACACCGGCAATCCCGGCCTCGGCAAAGCCGAGCAGAAGCCCAACCCGACAGCCAGCTATATCTCGGCGCCCGACGCCAAGTTCCTGCTCCACACCTATAACGGGCACGAGTTTTGGGATCCCATCGATCACACTTCCTTTTTCTGGTTCTACCGCGACCAGACGCGCGAATGGGTGTTCTATACCGATAAGCGCACCTTCCAGGATCGTTACGACCTGGCAAAACAATATGGCGTGTGGGGCTTTTGCGCATGGGTGCTGGGACAGGAAGATCCAGGCATCTGGAGCGTACTGCCACCGCGCACGGCAACCGCAACAAAAGCAAAATGAAGACAGAACGATTCACCACGGCTGGCTGCTGATCCACCCGCAGCCAGCCTGGCCACAGATGACGTCATCGTAATCACATGCTGCTACCCAATTTGCTGCTTTAGAATCCAAGCATCAGGAGAAATTATGGTCCGCAAGATTAGCGCCCTGCTCTTGTGTCTGGCTCTGCTGCCGGCAACCCTGCTCGCGCAAAACCAGAGCAACGCAAAGCCTACCGATTCGCAGATTCTCGCCCAGGTCAACCACACCATCGCCAACGAACAGGCCTTCAAGGGAATGACCATTGTTCCCACCGTCTCGAATGGCGTCGTCACGCTCTCCGGAACGGTCAGCAACTACGCCGCCAAGGTGCTTGCCTCTGACGAAATCGCCAACATCAGCGGTGTCCGCACGATTCTCAACAACCTCAATATTCAACCGTCCTACGTCGCTCCTCCGTCGACTCCGGCGGCCATGCAGCCCCAGCAATACCAGCAGGCGCCGCCACCGCCCCAATATGGGCAGGCTCCTCAGCAGCCTTCGCAATATGGCGCTCCGCAGCAGCCGTCACCCTATTCCGGGCAAAACTCCGGCCCGATGCCGCCGGCGCAGCCCTATTCCGGCCCATCCGTCACCAGCACCAAGACGGTCGTTCTACCCTCCGGCATACTGCTGCCCGTTCGGCTCAACAATGAAATCAACACCGCGACGGCTCGGGCCAACGATATCTTCCACGCCGACCTGGTCAACGACGTTATGTACCACGGCGAACTCATCATCCCCCGTGGCACAATCTTCGTCGGCAGGGTCATCAGCGCTCAAGCTGCCGGACGCTTTGCCGGCTACCCGGAACTCTCCATCGAACTCACCAGCTTTACCATCGATGGCCCCAACGGCCCCCAGCGCGTCAGCGTGATCACCAACCCCATTTCCAGCCAGGGTAAGGGCCGCGGTAAAAACACCGCCACGAAGGCCGGCGGTGGTGCGGTTCTGGGCGCCATCATTGGTGCACTGGCAGGCGGCGGCCAGGGAGCGGCCATCGGCGCTCTATCCGGCGGCGCGCTCGGTGCGGGCCTGAACATCAAGCGTGGTCAGGAAATTGACCTCAAGCCGGAGCAACTCCTGCAGTTCCGCACCAACGACACAACCGTGGTTACGGTCTATCTGCACAACGGCGTACTGATTCCTCCCACTCCAGCTACGACTCCGCAGTTGATTCCCTCGTCACAACAGCCGCAAGGCTGAGCGATCCGGCAACTGTCACTGCACCTATCGAATGGAGGCCCCGGCAAAACCGGGGCCTTTCTTTTTCCACAAAATCCCGATCACACCTTTCACCGGCCCCTGCATATTTCCCGGCGCTGCCCCGCACGCCCGGCAGCCTGTCGTCTCCGCGCGGAAACACTCTGCCAATTCTCAACGACTTCATTGAAAGCGTTTACAAACCCTGCATGCATGCTGTATCGTCCCGATGGATTCAGAAGCCGTCTCTGACCGTTTCACTAATCTTTTTTGAGGTCACTCATGCCGAACGTCACTCGTCGCGATGTACTCCTTTCCGGACTGGCCGCTTCCGGTTCCGCGCTTCTTCCCGGCCACGCACTGGCACAGGTCAACACACTCATGAAGTCCGTGTCCGATGACCAGGCGCTGCCCGCCGTCGCGCCGCGCGAAAAGCTTCTCTTCGACTTTGGTTGGAAGTTCAAGCTCGGCAACGAATGCGACGCAGCAAAGGACATGGGTTTCGGGGAGCACTACGGCTCATTCTCAAAAACCGGCGCCTTCCAATTCGCCACGGCAAAATTCGACGACTCAAGCTGGCAGTCGCTCAATCTCCCCCATGACTGGGCCGTCACGCTTCCCTTCGTCTGGGACGATGATCTGAAGTCACACGGCTACAAACCGCTCGGCCGCGAATATCCCGCCACCAGCGTTGGCTGGTACCGCCGTGAGTTTGAAATCCCCGCGAGCGATCGCGGCCGCCGCATCCTCGTGCAGTTCGATGGCGCTTTCCGCAGTTCGCAGGTGTTTGTGAATGGCTGCTATATCGGTCTCAGCGACCACGGCTATGCGCCAACCACGTATGACATCACCGACTTTCTCCACTACGGCAATAAGAACTACATCGTCGTGCGCGTCGATGCGACCTACGCATCCGGCTGGTTCTATGAAGGCGCCGGGATTTATCGTCACGTCTGGCTCATCAAGCAGGACAAGCTCCACCTCGGTCAGTGGGAAAGTTACATCCGCCCACATCTCGACGACGACCACAACGCCACGCTGGAGCTCGGCACCATCGTCGAAAATCACGACGGCGCCAACCATCAGGCGTCCGTTCACTGGGAAATCAAGGACAGCTCCGGCAGCACAGTCGCCACCGCCGAAGCTCCCGCGCAGACCGTCCCCGTCGATGGCAGCGCCACTTACACCGCAACCGCAAAACTTCATCATCCGGCGCTCTGGTCGCCAGAAACTCCCGTCCTCTACACCGCCATCGTCACGGTGACCTCCGGAGGCGCCACGCACGACGCCGAACAGGTCAACTTCGGCGTGCGCTCCATCCGCTTTGACGCGAATAAGGGCTTCTTTCTCAACGGCAAGTCCACGCCCATTCAGGGCACCTGCAACCATCAGGACCACGCCGGCGTTGGTGTCGCGCTGCCTGACCGCCTGCAGTACTACCGCGCCGCCGTGCTCAAGACCATGGGCTGCAATGCCGTCCGCACTTCACACAACATGCCCACCCCGGAATGGGTCGAAGCCTGCAATCGTCTCGGCCTCATGATGATGTGCGAAACCCGCACCATGAGCACCAATCCCAGCGCCACGGATGCCCTCACGCTCATGATCAAGCGCTACCGCAACTCACCGTGCGTCATCATCTGGTCCATGGGCAATGAAGAATGGATGCTCCAGAAATCTCCCATCGGCACCCGCGTCATGGAGGAAATGGTCCGCCACAGCCATGAGCTCGACCCCACACGCCTCTGCACCGCAGCCGTCAACGGCGCATACAAAGGCGGCATCTCTGACGCGCTGGATGTGGAAGGCTTCAATTACAACCTCCCTAAGATCGACGAGTACCACAAGACCCATCCAGACCGTCCGCTCCTCGGCAGCGAAACTGCCAGCGCCCTTTCCGAACGTAGCATCTACCGTACTGACCCGCTTCGCAACTGGATGAGCGCCTATGACACCAACCAGCCCGGATGGGGCGAAACAGCCGAGCAATGGTGGCAGTTCTATGCCGCACGCGAGTTCCTGCCTGGCGGTTTCGCGTGGACCGGCTTCGATTATCGCGGTGAGCCCACTCCCTACAGCTGGCCTTCCATCAGTTCCTACTTCGGCATCGTGGATACCTGCGGCTACCCGAAGGACACCTTCTATTACTACCAATCCGCATGGGGCAACAAACCCGTCCTGCACCTCTTCCCGCACTGGAACTTCACCGGGGAAGAAGGCAATTCCATCCCCGTCTGGGTCTACTCCAACCTCGACGAAGTCGAGCTCTTCGTCAACGGCAAGAGCCTCGGCCGCCAGAAGATGCCTCACCTCTCGCACGTCAAGTGGGACGTGAAGTATGAGCCCGGTTCCATTGAGGCGCACGGCTTCAGAAACGGAAAGATCGTCCTCAAGACCAGGCGCGAAACCACTGGCGATCCCGTATCCATCCGTCTCACTGCCGACCGCACCACCATCCATGCGGATGGCGAAGATCTCGCCATCGTTCGCGTCGAAGCGCTCGATGCACAAGGCCGCTTCGTTCCCACTGCAAACCAGCTCATCCAGTTCAAGGTCACCGGTAACGGCGCCCTCATCGGAGTCGGCAACGGCGACCCCACATCCCACGAATCAGACAAGGCCCCGAAACGCAGCATCTTCAACGGACTCGCGCAGGTCATTCTCCAGGCCTCGAAGAATCCCGGCCAGATCGTCATCGAAGCATCTTCCGGGGAAAGTCCGCACCTCGCCTCTGCCACGCTCACCATCACCACGCAAAAGGCCGAAATACGGCCCGAGGTCGCATAAGGCCGCCCCTGTCGGCGGCCAACCAGCACATCAGGAAGCAAAGGAGAACTGCACGATGCGCGCACAACTTGGCAAGTTACTCACGATCCTCACCATCGCAACCTGCTTTGCAACTGCGAGCTTCGCGCAGCAAGGGCCTCAAATCGTCAAAAAGAATGGCCATTATGCCTTCATGCTCAATGGCCGTCCCTTCCTGATCCTCGCCGGCCAGATCAACAACTCCAGCGCATGGCCCTCCACCATGCCCGACGTCTGGCCGGTCATCAAGGGCATGCACGCCAACACCGTTGAAGCCCCCGTTTACTGGGAGCAATTGGAACCCGAACCCGGCAAGTTCGATTTCTCCAACGTGGACATGCTCGTCGATCAGGCGCGCGCCCATCACGTTCACCTCATCCTGCTCTGGTTCGGCACCTGGAAAAACGGTGAAGACCACTATGTTCCCGAGTGGATCAAAACCGACCCGCAACGCTACCCCCGCGTCATCAACTCGCGTGGCGAGCCCATCCAGGTCCTCACCGCCAACTCGCAGACCAACCTCGATGCCGACCGCACTGCCTTCGTCGCCCTCACCAGGCATCTGGCGCAGATTGACCGTACCCAGCACACCGTCATCATGATTCAGGTGGAAAACGAATCCGGCTCCATCGGAGCTGTCCGCGACCACTCGCCCGCGGCGCAAAAGGAATTCGACGGTCCGGTCCCCGACGTCGTCCTTCAGGCCATGCACAAATCCCCCGGCACATGGCGCCAGGTCTTCGGTTTCCGGGCCGACGAGTACTTCCAGGCCTACTCCATCGCCAAATACATCAACGCCGTCGCCAAAGCCGGCAAGGCCGAGCTCAATATTCCCATGTACTGCAACGTCTGGATCGAGTACCCGCGTGGCTACCAGATTCGCGGCCATCTGCTGCCCGGATACGATTACCCCAGCGGTGGCCCTCAGCAGCTCAATATTCCCATCTGGAAAGCTGTCGCTACCTCCATCAACATTCTCGGCCCCGACATCTACACTCCCGGTCGCGGCACTGAGAAGCAGGTCATGAACAGCTACGACCGTCCCGATAATCCGCTCTGGATTCCGGAAACCGGCCTCGGCAACGCCTTCGCGCCAGAGTTCTTTTATGCGCTCGGCAAGGGCGCCATCGGCTTCTCGCCCTTTGGCACCGATCAGACCAGCTGGACCCTCAAGCCCGGCCAGCTACCCAAAGACCACGCACAGAACTATGCTCTCGTCGAACCCATCGACCGCGTCGTTGCCCAGCTCAACTTCGAGGGCAAGCTCAAGACTGCGGTGGAAGAAGTGGGCAAAACAGAGGAGACGCTCAACTTCGGCAAGTGGCAGGCGTTTGTCGGATTTGGCTTTCCGCAGCCCGACGGCGAACAGCATGCGCCAGGCACCCCGCATCACAACGGCCGCGCACTCGTCGCCCAGATCGGACCGAACAGGTTTCTCGTCACCGGCATCAACGCCCGCGTCACTTTCCGCCTCGCGCCCGGCCAGCCCGGACAAATACAGATCCTGAAGGCGGAACAAGGCGCCTACGACGGAACGACCTGGAAACTACTCCGCATCTGGAACGGCGATCAGACCGACCGCGGCCTCAACTTCGAGACGCTTCCGCAGTACGTGCAAATTCATCTGGGAACCTACTAGGTCCCCGGCACTTCCGCTATCGATCCGTTACCGGCGGGCGTCAGGCGATCTGCATCAACATCTGGCGCACCGTCAGGCTGTTCCCTGCCACCGTACCGCGCGGCATATCTGGCCCAATGATCACTGCCTCCGCGTGCTCCTCGCTCCAGGCAAGAAAAGACGACTGCTCTGCTCCGGTCAGCCTCTGCTGATCCACCCACGTATAGAAGGCTCCGATATTCGCATCCATCACGGATCCCTCCGCGTCAACGCCGGCCGATTTCGATTTGCTCGATAGCATCTCGTTCATCGGCAACTCGCGCTGCCTCGGCGCATACCGCAGCAGCGTCGTATAGGGCTGCGCACGCCGCAGGGCTTCACGCGCACTCCACATCACAAAAGTCGTGCTGAAAATCTGCGTGCCCGATCCCTCGGTCTGCACGTCCACTTCAAACCGATGCATCACTTCATCGTGCACATTGCTCCCAAAAGCCAGCTCACGCGGCGTGAGCTCCGCCATTCGCGTACGGAGCTGTTCCGGCCCTCCGTGACCGCTCGCGATGATCTCGTGAATTTGCTTCAGCACCGCCTCGCGCACCGGCTTCATCCCTTCATATGAGGTGGTGGAAAGATGCCCCGTAGCCGCGGGATCGGCCCGTCCCCCATCGATATAAAAGTGTCGGTAAGGCGTTGGCATCTTGCTCGCCCGTGCGAGCACTACGTTCAGAATCTCCTGCCAGCCATTCGTCCCGTCCACTTGCGGCACATACACGCCATGTGGCCGCAGCTTACGAAACAGCGGATACCCTTTGTAGTGGAGCCCTGCCCCAAACACCACAATGCTCAACCTGGGCATCTCTGGCGCAGGTTCCGGCTCGGCCTTGTTCCAAGCTGCCGTGTAGCGCGTCGCCGCCGCCGTGAATGCATCAATCTGGTGTGTCGCCCACAATGATTTTGTCAGTCCATCCAGAAACTTCTGTGTGTTTTTGACCCAATCGATCGAACGAACGTCATGAGGTAGATGTATTTCTGCAAACGTACGCAGCACATCCTCACGCTGCGCCGCAGACAGCGACTGCAAATACGCAAACTGCGCGTCAATCACCCGCCGCTCTGCCGGAAACCGCCAGTCATAGCCCTTTACTTCCCTCAGCAGCAGAGCCACAAACACCATCGGAAGCTGCCGTACCAGATCGAGATGATTCACAATCAGCTTCTGCGCCGCCGGAGGATAACCCTTGAAGTCTCGTGCTTGCAGTTGAGCGGGTTCCATCACAGCACCTCCTCAAGCCGCTTGCCCTGGACCAGCGGAGTCGCAAATCCAAGCTTCGCTCCTATCGTCGGCACCAGGTCCAGCGAAGTCACTGGCCGATCCACCATCATGCCTTCGCGAATGCCCGGCCCCAGTACCATCAACCACGTTGTTCGCGAAAGTGCATCGCCCGTCCGGTGGTGCTGGAAGCCGTTCCCGCCCGCGTCGAAATCCGAATCTCGCCCAAAGTCCGGCAGGACAAACATCGTAGTCTTGCCCGCATACTCCGGCTCCGACTGGATCGTCGACCATATCTCGGCGCACAGCCTGTCGGACCGCTGTATGCCCTCGATGTACAACGAGTAAGCACCGGAATGTGCGATATCCATGTCATGCAGCGTGATCCACAACAGGCTCGGAGCCAGGTGCCGCATCAACTGCTTCGCGATGTAAACCGACAATTCATCCGCGCTGCTCAATGTCATTGCATGTTGCATGAAATCTGTAACCGAGAGCCGCAGCACCTGATCCAGTTGCTTCAGATGAAACTCATGCCCGGCCAGCGGCGGCACATAATACGGATCCTCGTAGTTATCCAGAAGCAGGTGGCTATACTGACCATCTCCTTCCAGAGGCAGCGCCGTCCGCAGCAACTGCTTCGGCAGAATCACACCCGCACCCTGCCCATATCCTTTGCAGTCGCTCGTGCCAATGCCGTTGAAGCCATTGCTCGGCGCCACCACCCATGTGTCTCCCGCCGGGCGGTGCAAGCCCTTCCTGAAATACTCAAATACCGTCGGATGATCCGGAGACACCGCTGCAAAGTTATCAAAGGTCTCGTAAACTCCGGTGGCAAGGCTCGCCGTCGCCACATAGTGGCCGAGAATCCCCTGATTGATCACCTGGTCGAAGAACGTCGACTGCGGGACCAGCGTCTTCATCAGGTTCGGAATGTTTTCCTGCCCTTCCGGCGCAAAGGTCTCCTCGTCGCGCGCACCGCCGCCGAATGTCACCACCACCACCTTCTGCGACGGCGGCAAAGCCATCGCACGCAGCGGTGAAAATCCAAACATCGTTCCCGCCGCGCAGGTAGCTGCCGCGGACCGCAGAAATTCTCTGCGATTCCAGGAAACCGCTTGCGCCGCATCCCGGAATTCCTTATTCCATAATGATTTGTTTCGGCTCATCACTTCATGCTCACAAGAAACGTAGTGACTTTCTGCAGGCGCGCCTCGGTCTCCGCGCTTTGCTCCTTGCTGTACTTCCGCTCCAGAACAATCTCCTGCTGCGCTTTCTGGTGCTCGCCCTCGTGCGAATACGCCAGCGCCAGCCGATAGTGCGCCGCGGCGTATTGCGGTTTCAGGCGAATCGCCGCCTCCAGCTCCGGAATGCTCTCCTTCCACTTCTGCTCGTTCTGCAGCAACAACCCCATCGCAAACCGTGCCCGCGGAAGATCAGGCTGCGCTCTGATGGCGTTGGTCAACAGCTTCAGCGCCAGAGCGATTCCCTTCGGGTCGTACGGCTGATGCAGAATGCTCACCGCCGTATAGGTGGCAAGCACCGCGTTGTCCGGATGCCTCTCCGAAAAACTCACCAGCTTCTTGCACTGTGGTTGCATCCCTTCGGTCAGCACAGTACAGTTGCGTCCCAGCAGCTCGGCGTACATTGAATTGTTCGGATGCGCATCCAGCAGCTTGGCAAATACCGGAATTGCCTTGTTATAAAACCCGCCGCCATAATACGCCACCCCCAACCCCACCTGCATCCGGGTGCTCTGCGGGTACTGCTTCACTCCTGCGGCAAACACCTTGGCAGCAGGACCAAACGTCCAGTGCCGCAAAAATTCAATGCCGAGCATATACACGTTCGGTTCGCTCGGATGAATCCGTACCGCCGCCGCGTAATGCTTTCCTGCATCCTCGTAGCTATGCAGCGCTTCATCCACGTCGCCGTATAGCTCTTCCGCTTCTGCCGACTCATCCATGCCGGGCATCCGCGCCAGCAACGGCTCCGCCTTGGCTGGCTGGTGCGACTGGAACAGTGCCAGCGCGGTGTTGTACAGCAGCGACGAATTGGTCGGATCCTGTGGCAACGCCACCTCAAACGCCGCAGCGGCTTCTGCGGGCTTCTTCAGCAGCATGTCCGCCTGGCCCAGCGCAACCTCGGTCTCTGCATCCGATGGATTCTGCTCCGCGGCCAGCTTCAATTCTCTGGCTGCTTCTTCCACCTTGCCCACCTTCAGATAGGCTGTCCCAAGATTCGCCCGCGCCACGCTCGATTTTGGATTGTCCCGAACCGCCGCTGCCAATATCGGAATAGCCACTGGAATTCGGCCCTCCCCGGCATAAAGCAATCCCAGCGACTCATCAATTTCAAAGTTGTGCGGATGCCGCGAACGCAACGCAACCAGCAAAGGCTCCGCCGCCGCGCTGTTGCCGGCCTGCAGGTAAGTCATGGCCTGCTGAAAGATCTGCGTATCTGAGGAATGACCCTTCGTTGCGGGTACCGCATAACCCGCGACCGGAGTGAGAATTGCGCACAGAGAGACTGCCAGGAATACAAATGCGACCGGACGCGGCCTCATTACAGCAAACACCACAGAAAACCTCCGAGGGGCAGAACAGAAGCTCTGCCCCTCGACGGAGAGTTTAGCCCTTAGAACTCGTACTTCAAAGCGAATTGGACGAATCTCGCATCTGGAGTGAAGTTCTGGAAGAACCGCGGTCCGGTAATCTGGCCGCCGCTCGAGCTATCGTTCGACACGCTTGGTATTCCATACGACGGCGTGTTGAACAGGTTGAAGATATCGGCGCGGAACTGCAAATACTGACTGCGCCATGTCGGGAAGTTCTTGAACACAGACATGTTGATCCGCTCGTAGCCTGGACCATAAATCTGGTTACGCCGTCCGCCCAGTAACTGCAATACCTGCGCAGGGTCCGTGATCTCGACCGGATACTTGTATCCCGGCATCGGCGTCGTCGAACTACCGTTGTACGGTCCCGGACTGATCTCACTCACCGGAGCCGGATTCGCAAAGGCGCACGGGTTATACCAGTTCGTCTTGTTGCGAGTCGACGAAGCGCAGGTTACCCCTGGATTGCTCGGTGGAGGTGTTCCGCCAGGTTTGAACGGATCACCAATCAGAATGGCGCGCGTTCCACCACCCGATGGACCAGCGGTATCCGGATAAACCGTGAATGGATTACCCGTCTGCGCAAAGAACGTCAGGTTGGCAGCCCATCCTCCGGCAACTTCGTTGAGAATGCCGCCCTGGTTCATGAATTGGCGTCCCTTGCCGAACGGCAATTGATAGTACGCGTTGAACGTAAATCTCTGCCGCACGTCGAAGGGCGAGTTGCTGTAGTCCTCCCGGATCGGCACAAGATTCGAGTTCCGGTACCCGCCGTCACCGTTGCTTCCCAGTGGAGTCGGAGCATCGTCCAGCGCATGCGACCAGGTATAGGTTGCCAGGAAGTTCAGCCCATGAGAGAACCGCTTCTGCAACTTCGCCTGCAGTGAGTTGTAATCGCTCATGCCGCAGTAGCAGGTGTACGCTGTTCCTCCAAAGTCCGGGAACGGCCGGTACTTCTGCGCACTCAAACTCGGAGCCGTGAGCGCATCCGGGTTGTTCGGGTCCGGGAAGACCTGCAGATGGCGATCCACATCGCCCACATAGGCAATCGTGGCGGCCATGTTGTTGGTGATCGCACGCTCCACTGACAGGTTGTAGTCTTCCGCATACGGCGTCTTCGCAAGGTGGTCGGAACCACGCAGCGCCGGCGTCGAAATGTAGTTCTGCAACCCCGCTGCCAGCGGAATCGAGAATCCATTCTCCAGCGAAATTCCGCCGTAGGTCGGATCACTGATACTCGGGCAGTTGTTGGGTTTGCAGTCTGGTGCATTGAAGGTATCCGTGAATTGGAACGGATAGTTCTCGCCCAGGTTTGGATAGTATCCCGTACTCTCCAGGCCGCCGTAGAAGATGCCGAACCCTCCGCGAATCACCGTATGCGAGTCCGCTGAGTAGGCAAACCCGATGCGGGGAGCAAAGTTCAGGTTCTGCGACTCTACAAGGGCCGGGTTGTTCACGTACTGCAGCGTGATGTTGTCCTTGGCAAGCAGGCTCGTAAATGCCGGTGCCAGCGGGAAGTTCTTCTGCTGCACCGGAATCTGGTACACAGCCTGACCAAATCCAGGCCCCGTCTTGCCCGTCACATAGTATGTCGCCTGGTAGCCACCCACATCCTTGTAAGGTTTGTAGTTGTCATAGCGAACGCCAAGGTTCAGGGTCAGCCGATTGTTGACGCGCCAGTCATCCTCGGCATAAGCCGCACGATACCAGCGGGCATCACCGTTCTTGAACTCGTTCGAAATCTGCGCGAAGTTGTTCTGGTCTGCCATGAAGTCTGCTACGCCGAAACCGGTGTAGCTTGCGCCCTGGTTGCTGGTATAAAGCCCGTTGAAGCTGTAAGTTCCACGCGGGAACGGAGGCTGCAACGTCGAGAAGCGAATGCTCTGGAAATCCACGCCGAACTTCAGCGAGTGATTGCCCGCAATCTTCGTCACGTTATCCAGAATCTGGAAGACGTTCTCATGCTCGTTGGTCACCAGGAACGTTGTGCTGCCAAATCCCGAAATACCGCTGATTCCCACGCTGGGCAAACCGCCGTTTTGCGGAAAATCCGGACCGTAGGGAATCCCGCCCATGCCGATCTGCTTGGCAATGTCGGTGTTGTAGTTGGGCTGAAGATAGCCGTCATGCAGGTAGTTGTAACCGAACCGGAATTCGTTCGAAAGGTTCGGAGAAAACGCGTGCGTTTCGCTGTAGACGAAGTTTTCTCCCAGGTTCACAATCGTTCCAGAGTTGCCAAAGCTGCCGCCGTCGAGTGGAAGCCCGAGCGGCGGTGGGCGATATCCGGGTTCATCGTAGTAGCTGAAGCGCGCGAACATCTGGTCCTTCGAACTCACGTTGTAATCCATACGGATGTCGTACTGCGTCGTATTGTCGGTGTAAGGTGTGCTCACAACATAGTTGTTGTATATCTTGCCGTTATTCGCGTTCGGCATCGGATACAGATTTAGCAGTTTCTGCGCTTCAGCATCGATCTGATTCTGGCAGAACACGTTTTGCTGGCCGCCGCAGGCCAGCAGCGCACCGTTCTGCTGGTTCGGTTCATACAGCATGATCGGCTGGGCGTCACCCGTCAGTGCCGTGTTCAACAGTTCGCTGAAGTTGCCCTGCCGCATCTTCGCGGTCGGCACCGACAGGGTCTGCGTATTACCAAACACAATCCGGTCGCCCTGCGAATCGCCAAACAGGAACAGCTTGTTCTTGATGATCGGAAATCCCAGCGTTCCACCGAACTGATTCTGGTGGTACGGGGGCACCGTCTGAGCATCCCAGTCCCGCGAATCCAGCACCGTGTTCCGGAAGTACTCCCACGCATCGCCGTGAATCTGGTTCGTACCAGACTTGATCGTCGCATTGATCACAGCGCCTGCCGAGTGGCCAAACTGCGCGCTGTAGTCTCCGGTCTGAATCTTGAATTCAGAAAGCGCGTCCGGCGGAGGCTGCACCACGTAGCTGGCGCCGTTCACAAAGTCCACGACGTTCACGTTGTTGTCCACGCCGTCCAGAATGAAGTCATTCTGCTCCGCGCGCTGCCCGTTGGCCTCAAAGTCGCCTTTGCCACCGCCACGGGATCCGTTGGACGGCACAGCGCCGTTTGCCAGTTGTGCGATGTAGACCCAGTTGCGGCCATTCAGCGGCACGTGGTTGATGGTTTTCGCCGTCATCACCTGGCCGACCGAACCACTCTGTGTCTGCATCAGCGGCGGTGCCGTGGTAACGGTGACCGTTTGCGTCACTTCACCGGGCTTCAGTACCAGGACGACATTCAAACGCTCCTGCACCTGCAGCGTAACGTTTTCCTGCTTGGTCGTTTGAAACCCTGGCGCCGTGGCGCTGATCGTGTAGTGGCCGATCTTGATCGGCGCGAAAGTGTAGACACCGTCTCCGTCTGACTTTGTCTTCAGAACGAGCCCGTTATCCACGTTTGTTAAGGTGACTACGGCGTTCGGGATGACTGCTCCGGTCGTGTCATGAATGGCGCCAGTGATCGCACCCTGGTCCACCTGACCCCACAAAGCAACATTCCCAAATAACAACCCCATTGCGAGCATGGGTAGAACCCATGTCCTGAGGAATCTCATCTTGTCCTAGCCTCCGAGATGTTCGTTCCTGTATTGACTGGCGACCCATCCTCTCGTCGTCGAATAAATATCGACTGCGGGCCTGTCGTCCCGTCGTCTACGGCCGCGGGACTCTGTATCCGTTTACATGCTTCCAAAAATTTTCACGGCATTGGAAGGCACGGCAGAATTGCGATACCGTTATTAATCGCTGCGAAATATGACTGTCAAGTGAAATCGTGAAACCGCATACATCACTCCATCCGGCCGATACAGATCATTACTTTTCAGTAAGCACAGGAGCCCCGAATGAAACCTGAAAACAATCGCTTATCTCCCATCTCCAGGCGCTCCGTCCTTAAATCCGGAGCTGTTGCAGCTTTGGTTACCCCCCTGTCCATTTCGGCTCAGGCAATCCCTGGCCCGCGGCCTTCCAGCCGCATCCGCCAGGCAGCCTGCCGCTGGTGTTATCCGATGCTGTCTCTGGAAGAACTCTGCGCCGCCGGGAAATCAATCGGGCTGGACGGCATCGATCTTCTTCAGCCCGAAGAGTATGCTTTTCCACACCGCTACGGAATGATCTGCACCATGGGCTATGCCGGCGCAGGCACCATCAAAAACGCCATGAACCGCCTCGAAAATCACGCCGCCATCGAAGCGAACTTGCGCAGGAACATTCCCCTCGCCGCAAAACAGAAAGTCCCCAACGTCATCACGTTTTCCGGCGACAGAAACGGAATGTCTGACGAGCAGGGCGCGGCGAACACGGTCATCGGGCTCAATCGCGTCAAGCACATCGCAGAGGACTACGGTGTCACCATCTGCCTCGAACTGCTCAACAGCAAAGTCGACCACCCCGACTACATGGCAGATCACACCGCCTGGGGCGTCGAGGTGATGAGCCAGGTGAACTCGCCCCACGTAAAGCTGCTCTACGACATCTACCACATGCAGATCATGGAGGGTGATCTCATCACTACGATCCGCGATAACATCCAGTGGATCGGCCATTTCCACACCGGCGGTGTCCCGGGCCGCCACGAACTCAACGACAAGCAGGAGGTCCAGTGGGACGGCGTCATGCGCGCCATTGCCGCACTTCCCTTCCATGACTACGTCGCGCACGAATTTATCCCCACCGGCAATCCGATCACGAGCCTCCGGCAGGCTTACGAACGTTGTAACGTCTAGGGTCTGTTAACACTATTAGGACAACAGCGAAAGGAGCGGATTTTTCTGAATGCGAGGAGCAAGGAGCGATGAATACCGGGCATATTTTAGCGACGAAGGACGAAGCAATCGGGAAAATCGGCCCTGTCCCTTCGGGTTGCCCTAATAGGGTTGACAGGCCCTAGATCGCAGTCCATTTCCGCAATCAAGAAAGACCCTTCATCCAGAGGAGCAAGGTGAAAAACATGCTGAAATCCGAGAAGTCCCCGCGCAGATTCCCCACATGGAAAACTCTCGTGCTTGCAGCCATAGCGCTGCTGCTTTGCTCCACATCAGCCCGCGGCCAGGCTCCCACCGCCGACATCCACTACAATGCGCAGACCCGTGTCTTTCGCATCGATGGAGCCGATGTCTCCTATATCTTCGGCGTCAACAACAAGGGGGAACTGCAGTCCTTGTATTGGGGCCAGCGCCTCAGCGCGACCGACAATTTCCCCGCCGCCCACGCCAATCCGCCCTGGGCCTCATTCGATCCCTCCACAGACACCACCCCGCAGGAGTACGTCGCCTGGGGCGGCGGCTTCTACTACGTCCCCGACCTCAAAATCACATTCCCTGACGGCAATCGCGACCTCGTACTCAAGTACGTCTCCCACACCATCCACGGCGACACTCTCGACATCGTCATGAAAGATATCTCGCTCGCCGTCTACGTCACACTTGAATACAAAGTCGATCCCGGCACTGGCATCCTCCGCCGCTCCGCCACCGTCGAAAACAAGACCGGCAAGCCCTTCACCATCGAGCAGGACTTCGCCGCCACCTGGAACCTGCCCTCCGCTCATAACTACGAACTGCGCTATCTTACCGGCCGCTGGGCCGGCGAGTGGAATCTCCAGAAGGAGCCCCTCCATCCCGGCAAAATCATTCTTGGCAGCCGCCGCGGCACCACCAGCCATCAGGTCAATCCTTGGTTCGCCATCGAACGCGGCAATCCCGACGATCAGGACACCGGCAACGTCTGGTTCGGAGCACTCGGCTGGAGCGGGAACTGGCAAATCGCCATCGAGCAGAACCAGGCGCGCCAGGTCCGCGTCACCGGCGGCTTCAATCCCTTTGACTTTGCCTACCTGCTCGAACCTGGCCACTCCCTGCGCACACCCTATTTCTACGCTGGCTTCTCGCATCACGGCATCGGCGGCGCATCGCGTCTCATGCATCGCTTCGAGCTCACACAAGTTCTCCCCGAGCGTCCCAATCCCAAGGTTCGCCCGGTGTTGTACGACTCATGGGAGGCCACCGGCTTCAACGTCAATGTCGCCGGGCAGGAAAAACTCGCCGAAGAGGCCGCCAGCATTGGCGTCGAGCGCTTCGTCATGGATGATGGCTGGTTCGGCGAGCGCAACAACGACCACGCCGGCCTCGGGGACTGGTGGCCCAATCCGAAAAAATTCCCCCACGGCCTCAAGCCGCTCATCGACAAGGTCCGCTCGCTCGGCATGAGCTTCGGCATCTGGGTGGAACCGGAAATGGTCAACCCTGACAGCGAACTCTACCGCAAGCATCCGGACTGGGTCCTCAACTTCCCAGGCCGCCCGCGCTCCGAGGCTCGCAACCAGCTCGTGCTCAACCTCGCCCGGCCAGACGTCAAGGCTTACGTCTTCCACGTCCTCGACAATCTGCTCTCGCACAACGATATTTCCTTCATCAAGTGGGACTACAACCGTAACTGGGCCGAGCCCGGCTGGCCCGCCGTGCCGCCTGATCAGGAGCAGGAAGTCTACGTCAAGTACATCCGTAACCTCTACTCCATCATGCGCGAGCTGCGCGCCAAACACCCCAACGTCGAAATCGAAGCCTGCTCCGGCGGAGGAGGCCGCGTTGACCTGGGCATCATGCGCTACACCGACGAGGTCTGGCCCTCCGACAACACCGATCCCTTTGACCGCCTCTCCATCCAGCAGGGCTTCACCTACGCCTACACACCCGGCGTCATGATGGCCTGGGTCACCGGCTCCCCCAACTGGGTCAACGGCCGCGTCACCTCGCTGCAATACCGATTCCTGGTATCCATGGAAGGCTCACTCGGTATCGGCGCCAATCTCAACAAGTGGACGCCCCAGGACTTCGCCACTGCACGCAAAATGGTCGCGCAGTATAAAACCATCCGTGCCACCGTGCAGCACGGCGCGCTCTACCGCCTCATCTCGCCGCTGCACGGTAGTGAGTACGCCGTCAACGAATACGTCAGCCAGGACCACCAGCAGACCGTAGCCTTCGCCTATTTGCATTCCAGTCAGATGGGCTATCCGTTCCCGCGTATTTATCTGCGCGGACTCAACCCCTCAGCTACCTATAGCTTCCGCATGCTCGATGGCAAAGCCGCTCCCGGCACTCCCACCAGTGCCAGCGGAGCTTACTGGATGCATGCCGGCGTGCAGCTCCTTTTGCGCGGCGACTTCAAAGCAGCACTGCTCGAACTCGATCGCGCGCAATAACCGCCCTTGGGATTCCTCGCCGCCCGAATCCCAGGCCCTGAGTCCCACCGTGGGATTTTCCGACGCAATCACGCCTCTGATTCGCAGGGAAAATCCCCGACCCCGCAGCCCCCAGCCTCTATGCGGCAAGACCCTCCCCACCATGGCCCGCAAATTTCCATAAAGTCAAATCCTTGTTTCCCTTGCGCCTGCCGTGGGCGCATGGTAACTTTGCCTCCCAAGTGGGATTCTCCCCCCGGGAACTACCGCCCGTAATCTCACACGAACTTCCAAAGACCCGGGAAGAGTGTGTGAAGAAACGTTCGTCAATTACCGCGCAACTCTGCGGACTGGCTCTGCTCTCTGCCTTGTCCCTCACCGGTGCCCTCGCGCAGCCGCCTGCTGCAAAACTAGCTGCGTCACCGTCGGCCCCGGCCATGCGCGGCTTCCCCATCATCCATAATTATTCAGTCACCGACATCAATAACTCCAATCAGGTTTGGACGATTGCCCAAGGTCCCGAGGGCATGATTTATGTGGGAGACACAGGCCCCGCCGTCCTGCAGTACGATGGCACGCGCTGGCGTCAGATCTTCATTCCATCGGTAAATGTGCGTTCGCTCGCGGTGGACTCCAAAGGCCGCGTTTGGGTGGGCGGAACCGCAACCATTGGATACCTTCGGCCCGACTCAGCGGGCAAACTTCATTATGTATCGCTCATAGGCAAGATCCCTCAGCAAGACCGTGGTTTCAGCGACGTCTGGCATACACTCTACACGCCCACCGGCGTCTACTTTCAGTCGTACGAGTACACCTTCCGGTGGGATGGCGAACGTATGCATGTTTGGTCGCCGGAACATGGACAAACTTTTCAGGCATTGTCCAGCGTCCGCGGCCAGGTCTATACAGACCAGACCGGCGTCGGCCTCGAGAAAATCATCGGCGACCAGCTCAAACCCCTTCCGGGCGGTTCCGCCTACAGCCACGCACACAAACTCTTCCTTCACCCTTGGGATAACGGCCAAATCCTCATCTCCCAGACAAACGCATACGGTCCCACCACTTCCAGTCTGCTTTCCATCTACAACGGTCAAAAAGCTGTCCCCTTTCACACTCAGGCGGACAGCTACCTGAAAAAGCATCAGCTCTACACGACACTCCTCCTGAGCG
Source organism: Acidobacteriota bacterium (assembly GCA_021791875.1). Taxonomy (GTDB): domain Bacteria; phylum Acidobacteriota; class Terriglobia; order Terriglobales; family Acidobacteriaceae; genus Acidobacterium. The sequence goes on along the minus strand of JAJYVU010000043.1, from coordinate 7,728 downwards.
ATGGCGATCTCTGCGTAACCACCATCGCCGGCGGCGCCGTGCTGCTCAATCGCCAAGGCAAACTTCTCCAGATACTCAACCGTCAGGCCGGATTAATGAGCTCTCAGATCCTCACCGCATTTCAGGATCGGCACGGTGCTCTCTGGCTTGGTTCCGATAAGGGCGTTTCCCGCGTTGCCATCAACTCCCCGGTATCTATCTTCGCCCGCAACTTCCCGGGCGATGTCATTCGCTTTCAGGGCAAGCTGTATGCCACCACACAGAACTCGATCGCTCCTCTTGTACAAATCGTCACGAATCCGCATACCGGACTCCCATCCCAACGGGCGATCCAGGGAGGCAGCCAGGGCTTTTGGATGATCGACTTCAAAGACCTCGCCGACCATGCCCCGGAACAATTGCTCGTTGGCTCAGGTGGAGGCCCAATGGTTCTTAAGGGGAATCGACTCATCCCGGCATTGCCCTCCATCAACCAGGGAGCCTACGACTTGTTGCAGTCGAAGAAAACGCCTTCGAGAGTGCTCATCGGCTACGAGAGCAGCGTCGGCTCCATGCGCTGGGATGGCCACGGTTGGAAAACCGAGGGCACTGTTCCTCATCTGGTCTATGCAGCTCAGGAGTTGGCTCAGGACGACAATGGCAACCTCTGGGTCAGCGGCAGCAGTCGCGTGGTGATCCGCATCAAAATTCCTCCGTCAGGAATGAAGAATGCGAAATTCGAGGCCATCGGCGCAAAACAGGGCTTGCCTCCGGGCGCGAGAATGATCGTCCAATACGTCGATGGAAGCATCTACGCCTCCTCCCTGGGTCACGACGACCTCTATCGATGGGACCCCTCCACGCAAAAATTCGTCGTCGATAACCAGTTCTTGTTGCCCATGAATGCGCCCGATGTCCTCCCCCTGGTCTTCGCGCTGCCGGACGGCAATGTGTGGTCGGAAACAGACTCTTCCATGGGCCAGCGCATCGGCGTCTTCGTACATCAACCGGATGGCCGCTTCCGCCTCGAAGAAAAGCGCTTTCAAGTCCTCACACAATTTAAGGACTCCTTCGTCGGCAGACTCTCTGACGGATACTGGCTCGCAAACAATAACCTTGTCCGGTTCAATCCGGCCATGCACATTCCGCCCCAGGCGCCAGCGCCCACCCTCATTCGCGAAGTCGCCTCCGGCTCAAAAATCCTTTTCGGTGGAACCCGCCTGGCCTCCAGCCCGCCACTCAGGCTCCCTCCCGGAACCCGCACCATGCAATTCCAGTTCGCGTCTCCCAGTTTCGCGGACCCTGCCGGCACCCAATTCCGCTACATGCTGCAGGGCGCTGACCACACCTGGTCCAACTGGGACAAGCAGGCCCAGGCCAACTACAGTGGCCTTACTCCTGGCCACTACCGCTTCCGCGTCGTCTCGCGCACCGGCAGCGGCGTCCTCGGCAAAGAGGCCGATTTCTCCTTCATCATCACCCCGCCCTGGTACGCATCCACCGCGGCCAACGTCGTCTACGTCATCGTGCTGCTCCTCATGGCCCTCTTCGGCTGGTGGCTCATCATGACGTATGAGCGCGAAAAAGCCCGTCGCCAGACCGAAAACCTCGAAGCCGAAGCCCGCGCCCTCGAAGACACCGTCCGTATGCGCACCGGCGAACTGCGGACCCAGGCCGCCGAGATCGCCGCGCAAAAAGAAAGCATTGAGATGCTCAGTGAGATCGGCCGCGAAATCACTGCTTCACTGGATCTCAACACCATCCTTTTCAAGCTCTACGAACGCGTCAATCAAATCGTCGACGCCACCGTCTTCGGCGTCGGACTCTACCGGCCCGAAAGGCGTCTCATCGAATACACGCTCGCCATCGAAAACGGCAAGCGCTACGCCCCCTATACACGCAGCATGGACGATAAAAACCAACTCGCCGTCTGGTGCATCGACCATCGCTACCCCATCCTCATCAACGACATTGAAACCGAGTACGCCCGCTACATCGAATCCTACGCACACACAGGCGGCATCCTCGATGACGGCACTGCGGCCCAGCCGCCCATGTCGATGATCTATCTGCCCCTCATCGCCAAGGACCGGATCCTCGGCGTCCTCAGCACCCAAAGCTTCAAGAAACACGCTTACACCAAGGAGCACGTCCAGCTCCTCCAGAATCTCGCTTCCTACACCAGCATTGCCCTCGACAATGCCGACGCATATCTCACCATCAATCAACGCGAAAAAGAGGTCAGCGAACGCGCCGCCGAACTCGTCACCATCAACCGAATCACCCAGGCACTCGCCTCCCAACTGGATCAGGAACGCCTCCTCCAGTTGGTTGGCGATCAGGTCCGCGACCTCTTCCATGCCCCCATCGCCTTCGTCTCGCTCCTTGATCGCGAAACGATGACCCTGCACTTCCCTTACGCTTTTGGCGTAACGCTCGCATCCCGCCCCTTCGGCCCAGGCTTCACCTCGCAGATCATTCGCACCGGGCAACCGATGCTCATCAACGAAGGCATGGAGGCCAGCCGCGTCAAATTGGGCATCGAGAAGATCGGCATCGATACCACTTCATTCCTCGCCGTGCCCATCCGCTCCGGCGGAGAAATCATCGGCGTCATCGGCGTGCAGTCCACTGATCCCGACTGGAAGTTTCGCGAAGCCGACCAGCAGTTGCTCTCCACCATCGCCTCCGCTGTCGGCGTCGCCTTCCACAACGCGAAACTGTTTGAAGAAACTCGCCAGGCCAAAGCTGCCGCCGAAGAGGCCGACGCCGCCAAGAGCGCATTTCTCTCCACCGTCAGCCACGAGCTCCGCACGCCGCTCACCTCTGTGCTCGGCTTCGCCAAAATCATTCGCCGCCGCCTCGTCGAGCGCCTTTTCCCGCTCATTCCCGGTGGCGACCACAAGGTCGATCAGACCAAGCAGCAGGTGATTGAAAACCTCAACGTCGTCGTCAGCGAAGGGGAACGCCTCACCAAGCTCATCGACGACGTTCTCGACCTCGCCAAGATTGAGGCCGGCAAGTTCACCTGGAACATGGGCAGCGTCTCCATCGCTGACATTATCGAACGCGCCACCGCCGCCACTTCCTCCCTCTTCGAAGCAAAAGACCTCGAACTCATTTGCAACGTCGAGCCGGATTTGCCCAGGATCGAAGGCGACGAGCACCGCCTCATTCAGGTCGTCATCAACCTGATCTCCAATGCGGTCAAATTTACTGACCACGGATCCATTCAATGTTCCGCCAGCCGGCAGGATGGCGAACTGGTGATCAGCGTGAAGGACTCCGGCGTTGGCATCGCGCCGCCCGATCAACCCAAAGTCTTCGAAAAGTTCAAGCAGGTCGGCGATACCCTCACCGACAAGCCAAAAGGCACCGGCCTTGGCCTGCCCATCTGCAAGGAAATCGTCGAGCACCACGGCGGACGGATCTGGGTGGAAAGCGAACTCGGTTACGGCAGTACATTCTCCTTCACCATTCCCATCCCGGGCTCTGAAGGAACTGACGCATCCCACCGCCATCGCGCCATCGATCTCACCGCTCTCGTAAAGGAATTGCGCGAGAAAGTTGCCTCCCATCAGACAAACGATAAATCCATCCTCGTTGTCGACGACGACCCCCATATCCGCTCACTCCTTCGGCAGGAACTGAGCGATGCGGGCTACAGGGTCCGGCTCGCCGAAAACGGTCGCAAAGCCCTGTCCATGATCCGCGAGGAAACACCAGGACTCGTCATTCTCGACGTCATGATGCCCGAAATGAATGGTTTTGATGTAGCAGCGGTTCTCAAGAATGATCCGCTCACCATGCAGATCCCCATCATCATTCTCTCCATCGTCGAAGACAAGGAACGTGGCTACCGCCTCGGCGTCGACCGCTACCTGACCAAGCCCATTGATACCCCTTCGCTCTTTCAGGAAATCGACACGCTCTTCGGTCAGGCCATATCCCGCAAAAAAGTCATGGTGGTCGACGAGGATGCCTCCACGCTCAGAAGCCTCACCGATGTCCTCGAAGCACGTGGCTACCAGGTGGTCGAATCCAATGGGTCAGAGCTGTTCTCAAAAGCAGTTGACTCCCGTCCGGACGTCATCATTCTCAGTTCAATGTTGTCCGGCAATGACAACGTAAAGGCCCTCCGCTTTGAAAAAGGTATGGAGAACGTACTCTTTTTGATCTACCAGTGAATGCAATGAAAATACTCATAGTCGATGACGAAGCCCATCTGCGCATGCTGATTCAGCAAGCCCTCGAGGATCTTGAAGACGAAGGGGCGGAACTTGTCACCGCCTCCAACGGGGAAGAAGCATTGGATGCGATCCGTGAACACCAGCCGAATCTCGTCGTGCTGGATGTCATGATGCCCAAGAAGAACGGGTTCGACGTCTGCCATACCGTAAAGAATGAGTGGGGGCAAACACACACCCGCATTATCCTGCTCACCGCAAAGGGGCAGGAGTTCGATAAGCAGCGTGGCGAAGAGGTTGGTGCCGACCTCTACATGACCAAGCCTTTTGACCCCGACATGCTTGTTGAAAAAGTCCGCCACCTGTTGGATCAGACTGGAGACGCTTCGTAAGCGAATGCCGAGTTTCAAGCTCAGAACGCTCTTTGCCTCCGACTCCCATAGCGCCGGAGCCATTCAGAGCCTGTGCTCTGCCTTGGGCAATCGCGTCTGCATCGTCGACGCATTCGACAGACCTCTGCTTGGCGCTCCATCAGATGCACCGCCTTCTCAAGCCCGCCTCCCCGTTCACGTCAATGACGCTGATGTCGGCTACGTCATCGCCGATCCCGCGGTGGCTCTCCCTATCGCGGAACTCCTCACCCATCTGGCATCGCGCGAGACCGAATCACGGGCGCTCGCCGCGGAAGTTCTGCACCTCTACCGCGAAATCAATCTGATTGAGCAGCTCTCTGAAGACCTCGCCGCCCTCCTTGACGTGACCACCGTCGGTCAGCGCGCCCTGCAGGAAGCACAACGGCTCATCTCAGCGACCTGCGGAGCCATCTTCGTCTTTGACAAAGCCCTGGATGCGATTATTGAAGTCGCCTCCTTTGGAGCGCCCACCGATAACATCGTCAAAACACACAATGCGCTCTGCGTCGAGTCGCGCTTCCTGCACTCTGTACTCGAACGTGGCACTGCGGAAATCATCAATGACTGCGCGTCCGACCCACGCGTCATTGATCAGGAGCGCCACTTCCAGTCACTGATGTGCGCACCTCTTCGTGCGGGAGAACTTACCTCTGGCGCAATCATCGTTGCGAATACTGACCCGCAGGCGTTCTATTCCTCAGCCGATCTCAAGCTGCTCAACACCATTGCGCTCCTCGCAGCCACCGCACTCGAGAACGCTCTCCTCTGCGCCGAAATGGTCACCGCCGCGCGCGATCGTGCCGCCTATTCCGCCGAACTGCAGGCAGCCAGCACTGTTCAGCAGCTACTCCTCAATCGCGCCTCACGCACCTTGCCCGGCTTTGACGTACAGTCGGTTTACCTGCCTGCCAGTGAAGTCGGCGGCGATCTCTTTTTTCTGCAACCCGGCCCGGATGGATCCCTCGTTGCCCTCGTCGGAGACGTGTCTGGCAAGGGGCTCACCGCGGCCATGCGCGTCGCCATGATTCTCGGCGCCCTCAACCGAGAAACCTCCTGCGAACCGGATGAAATCCTCGCATCTCTTAACAACGCTCTCATCGCGCAGGGCGAGCTTGGCTTCACAACGGCTTGCTGCATCCGCATTTCCCCCAGCGGCGACTACATCCTCGCCAATGCCGGGCATATCTCGCCCTTCGTCTCAGGGGTCGAAATCGCAACCGAACCCGCGCTTCCGCTCGGCATTGCTCCCGATCAGAGCTATTGCGCCACGCATGGCACTCTCCGGCCCGGTGAACGCATGGTTTTCGTCTCGGATGGAGTGCCGGAAGCTCGCTCGCCCGCCGGCGAGATCTTCGGCCTCGACCGCCTGCCGGCGCTCACCCTGTACTCGGCTCGCGAAATCGCTGAAACAGCACACAGATTCGGACAGGAAGACGACATTACCGTGCTGACCATTGCACTCTCGGATGCTTAGGCATGATCCTCGTTCCACCATTGCCACTTTGCAATTTCATCCTTGCAGCGACTATGCCGGTCCTTTCTTTCCCGTTTGTGCATCCAAAGCTTGAAGGTTTAGGGTTAGATTCAAATGCTACGGAAGTGCAATTGGTTGCTGCTGGTGGCCGTCATCGTAAGCACACAGGTGTTTACGGTGGCATGTGATGCGCGCTGCGGCAAAATGGCTCTCACCAATCGCGCCCTCCAGGCCCTCGACCATTTCTCACGCGCAGCGGCCAACCATGAAGCGGTCGTCATCCCACCCACAGTGAGTCGCTGCAAAGATCTCCTTTGCAATGACGATTCGGCTTCTCTCACCATCCCCTTCACGATCGCCCCTGCGGCTGCCGCACATCTGCCTGCAACAGTTGACCGTCTTTCATTCCCTGTCTATTGGATCGGCGAACCGTCGCAAAGAACCCAACGACGAAGTAGCTCCTTAATTTCGGCCTGCGACCCGGTGCTCGCCAGTCCTCGAATCTAGCGCCTCCGCACGGCTGTTGATCGCAGCAACGGAATTTGCGCATTGCCGTACGCTGAACACTGCGCATTCCAGAACTCGTTCACGACATCAGCGTAGTACATATCATGGATTCACACCTGTCTGCCCCGCCGTAAATCACCGTCGCGAGCAAACACGGTCCGTCTTCCTGCAAGTCAACATTCTGGAGAACCAATGTCCCGGAAAGACAATACCGATACTGCCCCAATTTTTCCCGTCACCCGCCGTCGTTTTGTGCAGGGACTCACCGCTGGCGCGGCGTTAGCTGCCGTTGACCTTCATGGACTGCCTGCCTTTGGTGAAGTCACGCGCCACATGCCGAAAACACTCTCCGGCCAACATTTTGACCTCACCATCCACTACCTTCCCGTCAACTTCACCGGACGGCGCGTGACCGCGATGGCCGTAAACGGTTCCGTGCCAGGCCCGATCCTGCGATGGCGCGAGGGAGATCACGTCACGATTGCAGTTACCAATCTGCTGAAGGTCTCCACTTCCGTGCACTGGCACTCCCTGCGCATCCCCGCCGATATGGATGGAGTCCCCGGACTGAGCTACCCCGGTATTGCTCCGGGGGAAACTTTCCACTATCACTTCCAGGTCAAGCAGAACGGCACCGCCTGGTATCACAGCCACACGCGCTTTCAGGAGCAATCAGGAATCTACGGCCCGCTCATCATCGACCCCAACCCGCTCGGCGCAGATCCGATTCAATCCGACCGCGAACACGTCATCTTTCTCTCCGATTGGACGGATACCAATCCGGAGACCATCTTCAGCAACCTCAAAGAAGAAAGCGACTACTACAACTACCACAAGCACACCCTCCCGGAATTCTTCTCTGCCATCCGGCGTCACGGGTTCCGATCTACTCTCAGACAGCGCCTCATGTGGGCAAAAATGAACATGAGCGACAACGACATCTCTGACATTTCCGCCGCAACCTACACTTATCTGCTCAACGGCAACCCACCCAACGCCAATTGGACCGGACTTTTCTCACGCGGCGAGAAAGTGCGCCTGCGCTTCATCAACGGCTCAGCCATGACTTTTTTCGACGTCCGCATCCCCGGCCTCAAAATGACAGTCGTGCAGGCTGACGGCAACGATGTGGAACCAGTTCCCGTCGACGAATTTCGTATCGGCGTCG
>JAJYVU010000143.1 GCA_021791875.1 Acidobacteriota bacterium | reverse complement strand
GGTTTCTTCGAGCAGTTGCGCTATCGAGCGGTTGTCCATCGCAGTTGATTAGAGCATGGAATGGGGCGGGGGTGATGCTTGGAGAGGCAGGTATTCGCGATTAACTATTAGCCTTTTGCCGCAGTGTGAAGGGAGTGCGAGGCGGTTACGGCAACGTCACCCGAAGAACAGGGATTCGACCAGAACGATGAGAGAAAGAATGAGCACCACGACGGAGGCGTCGAGGAGAAGGGTGAGCTTTGTGCGGGGATAAAGCTGCTTGTAACGCTTGCGCAGGTCCCGGCTCCGGCGCACGGAAGGGATGCGGTCGGCCTCGGGCAGGTTCTGGTTTACGCGTGCAGCCATGAAGCGGGAGACAACGACGGCAAGCAGGGCGGACCATGCGGCCAGAGCTGCGGCGAGGATCCACGGCAGAGATGCGAAAGAGGTTTGAGGCACGACAGTTTTAGTAGATATCGAAGACTGTTTCCGGGCAAAGTGGGCTGGGGATGCGTGGCTCGTCGAAGAGTTTTGAACGCACTCAAGCCAACGGCAGGCTTGTATCCACCCCGCGAACGAGAGCCTGTTCGTGGGGCCCCGGAAATGGGGCACCGCCGGTCAGATGAGCGGGGCGCCGGCGAGGCGTTCGAGGATGCGGAGGGGTGAGGTTTCCGGCTGGACGAGTGCCTGGGGTTCGACGAGGAAGGTTTGCTCGATGGCGTACTGGCCGGCAAGGACGGCGTGCGGGACGGTGTCGGTGTAGACCATCCAACTGGAGCCGGCGGGGAACTGCCAGGGGTAACGCGCGGTGTGCGACTGGTACTGCTCGTTTTCCTTGAGGAAGTTGTGGAAGCGCATCATGAAGTCGTCATAGGGCGTGCGCTTGATGGAGGGGATGGCTTTGCCGAGGCCGAGGGCGCGGGCGAGAGACTTGCCGGCGCGGGTGGTCGTGGTGCCCGGATGGGGCGCGATCTGCGCAGGCGCGAACTGGCGGACGGTTTGGGCAAAGGGGTCGCTGACGACCCAGTCGCGGGTGCGGGTGGGGTGAACGTTGTTGAAGAAGCGCAGAATGCGCGCGCCGTGCGTGGGGCGCGTGGGGAAGGCGTCGGTGTGCAGAAGGTCATTGCGGCGGCGGAGGGGCAGGTCGCGGTTCTGCTCTTCGAGCGGGCGGAAGCTGGCGTAGTCGAGCCGCCACTGGGCGCGGTAGGGCGCGAGAAAGCCGGTGAGGAAGCTGACGACGTGCTGGGAATAGCCGCGCATGATGGCGTGGAGGCGTTCGACGTCAGCGGGGTTGGCGGATTTGGCGTCGAGGCCGCTGAGCTTGTCGATATTGGGCTTGTAGGCGATATTTTTGTGCAGGCTGCTGTCGGTCTGCTGCTGGCCGCGCAGAAAGGCGAGATCGTCGGCGGTGAAGGGAATGGGCGACTGCGGGAAGAAGAGGATGTCGCCGCTTTCCAGGCGGGCGCACCAGTTGCGGGCGTGTTCAGGGGTGGCGGGTTTGCCGTCTACAAGCTGGTCAAGAGAGATGGTGACGAGCGCCATGGGAAATTGTCTCCCCGGAGTGGGTTGCCGGACCGGATGGGCGATACGTGCAGAAGCCGGTCAGGAACTGCATAACATGCCCTAGAATACAAGAGATATGGACGAGTCCCACAGCCCGGCGGCGCAGGCGCCGGCATTGATTCCCGCATTGCAGGTGGCGCAGCAGGCGCAGGTGGTGCAGGCGCCCAACGGCATCTGCTACGCGACGTTTGGTGAAACGCAGCCGGGAGAAGACATCGAGCGGATTGTGCAGGCGGTTCCGGCAGGCATGGCCGGGGCGCTGAACCGGCGGGCGTACTATTTTGTTCCGCTGACGATTGCGGAGAACGACGAGGTTTCCGTTGCGGCGGAGTACACGACGGAGCTGGGCGACCGGGCGATCTGCCACAAGAACTTCCGGTTCGGGAGCGCGGAGTGCACCTTCATTTCCACGCGCATCATGCAGGACCGGTTTGCGCTGGCCTTTGAGTACTTCATCAACGTGGGGCACCACTTTGTGGAAGCGGTGGGCGTACCGGAGAGCTTTCACGAGCTGGTGTGGGGACAGGCGCAGTTATCGATGCGGGGCGAAACCAGCCACGACGCGTGGGAGTATCGGCAGCGGGCCGAGGCCGGCGACGAGAAAGCCAAGACACAGTACTTTGAGGCGGCGTTTGCCGACGTGCTGGCGGTGTACATGCTGGCGATGACGGTGGATTTCGACTACGTGGATTTGCGGGAGCGCGAGTATCCGCTGCTGACTGCGCCGGCGCTGGCTGATCGGCTGCGGCATGTGGCGGGGCTGTTTCCGCCGAATGCGGGTTATGAGTTTGAGATTCGCTACCGGCGCAGGGGCTAGGCAAAGACGATGATTGCACACCTGCGGGGCAAGCTGATTGCGAAACAACCGGGACAAGTGATTGTGGAGTGCAGCGGTGTGGGTTACGACGTGGCGATTGGCGTGCCCACGTTCACGGCACTGCCGGCGGAGGGCGCCGAGGTGGCGCTGCATATCCATACACAGGTGAGCGAGGATTCGATTGCGCTTTTCGGCTTTCTTGATTTTGAAGAGAAGCGGCTTTTTGAGCGGCTGATCACGGTTTCGGGCGTGGGTCCGAAGCTGGCGGTGAAGATGCTGAGCGGGCTGAGCCCGGAGCGGACGGTGGCGGCGATTCGCGCGCAGGACCATGCGAGCCTGACGCGGATTCCGGGCGTGGGAAAGAAGCTGGCCGAGCGGCTGGTGGTGGAGCTGAAGGACAAGCTGGATGATCTGATTGCCGCGGGTCCGGAGGGGACGCAGAAGACGCAGTTGGGCGGGGCGGCGGAGGATGTGCTTTCCGCGCTGGTGAACCTGGGCTACCAGCGGGCGGCGGCGGTGAAGGCGATTGAGACCGCCGTGGAGCGGGACAAGGCCGTGGGCGAGGATTTCGACGGGCTGTTCCGGGCGGCGCTGAAGCTGATTCGGTAGTGCTGGTCGAGCGGGCGAACGAGTCTTCGGCGCAAACCCATCCTGACTACACCTTTGCGTAGCACAGGCTGCGTGAGTGCGCATCCTAGTTTCGTGGCAGATTGATATCGTGAGACCGGGAGTGAAGTCCGGCCTGGGGTTCCGGTGAGCGATTCGCCACGAAGGGAGACTCCGATGGCAGAAAAAATGGCGATCCTTTGCAATGGAGAAACCGAAGCGAACATTGCCCCGACTTTGATCTTTGCTTCGTCAGGAGCAGCGCTCGACTATGAAGTGCACATTTTCTTTTGCCCGGCGGGAGCCAGGTGGGCTTTGAAGGGAGAGCTGGAAAAGCTGGGCCAGCCGAAGGGCCTGCCGAACCTGGTGAAGCTGTTCAACGACATTCTGGAGCTGGGCGGGGAGATGACGCTTTGCGAGCTGGCCCTTACCAACCGGGGGATCGATCCGAAGGATGTGCGCGATCCGCGCATCCAGATCACGAAAGCTCCACCCTACCTGATGAAGGTGGAGGGCGCTGCGCAGACCTACGTCTTCTAGGTGCTGGCCGCACGGGCGACCGCGCCTTCGACGCATAGGCCCACACGTTCCCATTGAAAAGCACGATGAGAAAGTGTGGGGCACCCGCTTCTTACAGGGCAAAACGATTCTTATCCGCAGGCGAGCTCTTTGGCACGCTGGGCGGCGCGCATGACGGCCTTGATGAGGGTGACGCGGAGTCCACCTTCTTCGAGTTCGAGGATGCCATCGATGGTGCAGCCGGCGGGGGTGGTGACGGCGTCCTTGAGCAGGGCGGGGTGGTAGCCGGTGTCGAGGACCATGCGAGCAGAGCCGAGGGTGGTCTGGGCGGCGAGCAGGGTGGCGATGTCGCGGGGCAGGCCGACTTTGACGCCGGCTTCGGCGAGCGATTCCAGAATGATGTAAATGAATGCAGGGCCGCTGGCGGAGAGGCCGGTGACGGCGTCCATGTGTTTTTCGTCGACCGTGACGGTGCGGCCGACGGCCTCAAAGAGCGCGTTGGCGAGCTGCAATTGCGCGGGCGTGACGTTGGAGCCGGAGCAGAGCGCGGTGATGCCGGCGCCGAGCATGGAAGGCGTGTTGGGCATGGCGCGAATGACGGGGATGGGTTTGGGCGCGTCGAGGGCCGCGGCTGCTTCGATGGCCGAGGTGCGGACCGAGGCGGCAAAAGAGATGAGCAGCTTGGAGGCGTCAAGCTCAGGGCGGAGGGTTTCGATGAGGTCGGTGATCTGGAAGGGCTTTACGCCGAGCAGGACGACGTTGGACTGGCGCACGGCGGCGAGATTGTCCGTGGTGACCTCGATGCCCCACTGGGCCGAGAGCGCAAGGGCGCGGTCAGGATGGGCGACGGTGGCGACGAGCTGGTCGGGGCGCAGGATGTTCTCCTTGAGGAAGGCCTGCAGCAGAATGCCGCCCATTTTGCCGGCGCCGAGGACGGCAACCCTGGCGCGGCTGAGGTTCAGTGGAGAAGGAACGGAGGTTTTGGTATCGGTCACGGTTGCACCTTTGGCGTATTCGACGGGGAATTGGGTTTGGATGCAGCGGGTTGAAGGCTCTTAAGGAAACGGCCGAAGCGCTCGTAGGCCGGGAAGACCCTGGTGGTGATGGCGGTGAGCACGGCCTTGCGGAGGCTCGCCTGCTCGGCGGCGGAGATCGACGACGGGAATTCCTTGAGGGGCAGCGCGAAGGGGCTGTCTTCGGGCTGCTGGCTGGTGACGGCGCGAATCTGCGCGAGCACGCCGCGAATTGTGGCGGCGGAGGGCGGATTTTCGTCCTGGACGCCGAGGAGGAGATCGTCGCTGATCTGGCGGAAGGCGGTGGGCACCTTGTTGAGGCGCGCGATGTAGTTGTCGTAGTCCTGCGTGGACTGGAAGTGCAGTTTGGCCGGGAGCCGGGCGAGGGAAAAAGGCAGGCCGGAGGTGGCGGTGACGGGCGTTTCCCAGGGGCGGGTTGCGGCAGCGTTCTGCTCGGCGATGAGCGTTTGCATCATCTGGTGCTTGCTTTGCTTTTCAGCGGCGGACATGCCGGTGGTGTCGATCGCGGCGAGCTGCATCATGAAGGCATTTTCCTGATCGAGGCGCTGTTCCCAGGCCTCGGCGGAGTAGTCCGTGAGTTCGGCGTCGTAGCGCTTGTCGCCCAGGACGGACGCGGCTTCGGGATGAGTTTTGAGCCGGTACTGGTGGATGGCATCGAGCAGGTCGCGGAGCTGCTTCTGGCGCTGGGCGAGCGGAACGGGAGCCTGCTGCCGGGCGACCGGACCGCGCGGCGGATAGTGGACAACAGTTCCCTTGGGGAACTGCTGGCCGAGGGCCAGCGGCGCGGCGGACAGGGCCAGCGCGAGGGTACTGCAAAGGAGGGGTG
>JAJYVU010000009.1 GCA_021791875.1 Acidobacteriota bacterium | reverse complement strand
CGCGCTTTTTATCCTCAATGGCAGGAAGGGTGGGAGCAGCGCTGCCTGAAGGACTACGGATTGCCGCTCGGACAGAAGACGAGCAAGCTCTCAAAAGGAACGCGCTCGAAGCTGGCGCTGCTGCTGGCGTTTGCATCCGGGGCCGATCTTTTGATGCTGGACGAGCCGTCGGAGGGGCTCGATCCGGTTGGGGTGGAGATTTTTCTGGAGCATCTTGTCGCGCTGGCAGCAGAGGGCCGGACGGTCTTCTTCTCGTCGCATCAATTGGACGAGGTGGAGCGAGTGTGCGACCGGGTTTGCCTGGTTGAACAGGGGCAGGCTGTGCTTGAAACCGAGTTAGATGAATTGAAGACCAGGATTCGGAGGGTTTCGCTCACGTTTCCGAATTCGGTGCCCGAGGCCTTTTTCGATGCAGTGCCCGTAAAGAATTTAAAGGTGCGCGGGCGCTCGGCTTCGATGCTGAACGATGGCGACATGGGAGAGTTGGAGGCGCGGGCGCGGGCGGCAGGTGCGACCAGCGTTGAGTTTGCTCCGGTCAACCTGAAGGAGATTTTCCTGGAGACGGTAGGAGGAAGGTCATGATCGCAACCCTGTGGCGGAAACACTGGATGGAACTGCGCGGGATCTGGGCGTTCAATGTGGTCTTTGCGATCCTTCCGGCCATTGCCTTTGCGAATGCGGCTGAGCAGCACTCCGGCCCGGCCGCTCCCCTGGTGCAGAAGTTCCTATTCGTGTTCGCGTTCTTTGCGCTTGGGCTGTTTCCGGTGCGCTTTGCGGGCACCGGTTTGGTGACTTCGAAGGGGTTCCGCGCGCAACGTGGGGCGGATCCTTCGATGCTTTTCACACTATCGCTTCCTGCCCGGCGACGGACGCTATTCTTTTGCCGCACGAGCTTCAGCCTACTGGCGATGGAGAGCCTGGCGATTATCGGGCTGGCGGCGGCGGCTATCTTTTTTGCGCACGCAGGCGGCTTGATGCGGTTGTTTGCGGGCGGATTGTGGATTCTGCTTTTCATGATTCCGCTCTACTTCTTTGACAGCCTGCTATCGATCCGATTTGATCCGGTGAGTATTACGCAGGTTCAGATATTGAGTGCTGGAGCAGTCTGGTTTGGGTTGTCCCACTTGGGCGTGAATCCGCGAAGGATCGCGGCGGCCATTGCAGGGATTGCGCCTGTGTACCTTGTGCTGTTCACGTTATTGGCCGGAGCGGGCCTGGCTGCAGCGACCGTCTGGTTGCTGGACCGGCACGATTACTGATCCTTGCGGCCTGGAAGCAGAATGAACCGTAGACGGATTGATGTCGTGTATTTACTCAAAGCACTTCGAGGGAGAAACATCTGGTTTGGCCCCCGCAAATCGTCAAGTCTTAAACTCACCTCATCCCAGGTTGCTTAGAGGCTGGATGAGTGCCTTGGGCGACAGTTGAGGTAAGAGCTGTCTGTTAGCCCTTAGACAGAAGCGATCTATCATGACTGATCAGACTTATTGTAAGACCGGAATTCCTGCCAAGGCCCGTTCAAGGAAAATCGTTTAGTATCGTTGCGTGGATCGCAAGGACGATAGACCGGCATTTGACGATGTTGCAGAGTTTGTTCGCGGTTGGGCACGTATTCCTGCAAAGATGCGGATCACGCCCTACACTCAGTTCGAACGTGATCTAGGCATCACAGGTGATGATGGTGTTGAACTACTTGAAGCCGCTCAAGAGCGATTCAAGGTGAACTTTAAAGATGGCGATGGCAGCATCCGCACGATTTTCAATCTTCGCCCGAACGAGTACTTGTTCAACCCTGAGGGAAGCTTCTTGCTCGGGTCTGGGTTAACACGCATAATTACCCTATTTTCCAGCCCGAATACAGATCCTTCAATTCGACCGTTCACCGTCGGGGAGCTCAGCGAGGCAATACGGAAATCGCCGAAGATCGCCTAAATTCCCGAATCGCTGGTTCTAACGGGAGAATAGCTCCTGATAAGGCGGGCTTCCCGTCAGGGATGTAGCTCTATTGGCGCCAATGCGCTCACCGATTCAAATCCGCCCTTCGGGCGCGGATGGGATTCACTTTTCTAGTGCGCCCCGGAACGACTACTTGATTCGAAGCGGATAATAGTAAGCTGCCTGCGCCTTCTCGTACGTTGTAGATAGGAAGTATTTGCCAGCCTTGATGGTTCGCAAATCAAGGAGAACTGAAATAGTTTGCTGATTGCCCCTGGGAATTGAATTTGCCATCGCTTCCGAAAGTATGTCAGTTCCAGCCTGATCGCGAGTCACAGCCACTAGATAGCGTCCCGATTGGCTGAATTCAGGAAGAATGATTGTGAGCCGCACCTTCCTTGCGGGCAAAACCAGTGCTTTCCGCGCGGCAGGCTGTTGTCCACGATATGTGCCTGCGTTCCACAGATCCACCGTTTTTGACACCGCGACATTGCTTGATGCGTTTTCGTGCCGACGCTGGCTCCATTGCGGCACGAAAAGTAGCGCGGCAATCAAGATGACACAGGCGGCCCCCGCAAGTGCTAGCTGCCATCGACGTTGTTGAGTGCGAAGCTCCGTCCGAAACAAAGTCAACCGAGGCAAGCATTTTGCACAATTGGCGACATGATCGATTCGCTGATCCAGCAGATCGATACTCTTAGACTTGCGAGCAAGTTCACGGAGGAATGAATCATCGGGGCATGATCCAACCGGAGTTGTCTCACCGGAATACACTCGGGCTTCATGTTGTTTTGCGAGCCATGCTTCAAGTCGGCCTTCAGCGCTGGAAGTCCATGGGAAGAGTTTTTTCATAGGGCAGAATCTCCTGATCGGGAGACATTAGGCAGCTGCGATCTCAACTCCCGAAAATATGCACGGCGGATGACGGTATGATCTACGTCTAATTCAGTTGCGATTTCCCGCCATGAGTACCCGGTGTTGCGTCGATTGAGAACCAATTGCGCGAAGGGCGAGAGCTGCACGAGCATCTCACGAGCAGTAACCCTCTGCTCTATATCCGGGAGTTGGATGAGCAAATGCTCAAGGTCAATCAGTGAGCCGTAAGGAATTTCCCGATCATGTTTATGGGCGATTTGCTTTGCCCGGCGACGAAGGACGCTCTTGAACCGGGCCAGGAGCTTCCAATCAGGGGATTCAGGATGGCGGGTGAGATAGTCCGCCACATTCTGCACAGTATGATCCATGAGGTCATGTGCGGAATCGCGGTCGTTGAGGTAGCCCCACGCGCACAGTAGAGCGTATGGCCACGCTGCTTTGGCGGCTGGCTCCAATTTCTGATCAGAGGCAGGATGGTCTGTTGACCAAGTCCAACGCCACGTCAGGTCGTCACGGTGCGGTTTGCTTGGCGGCATTCGCGAGCATCTGCCCGGAGAGGGAATTGAACCACCAGTGTCAGCATTATAGTGATTGCCCCTTGTTTTGCGCCTGCCCGACCGCTGACGTTGCCAACTCGGTCTATGCTGTTTCACTGATGATGACCAGCCTTCCATCGAAAATCCATTCGGTGCGCAACCTGGCACTTTGCATCCCTAAGCCGCCTCGGTTTGACCGATTGGCAGTCTTAATTGCATCGGTCCACGATCTTCTTCGACCCGCTTTACGAACTTGCGTACGTACTCGCTCAAGACTCGTGACTTGTTCGCCGCTAGCGTAGCGAGGTGAATCTCCAGTCGGATTTCCGGATCATTCAGGGGAAGGGCAATGAGACCGTCTCCAACGATCCGTTCAGCGCCTGCGGGCGTGAGCCATGCGACCGCGGACTCTCCGCGAAGAATCACTGGTACCTGATCTGCCTGAGTAACGTAATGACGGATTCGCGGATGCAGATTGTTTGATTGCATTTGCCGGAGCACTTTGTCGTGGAGACTCGGATGAACTCTTCGCTCGAAAAATACCCATGGAAAATCCGCGACGTCGCGCAATTGAAGTGACTTCATGGCGGCTAGTGGATGTTCCTTCGGCATGACAATCATGAAGACGTCGTTGGAGATTCGAACCGTCGTAATTGCCGCATTCGCAGGAGGAGATGTGACAAGTGCAACCTCAATTTCACGCGTTTGAATTCGCGCCAGCATATCGAATGTGAAACCCGTGACGAGTTCAATACAAAGCTTTCGCCGCGAGCGGATCTCCACGGACTGCAAACATTCCAGCCAGTGGTTGGAGAGGTAGGATGATGCGCCAATCCTCAACTTGTAGATATCAACAAACTGGCTGTCATGCCCGTCATTTACAGCGCGATGGAACGCATGGAAACAGTCATAGGCGTGTGTAATGAATGCTCGCCCTGAAGTGGTCAAGACCATGCCGGCATTGGCTCGCTCGAAGAGTTTGAGTTGGAGGCGCTGTTCGAGCTTGCGCAATTGCTTACTGAAGGCTGGTTCGCTAATTCCTACCCGCGAAGCAGCGCGCGTCATGTTCTCCTCTTCGCTCAGCACGAGGAGGAGTTCGATGTCGCGGATACGTGTTTGACTGGGCATCATAGCGCTGAACCTCGGAACACACGATCTCTGTGAGTCAAAGGCAGCCACGCGACCATTTTGTGGCGTCATCCAGACTTATTAATTCTCCCCGTGGGCTGGTCGTCGCAGAGAACTGGGCCGTCCAACACAAAATGTCCTCGGCGGGGCAGAGAACCCATTCTGAAAGATTCCGAAAGGTTATCGCAATAAGCCAAAAAGCTATTGGACAGAAAAACTGCCTTCGTTGCAGGTTTTGGACAGGGAGTATCCGATGCCGAAGACTGCAAAAGCTAAAGTTCACCCGGAAGGCCGCACGCAACCGATCGTCTTCCCAAACACGCGCGACATGCTCAACGATGAGCAGGCAGCGCGTCGCCTCGGTATCAGTCCGGCAACGCTGCGTAGTTGGCGATGCCGCCAGATCGGTCCGCCCTTTATCAAACTCGGTCTTGGAACCCAAGCCCCTGTTCGATACAATCCTGATGACCTTGACGAGTTCATGCGCCAAGGTCGCCACGTTCCCTCTGTGCGGGCTGCATCGGAGG
Organism: Acidobacteriota bacterium; assembly: GCA_021791875.1. GTDB lineage: Bacteria > Acidobacteriota > Terriglobia > Terriglobales > Acidobacteriaceae > Acidobacterium. Next base: position 93,155 of record JAJYVU010000009.1, on the reverse strand, counting down.
ATTGACGATGGAGTTGTATCAACAAAAAGGCTCAAAATACTGGACCGCCGATTTTGTAGTGAATGATCGGAGGATCCGGAAAAGTACAAAGCAAACCAAGCGAAGCGCCACGATGGAAGTGGCGATGGAGTTTTACCGGCAGGCACAGCGAAAGCAGACACCCGTGCGAAAGGGGAAAGCGCTTGAGCTTGCGGAATTTGCCGAAAAGAAATTCCTTCCCTTTGTCCGGGCGAGTTCGTTGGACAACGATACAAAACGTTACTACGAAACTGGCTGGCGATTGCTGGCAGGGTCGCCCGCAAAGCATTGGCGTATGGATCTGATCAAAACAAGCGAAGCAGATCTGCTTCAATTTCCTGGCTCAGGTGCCAACGCTAATTGCGCGCTTCGAACTCTCCGCCGCATGCTCTCCCTGGCTTGCGACTGGGAAGTCATCGATCGCAAACCGCGAATCACATTGCGTAAGGAGGTAGAACGAAATGCCGTCTTCGATTCGAAACTAGAGGAGCGATTTCTCAAGGTGGCTGGTCAGCCGCTAAGAGACGTCTTCCTTATCTCGCACGATTCGGGGATGCGCCCCGATGAAGCTATCCGTATGCGCTGGGAGAACATCCTCTGGGACAAAAACCTGATCTTCGTTCCGGAAGGCAAAACGGAAAATGCGCGACGCTATGTTCCGCTCAGTGATCGAGTACGCGAACTTCTTCTGGCACGTCAAAGGAAGTCGGACAAGAAGAACTCCTGGGTATTCCCGTCGCCGCGCAAGAAGGGAATGCACGTCAGCTACTTTCCCATCGCCAAGCAGTTCGCGAAGGCTCGCAAGCAGGCGAAAATTCCTAAAGGCGTCGTGCTCTATTCTGCACGACACTCTTTCGCCACGGACCTGCTAGATCGAACAGGAAATATCGTTCTGGTGGGCAAGATTCTTGGCCATCGGAGCGTGACAACGACACAACGTTATCTGCATCCAGAAATCAAGGGAATTGCGGAAATCGTCAACGAACGCAATGCCATTCGCGCGACAAATGAAGCCGCACAGAAGGGCCAATGTCATAATTCACGTCATAGTCAGGGTTTTGAAGGGGCGGGGAAAGCGTCGTAAGGTCTTTGTTTTCAATTGGCTGCCCCCCAGGGATTCGAACCCCGATATGCTGATCCAGAGTCAGCTGTCCTACCATTGAACGAGGGGGCAGTGCTTTGAGGCGGGAAAGGCTGGGGGCCGTGCGCTCACCAGCAACTTCCTCTATGAGAATACGGGCGAAGCGCCGAATGGTCAATGGCTTGGCTTCACTCAGGCTCGCCGTCGATGTCCTGCGCTGAATCAAACCGTAGGCTGCATTCAAAACACAGTAGCTGCGTGAAGTCTGCCACCGGTAGTTGCGCGATTCAGCGCTGGGATGAACTCACTCGAACACGGGCGTCAGCAGTCGCACCAAGTGGTCGGGCTCAGCCAGAAATGCGTCATGTCCATGCAGTGACGCCATCTCTCGGTACTCACAGCGGGCGCCGGCCGCACCAATGATGGCCGCCATCGAGCGCACGTCTTCCGGAGGAAAGAGCCAGTCGGTCGAGATGCCCACGAGCGTCAGGTGTGCCTGGATGCGGCTGTAGGCGGCAAAGGGCGAGGCATGCGCCCGAACCGGATCGAAGGTGTCCATAGTGCGTGTGATCGAGATGTACGAATTCGCGTCGAAGCGCTCGTTGAATTTGCTGCCCTGATAGTCGAGAAAGCCGGCGATATCGAAACGCCCATTTTGTCCGGCTGCGGTTGAGATCCATGGATTCTCGCCAGTGCGGTTGGGTTTTCGTCCGAAGCGATGCTCAAACAGTTCCACGCTCTTGTAGCTGATGACGCCCAGGGCACGGGCAATCGCCAGTCCGCCACGGGGTTCGTCCGCAGGCGAATAATAGCCGCCCGCCCATTTCGGGTCGAGCATGATGGCCTGTCGCTGCAGGTGGTTCAGTCCAAGCCCCATGGCGCCGAGCGGAGCCGCGCCGATGCTTACGGCACGTGCTACGCGCTCCGGGAACAGGACCGCCCATTCCACAACCTGCATGCCGCCAATGGAAGCACCGATAATCAGCTTTAGCTTTTTAATGCCAAGCGACTCGATCAACATGGCTTGTGCGCGGACGATATCGCGCACGTTGATGAGAGGGAAAGTCGGTCCGTAAAGCCTGCCGGTCTCGGGATCGACGGAGCCCGGTCCTGTGGAGCCGTAGCACGAGCCAAAGATATTAATTCCGATGACGCAGTCGCGGTCCAGATCGAGGAGCGGGTCGGGCTTGCGAAAGAGCTGCGGCCACCATTCCACAACTTCAGCATTGCCTGAGAGTGCATGACAGACCAGAACCGCGTTGTCTCGCGCATCGTTGAGCTTGCCGTAGATGGAGTAGTGCAGCGTTGGCCGCACCAGCTTCTCGCCGCTTTCCAGCGGGACCACCTCGTCAATGAGGTAGTCCCCTGAAAAGTCGGGCTCGATGGCCTTTGTTTCATTCGCGGCGTTCATAGTGCCGCACCGGCCACGGCAAGGGCCTGGTCGATGTCCGCGATCAGGTCGCGCACATCCTCAATGCCGACCGAGAGGCGAATCAACTCGGGCGTGACGCCGGCGGCTGCTTGTTCTTCGGTGCTGAGTTGCTGGTGGGTGGTCGAAGCCGGATGAATCACCAGCGATTTGGCATCGCCGATGTTTGCCAGTAGCGAGAAGATCTTCACCGAGTTGATGAATTTCTTGCCTGCCTCGTAGCCGCCTTGGATGCCGAAGGTGAGCAGTGCACTCTGCCCATTTGGGAGGTATTTCCTGGTGCGGGCCGCATATTTGCTCGACTCAAGGCCTGGGTAATTCACCCACTTTACGCCGGGATGCTGTTCGAGGTGTTTTGCCACAGTGAGTGCGTTTTTGGAGTGACGCTCCATGCGCAGATGCAGCGTTTCCAATCCTTGCAGCAGCAGCCACGCGTTAAACGGGGACAGTGCGGCGCCGGTGTCGCGCAGGCCCTGCACGCGCGCCTTCAGAATATAAGCCAGCGGGCCGAAGGCTTCGACGAACGAAATGCCGTGATACGAAGGATCGGGTTCTACGAAATCCTTGAAGCGGCCGGAAGCCTTCCAGTCGAACCTGCCGGAGTCGACGATGACGCCGCCGATGGAAGTGCCGTGCCCGCCCATGAATTTCGTCGCCGATTCGAGCACGATATCCGCGCCCCACTCGATGGGCCGCAGCAGGACAGGGGTAGCGCAAGTGTTGTCAATGATGAGTGGGAGCCCGTGTTCGTGCGCAATTTTCGCCAGTGACTCGACGTCAGCGACGTCCAGCTTGGGATTGCCCAGCGCCTCCGTATAGACGGCGCGGGTCTTGTCGTTGATCGCCGCGCGCAAGCCGTCCAGGTCGTCGGCGTCTACAAAACGCACCTTGATGCCCAGCTTGGGAAGCGTGTAATGGAAGAGATTGTAGGTGCCGCCATAGAGGGAAGTGGTCGAAATGATTTCTTCCCCCGCGCTTGCCAGTGTGGTGATGGCCAGTGTTTCAGCTGCCTGGCCGGAAGCAGTTGCCAGCGCTGCCGCGCCACCCTCCAGCGCCGCCACGCGCTTCTCAAAGACATCCGTAGTCGGATTCATGATGCGCGTGTAAATGTTGCCGAACTCCTGCAAACCAAAGAGGCGCGCTGCATGGTCTGCATCCTGAAAAACGTACGATGTCGTCTGATAAATTGGCACAGCCCGCGATCCCGTTGTCGGATCCGGCTCCTGTCCCCCATGAACGGCCAACGTGGCCAGGTGTTGCTTCTGCGCTTCTGCCATTCCTCTGCTCCTTATTTTCCGGCGGGATGCCGGGTGCCACTGCTACACCATGTTTTGCCGCTCATACGACTACGATCAGCGGATTTTCTCCGAATAGGCGACGCGGCCTACTCGATTCTGCACAAAGAAAAACGGCCCGCGATTCTGATTACCGTGGGCCGCCTGAACGTTTTGTTGTTCGCTTTATTGCGATCATCCGTCCGCGCGCACGGTGTGGCTACACATGCACATGCACATGTCAGTCGTGATCCGGGCAGTGTGGTTGGGACGAAACATGTTTCACAGTATCAAGCGGGAGAGCCCTTTGCGTCAATTCCGATACTACAACGGTCAGCATTTACGGCATTTCGCCAGGATAGCTGTCTCCAGCCGCTCGCGAAGTTCATTCGGCAGTTCGTAAATTTCGTGTGTACGGTAGATTTCGATCGTCTTGCGTGTGGTGTTCAGCGTCACCACGCAATGTTCGCAGCCGCGCAGGTGCTCTTCCAGATCGGCCCGCAGCGGCGCAGCGACCTCATTATCCAGCAGGTCATCGAGTTGCGCGAGAAATTCTGAGCAGGTCACTTCGCACCTTCCTTACTTCTGTCGCGGAAGTAGCGGCTCAGCCGCTCACGCAACTGCAGCCGTGCACGCAATAGCCTGGATTTGACCGCCGGCACGCTCAAGCCGAGCGTTTCTGCCGTTTCTTCGGTCGAAAGTCCTTCCACGTCGCGCAATACAAATACCACTCGGAACCCCGCCGGTAGCCCTTGGATGGTCTTTCTCAAAATCTCGGCCATCTCCGATTGCCCATACAGCGCTTCCGGGTCGGGGCTCCAGTCGGCGAGGTCGCGGGGCATCGAACCCTCTTCTGTCTCCACGTCCTCATCGATCGAAACCATCTTTCCGGTGCGGCGCTTGCGCAGCCGCATCAGCGCTTCATTCACAGTGATTCGAACCAGCCAGGTATAGAACTTTGAATTCCCCTGAAACTGGTCGAGTTTTTCGTAGGCCTTTAGAAATGCATCCTGAACAACGTCTTCGGCGTCTTCCCGGTTTTGCGTAATGTGCTGCGCGATCCGGAAAACCTGCCGATCGTACTGACGCACAAGCTTTTCAAAGGCCTGCACGTCTCCTTCCCGAGCCTGATTCACCAGCAGAAGGTCGGGATGGACTTCTTCGGTACCTGAACTTTGGATGGTTGGCATAATGATTCGCTTCAGGGAAATTTCCACCCGGCGGCATGCCGCAAGGCGAAAGTCCCTTCTCTATTCTAGAAGCCCATGTGCAGCGCCCGCAAAATGGCTGGTGCTTTTTGCCCTGTTGCCGGTGCGTTCTGTCTCTCTCAAGAGGCCGGCCGACGATGCGGCGCCAGACGTTGCGGGCACATGGCCATCAGACGATGGCCTCAGGGAGGATCGTCATACCGGTTCCGTCTCTGAAAACAGCGGCCAAAACCGGCACCTCGCAGAAAACAAAGGCCAATCCGAAAGCCCCCAAAGGCGTCTTTCGCAGCACTACCCCGATTGCTTGAGCAGGATGGATCCGGGGTACATAAATAGGAACCGGGCAGGGCAGATTTGGCGATGGTCCTTCGTATTTTTCCCGAAAACCGGCTTACTCTGAAACAGAGGGACGAGTTTCTCCCATGTCGTATCGCAGCACCCGCAGCACCGGCCACGCTTCCTGCCATTTTCCTGGCGCATCCAATCGACTTGTGCTTTTCGCATTGCTTCTGGCGGTGTGCTTTGTGGCTGCTCCTATGGTTTACGCCGGGGCGGTTCACACGCCCGCGAGCCATGTTCACCACACGACGGTGAAGCATTACGCGCAAGCGAAAAAGTCCACGCATGTCCGGCGTCCTGTGCGCCAGATTTCTCGTACCCGGCGCGGCAGCCGAATTTCGGCGTGGGAAGCTGCTCGTGAGCGGCGGCTGCACACAGATTATGTTGCGTCCTTGCCTTTGCGGCCGCTGGCCGTAAGGCTCATCCAGAGACGGACCCCATCTGCTTACGCGGATGTGAAGGTCTGGGCGCAACGCCACTACGGCGAATCTGCCGCTCTCGCTTACCTTGCTCTGGGCCACGCTTATCTTGTGGATGGCCGCGACAATCACGCCATTGACGCACTTCGAGCGGCAGCGCGATATCACTCCGGACTGGATGATTTCACCACGTATTTTCTGGCGAAAGCAGAAACGGGCGCCGCAATGTATCCGCAGGCTGAGTCGAATCTTCGCACTTTCCGCACGAAATACCCGGACAGCATCCTTACGCCGTTTGTTCCCGCATTGCTGGCCAATGCCTATCTTAGCGATCACCGCCCCGCGGACGCCTTGCGAGTGCTTCGCGTCAGCGCCTCCGGAGCCATTGGAAATCGTGCCGATTATCTTCTGGCATATGCGAAAGCGGAGTTGGCTCTTGGAAATCGCGAGGAAGCGCTGCTGTATTACCGCCGCGTTTTTACCGATTACCCGCTGAGCGACGCCGGCCAGGCAGCGCGGAAGCAGATCTCCTCGATGAACCTGCTGCATACGTTGCCGCCCGAGGACTTGCGCATCAACGCGGACGCGCTCTTTGATGCCGGCAAATATCGCCAGGCCAAGGAAGAGTATTTGCTTCTGGGCCGCAACCCGCGTCTGGATGAAACGGCGCAGAATGCGTACTTCGTGGCCGCGGCCGCCTGTGACTACAAACTAAACCAGCTCACGCAGGAGGAGATTGACCAGATCAGGGACTTGAACGATGAGGCCGGCGCCCGCCTTCTGTATCTAAATGTCGAGCTCGCCCGCGATCAAAGCAACGACCTGCAGATTCGTCATCTCATCGATGAAATGGAGTTGCGTTTCCCGCATAGCCCATGGTTGGCCCAGGCTCTTTATTCGGCGGGCAACATGTATCTGCTGGAACCGAATTATCCCGAGGCCATCGCTTACTACAGCGAGCTGGCCAATCGTTTCCCTTACATGTGCCAGCGGCCGGTCCATTACGAGGTCTGTTCGGATCTTTCCGCCAAGAGCCATTGGCGCGCTGCCTGGCTGACGTACCGGCTGGGCCACTACGACGCGGCGGCGCGGCTCTTTGACCAGGAGATTGAGCGCTACCCCGGAACCGAGCAGTTCTCGACGGCCCTCTACTGGCGTGGCCGCATTTTTGAGCGCGACCACCTGAAGGCACTGGCCGCAGCCTACTACCGTACCGAGATTCGCCTTTATCCCCATTACTATTACGGGCTGCTGGCGGAGCAGCGGCTCAGGAAGATGGGCCCAGTGCGTCCGGCCGCGGTGCCTGCGCTGGATCGCATAAACCCCGAGCTCATTCCGGATTTCAGCGACGAAATTCCCCACAACGATCCTCGCGTGCTCAAAGCGCGTCTGCTTGCCAACGCGGGCCTGGACGGATATGTGGCCGCCGAAATCAGTCAGGCCCCGGGCAGCAGGGAATGGGGCGCATTCGCCCAGGCTCAGATCTTTTCGAACGGCGATGAGGCGTGGCGGGCGATGTTTGCGCTCATGCGGGTGATACCGTTTTATACCCAGGCGCCCATCGGTGCGATTCCCATGTCGTATTGGAAGATGTTGTATCCAACCCCGTACTGGCCGCAGATTCAGGCTTATTCCAAGGCGCGTGGGCTCAATCCTTACATGGTTGCATCGCTGATCCGCCAGGAAAGCGGATTCCGGCCGGATGCCATTTCCTACAGCAACGCCTACGGTCTGATGCAGCTGCTGCCGTCTGTCGGTCGCGCCATGGCGCGCAAGGCGGGTATGCGCTACTTCCGCACGCGCGATCTGCTCAACCCGGTGATCAACATCAATCTTGGAACGCTTTATCTCAAGCAGCTGATGGATGAATTCAACGGCAACGCCGAGTATGCCTTTGCTGCCTACAACGCAGGTGATTATCGCGTAGTTGCCTGGCGGAAGATTGGCAAGTATGACGGGATGGCGGAATTCGTAGAGTCCATTCCTTTCACGCAGACCCATGAATATGTTGAGAGCATCGTGCGCAATGAACATATGTACCGCGTGATCGATAAACTCTCGGTGCAGGAAGCCAGCGCACAGGCTGCAACGCACGGTCCAGTGCGAAAATAAGCGCATGGACTTCATCGATCTCAAGACCCAATACCGGAAGCTCAAACCCGTTGTTGATGCACGCATTCAGGCCGTGCTCGACCACGGCCAGTACATCCTTGGCCCTGAGGTAAGGGAACTGGAAGAACGGCTTGCGGCGCGTGTGGGCGCAAAGCAATGCATCGCCTGTTCCAGCGGGACAGACGCGTTGCTGCTGGCCATGATGGCCCTCGGCATTGGTCCCGGGGATGAAGTCATCACCGCGTCCTTTACATTTTTTGCCACGGGAGAAATGATCGCCCTGCTTGGTGCCAGGCCGGTATTCGTTGACATTGATTCGCGCACCTGGAACCTGGACGCGGCACAGCTGGAGTCGGCCATCACTCCTCATACTCGCGCGATCCTGCCGGTGGGTCTCTACGGGCAGTGCGCAAACATGGACGAAATCAATGCCATCGCCGAACGGCACCGGCTGCCCGTAATTGAGGATGCCGCGCAGAGCTTTGGCGCGCTCTACAACGGACGCGCGTCCTGCAATCTGAGCACGATTGGCTGCACCAGTTTCTTTCCCTCGAAGCCGCTCGGCTGTTATGGGGATGGCGGAGCCTGCTTCACCAACGACGACGGGCTGGCAAGGGCCATGCGCGAGCTGAGCAACCATGGTCAGGATCGCCGGTATCACCACACCCGCATCGGCATCAATGGCCGCATGGATACGATCCAGGCGGCGGTGCTGCTGGCCAAGCTGGAGGTCTTCGATACCGAACTGGCCGCGCGAAACGAAGTGGCCAGCCGCTATACTGCGCTGCTGAAGAACATTGTCGCCACCCCTGAAGTGCTGCCCGACCGTACCTGCGTCTGGGCGCAGTACACCATCGAGGTGGAAGATCGCGAGAAAGTGCAGCACCTCATGAACAAGCAGGGAATTCCGACAGCCGTGCATTACCCCGATGCTCTGCACCTGCAGCCTGTGTTTGCCCATCTCGGGTTGCCCATGGGAAGTTTTCCCGTTGCTGAACGCGCAGCTCAGCGGGTGCTGAGCCTGCCGATGCATCCTTATCTCACTCCGTCTGCGATGGAGGAGGTTGTTCGCGCCGTCAAATCGGCCATCTCCCAGCCCGTTTTGAAATGAATCTCACGAGTTAACCCGCCCTCAAATGTGTCGTTGACACATCGCCTTCATCGGATGAGAATCTCCTCAAACATCCACCTGCGGGCGGATGTTGGTGATGACTCTGCATGCAAGAGATTCTCTGCAGCACGAGCGCTCTTCCCGGTGTCGGGCTTCTTTGCCCGGCCATTACGGGTCTTGGTTGGGTGCCGTTCCTTCGCGACAATATGCTGATTGCTGCTCCGTCCCCCAATCCCCAATGTCATGTACCCGAATTCCGGAATCAGTGTGTGATTCCCAGCCAGACCGGCAAGGAGGCACTAGCGGCGGATTCATAGTCTCGTTTTCAGCGACGGCAAGATTCACCTGAACAGTTTGATCGCCAGCAACTCACCGAGGAGGTTGTCTATGCAGGACGAATGGCAAATGATCGACGAGTGGATACCCGAACAGATGGAACCGGGCACGATGTTTGTGCTGCAGAATCCTACGTCCATTGGAGACGCCCGCAACCCCTACGTTGCCGTGCTGGCCTGCCCCGGATGCGGATCGCTCGGCCTGATCACCCGCGCCCAGTACTTCGGCCTGGAGTCGATGATCTGCGGTTCTGACAACTGTTCTGCTGAATACTTTCTGCGCGATGATGAGATCGAATTTCGCAAGCCGCACTAGCGCTTCAGCATGTCTCTTATAGAAAGACCCGCGCGAAGCAGCGGGTCTTTCTGCATCTTCGGGCTTGCAGGGCAACACTTCGCGGGCCTGGAAGAGATAGTAAGATAAGGCAGCCGTCTTCTTTGCCCGGATGGCGGAATCGGCAGACGCAGCGGACTTAAAATCCGCAGGCCGCAAGGCCGTGGGGGTTCAAGTCCCCCTCCGGGCACCAACGAAATAAAAGACTTATATGAACTTGGCCTCTCGAAAATGAGAGGCCAAAATTGTTTGGTGGCTGTTCTGATGGCTGTTGATTGCGCCGCCGCGCTAGGTCGCAGCACGCTCAGCACACCATTCAGTACCGTGCGCGTGTCATACCAGGGACGACCCGCCGCACACCAAGCGAAGCATGCCGCAGTACCGGCTGAACCAACAACCACCGCCCTTCCATTCAAGCCGCGCGGAGACGTCAGAGACATTTCAGACCGCAACAAATTACAAACCGGAGGAATCATGAGACTGGTTCTAGCCTCACAGTACAAAGAACAGGCAGAGAAAACTATCGAGGAAACCAACTCTGTCTGATATTCGTGTGCGAGTGTTGGGGCAGCGTGCGAGCAGGACAGGGCCTGCTAAAGGTATTAGCTAAGATTGGCACACGGCTGAAGCGACGGAGGAGACTTCCTCCCTAGCTCAAATGAAGGAAAATGGATAGAGGAAGGCTGAGCGGTGAGTCCCAGAGGAACCAGAAGGCAAAATCAGGCATTGGGCTCTGTGCTTGAAGAGGCGGAATCGAATCTCCTTGCCGCATTCAAGAAATCGCAGAGAACCAAGCACAATGGTCTTATAGGGAATGCTCGCGCCAAGAGCATTGCGGATTTTCTGACAGCTCGATTGCCAAGCGTCTATGGAGTCGCGACCGGAGCCGAGATTGTTGACTACGCGGATCGTCGATCAGGCGAGATGGATATTGTGATCTACGACAAACAGCGAAATGCCGTTGTATCAGCCGATCCTCTTTGGCTGGCTGCGGAAACCCTTCTCGCGTACATCGAGGTGAAAACGAAGCTGACGAAGAGCGAGCTTGAAAAGTCGTTTGCCGGAGCGAAGAAGGTCGATGCTCTACGGCCGTTTAAGAAAAAGTTCACACTGCATGTGGTAGGGAATAATCCGGGACAAAAAGACGATCAACTGCGTTGCTTTCGAACTTTGTTTGCCTTCGGCACCAATCTTGGATCGGAGGACTGGCTCGATAAAGAATGGGCGCGGGTCAAGAGTGCAGCAGCAACAGTGAATGTACCTCTTGCGTGTATTGACCGCATCCTTGTGCTTAATCGAGGCATGTTGACTCCGCCATCGCAAACTGGCACGGATCAATTCTTGGTTTCCTCTGTATTTCAACAGTGGGTCTTGAATCTTGTTAACTTCCTCGCACGCGAGAATGCGCGGCGAGAGCCTTGGGACTGGCAGATGTATGCGAAAAAGAGGACGCCGGGGTGGAGAGCACTCTGAATCTTATGCCAACGAAACTGCCCAACAACAAAGCACTCAAACTAATCATCGAGACTAAAGCGTTCAAAACGTCGCTCGCGTTTCTCAAGTCTCGTCGGCCGGCGTTGGCTCCGCATCGTTCTCTTGAGGATCTCTTTTGGGAGATGGATGAAAAGTCACCGGCTGCATTGAAGGGCGTCGAGCCGCACCTCCAAAAAGTCTGCTGGGTCTTTCGCAAGACGCTCTACTCCTATTCGATCTTCATTGGCGGTTCCGTTCTCGACCAAATTCTGTACGACAAGATACGGGACGAAGCTGTAGACGATCCCGTCACAGCGGCTTTGGTGTTGATTCGGTCAGTCGGCATTCACAAGCCCGGTGTCATCCTTTATCCAATTCACTCTCTTGGCTTGTTGGGCGTCGGACTCTGGGAAAAGCTGACAAAGGGGCGCTACGAGCTATTCATTTCGGACGCCGAGATTTGCGTTCGTGCACAGACGAACTCTCTGAAAGAGACGATCGCTTTCGTGGAACGATCGGCAGAGAGCTTCGGAGTCAATCGAACGGTTCCCGTTGAATCTATGGAGCATTATGAGAGGAGTCGGCCCACGAAGTGGCTCACACGGAATCCGCTGCTTGCCGTCAAAGCTCACCTCTTTTCTCGCGAATATTACGAGAATCACAACTTCATCATTCTGCAATTGGAGCGCGCGTGTTCTCTCTTGTTCTGTTTAGCGTCGCTCCAGAACGGTTTCCCGGTTTTGAGGAATGAGTCTCTGTTCTCATCGGGTCGTACAAATAATTGGGAAACACAAGACATCCATCACTTCGTTCTTTTGGAAGCCACGGCAGGAAACAGAAAACGATTCGAGACTCGCTGCATTCCGATGAATGCCCGCGCGATAGAGCTTGCCGAACTGAGCAATGTGAATGTGGACATCAATCTAAAATCCTGGGCGCGTCGACAACCGCTTATGGAGAAAGTGTGCGTTGCGCTGGGCACGATTGAACAGGGTTATCTCAAAAGCAACATCCTCTCAGACAAGGAAGGCGTCAAGCACCGGACATTCAAGAAAATTATGCAGTCACTTCGTTACTTTCGTAGATCTTTCCGCTACACAAGTGGAGACGATGATGTGGTAATGCTGACAATAGCGCTGGAATGTCTACTCACGGATTCTTACGCACCCAATGGTGGCGAACGGCTCAAGGAGCGGGCAAGTATTCTTCTGAAAGGGCATCGGAGGAAGTCGGACTGTGTGCGCGAGATCGGGAACATCTACCTCGCTCGCAATCAGATAGTGCATACGGCGGAGTGCGAGCAGGAAGTAGATTTGCAAACTGTGCGTGAGGGCTACACGCTCTGTCTTCTCAGTTTGGTTGAGCGACTTCCGCTCTTGCCAAAGGAATCCGGGAATCCCATTCAATTCATTATCGAAGGTTCGGCTCCCCTCGCGCTACCAACAGGATCCTAGCGTTGCGCTAGCTTGAGTAGTTGGCCTATTGGAAATTGGCATGGTAAACCGCTAGAAGTGAGCCGTTTTTGAGAAAATGGTTCGCGAGGAAGCAGCGATGCACAAGTGGTACCTGGAAGTGCGGCAGTTGTTGCGGGTGATTCACAAAAAGGCGCTTGATGCGCAAGCTGCCTGGCAGAAAGATGACAAAGGCGCGGCGGAGGCGATCAAGGGCTACCTCAGGGAGGATTACGCCCGTCTTCAATCGCTATGGAATGAACAAGTAGAGGGTGATGTGCCGACCTACCTTGGTCGGCACATAGCTTGGGGCATGGCAAACGATTATCATGACATCCTCAATGGCGACCTCCCAGAACTGGAAGAAACGCTGGATTCCTACCTTGCGGAATCGGCGGAAGAAAAAGGCGAAGAAGGCTTTGAACATCTGCTCCATCCGACTGTGGTTCAATCGAGCGTCGATCATTTCAAGAGCGGGCACTACCGCGAGGCGGTACTGAATTCCATCACTGCGATCTTTGACCTGATCCGCAGTCGTACTGGCCTTGACCTCGACGGGTCGGCGCTGGTCAATCGCGCGTTTTCTCTCACCGATCCGTATCTCGTTCTCAGCGAACTCGACACAGATTCGGGTCAGAACGACCAGAAGGGCTTCATCCAGCTCTTCAGCGGAAGCTATCAGGGCATCCGTAATCCGAAGGCGCACTCGCTAAATCACGACCTGACAGAACTGAAAGCATCGCAGTATCTTGTTCATGCGAGTTTGCTGGCTAGGCGTGTGAGTGAAGCGCATCAGGTTAAAACGGATGCGGTTATGAAGCCCGTGAAAAGAAGGAAGCCCGTTCGCTCCTAGAGCGAACGGGCTTCGTGCTTTATGTATCGCCAAGTGAGATGCAGAGGTCGCATTCCCCGGATGGCGAAGCGTAGCCGAGGCCGGGCCGGAGTCAAGGCCGCGCTCAAGCGCGCCGCTTCGCGGTCGCAGAGCCTTGACACCGGCACTCACGCCTCGGCGGGCGATGCCAACTATCCGGGGAATGTCTTCTCTCAAAAAGAGCTATTGAGAAGCAGATGCGATGCGCTCTACAACGGATAGTCGATGGGCTGGCGACAGGTGGCTGTATCGCGCGGACATCGTGATAGTCTTGTGTCCCGCCGCCTCCTGAATTTCCTTGATGCTCGCACCGGCCATCGCCAGCCAGGAGCAGAAGGTGTGACGGTTGCAGTGCCACACATAGCCGGTGACGCCCGCTTCTTCCATACAGGGATGGAACCATGAGCGGGTATCGAAGCTGCTTTTGTTGCCTTCGCGTGGGAAGACCGGATCGGACGGGTGCTGCCTGGGACGACGCAGTGATTCGAGTGCGGCAATCGCATCGGAGTTCAGGTGGACCGTGCGGGCTGAACCGTTTTTCGTCTTCGTGAGGTCGATAGTCCGGCGATCCAGATGCACCTGAGACCAGGTGCAGGTGTACTGCTCGCTCAGGCGCATTCCGGTATGGACGCTCACAACAAATTCTGCCAGGTGCTCAGGGAAGCGCTTCGAGATGACTTTGTGCAGATTGTCGTACTCCTCGCGACTGAGAAACCGCAGCCGCCCTGTGCCTTCCTTGCGTTGACGCACCAGCCGTGCCGGATTGACCGACACCTTCCCATTGCGGACGCCTTCGCGGTAGCAGAGGGAGATAAACGCCTTGTAGCGATTCGCTGTTGCCGCCGTGTTGCAGTGTTCGCGCAGCCAGCGCTCCAGCTCTTGCGGCGTCAACTCTGCTGCGTGGCGAGAGCCGAGCGCAGCACGAACAATTTCGCCCTTGCTTTTATAGTTGCGGCTGTCCTTATGCTGGGCAGTGAACTCCAGAGCATCATCGATCAGCTCGCTGACCGTCACCACCTTCGAGTTCCGTAGCTCCGGCAGCTTGCGCCCCGCCGCCGCATCGGCTTTGCGCATCTGGTAGAGCTTGATGGCGTCCGACTTGCGGCCAACCTTCTCGCGGTGACGCTTGCCCGCAGCATAATAGTGAATCCACCAGATGCCGCTCCCTGCCGGATTTTCGTAGACGCCACGCATGGAATACTCCTCGATGGCTGTTACATCGGATATAGAATATCAAGGTGTCCGAAATCTTGCCCATCTGGGCTTCTGGAAATTATTCGACCATACTCGAATAATTATTCGAGTACGATCTGGCACTGGAAGTTTGGATCAGCAGTCCCGCAAGCAATTGATTTGAAAAGCGCAGAGTCGTCGTAGTCCACTTACGACATTTACGATGGTTCCAAACGGATCCGCAACGACGAGAGAAGCTGAAAGCTCCAATGACCGCTGACCACTTCACCAATATCGATCAGTTCAATGCAGACCTGTGGAAGGTGGCCGATGATCTCCGCGCCAATTCCAACCTTGCCTCCAACGAATACTTCCTGCCCATTATGGGCCTGCTGTTCCTGCGTCAGGCTACCAATCGTTACTACGAGGCTCTTGCCGCCATCCAGGCGGACCAGGCGGCGGGGAAGATTCCCAGCCGTCCTCTGGTGGAGGCAGACTTCGTGCGCCGCCGGGCGATGATGCTTCCAGAGGACGCGCGCTATGACGTAATTCTGGAGAAGCGGAAGGATGGCAGCCTGGGCGAAGCTGTCACCGGAGCGATGGAAGCGGTGGAACAGAAATTCCCGCCGCTGGCCGGACAGTTACCCAAGAACTACGAAAGCCTGGACGATGCGCTGCTTGAAAACATGATGCGGCGCTTCGATACGGAGGCGCTGCGGCATGCGGGCGGCGATGTCTTCGGGCGCATCTATGAATACTTCCTCGGCGAGTTCTCCAAGCAGGGCGCGCATGACAACGGCGAGTTCTTCACGCCGCCTTCCATTGTGCAGACTATCGTTAACGTCATCGAGCCGGACCACGGCATCATTCTCGACCCCGCCTGTGGTTCGGGCGGAATGTTTGTGCAGTCCAGCCACTTTATTGAGGATGCCGGACAGGAGACGATGAAGCGCGTCACCTTTTACGGCCATGAGAAGAACGAGACCACGGCCAAGCTGGCGCAGATCAATCTTGCCGTTCACGGGCTGCAAGGCTCCATCCGGGCCGGGAATGAAGCCATCACCTATTACAAGGACCCGCACGAACTCGCCGGCAAGTGCGACTTTGTGATGGCCAATCCGCCGTTCAACGTGGATGAGGTGGATGCGGAGAAGATCAGCGGCGACAAGCGGCTGCCCTTTGGCCTGCCAGGCGTCAACAAACAGAAAAAGGTCTCAAACGCCAATTATCTCTGGCTCCAGTACTTCTACAGCTATCTGAATGAGAACGGGCGCGCCGGGGTGGTGATGTCCTCGCAGGCGTCGAGCGCCGGGCGTGACGAGGCCAAGGTTCGCGAGAGGCTCATCCAAACCGGCGCTGTGGATGTGATGATCGATATTCGCGGCAACTTCTTCTACACCCGCACTGTGCCGTGCCAGCTCTGGTTCTATGACCGCGCGAAAGAGCGCGACCCGGAGCGCGCCGACCATGTGCTGATGCTCGATGCGCGCAACATCTTCCGCAAGGTGTCGCGGTCGCTGTGCGACTTCAGCCCGGAGCAGCAGAAGAACATTGCTGCCATTATTTGGCTCTATCGCGGGCAGACCGAGCGCTTTCTGCGGCTGGTGGAGTCGTACCTGGCAGAGGCCGTGCGGCTGGGCAAGGCGGCGGAGATGCCGTTGACCGGCTTTGTGGATGCGCAGGAGAAGCTCATCGGGCTCCTCACTCCGTTTGCCCATGAGAGGCGCGACGCTGACCCGCTGGCGGAGGCATGGAAGGAGCTGACCACCGCGCGGCAGCAGGCGATGGCAGACTGCGCGGCGTTTGTGAAAGATGCGGAGAAGCAGGGGAAGGCATGGGCGAAGGGGAAAGACCGCGATAACGCCGCATTGCACGCCAGCCGCGAGGCGCTGCATCCGCTGGCGGAGCGGTGCCGCGACCTGACCAAGCAGATTGACCTCGCGGTGAAGCTAGCCGGGCGCGTGATTGATACGGCGGTGAAGGAGTGCGCGGCGAAGGACTCCGAGCTATGGGCGAATGGCGACGTGAATAAGGCGCGCAAGGCACTGGATGCGGCGCGGGCTGAGGCCGTGGAGGCGCTGCGGCAGACGCGGTACTTCATCCGGCAGGCGGACTGGCTGCAGGATCGTTTTCCGGAGGCGAAGCTGCAGGATGTGCCGGGGCTGGTGAAGCGGGTGAGCCGCGCGGAGATGGAAGCGCACGACTGGAGCCTTACGCCGGGCCGGTATGTGGGCGTGGCTCCGGAGGAGGTGGATGAGGACTTCGACTTTGAGGAGGCGCTGCGGTCGATCCACATTGACCTGAAGGGGCTGAATGAGGAGGCTGTGCAGCTGGCGGCGCGGATCGCGAAGAACTTTGAGGAGTTGGGCGCGTGAGTTGGACGGCAACGACTATTGGCTCCCTTGGACGGGTTGTGACTGGAAAGACGCCGTCCAGGTCTCGTCCGGATTATTTCGGCGATGAGCATCCATTTGTGACACCCTCTGATATCGGATTCATGCATTACTACTGTACGAATGCTGGAGAGGGCGTATCTGAGTTGGGGTTCGAAAAGCATGCCAGTCTGGCAATCCCCAGAGACGCGGTAATGTGTGTCTGCATAGGCAATACGATCGGAAAATGTGCAATTGCATCAGAACCCAGCATCACCAATCAGCAGATCAATACCGTCATTGCCAACGAACATAACGACGCGAAGTTTATCTACTACCTTCTCTGCATTATCCGAGAGCAAATTCGTGCGGTTGGATTGGGCGGCGGAGCGGCACAACCAATCATCAATAAGACGAAGTTCTCAGCGTTAGATGTACGTGTTCCCAATCTAAAGGTTCAGAAGGCTGTTTCGGAAATGCTTTCCGCCTACGATGACCTGATTGAGAACAACCGGCGGCGGATTGGGTTGTTGGAGGAGGCGGCGCGGCTGCTCTATCGCGAGTGGTTCGTCTACTTCCGTTTCCCCGGCCACGAGCACGTCAAAATCACCAACGGCCTCCCCGAAGGCTGGGAACGTAAGCCGTTCGGAGAGATTGCTGAGCTTCACTATGGGAAGGCTCTAAAAGAGGAGAATCGAGTCAGCGGACCATTTCCCGTGTACGGTTCCAGCGGTGTTGTTGGTTCTCATATGGCACGGCTTGTTGAAGGACCAGCGATTGTCGTTGGCCGTAAGGGTAATGTGGGAAGCATCTACTGGTCACCCACGGACTTTTGGCCGATTGACACGGCGTATTTCGTAGCCAAAGAAGAGAGTGATTTCTGGCTTTACCACGCCCTGCAATCAGCGGGATTCCAGAATACTGATGCTGGTGTACCAGGCTTGAACCGTGACTTCGCATACAGTCGAAAGCTGATCCTTCCGCCGGATCGCCTTCGCGAACTATATAACGGTTACGCTACTCCAATGTTTGAGCAGCGCAACACGCTTGAAAGCTACAACCAGAAGCTCGCAGAAGCCCGCGACCTTCTTCTGCCGCGTCTGATGAGCGGAGAGATAGCAGTCTGATACAAAGGTGTCTTAGTCCGGGGGAGAGACTTTGGCCGTTACCGGCATCAACAGCGAAGACCGGCTGGTGCAGAAGACCTTTGCCGACCATCTGGAGCAGGCGCTCGGATGGGAGAGCGTCTACGCCTGGAACGACGAGACCTTTGGGCCGGACGGCACGTTGGGACGCGCTAATGCCCAAGAAGCTGTTCTGGTGCGCGATCTGCGCGCTGCGCTGAAGCGGCTGAATCCTGAGCTGCCGGAGAAGGCCATAGAAGACGCGCTGCGCAAGCTGACCGAGTGGGACGTGAGCCGCTCGATGGTGCAGCACAACCGCGAGTTCTATACGCTGCTGCGCAATGGCGTGCCGGTGGAGTACCTGGACGCGCAGAACCGGCACAAGACTGCCCGCGCCCGCGTGATGGACTTTGACAACCGGCCGGGGATGAACCGCTTTCTGGCCGTGCGCGAGTTGAAGCTGACCGGACGCCGCACGCCCAACTACAACCGTCGCGCCGACTTGGTGTGCTTTGTGAATGGGCTGCCGCTGGTGTTCATCGAGCTGAAGGCGGTGTACAAGAATATTCGCGCGGGGTTTGACGGCAACCTGCGCGACTACATGGACGAGAGCGTGATTGCGCACGCCTTCCACCACAATGCTTTTCTGATTGTGTCGAACGGGGACCGCGCCCGCTACGGCTCGATTACCAGCGAGTGGGAGCACTTTAACGAATGGAAGCGGCTGGACGAGACGGACAAGGGCAGCGTGGACGCCGAGGTGCTGCTGAACGGCATGCTGGCGCAGGACCGGCTGCTGGACATTGTGGAGAACTTCATCCTGTTTGATGAGAGCAAGCCGGGAGCCACGCGCAAGGTGGTGGCAAGGAACCATCAGGTGCTGGGCGTGAACCGCGCCGTTGCGTCAGTGAAGCGCCAGGAGGAGCTGAAAGCGCAGTTCCCGCCGGGCGAGCGGCTGCGTTACCGGGTGATTGAGCTGCCGCTTGAGAAGCGTGCGGCGAATCAACAGGAAGCGCCGGGAATTGCGGCTGCGGACGAGGCGCTGGTGCTACCGTCCTTCGTTCCAGAAGGGCCGCTGGAGATTGTGGAACGCGCGCATCCGGAGCTGGGCAGGCTGGGCGTCTTCTGGCATACGCAGGGCAGCGGGAAGTCATATTCGATGGCCTTTTTTACGGAGAAGGTGCGCCGGAAGGTGGAGGGGAACTTTACCTTTCTGCTGATGACCGACCGCCATGATCTGGATGACCAGATTTACGGAACCTTTGTGGGATGCGGCATTACGAGCGACAAAACGCCTCGCGCGGCAGGCGGGGACGACCTGGAGAAGGTGCTGAAGGAGAACCACAGCTACATCTTCAGCCTGATTCACAAGTTCAATAAGGATGTAGACCCCAGGCAGCCGTACAGCGAGCGTGACGACATTATTGTGATCTCCGACGAAGCGCACCGCACACAGGCCGGGAGGCTGGCGCGGAATATGCGGGTGGCGCTGCCCAATGCAGCGTTTATCGGATTTACCGGGACTCCACTGTTCAAGCAGGATGAGCTGACGAAGCGCATCTTCGGAGATTATGTCTCGCGCTATGACTTCAAGCGCTCTGAGGCGGATGGTTCGACGGTCAAGCTGGTGTACGAGAACCGGGGCGAAAAGCTGGGAGTTGCCAGAACGGACCTGAATAGCCGGATTGCCGCAAAGGTCGAGGAGGCAGAACTCGACACGGACCAGAGAGCGCTGCTCGACAAGCTGCTGGGCAAAGACTACGAAGTAATTACCGCCGACGAGAGACTGGATAAGATTGCGGCGGACTTTGTCGAGCACTGCGCGACGCGGTGGGAGACGGGCAAGATGCTGTTTGTCTGCATCGACAAGATCACCTGCGCGCGGATGTACCAGAGGATTGTGCCACGGTGGAAGGCCAAGGCTGCTGAGGTTCGTGCGGCGGCAACGCAGAAGCAAGCGGAGGCGGCGGCAGCCAAGGATGAGGATGCGCGGGCGGAACTGCAGAAACAGGCAGACCGTTTGACGGCGCAGGCCGTCTGGATGGACGAAACCATCATCGAGATCATCATCAGTGAGGCGCAGAACGAGGTTGCCGACTTTAAGAAGTGGGACTTCGACATCATTCCGCACCGGGCGCTGATGAAGAAGGGATTCGATGCAGCGAATGGCGAAAACGTGGATGTGGAGAAGGCTTTCAAAGACCCGAAGCATCCATTCCGTATCGCCATTGTCTGCGCCATGTGGCTTACGGGCTTTGATGTGGAGTCCCTCTCGACGCTGTACATCGACAAACCAATGAAGGCGCACACGCTGATGCAGGCTATCGCGCGCGCCAACCGCGTGTATCCCGGCAAGGATTTCGGCCTGATTGTGGATTACAACGGGATGCTGAAGAGTCTGCGGGCGGCGCTGGCGCAGTACGCCCTGGGGGATGATGGGAGCGGTGGCGAGGAGATTGTCTCGCCGATTGAGGAGCGGGTGCAGGCGCTGGTGGAGGCGATTGAGGCTACGGAAGCCCACTTGCGGGGTCTCGGATTCGACCCCGCTCGGCTAAACGGCGCGAAGGGATTTGACCGAATCAAAGCCTTAAGCGATGCGGTGGAAGCTGTTTACAGCTCCGAAGACGCCAAACGACGCTTCGAAATTCTGGCGCGTCAGGTGTTCATCCGCTTCAAATCACTGTTCACAGAACCGGCGATTTATTCCTTTGCGGAACGGCATGACAACATCGAGGCGATCTACAAAAAGCTAACGGAGAGGCGCGATACATCCGATGTGACGGCACTTCTCAAGGAACTCCATCGCATCGTGAATGAGGCGATTCGCACACAGGAACCAGGGGGCGACCAGGCCGGAGGATTGATCTTTGACCTGAGCCAAATCGACCTGAAAAAGCTGCAAGAAGAGTTCGCCAAGAAGGTCCGGTACAAGGCGACGGCGGTTGAAGATATCCGCCAGATTGTCGAAAAGAAGCTAGCCGAAATGCTGGCGCGGAACCCCACCCGAATGGACTACCAGCAGAAGTATGAGGAGATTGTTGCCGAGTATAACCGCGAGAAAAATCGTGCGGCCATCGAAGACACTTTCCGGAGACTCGTTGAGCTGATGGCTGAGCTGGATGAGGAGCAAAAGCGTGCCGTTGAGGAGGGCCTGAGCGAGGACGAACTGGCAGTTTTTGACCTTTTGAAGAAAGAGAATCTTGGGAAAGCCGAGCGTGAGCGCGTGAAGCAGGCGAGCCGGGAATTACTCCAATCTATCAAGGCGCGGCTTGCAGAATTGGACCGCTTTTGGGAGAAGGAACAGACCAAAGCAGACGTCGAAATTCTTATCCTCAACACGGTATATGCAAGCCTTCCTACGCCTCCATTTACGCCGGAAGAGAAGGAATCCGTGGCCGCAAATGTGTATGCTCACGTTTGGCAGCAGGCCATGCATGGCTCCTTTGCAGGTGCGGTATAGCCATCCCGACGGATACGCTGCTGCGCAGCGGAAGAAATGGTGACACGTCATCCCCAAATGGGTCCTGTCTGGGAACTCTCCAGGTGCACCTGTTAACTCCTGTGTTTTCAGTGAATGCTGAAAGCGATGGTTCCAGATGGAACCACGGATAAGATGCTCCAAAGCGCTCACCTTAGTCGCTGGAATTTCTTCTGCGATGCATTGCTGATGGGGTGCTGAATGGGTGGACAAAGCACCGGGCTTTTGCCGTTGATTGCGGGTGGTATCAGTGGGTGAATTCGGGTGGGAATCACGTCCACTTTACCGGGCTGAAAGCTGCCCGCATTGCAGCGGCTTCGCCACGTCAATCCGCCGCCGGAAACCATGACCGATGAGCGTTGGTATAGTCCTCCGATCAGACTGTCTCTTGTCGGCTTCATCGAGTGCCTCAGAGTCATTCCAGGCCGGACGATTGAGGAGCCCAAGTCTGGTGCGCCATCGCGTCTGTAGACGGGGTAAGTCGCGAGCATTTCCAGGTTGATTGCCCGTCCTATTGGTTGCCGTATTCGAGCCGGGACAACCTCCGCTTTGCTCATGCGGGAAGGCGCCCGGAAGGCATGGGCTTTGCCTTGTAAATCTCCCTCCGAAGCGTGAGTGATGAGTATCGGTAACGTCGAGCGAATATGGAGCCGTTCCGGCTCGCATGGAGGGCTCGAACGAGGCAATAAGCCATGGTCCGATTGTGGCTGAAAGAGAGTCGTGAGTCCATGCTGAAGGCTCGATTATTGAGCTTACCAATAGGCCGCGCTTTGCGCGCTCATTCGTGCCGGTATAACTCCGGTATAAAGCCATAGAGTAAGGACTGTAATGAGTCATTGATTGGTGGAAGAATCCCTGAACGATAAAGAGAGTAGAAGTGAGACGAAGTGCGTTCTAATCAATATCCATAGGGGTCTGAGCAATAGTTACCTTGAAAATATTTTTCTTAATTTCGTCCATCCTTTCCACAAATGGAGTTACGCTAAGCAACATGCAGTTGCACGGTTCTGCTGTCCTCTGAGTGAGGTAGTTATCCATGCTCACCATCTCGAAGGCACTGTCCGCAAGCCAGGCGCGCACGTATCACGCACGCGAGTTTGTTTCCGAACGCCAGAACTACTGGAGCCGCGATTCGCATGGGTTCAGTGAGTGGCAAGGAACGCTTGCACAGCAGTGGAATCTTTTGGGTGCTGTCAGCGATGAGACATTCGCACGGTTGAGCGAGGGGCAGCATCCGCAGGATGGAATCCAACTCGTTAAACACCAGCCCGCCAGGACGTACGAGAACGAGTATGGAAAGCAGATCACCAGCTCCGAGCATAGGGCTGGATGGGATGCGACATTCTCCGCGCCGAAGTCCGTTTCTCTTACGGCTCTTGTTGGCGGCGATGACAGAGTTCGCGAGGCTCATCGCGAGAGCGTGAGAATTGCAGTGCAGGAACTGGAGCGCTATACGCAAGCGCGCATTGGCAATGTTCATGCGCCGGAGACAACGGGGAAGTTTGCAGCAGCGGCTTTCGAGCATGATACGGCTCGCCCTGTGGATGGATATGCTGCGCCGCAGTTGCACACGCATGTGGTGATCTTCAACGTCACTGAGCGCGACAATGGAGAAACGAGAGCACTGCAGGAGCGGAGTCTCTTTCAGTCACAGCATTACGCGACAAGCGTGTACCGCTCTGAGCTTGCCCTTCGGCTACAGCGGCTAGGCTATGAGATTGAACGAGGCCAGCACGGTCAGCCGGAGATCAAGGGCTATACCCAGGAATATCTGGACGCATCGAGTCCGCGAAGAGCGCAGATCAAAGAGCATCTTGAAGAGATCGGGCGCGAGGGCGCGGGAGCGGCCCAGGTTGCGGCGCATCGCACGAGGGATAGCAAAGAGCTTGCCTCGCAAGATGTTGTCCTCGCGAGGCATAGAGAATTGGCTGAGCAGTACGGAAACCAGCCCGATCAGGTTGTCGCCCAATCCAAGCAGCCAAAGCAAGAGAAGCAGGTTCCTCGATCCACTGCCAGAACATCTGTCACATTTGCCCGCGATGTATCGTTTGAACGCTCGGCAGTTCAGGATGAACGAAGCCTGTTGCAGGCAGCGCTCGACCGCAGTATGGGGAACGCTAGCTATGCCGAAATCCGGCAGGAATTCAAGCATAGAGTTGCCAATGGAGAACTATTGCCGATGGGGACTCCGGCGGGCCGAGCGGCGCAGCAATATACCTCCGCTGAGATGATGAGCCTTGAGCGCGAGATGGTCGGTCTGCTTCACCGGGAGAATGAGCGTAAGTATCAAAACTCGATGCTGCTCTCCCATCCGTTGCGAATTCATGCGGAAGATCTGCGCCCCGAGCTAACCAAAGCGCAGCGCGCTGCTGTGGATGAAATCTTCCTGAGCAAGGAAAAGATCATCGGTCTCGATGGTGTTGCCGGTGCAGGCAAGACGACCACTCTTTCCGTGATTCGGCATGGGGCGGAGATGCAGGGATACACCGTCAGAGGTTTTGCGCCGACATCGCGCGCTGCGCAGAAGCTGGCCGAGGCGGGAATGTCCACGTCTACGCTGCAGCATCACTTGATGCGTTCGCACCAATACAGTGGAGATGAAAAGCGGCTCTTTATACTCGATGAGTCATCGTTGGCGTCCACGCGCCAGATGCATGCATTCCTGTCTAATCTCGACCGCAACGATCGCGTATTGCTGGTTGGCGACACCCGACAGCATGAGGGCGTGGAAGCGGGCAGGCCCTTTGCCCAGCTTCAGGAAGCAGGTTTACGAACGGTAAAGCTGGATGAGATTCTTCGCCAGAGGAATCCAGCACTGAAGCTTGCTGTTGAGCATCTTGCTCAAGGGGAGGTTGCTTCCGCTATTGATGTTCTTGAACAGTACGGCAATGTCCATGAAATCAGAGAGCGGGCGGACCGGTTCAATGCCATCGCTCGCGAATATGCTTCCTCGCGCGAGAGTACGTTGGTTGTCTCTCCAGATAATCAATCGCGCATGGAGATCAATCAGCAAATCCACAAGGAGCTGCAACAGCGTGGCCTTGTGGAGCGACAAGATTACCGCGTGAAGGTGCTTGTTACCCGGCAAGAGTTGACGGGAGCAGAGCGCGGATGGGCGCAGCGGTATCAGGTGGGCGATGTGGTGCGATACTCGCGGACATCAAACGAAACGGGAATCCACAAGGACGAGTATGTGCGCGTTCTCAGCGTCGATGCTGAGAAGAATATGCTTACGGTTGCGCGGGCCGATGGCAGCCAGACTACTTACGATCCACGTCGCCAGGTTGGCGTGACGGTCTATCGCGAGCAGGAAAGGCTGTTTGCCGTGGGTGACAGGATTCAGTTCACCGCGCCTGACCGCGAGCATCAGATCGCTAATCGCGAGCTCGGAACCATCCGCCAAATCCGGCGGGAAGGGTTTATGAATGTCGCGCTCGATAGTGGCCGCGAGGTTGAGCTTCGGGTCAGAAGCGAAGCGCATCTCGACCACGGCTATGCAGTGACCAGTTATTCCAGCCAGGGACAGACGGCGGAGCGCGTACTGGTCCATGTTGATTCAGAACTC
This sequence comes from Acidobacteriota bacterium, assembly GCA_021791875.1. Classification (GTDB taxonomy): domain Bacteria; phylum Acidobacteriota; class Terriglobia; order Terriglobales; family Acidobacteriaceae; genus Acidobacterium. Next base: position 67,988 of record JAJYVU010000009.1, on the reverse strand, counting down.
AGCGCGAAGGATCTGCTGAATCACCGCATGGCCTACGTCGCGTTATCGCGTGGACGCTCCGAGGCGCAGATTTTTACGAACGATCAGAGTGCGCTGGTAAATGTGCTCAGCAGGGATGTGTCTCATGCCAGCGCGTACGTACCTCAGCAGGCATTGCCAGGAGTTTCGCACAAAGTTGCTCCGTCGCCGTCGCGCGGCTTGGAGCAGGGTAGAGGTTTAGGGCTGGCAATGTAGCGGTGCCAGTGTTTTACACAAAGGAGCAGACTATGCAGACGAGGAACAATGCCTTCAAGAAGCCACCAGTACGAGCCGCGATTGCAACCGATGCGAAGCTATTGGTCAGCCGTGATGAGGCCGCCCAGATGCTTTCCATCAGTCAGCGGGCGCTCGATTACCTGGTCGCAAACCGGCGTTTGCCGACCAGACGGATCGGTGGAAGGGTATTGATCCCGGTCGCGGACCTGCGGAAATATGCTCGCGGCGATCATCCGGAGCATATTGTGGCCGACCGCCGTAAATTGGCGTAAGCAGAGGAAAGGGATTAGGGTTAGCCCGCTGTATGCCTAATAAACAAGGTTTATTATTGCATTTATAGATTAAAGCCTAGTATATTGGGTCAATGTTGCCGTTGACCTCCATAGGCGAACGCATTGCCACCAAGCGCAAGGAACTGGGGCTGACCCAATCTCAGCTTGCCCAAAAAGCCAAAGTTGGGCTCTCGACGCTGGATGCTTTGGAAAATGCGCGCCTGGGCGAGCTTGGCTATTCGAAGATCACCAACATTTTGACGGCGCTCGGCTTGGAGCTAAGGCTGCAAGAGGCGAGCAGACGGCGTCCGACACTCGAAGAACTCTTGGAGGAGGGCCGCGATGATCAAGGTCTGGACCGACGCCGCTGAGGCGGGCATGCTTGACCGCCACAATACGCGCGGCAGCACGTTTGTGTATCAGCCTGGGGTGGCCAGCGAGCGAGCGGTGTCCGTCACCATGAATGTTCGCACGTCATCGTATGACGCTCCGTTGGGACTTCTACCCATCTTTGAAATGAACCTGCCTGAAGGTGCCTTGCGCGAGCGGTTGCGTCTGGCCTTTGCCAAGGCCACTGGCACCTTCGACGACTTCGACTTGTTGAGCATCGTGGGACGCTCGCAGGTTGGCCGGATTCGCTATACAGGAGAGAAGGAGCAGCTCGATGAGGCTGTACCCTTCCAATCGGTGGAGGAGATTCTTGAGAGGCATCGTGGCGACGATCTGCTGCGCTACCTCATCGACAAATTTGCATCATTCTCAGGAATCAGCGGCGTGCAGCCTAAATTCCTGGTGCGCGATGAGAACGCGTTCAACGCGTGGAGCAAAAGCAAGACCCGCCTGTCACAGAGCTATCGTGGCGCTACGCATATCGTGAAGTTGTGGGAACAGAATGAATTTCCGCAGCTCGCAGCCAACGAGTATTTCTGCCTCAAGGTTGCGGAGAAGTGCGGGCTGGAAGTTCCACCTTATCGGCTGGCCGAGGATGGCCTTGCGCTTGTCATTGATCGCTTCGATTTGCGAGCGGATGGAACGTATCGAGGCTTTGAGGACTTCTGCGTACTCAATGCGCGACGCACGGATGAGAAATATCGCGGCAGCTACGAGACCTCTGTCTTGAAGCGCTTCGTCGAATTTGCCAACTCATCTCATGTTGGCGAAGACCTGGAGCGTTTGTTTACGCTCATCGTCATCAACTGCGCATTGCGCAATGGGGATGCGCACCTCAAGAACTTCGGCATTGTCTATGACGACGTTCAGGGTGAAGCCCGCCTTGCGCCGGTCTATGACCTCGTGACCACCTCTGTTTACTTGCCCAAGGACAGCATGGCGCTGACCTTGAACGGCACCACGAGATGGGCGAGCGCCAGGGAGTTGCAGCGCCTGGGTGAAGTGCGATTGGGCAGCACACCTGCACGGATCAGGGCGATCCTGGAACGGGTGGATGCTGCACTCATGTCCACGGCTGAGAAGATGCGGGCGTACTTCAAAAAGCACGCTGAGTTCTCAGAGACGGGCAATCGCATGCTTCAAGAGTGGGATCAGGGCGCGAAACATTCGCTGCGAGCATAAACACTATCAGAGGCGTCACAACCACTCCAAATTTAGAATTGTGCCTTTGCTCATACTGCTATTGCCAGATAAATGCCAAGGCCTGAAGTCGACGTTCGACGCTTAGAATCACTGGATACTCGCCGACGTGACGATATCTATCCGTTCGGCTGCCGCCACCGCAAACAATAACGGTCCTTTGAAACCTTGAGCGTCCCTACGAGTCACATTTGCTCTTTTAGGAGGCTTCTGAAGCGCTCTTCTCACCATTGAATGCAATCACTATGGCCGGTACTGAGGCCACGGGCTTCTTTTGGTGATCTTCGTCTGAAGTGATGTTGACTACTGGCATCTCGAAATCCAGTTTCGCTTGAGATGGCTTGCCGCTGCTTACCAACACCTGAGCTGTTGGCACCACTTCGGATGCCGGTTCGCAATGTACAGCTTGATCGTCAAAGAATATATGTGGGGCGAAAGCCTTCAGAACGGGAGCTTTGGGAGCGCCGCCCATAAAAAAGACTTCATCGATTCGAACTTGCCAATTGCGTAAGGTCCGAATTACACGCTCATCGGCTGGTGCATTCCGAGCCGTAATTAGAGCAGTGCGAATTAGCGGTGCGCCGGAAGCAGCACTCTGAGATTGCAAATCCGCTATGTTCCGAAAGAGATTTGCGAAAGGGCCATCCGGAAGCGGCTGGTGGACCTTAGCTGTTTCGTGCGCCATGAAGCCATCTAGTCCCTGCGCCTGATAGATACGCTCGGACTCGTCCGAGAACAACACCGCATCTCCGTCAAACGCTATTCTGAGACCCTCGCTCGGAAGACCGTCTTCACGACGGTAGGGATAGATCAGACCCGCAGCAAAACCCGCGTCACTTGCAGCTTGCACGTCCGTTTTTGAAGCCGACAGAAAAAGATCTACGTGGAAGGCTCCAAGGTAGCGAGCAAGCGGTTCTCCGCTCGTATAGGCGCCACGAGTAATGTCGAGATTGTGATGCTTAATCGACTTCGAAATCCGAATACTGGTCTCAGCATTGTTCTTGGACATGACGACAACGATAATCTTCCGCTTTAGACTCGCTCGCGCATTAAGGCTCAGCATGGCTTCCACAAGAGGGAAACCTGTGCCGGGTGAAAGTACGTCATTCTCGTGATCTAACTGATATTGCGTATAGGCTTCGAGACCTTCATTCTGGAATATCTCTTCCTCGGCTGCAAGATCAAATAAGGCACGGGAGGAGATACCAACAACGAAGGCTGTCTTAAGGTCAACGGGCATTTGCTTGCTCCGGATGTTGTGCAGATCCGCCTTATTATATAGGGCGGCGGTTGACCCGGCAGAGCTTTGCGTGAGGTTAGTTATCCCACCATCCTGGTGACCTATCCGTACTCTGATGGTCAATGGCTGTTCGTGGCCGGATTTGCCATCCGTCGGCTTTGGGGGGCGATTTACCACAGTATTTGTGCGGTTTTCAGTGGCCGTTTTGATGGCTGTTCGTTCTCAACTTTCGTGCGCTTTGTTGCGTTGTATTGCGGCGTAAATAGTTTCTTTAAGCTATTGATATAGAAACGCTTATGCGGACGTCTGCGAACGGGTGCGACCGGCTGCAAAACGCCGAAAAATAGACTTAAAATCCGCAGGCCGCAAGGCCGTGGGGGTTCGAGTCCCCCTCCGGGCACCAACAATTCCTTGTGAAGTTCTGATTACGGACAGTGTTCCTACTCAATCTCTCGTCGGTTGCGAATAGATTCCGCAGCGACCAACCGTATGGCAAAAGCTTGAGGAGATTCCCTAAATCGTCTGAATTGAACGCTCTTGGAGAGCGTATTATGGTCGCGTGAACGGTGTTCTCCAGCAAACTGAAATCAAAGCTCATCTCGCGCGGCTCTGCGAAAGCTCCGCGCTTGCCAATTCAGTGCGGTTGCGAGACCTGCTGCGGCATACCGTCGCCGAATCCCTCGCGGGGCGCACCGATTCACTGAAAGAGTCTGTGCTTGGGGTAACGGTCTTCGGCCGTAAGCCGGGATATGACTCGGACGCAAGTTCGATCGTGCGTGTCGAATTCGCCCGTCTCCGCAAGAAACTCGAACAGTACTACGAATCGGAAGGCGCGAACGAAACACTGAGGCTGGTCTTCCCAAGGGGAACCTACGCTCCAGAATTCGTGCGCACGGATCGGCCCGCTGAGCCGGCCTTCGCCGGCAGTGTGGTGGTGCTGCCGTTCACATGCCTCGGCACGGACCCGGATGACGACTGCTTCGCTGACGGCCTGACGGATGAGCTCATCACCGCACTCACCCGAGTCCCAGGGCTCAAAGTCGTGGCCCGCACCAGTTCGTTCAAGTTCAAAGGCTGTGCCGACGATATCCGGGGCATCGGCTCGATGTTGCAGGTTGACACCGTACTCGAAGGCAGCGTGCGACGTAACAACGAGCAACTCCGAATTCACGCGCAACTCGTCAACGTCCATGACGGCTGCCATATCTGGGCCGGCAAATTTGAGCGCAGACTGACAGCTGTATTTCAGCTTCAGGATGAGATTGCTACAGCGATCGTTGCGGCATTGAAGATTGAACTGCCGCGACACCTCACCCCTTCTGTGAAAGTTGTTGATGCCGAAGCTCACGCGCTCTACCTTAAGGGGCGCTATTGGTGGCATCGCTGGAACCCCGAGGCCCTGCGCAAAGCAGCGAGTTTCTTCCAGCAGGCCATTGAACGTGATCCCGCCTGCGCGGGCGCATATTCAGGATTGGCCGATTGCCTTTTCCTGCAGGGCTTCTATGGCTATGGAAGACCGAAAGAGGTGATGCCACGAGCGCAGGCTTACGCGCGAAAGGCGATCGAGATCGACCCCCAACTTGGAGAACCGTATTGTTCACTCGGAATGCTGGAAAACGCCTGGGGGTGGAACTCAGAGCAGTGCGGCATCGAGATTTGTCGTTGCCTTGAACGCAATCCAAACTATGCAATGGCCGTGGCCAAGTACGCCACTTCCTATCTGCAGCCTACAGGAAGGTTTGAAGAAGGCGCGACCTGGCTGAAGCGCGCGCTCGTCCTCGATCCGCTTTCTCCGCATGTCAATGCCGACTTCGCGTGCAATCTGGTCTACAGGGGCCTCTTTGATCAATTCGAAAGGGAAGCGACCCGTGTGCTCGCAGATGATCCTGCATTCTTACGGCTCTATTGGTTTCTGGGCAAGAGCAGGGCTTTCCGCGGCAACAAGGAAGGCGCGGCGGAGGCGGCCGAACGTTCTTTAGGCTTTGCTCCCGAAGACCCTGCGACACTCAGCTTTGCAGCTGCAACCCACGCGACCTGTGGCAATGAGAGCCGGGCGGCGGAACTTCGAGGGAAACTCGGGTTTTTGGCGCAAATCCGTTATATGCCCTCAGCGTTCCGTGCCTTCTCGTACGACTCGCCAGGTTTTGAAGACGAATACTTTCGTTGGCTCGCCCTGGGAATCGAAGAACGGGATCCGGTCCTGCGCGCTCTGGGCATGGTCCGCTGTTTCTCCTCCCATCAATCAGACCCGCGATACGATCTCGCTGTCGAGAAGCTCGGCATTGGCAAGCAGCATGTCGCGCAATCGGCGCCGGTCGACCTTGCCGGTTAGACCTTTCGGCAACGCATCCATAAAGTACACTTTCGCCGGAACCTTGTACTCCGAAAGCATGGTGCGTGCATGGGAGAGCAGATCGTCCTGCGAGGAGTGATGACCTTCACGAAGAGAAACAAAGGCCACAGGTAGCTCGCCGAATTTTGGATCGGGCAGGCCTACAACTCCTGCTTCGAAAACGGCTGGATGCTGATACAGCGCCTCTTCGACTTCCTGCGGCGAGATGTTGGAACCACCGCGGATGATGATCTGCTTCAGTCGGCCTTTGAACCAGTAATATCCATCCTCATCGCACATGACCAAATCGCCGGTGTGGAGCCATCCATGTCGGAGGAGTTTCGTTGTCGCGTCGGGATCATTCCAGTAGCCGATGCAGTTCGCGGGACTGCGAAGAATGAGCTCGCCGGTTTCGCCCGGTTCCACGTCGTTGCCTCGCTCATCAACAACGCGGAGAGAAAAGCCCTCCGGCGCCGTGCCCATGGATCCAGCGCGCACAGCGCCGGGAGGATTGTAGGCGGTGGGTATCACTTCCGTCATTCCGCAGCCTTCCCTGACCTCAATGCGAAACAGGTCGAGTACGCGCCTGTGAAGCGCAACCGGCACCGAGTCACCACCTGCACTGATCGATCGCATGCTCGAAATGTTGCGAGGTGTTGAGACCTGTTCCTCCACAATCTGCTGAAGCCCGGCTGGGAGATCGAACATATAGCTGCACGCATGACGCTCGATAAGGTCAAGCACTGCAGCCGGGTTGAAACTCCTCAGCAGGACCACCGTCGCGCCCTGAATCAGGCCGGGAAGGTACACGCACATCAAAGCGCTCGCGTGAGAGAGTTGAGTTGTCGCGAGACAGATATCCGCAGGTGTAATGGCTCCCGGCATCATCGTCTTTGCACCCTCGAAGAGTGTTCTCTGCGTGTGGATCGCGCCCTTCGGCCGAGCCGTTGTGCCCGAGGTATAGAGCAGAATGGCGGGGTCATCGGGGCTGACGAGCGGCAACGGCGTACTGGTCTCCTTCGCGTCAGGCAGTGCGCCAATCACTTCGGCACCGTTCACCAGCGGCGCGAGTGCCGGTTCGCTGAAGCAGACCCGCGCACCTGAGTGCTCCAGGACGTAAGCGATCTCCGGTGCCTTCATCCGGGGATTCATGGGAACTGCGATCAGACCAGCCCGGAAAGCACCCATCATCAGCACGACCATCTCAATCGAGCTATAGGCATGGATTGCAACACGGTCCCCATGCTGCAGCCCGCGGTCGAGCAAATCGTGCGCCATGCAGTCGACCGCATGGTCCAGTTGGGCGAACGTCATCTGGTGTTCACCCGCGATCACGGCTACCTTCGCCGGATGCCTCTGTGCGTTTTGGGTCAAAAGCTCGTTGAGCAACATGGGGCGATTCTAAGGGGAGGATGGGGAAATGTGACCGAGTAACGGGTTAGCAGTACGTTACTTCGTCCTTAGTGGATATGCAATCCCGCTTGGCAGGAGGATACTGCAACAGCGGAAGCCAAAGTCTTTCCTTCAGTATTCGGACGCGATAGAGGAGGGACTAGAAAACCCGAAGACCTACACACTGACTTTCACACTTTCAGGTCTGCGATTTGTATCTATCATAAGAGTCAAGCAGATAGATACATACTGAAGGGGCTTATCCGCAGGCTGCAAGGCCGTGGGGGTTCAAGTCCCCCTCCGGGCACCACAACAAAAGAAGCGACTTAAGAGAAGGTGGCCTCTCAAAAACGAGAGGCCAAAAACTATCTGGTGGTTGTTTGGGCGACTGTCGGTGAACTGCCCTATCCGTTTAATCCAGCCCAATGATGGTGCTCACAGCCCAGTGGACTACGGCCCAAGGTCTCCAAGGGGTGCCGAGGTTACCGAAGCGGCCAGCCGGGCGATCGGCCGACCCGACCACGAGATGTGATTTCAGTCACAGACCCGATGATGCCTTCGGCCAAAAACCTGTACTCATGGAGGATGAATTCCTCTCGTCATGGATTCTCGCTGCCCGAGAGGACCGGAGACCCGTACGATTCTGGGCTCGGTGACTCGTTCACACATTGCATATACCCACGGCGCGTGCAGGTGGTGAGGCAGGCTCCCCGTGCTGTCCTGGACCAATCGGTGTATCTCCCATTTCACGAGTTGACCTGTGATGTGGAGGGAGAGCCCTATGCAGGTTTCCCGTCCCGTCTATCAATACGCTTCCGGCCCGGCACAAGGCGATGAAGAAGAGCGCACGTCTGGCGGGGCCATATGAGTTGGCAACCTCGAAGTAAGGAGAACCGCGATGACGATGAAACGTTCCGTCGCTTTCGGGCTGGCCTGGTTCAGCCTGTCATTCTGTCTTGGTATTTCAGCCGCCCGGGCTCAGAGCCACGCTGCCGCCCCCGCCGCTGATCCACTCAGCAATATCAATCGGCTTCCTGCCGATCTCGAGCAAACGGTCCAGGTCTTCAGCACCAATGTTGAGGGCAAGGGTTTTGCCGTTGCGCGCGGCTACTGGACGTTGTGGGGTATTGAAGATTGCAAGTACCCGATCCAGACCCTCGGCTACTGCTACGGCAACAATCCTACGGCACCGTACGCACTCGCAGTCGTGCCGCCGTGGAAGGACGAGTATGTGGATCAGAGATTCCATCACATACTGAACGAGCCGCGCCGTAACATGTCCGCGACCTACAGGCTCGACCCGGCCGAGGCGCTCGTGATCATCGCACAGCTTCCGCCGCAGGCTCGCTACTTCGGGATTCAGACGAACGTCTTTACGCGTGAAATCGCATTCAATGCGAATGATCGAATTAACCAGGAACTCGTACAGGCTAACTTTGATCCGTTATTACGGGACATCCTCTTTGGCGGCTCGCCAGATCCGTCGCGGAGAATGCTGGTGGCAAGCATCGGGAACAGCACGAACAACGTCGTCATCAAGAACCAGACCGGGCAGACGCCGTGGAACAGACCTGCATACTTCGTGATCACGTCCGACACCGAGCTGGCCACGGAGATGACCAATGCGCTCGAAGATGCGGGTGCTCCTGAAGCGGATATATTCATCGAGCCCGTCTCCCCCGACCTGGTCAAGCTGGGCCTTGACCATTCTGCAGACGATTTCATCACGTACATCCGATACTCCTTGCCAGTTGACCAGGCGGCGGGCGAGCAATGGCGCAGGAGCCTGCCTCTGGCGATCCTCCGTGTCCGAGACATGAGCTCGCGGAAGTATGACAACGCGCTTCCGATTCCGATATACACGCAACGGACAGCAAATTACGATGAGACGAAGCTGGCCAAGGATCTGGGTAGGCTTGAGGACGCTGTCCGTGTGAGCTGGGGACAGCCAGAGGCGACGATCGTGCCGTTCTTCAGCGCGTACAAGTACCTTGACCTTATCGGGCAGCATTGCCTTGGCTATCCCGATCCTACGCGTGGTCCGATGGACTGCCTGGGCGACTCGCAGGACGCAGACTACCAGATCAGCGGCTCGACGCAGATCGACAACGGAGAGGTGATTGCCGTGGTCGGGGCGCTTTCGACGGAGACTGGGAATGCCACATATACAAGCCTGTCTGTGAACTGGTTTCCTGAACTCGTTGGCGTGAAGAATATCGATGATGTCGAGCTCGACGGAACCGCTGCGAGTTTCTCCGGGGCACTCCACCATAAGTCCAAGCTGTTTTACGTGTATTACGTCGCGCGCGACTGCACTGGTCTGACTCACTGTGTCGAAGTTTCGAGACAGCTCGTGCCGAAGGGGGGAACCATTAAATTCATTCAGCGCAACTACATCAATCCGGGGTCGACGAATGGTCCCGATCCGAATGAGATTCTCAACCCAGTTTTGATCGTCCTCAATGGGCAGAATCGGCCAAGCATCCAGTGAGAATCGGCACGAGTTGTGCGGTTCGTGTCCTGGTCATTGTTGCGTTTAAGCGCTTCGTTTCCCTGCCGGGCGACGACGCGCCGTTGTTTGCCAATCCGTTGCAGAACGTCAATTGGTGGTGCCCCGAATTTTTTCAACCATCACAATTTACGACTTTCTGACCGCCCAATTTCACTGCAGTGCAGGAAGCATTGCGGCTTGCACATCTCGGGCCCGGCTGTTGGATCCTTCGTCCAGCAATACGGCGGCGCGTGGTGACGCGCATCACGGTCAGGCCGATGGAGATGGCGGGACGATACTGATCAGGACATCGCAATTCTGTGTTCGCGTTGAAGCGGTGTCACAACGACCTGGTCGAGAGCGGTGATCTTCCTCCTGGGGATGCCGCCAGGCATGCCCACGGGCGAGGCACAGTTGAGGCTTTCTTGCCACGGGATTCGATCATGGCTCTCGGCCATGAAAACCGCCATTCAGGAACGAGGACTGGATTGTGGTTCCTTAACGTAGGATGGAGCGGATGCCATGAATCCGGCAAGATCGTTGTCCAGTGAGGAAATCCTGAATGCGATTCGTTATCTGGATCCGGATATTGGTGACAATTCCAATCGCAGCCCGTTGCCTGTTGACGCAGAGCCTTCTGGTCTTCGTGCCAGATTGGACCAGCCTGTTTTTTCCTGCGCGACGTACCCGAAATCGCGCCTGCAATATCTCGTTCTCTTCAGCAGAATCATTGCCTGCATGATCATCCATGCGATCCTTTGGCCGGGGAATCAGCTCCGGCGGGCACTGAAGGGGCGAAGGTGAGTACGTGCTACAAAGATCTCCCGAATCGTGCGTGCGAACCATTGAAGCATTTGCGCGAACTGGCGATGGCGGCGGGAAATGCGAAGAAAGGCTCTTAGGTCAGAGCCACCTATGAACTGATCCTTTGCAGTCTTCCAGACACGGTCAAACCGTCGTTCGTGGAAATCGAATCAGGGAGAGGCAGTATGCAATTAATGGAAGTGCTTCGGAGCCGCCGGGCAGTTCGGAATTTCAGCAGCCAACCGGTGACCCAGTCCGCAGTAGAGGAACTGATCCAGGCCGCGGTTCTTGCACCGAGTGCCATGAATCGGCAACCGTGGGCTTTCGCCGTTTCTGTTGACCCTACATTTATCCAACCCATGGCTGCACAGGCCAAAAGCTTTGTACTTGAACATTTTTCCGGCTCGGGCCTGGAGCCGGAATTGCGCGGCATGATCGAAAATCCTGACTACCAGATCTTCCACCATGCTCCTGCATTGATTCTTGTCTTTGCTACGTCGGGCGCCGCACAGGATGCGGAAGACTGCTGTCTCGCCGCACAAAACCTGATGCTCGCAGCTCGCGATAAGGGGATTGGATCTTGCTGGATCGGGCTGGCACGTCCCTGGCTCAGCCAGCCGGAGGCCCTGGAAAAACTGAATCTGCCGCCGAACTATCGAATTGTGGCGCCGATCATTCTTGGCTATCCCGCAGAATGGCCAGAGTCGCATGGCCGCAAGGAGCCTGTGATTCATTGGATCGGATGATCGCGAGCACCATATGAAGTCGATCAGCGGTTAATCATCGGGCAGCAACACAATGGCAGGCCGCCATCACAAACCGGCAACACCCTGGAGCGAGAATGCGCTGCACGTGCTTCGCGCCCGCTACTTGCGGCGTAACGCCAGCGGTGGGGTCATAGAGAACCCGGAACAGATGCTGGAACGTGTGGCGCGCGCTGTCTCAGCCGCCGAATTGATTTACGGCCCTGCGAGCGCCGCGCAGTTCTGGGAGCAGCGTTTTCACGCAATGCTGGCATCGCTGGACTTCCTGCCCAACTCGCCGACCCTGATGAATGCCGGCCTGCACCGTGGCCAGCTTTCTGCATGCTTCGTGCTGCCGATAGAGGACAATCTGCAATCCATCTTTCAGGCTCTGAGTAACATGGCTACCATCCAGAGCTCCGGCGGAGGAACGGGCTTTTCCTTCTCGCGCCTGCGCTCGCAAGGACAGCCGCTGCGCTCCACGGGGGGCATGTCTTCCGGGCCGGTTTCCTTCATGAAGATATTTGACTCGGCCACGGAAAACATCCGCCTCGGTGGAAGGAGGCGTGGGGCCAATATGGCTGTGCTTCGCGCTGATCATCCAGACATTCTGGAGTTTATCGACTGCAAGCGCGCAGGCACGGCCCTCTCCAATTTCAATCTCTCGGTGGCTGTGACAGATGCTTTTATGTCCGCCGTTGCGGAAGGTCACAGTGTTCGGTTGAGCGATTCCTTGGCCGGAGTCACGGGCCGTGTCTCTGCCCGAAAGATATTCACGCGCATCTGCGAAGCAGCATGGGCGAGCGGAGACCCAGGACTGATTTTCCTGGATACGATCCAGCGCGCCAATCCGACACCTGACGACGGCGTCATCGAGAGCACCAATCCGTGCGGGGAAGTGCCGCTTCTTGCCTGGGAATCCTGCAATCTCGGGTCCCTCAATCTCACGCATTTTATGAGTTCCCGGCCAACGCGGGGGCAGCTGGATTGGGAGCGTTTGCGCCAGACTGTTCATGATGCGGTGCGGTTTCTGGATGATGTGATCAGCGTGAACAGATACCCTCTGCCTGAAGTACAGTACGCCACCGAGCAGCGCCGCAAAATCGGGCTTGGAGTAATGGGCTTCGCAGAGGCGTGCATTCTGAGCGGCATTGCCTATGACAGTAATGCCGCACTCTCGTTTGCAGACAAGCTGATGCGATTCATTGAACGGGAAGCTCAGCATGCCTCGGCTGCGCTTGCGAAAGAACGTGGCACATTTCCGGCATGGGAGAGGAGCAGGTATGCGCCAGCCGGGCTCAAACTCCGAAATGCCACGCTGACGTCGGTCGCGCCCACCGGAACGATCAGCCTGATTGCCGGGACCAGTCCGGGCATCGAGCCGCTCTTTGGCCTCGCCTACCGACGCGTGGGGGTACTCGAGGGGCAAAACCTGGTGGAGTTGAATCCGGTCTTTGCACGGACGCTGGGAGCGGATGCCCCATCCCGCAAGGTGCTGGAACATGTCACAGAAACCGGGTCGCTCGCTGGTATGCGAGGCGGTTCCGCGGAGTTACAGCGGCTCTTTGTCACGGCACTGCAGGTTGCCCCCGAGTGGCATGTTCGTGTCCAGGCAGCATTTCAGAAGCATGTGGACAATGCTGTTTCGAAAACGGTGAACCTGCCATCCGATGCATCGGTCGACCAGGTCTCCAGAGTCTATCGGCTGGCCCATCAGTTGGGATGCAAGGGAATCACGATCTTCCGTCAAGGCTCAAGGGAAAATCAGGTGATGCAACTGGGCGCGGAGGAGCAGCCATACGAGCATGAGTACTTCACGCGCTGTGACCCCGGCGCCTGCAAGCTATAGCCGGAGCAGGCCGGAATATTGGAGATGACCGTGGTTGGCCCTGCCTTCTCGCGGATCAGCGAATCGCGTCGAAAGGATGATTCTGCCCGCCGCTATCGACTGTTTAGCGGACTCTCGCGTTGACGCGCCGAATCATTTGAGCTTGCGCCATCATTCGCAAAAACGGATCGGTTCGATGGGGCAACTGCACAGCCCTGACAGGTCATCAAGGATGAAGCTCTGAGAAGTAATGTCAGAGTGGTAAATAGGAGCTCATCTGTCTAGCTTCATATTAAGAGTGGAGTGACCGCTACCCGGTAAAGAATGTAGCTCAGTTGCAGTATTCGCGGCTGCGTTGGATGCGAGGTCTTTGCGGCGAGCATGAAGCCTGTTGTTTGAGAGTTCGTCATTGCAAAGTTTTGTACTTATAGCAGAGTGGTATAACTGACACCTGATGCCGTATCTATAAGAGTAAGATCGCGTCCTACTGTCGATGAGACCACCTTGCGCTATCTCCTTACATCTTAACGAGCAGGTAAGGAGATCACTCGTGAGTGAGCGATTGAGTCGCGTTCTTCCCAATCAATTGCTGGTTGTTGCCCCAAAGGATCTTCCTGCCAGGACAGTGGGGCTGTCGGTAACGGCGATAAGCAGGGCTCCGGGTGAATGCAGAGCTTCCGTTCTTGGAGCTTTCACTGGAAATCCGATTGTCACGATGACTGGTACTGATGGCAGCGACTTCACCAGTCGGCCTCTTGTTGGAATGCTTGCTGAAACGCCGCCAACGAGATCAATCAATTGTGACGACGCACAAGAGGAATTACGGCTGATTTCGCGATTGCTTAAGCTCTCACAGCACGTCGTGTTTGCCGGGCTTGCTCCAGAGACATTTGAAGCTGCGTTTAGGGCTTCGACGGGAAGAGTCGATGGCATGCACAGGATTCCAGAGCCGAATCCGGCGGCAATCATACCGGCACTCGACAGAACAATGCCGGGCGCTGAGGCCGCTTCCAATGCGAAGCTTATGATCCAGATCAACACGAACGATCTAGAGGGAGAAGGTCTGCGATGTGACCGACGAACGACGGCTACAACGATCGTGGGCAGCGGGACCCAGGCCTGTTTCAACGCTGTCCATGCGCCTCACACCTCAGGAATTTAATACGCAATGATTGCCGGGTGAGGTTGATTGGGAATGGTTCGGGACCGGGGCAGAGATTAAGATCAGAGCCTTCGATCAGACTTATGACAGAGGAATGTGAAGACGGGCCAGAGAAAGTAGCTTGATCTGATGATTTTAGGCAGCACGCAGCACGAAGTTGCCTCGTTCCAGGGATGCAGAAAGAGGGTTCCATGAAGCGCTATCTAAATCAACTGTGTGTTTCGGCCGTAGCGATTGGTTGCCTGTTGATGGTTGGTTGTGGCACGAAAGACTATTCTTCTCAGTTCAATCCGGCACCCACGATCAGTTCACTTTCGACCGACAGCGTTCCCGTGGGCAATCCAGACTTTACTTTGCAGATCAACGGAACGGGCTTTGTTACGGGTACTGTGATTCAATTCGACCAGACGGACTTGACTCCCTCATCCGTGAGTAAGACGCAGATCAAGGTTACCGTGCCGCATGATTTGACTTTGACTGCCAGAACCCTTGAAGTGAGTGCAGCCAGTCCGGCACCCGGCGGGGGGATGTCAAATGCTCTTGAGTTCACCGTGAAGAATCCGGCGCCGACACTGCAATCTCTGTCGTTGACGGAGGTACTTGCCAACTCGGGCGATTTTTCCCTTACGCTTACAGGGAGTGAATTCGTAGCCTCCGCGACGGTGAATTTTGCCGGACAGAGCCTGAAGCCGAAATCTTTGTCTGCAACGCAGATAGAAGTCATGGTTCCCGGCACTCTCATCACCACGGGCGGGAGTGTAGAGGTCGCAGTAACGAATCCGGAGCCGGGTGGCGGAACATCCAACATGCAACCTTTCACCATCCTGAATCCAATGCCGACGATTTCTGCTCTTTCTACGCCAAGCGCAATTCTAGGCAGTTCCGCATTATCTGTTCAGATAACAGGGGCGAACTTTATTCCGGCGACGACTGTCGTGATAGGTGCGACGGAACTGAAGACTGCGGTGCTTACGCCTACGCAACTGACCGTGGCCGTGCCGGAGTCAGCGCTCGCGACGAGTGGGGTGTTTGCTATCAAGGCAGTGAATCCCGGGCCGGGCGGTGGTGCGTCCAATTCGCTTGAATTCACGGTGAACAATCCGGTGCCGGCTTTGAGCTCGCTCTCCCTGGATAACAGCCTGGTGGGCACCACGGCACTGCCGCTCACCGTTCACGGGAACAATTTCGTCTCCGGAACGAAGGTGCATTTTGGAGCCGAGGAACTGACGGCCCAGATTATGAGCGGTGGTGAACTGTCGATAGTTGTTCCTGAGACATTACTTGCCCAGGCCGCGTTGCTGCAGGTGAGTGTGTCGAACCCTGGACCAGGAGGCGGCGCGTCCAATTCTCTTGAGTTTTCGGTTAAGAATCCAGCGCCGATGATAACGACGCTATCGACGGATAATGTCAGCGCGGGCGCCAGCGACTTTACGTTGCAGATTACTGGCGCACACTTTGCACCGGGCGCGAGCGTGGAATTTGGCTCATTGTCCCTCACGCCTGTTTCTTCTACGGTCACGCAGATGGATGTGCTGATCCCCGCTACGGCCGTGACGGGTGGCGCGGTGTTGCCGGTGACAGTGAACAATCCTGGACCTGGCGGGGGAGCATCGAATGCTCTGCAGTTCACCATCTACAATCCGGTACCAGAGCTGACGACGCTGTCATCGCAGAGCGTTCTGGTAACCAGCCAGGCATTCTCGTTGAATATTGTGGGAAATAACTTTGTGCCCCAGACAGAGATTGAGTTTGGGAACGTTATGCTCCGTCCTACCTCTTCGGATCATGGCCACATGAGCCTGATGGTGCCTAAGTATGCCTTTCCAAGAGGAGGAGTGATTTCCATCCGGGCGATCAGCCCGGCGCCTGGAGGCGGACCTTCCAACAAGCTGGAATTCACAGTGGAGAATCCGGCTCCGGTGTTGCATTCTGTTTCCCCGCTAAGTGTTACGGCGGGAGGCGACGGGATACCAGTTACGCTGTACGGCGCAGACTTCGTACCGGGATCTTCTGTCATGGCCGGGACTACACAACTGACTCCGACTGCTGTGTCAGACACAGGACTTCAAATCGCTCTTCCGGCGGCTCTCATTGCGGATAGCGGACAGCTAGTGCTGACGGTGACGAACCCCGGACCAGGTGGAGGAAATTCCGGTGCCGTCTCGCTGGTCATTCATGGCCGGGCAAACGTGAACTGGCGGACGGCGGCCAACAATAAATCGTTCATCCCGGGAATGGACCGAACTTTCAATAGCTTTAACCAGCCATCCATCAATCAACATGGTGTTGTCGTGTTCAAAGGCCAAAGCAAAGGTGGATCAGGGCCGGTAGTTGGAATCTACACGCTTGATTTCAGCGGCGCAGGAACTCCACAACTGGCAAAGGTTGCGGATAACGCGACCGTAGTTCCTAAACCGAACAACACACTATATAACGGCAGCTATGCGACGTTCACCCAGTTTCCGTCGTTTCCGCGCATCGATCAGAATGTTGCGGCAGTGGCCTTCAGAGCTCAGCATAAGCCGGTCTGGTCTTATACGCTGCCGGACCTTACAGAATCCCGCATAGGAAGCGCCGGCGTCTATACCAATGCGACGGGTCAGCTTTCCACTGGCATCGGGCTATTCGGTTTGCTTGCGGACTTTTCCTATATGCAGGTTCCGGGAGAAGCACCGGGCACACGTTTTGATCAGTTCCCGGGATCGCCCGCGATTACAAATGGCACCACTATCGTCTTTAAAGGCAACTATACGGTAGGCGACATCGGGAAGACTGGCGTCTACTATCGCGATCTGATCACGCAGGACGGCAAATCGCCAGTAGAGCTCATCGCGAATTCGAACACTTTAATTCCCAATCAACCTGCGGGCGGAACGACTGTTTTTGGCTCTACGGCTCCTCCGAGTGCAGAAGGCGGGACGGTCGTATTCGTCGGACTGGATAACGAAGATGCTCCAACCCTGGGTGGTATTTACGCCGCGCCGCTTTCGCCGTCTCCGGCACTCAAGACAATCGTCGGCATCGGAGATCTGGTTCCAGGAGAGGGAGACTCGGCGCGGTTTAACCGTCTGGGCGAAGGACTTTCTTTCGATGGACGCTTCCTTGCCTTTTGGGGTGCATGGGGCACGGAGATGAGAACCGTCACCTTGATCTGTCCGACAGAAGGGGAGCAGGGTTTGCTGCAAACTTGCCAGCAGCAGTACCCCAATGGATACAACGCACAGGTTCCCGTTCATCAGGGCATCTTTGTCTATGACATGCTGACCGGAACACTGACGGAGGTTGCCAGAACAACCGTTGACTTCGTTGACTTTGTCTACTGGAACTTCTCGGGTCGACCGCCGGGAGTAGGCGGCGGGGATTCGGGCGAAGATGTTGTTCCGGAACCGCCTCGCTGGCGCTCCTCTTCGTTCCTGGCTGTGGCAGGCCAGGGTGGTGATACCTACCAGGTTGTTTTCAAAGCAAGGACAGGCCCGGTCGACGGAATTTACGTTACGCAAGGGCCAACCACAGTACCCGTTGAAACCGTGTGCGACACCACCATGTCTGGCCTCACGATCGATCCGGAAGCTCCATCGGGATCGATTATTACCAGCGTGGGCGTCGAGCGCGAAGGGCTGCGCGGCAACTGGCTGGTCATCAATGCAGGCATGGAAAATGCGAGCACAGGTGAGGTGGGAGCGGGCATCTATGTGACGAATATGATTTTGCATTGAGGGTCCTCCCTATCGGGAGAACCTTGTGATGGGTCGAAGGAAGCCATCCAATGGGGAGGATGAGACGCAATTCCACAGATTGATCCGCACGACTCGCAACACGTAAGTGCACCAGCCAGAGCTGTTTTACGCGCTCCCGGTGAACTCAGGTGCATGGTTTCTGGCATGCCAGATGGTCAGCAGAGAAGCCATCATGGAGAAGATGACCGGGCCGAGGATCAGGCCGGATATCCCGAAGAGCCACACTCCGCCGAGGAGCGCGAGAAAAATGATGGCCGAGTGCTGGCGTAATTGAGCGCCCACCAGAATGGGATAAAGAAAATTGTCGAGCGTGCTGATGACCAGCGTGCCGATGACCATAAGAATGATTGCTTTCATCCAATGGCCATTCAGGCCAAGATAGACTGCGACGGGCAGCCAGACCACGAATGCGCCAAAATAGGGAATGATGGCGGCAATCGCGGTCAGGAGTCCCAGCAAGGCCGCGTCACCGACGCCGAGCACAGCAAAGATGATTCCAGCTACGAGGCCCTGAATTGCCGCAACGACGAAGTGTCCCAGGAACGTGGCGCGGATGGTCTCTTCCACTCCTTTTACCAGGGTGCGCGCCTCGGCGCCCTCCAAGGGCAATAGCTTATATAGAAAATCCAATGCAGCTTCACCGTCTCGATACAAAAAGAAAAGCAGAAACAGCATGATGATCGTTTGCGTGACTGCCGCTGCAGAGTTACTTAACAGTGCAACTAGTTGAGATGTCAGGAACGCGCCGGCCTTCTCCGCAGCTTTAGTCCATGCAAGGAAGTTGGAACTTTCCTGCATGATTGAAACGAGCAAGGGATGATGATCCACCGCGTCTACAAGGCCCTTTGCTACAGTGCCGTTTCGCAGCATCTTGCTGATGTTTAGGGCGTACTGCGCAACGATGCCTCCCAGAAAAAGTCCGGGGACAATGACACTGATGGTGGTGATGGACAATGCGATGGTAGCAGCGCCAGTCGCATTCCGAACCTTCCTCCGCAGCCATCGGAACGGACCCTGGGTTGCAACCGCCAGCACTACGGCTCCGACAATGGCTGCCAGAAAGGCCCGCAACATCATCATGCAGAGCAGTAGAACTGCCAGCGTGAGGAGAAACAGCGCAACGGTTTTCCAGCTAAAAGTCATCTTTTGCCGTCCTGCATCGGTTTCGGACATGGATGATTATGCTCCGGTTCAGCGCGCGTTCACCGCATTTCTTCTTCTAGACAAATATCGCCGCCACCATTTCACCACTTCCATGCCCCAGATCACACTGCTTGCTGCCAGAGTCGAGCGCAGCCAGAGGGACGCCGGAAGTGGAACAACGCCAAAGGCGTTGGCTATGGCAGGCATGTCCAATACGAGGATCTGCAGCAGCAGCATGGCGCCAATTGTGATCCACAGCCAGGTATTCCGAAAGATGCCGGAGAATACGCTGTGCGTGCTGGATCGCGCTTGAAAAGCGTTGAAGAGCTGGAAAAGAATCAGGGTGGTGAAAGCCATGGTCCGGCGCAGTTCCATGCTTCCGCCGGTCGTGAAAAACACATAAAGCGTCCCCGCGGCCATGATCGCGGCGACTGCGGCAATGTTGGTCATCATGGCGCGGTCGATCATCCTTGCCCCGGCAGAAGAAGGAGTTCGAGCCATAACCTCGCCCGAGGGCGGTTCAAGGCCGAGCGCGAGAGCCGGTGCGCCGTCGGTGATGAGATTGATCCAAAGAATCTGAACCGCCAGCAGCGGAAGCATTAACCCGTCAGCGTGCCCCGTGCCGTGGACGGTGAGCGCCACGGCGAGGAACAGGGTAAGGATTTCACCGGCATTGGTCGCCAGCAGATATCGCAGAAATTTGCGGATATTATCGAAGATCCCTCTGCCTTCTTCGATCGCGGCCACAATTGTCGCGAAGTTATCGTCGGTAAGAACCAGATCGGCTGCCTCTTTTGCCACATCGGTGCCGGTAATGCCCATGGCGACTCCAATATCGGCGGCCTTCAGCGCCGGGGCATCATTCACGCCGTCTCCAGTCATCGCAACAATCTCGCCATTACTCTGCAGCGCCCGCACAATGCGGAGTTTGTGTTCTGGATTGACGCGCGCGAAGACCGAAACCTGTTGCAGCGCGCCAGCCAGTTCTTTATCGCTCATAGCTGTGATCTGGTTTCCCGTGATGGCTTCCGTCGGCGTGATGTCGAGATCACGTGCAATGGCCAGCGCCGTCGCCGCGTGGTCTCCTGTAATCATGATCGTCCTCACTCCGGCACTGCGCGCCGTGGCTACCGCGGCGCGAGCTTCGGGTCTGGGCGGATCGATCATGCCAACCATTCCGAGGAATGTCAGGCCCTGTTCGAGCAACTCAGAGGGTTCCGGGCCCGCGGCCTCCGATTCAGACAACGGTTTCATCGCAATGCCAAGCGTACGCAGCGCCTGCGCGGCCATCTCTTCCTGTGTGCGCAGCCACTCTCGCCTGCGCTCGGGAGTCAGGGATCGCAGTTGCCCGTTGACGGCTTCGTGAGTGCATTGCTCCAGCAGCAGATCGGCTGCGCCTTTTGCCAGCAGGACAATAGGCGCGGAAAAGTACTCTGTCGCATCGCCAACGCAATGATGCAGCGTGCTCATCCGCTTCCGCTCGGAAGAAAAAGGGATTTCGCC
Source organism: Acidobacteriota bacterium (assembly GCA_021791875.1). Classification (GTDB taxonomy): domain Bacteria; phylum Acidobacteriota; class Terriglobia; order Terriglobales; family Acidobacteriaceae; genus Acidobacterium. Next base: position 47,496 of record JAJYVU010000009.1, on the reverse strand, counting down.
GGTGCGCGGGCAAGCGTGGGTGAGCCTGGTCAAATCCTCGCCCGCCTTCACGGCTGCCACCAGGAGCGCAGCCTCCGTGGGATCTCCCTGCATCTTCCAGCCTTGGGCGTTTCGCTGTAACGACGCATTGTTCACGAGAGCAGCGGCGCGCAGCGTCGTGATCAGCTCTTGCTTCTGGGCTGGGGGTAATTCGCCTCCCTGGGGCAACGTCCAATCTCCGTCCGGTTCATAGCCGGACCCGGATGCGAAAGCCTCGCCGGAGGCTGTCACCACGCGCCGCACACTCATCTCGTTCAGTGTCATGGTTCCGGTCTTGTCGCATGCAATTACGGTTGCTTCGCCCAGGGTTTCCACCGCTTTCAGATGACGGATGATGGCTCCGCGCCGTGCCATTCGTTGTACACCGAGGGCCAGCACAACAGTAACGACCGCAGCGAGACCTTCCGGTGTGGCTGCCACGGCTAATGCCACTCCGAAGAGCAGCGCGCGAATCACCAGTTTGCCATCATGCACTCCCTGCAGGAGCAGCATGGTGCCGACTACTACCGCCGCAATGATGATGACTGCCGCACCCAGCTTCCGCCCCAACCGGTCGAGCTCCTGCTGCAGTGGTGTGGCCCGTTCGCCGGTTTCGCGCAGCATGGCCGCAATGCGTCCAAATTCTGTATGTGCCCCGGTCGCCGTCACCACCGCTCGCGCATGGCCTGAAACGGCAATCGTTCCGGAGAAGACCATGTTGTGCCGATCCGCGGCCGCTGTTTCCCGGGGGAGCGGCGCCGTTGTCTTGAGAACCGGCACACTCTCACCCGTAAGTGCGGCTTCCTGCGTGTGAAATGCAGTGACCTCGACCAGCCGGGCGTCTGCCGCAATCCGGTCGCCTTCGCGCACGACCAACAGATCGCCCGGGACCAGTTGCCGCGCCTCAATGCGCTGCAGCTCGCCGTCGCGCAGCACGGAAGCCTCATCCGGCGTCATCGATCGCAATGCTGCCAGCGCCTGTCCCGCGCGTTCTTCCTGCAGGTATCCGAAAAGTGCATTCAACAGCACGATGGCAAGAATTGCTATCGCTTCGAGCGGCAGTTCCTCGGTGCCTTCCATCGCCCAGACCAGAAGGGAAACTCCAGCAGCGAACAGCAGCAAGTAGACCTGCGCGTCACGGAAATGACCGAGGAAACGCAACCATGCCGGACGCGTCTTTGCGGCGGGAAGGGCATTGGGTCCATATTCGTGCCATCGCTTTGCCGCTTCTGCCGCAGTCAGCCCCTGATCGGCATCCGTCCGCAGGCCGGCCATGACCTGGGTAGCCGCAGACTCGTGGGGCAGTTCGCGATCTAAGTGGATGACCCCAGACATTCAGCAACCCTCTGGTTCTTCATAATGACGCAGAAAACTCGAAATAGGTCGCCAAAAATGGAAGCAACGTGATCGTGGTCACAACCGTAAGGCGAGGATAGCTTCACGATGGGAGTATCGGGGGATTGTCACCGATGGGTACGGCACCCTCACATGTCGGACCCTCTTCACGGCTGACCAGCGTCAGCCCGGCGCCCCAACCTGTGAAGCGCCCACGGCGCAGATGGCTGCGATGGGGCATGGTTGCCGGTGCCGCCCTTGCCTTGGTCATTGGTGGCCTCTACTGGCGGAGCAGCGCACAAAATGCGGTCACTTTTGAGACTGTTCCTGTAGAGCAGGGATCCGTGCAGGCGCGTGTGACAGCGACCGGAAATCTCAATGCGGTCGTCGAAGTGCTGGTTAGCAGCCAGGTTTCCGGCAACATCAAGGCGCTCTACGCAGACTGGAACAGCCATGTGAAAAAGGGCCAGCTGGTTGCTCTGATCGATCCCGAGGTCTTTCAGGCTCAGTTGGATCAGGCTCACGCGTCGGTGCGCTCGGCTCATGCAGCAACCCTATCGGCACAGGCCCAACTGGCCAAGGCTCGCGCCGACGAGAGCGCGGCTATCGCCAGTCAACGCAATGCTCAGGCGATTGCCGCCAAGGATCAGGCGAGCGAGGTAAATGCCCGTGGACAATGGGAACGCGCGCAACAGCTCTTCAAAGAGCAGATCATGTCACGCCAGGACTATGACACCGCACAGGCGAATTATGAAGCAGCAACCTCCCAGGTCAATGCCGACCGTGCGCAAGTCCTGGCCGCGGAACAGAGTGTTCAATCCGCGCGCGCCTCGGTGGAGGTGAGCAAGAGCCAGGTCGCTTCTGCGCAGGCTCAGGAGCGGGAAGCAGAAGCCGCGTTGCGTCAGGCGCAGATCAATCTTGACCGCACCCGCATTACGGCGCCGGTGGATGGAGTAGTGGTGGCCCGGCGCATGGACGTCGGCCAGACCGTGGCTTCTACGCTCAATCCACCTACCATCTTCGAAATCGCCCAGGATCTGACCAAGATGCAGGTCGACACAAACGTGGATGAATCCGACATCGGGAAAATCGCCCTCGGCCAGCGCGCGACCTTCGTCGTTGATTCTTATCCCGAGACCACGTTCCAGGGAGTTGTGGCGGAAATTCGCAAGGCGCCCATCGTGACCCAGAATGTCGTCACCTATGATGTGGTGATTTCGGTCGATAATTCTGACCTGCGCCTATTTCCCGGCATGACGGCGAATGTCACCATCCTGACCCAGCGCGTCGAGAAAACACTGAAGGTTCCCAACGCCGTATTACGTTTTCGGCCGTCATCCGCCCTCATGAAAAAGTACAACCTGCCACCGCAGCAGCCGGATCAGGCGCAGGCCTATGTGCTTTCAGGCGGTCGCCTCAAGGCAGTGCCAGTGTCGTTCGGTATTTCTGACGGGCGATATACGGCGGTCAGTTCGGCAGGTCTGCAACCCGGCGAGAAAGTTGTAGTGCGCGCAACGACGAAAGGAAATTCAAACAACGGAGCGCAACCTTCGCGGCCAGCGATGCCGAGAAGATTCTGAGGCGCATCATGCCGGAGCTCATCGAAACCGTTGATCTGACGAAAATCTATCGCCTTGGCGACGTCACGGTGAACGCCCTCCAAGGAGTCACGCTGACCATCGAGCGCGGCTCGTTTGTTGCCGTCATGGGCGAGTCAGGCTCCGGGAAATCCACCCTGATGAATCTTCTCGGATGTCTGGATCGTCCGACCTCTGGCCGCTACTGGCTTGACGGGATGCCGGTGGAAGGTCTCGACCGGGATCAGCTCGCCGAAATCCGCAACCGGAAGATCGGGTTTGTCTTTCAGACGTTCAATCTGCTGCCACGAATGACCGCGATGGAAAACGTGCAACTGCCGCTCCTCTACTGCCACAATCCCGGTGATGCGAATGCGCGGGCGATGCACGTCCTGGGGCTTGTCGGCCTTGCCGATCGCGCCACCAGTCTTCCGACCCAGCTTTCCGGCGGGCAGCAGCAACGCCTTGCCATCGCTCGTGCGCTGATCAATGAGCCAGAGATTCTGCTGGCCGACGAGCCGACCGGGCAGCTCGACTCGCACACCAGTGCCGAGATCATGCAGATTTTTCAGGAACTCAACGAAAATCAGCAGATCACCATTATCGTGGTGACCCACTCGGAAGAAGTCGCTCGATTCGCTCATCGGATTATCACCTTTCGTGACGGCCGCATCATTGGCGAACACACGCCGGAGCGACCCGGCCAATCCCCGGTTGGCGCGGAGCCGGCGGAGGCGATGCCGTGAAGCGCTTCCAATCAGCCCTTCGAATCGCATTTCGCGCACTTCAGGTCAACAAGTTGCGCTCGGCCCTGACCATGCTCGGGATCGTCATCGGCGTTGCGGCGGTGATTGCGACGGCTGCCATCGGCTCGGGAGCCAAGGTGAGCATTCAACGGCAGATCGCCAGCATCGGCAGCAACATCATCATCGTGCTGCCGGGCAGCCTCACCAGTTCGGGCATGCGCATGGGAACTGGAAACGCCATCACGCTGACGGAATCGGATGCCCGCGACCTCTCCCAGCAATGCCCGGACATTGCCCGCGCTGTTCCGGTTGTGCGAGGCGGCGCACAGGTCGTTTATGAGAACAGTAATTGGGCTACGATTCTCTTCGGCACCACTCCTGGTTTTCTCGATGTCCGTGATGTATCCGTCGCCGAAGGTGCTCCATTCACGCAGCAGGACGTAGAATCTGCGAGTAAAGTGGCATTGCTTGGCCCCACCGTTGCAACGAATCTCTTTGGCGATGTCGATCCCGTAGGCCGATCGATTCGCATCAAGAATGTCCCATTCACCATTGTTGGCGTGCTTGCCCGCAAAGGGCAATCGCCGACTGGCCAAGATCAGGACGACCTGATTCTACTGCCCATTTCGACTGCGAAGAGAAAAGTCATCGGCATTAAATCCGCCAACGCAGATGCTGTAGACGCCATCATGATCCAGGCGAAGAGCACGGGCCGCATCGATGCTGCCGAGGACGAAGCGCGTGCCCTCCTGCGGCAGCGTCACCATCTGGCTCCATCAGAAGATGATGATTTCTCTCTGCGAAACATGCAGGAGATCTTCGCTGCTCAGGCTGCCTCTTCTCGAATTCTCTCCATCATGCTGGCGGCTGTTGCGTCTGTCTCGCTCATCGTTGGCGGCATCGGCATCATGAATATCATGCTGGTGTCGGTTCGGGAGCGGACCCGCGAGATCGGGCTTCGTCAGGCGGTCGGCGCGAAAACCCGCGATATTCTCATGCAGTTTCTGGTGGAAGCGGTCACGCTCTCCATCGCTGGTGGCTGCGCAGGCGTGGTGCTCGGAATTGGGGCTTCGTTTCTCATTTCCGCCATTGCCGGTTGGAGTACTGTGGTCAGCATAGGCGCGGTTATGCTGGCTGTCTTCTTCTCGGCATTAGTAGGCATTGCCTTCGGTTACTATCCGGCGCGTAAGGCTGCCTATCTTGATCCGATCGTAGCTCTGCGCGCGGAATGATGACCCGGTTCCGCAGCCGCACAGGTGCCCGCCCTCTAGCGTTGAAGAGCTGCATGATCCTATGTCCCGTCAGCGGGCATTCATCGTATTGCCGCGAAGCTCGTAGTGCGAGGCAAGCGGTTCCGCGCGACTGAGTAGTGCGCGCGCTTCCGGTTCAATCACGGCCCTTGCATAATCCTGGCCGGCAAAGTCTTGCAGAGAAGTCAGCGAATCAAAAAAGTGGATGACCACAAACTCAACTTCTGCGGACGCCTCGCCTTGTGTTGAATTTTTCGTAGCAGGTATCCGCCCTGACAGCCGGGGATGCTGCGAATCGACGGCAGAATATTGTCGAGCAGCAGGGACTCGTAGGCATCAGCATTTTCCGGTCTTGTCCAGCCGCGCCAGTGTCGAGCAATCATTTGAAACCTCCTGGATCTATAGCGGTCCTAACGATGGCCAGAAATAAACTTGCATCACCTTGACTCAGGCGTATCCGTCAACCTTGCGTCCGTGTTGTTTTCCTCGAAGGTGAGGATGCCATTGCGCCCCTTGTTCTTCACTGCGTACATGGCAGAGTCCGCAACTCTCAGCAACTGTTCAACGTCCTGGCTGGTATCGGGATAAATGCTTACACCCGCACTGACAGTGATGTGCACCTCTTTACCATCTACGGCCAGAGGGTCAACTAACGAGTCAAGAATGTGCTGCGCGCAAGTATTGACGTCCGCGAACCGGTGAATACCAGGCATCACGATGACAAACTCGTCGCCGCCAATGCGGGCTACGGTATCGCTTTCTCGCAGCCTGGTTCGCAATCTTGCAGCGAACGCCGTAAGAACCGCGTCGCCCTGCGCGTGACCAAGGGTGTCATTGATGTTCTTGAAGTTATCGATGTCGATCAAAACAATGGCAACGCGATGCTGTTCCCGATCAGCTCGCAACATGGCTTGTTTCAGGCGGTCTTCCAGCAATACGCGATTCGGTAATCCCGTGAGTTGATCATGGTGGGCCATGTGCTGAATCCTGTCCAACATTCGCCTGTGTTCGGTAATATCCCGGCTGGTGATGGCGATTCCGTTCCCGAGCTTGACCACCTGGACGTGCAGCCATGTCGCGCGTATTCGCTCATCGTCGAGATAGACCTCAGCAACAAAGGGCTTTCCCGTCCGAACGACCTCACTGTATTTTTCAATCAGCCCGGAAGTGATCATAAACGGCCGCACTTCCGTCAAAATCTTGCCGGCCAATGATTCGTGAGTGGCTCCGAGTCGCCGCAGCGCGTTGGGATTGATATACGAAAATCGAAAGTCGACAATTGCGCCTGACTCATCGGGCACGCCGTCAAAAATATAGAAATCGTCCAGGCTGCTTTCGGCCGCGGCAAGGAATCGGTCATGTTCCTTGCGTGCGGCCGCTCCACCCTCCTGGATGCTGCGAATCCGAGGTAACATGACGATCGCCGCACCCATCACCAGGAAGCTGCTGGCGATCTGAATCCAGGGATGCAGCATGCCTGCCTGGTGAGCAGATGGCCAAAGCCCTGCGCTTCGGAAGCCCAGCAGGACCAGGCGTTCCATTCCGAAAAAGATAAGGAAGGTGAGCAGGATATAACTGGCAAGTAAATAGGGAAGTTCCGTGTTGGAATGGAGGTGAATGCGCTGCAACAGCAGCAGGCAGCTGATGCTCAGCAGCCACGCCGCGAACACAACGGCTACCCGCGCGGCTGGCCCCAGATGGAACCCAAACACCCCGACGGTTCCGGCAATCGGTGCGCCGAGAAGCACAAACGCCGCCGGAATAAACAGGAAAAGCCCAAGCAACAGGATCGCCCGGCTCGAAGAATGCCAGACCGCCTTCATGTGCGTCTCCCGCAGTCTATTGCCAGCCCAGCCAAGGTTGTCATCACGAGTCGCACACCCTTGCTATGCAGAATAAATGACGCCGAAGTATGGCAAAGGTTACTGCCGTGCGGTCCGCGGCTGAAGGCGAAGTCCCGTGGCGATGAGGGCGGCCAACCCAAATGCCACCGATGTGATGCCAAGTGCGGCACTCATGCCCGCATGCCCTGCAACGCCACCGATGATCCACGGCGCCGCGGCACTGATGATCCGGCCAATGTTGTAGACAAATCCCATGGCCGTAGCCCGCAAATGAGTGGGGAAAAGCTCGCTGGCGATGACCACGAAACCTGAGAAATATCCGGTTCCGAAAAACCCGACGAATGGCCCGATCACGAGCAGCGCAAAGGCGTTATGCAGCGAAGCGAAGATTGGCACCAGTATCGCCGCGATCACAAGAAATGCAATGTAGGTGTATTTTCGGTTGAACCGGTCAGCCAGATATCCAAAGGTGAGATAGCCGAGAAACGTACCTACCTGCATCACAATGGTCCAGCCCGATGTCTGGACAATTCCCAGCCCGCGGCCTCCTTGTGCGACTGGCATCGACAAGAATCGCGGTACCCAAGTAAACAACCCCCACCACGCAAACAGCGCGGCTGCGTTCATTGAGGCGCAGACGAGCGTGCTGCGTCCCAGCGAGCCTCGGAAAAGCTGTCCCAGGGGCGGCCGGTTCACGCGTTCGCGCTCGAACAGTTCCGGCTCCGGCACATGCCGCTGGATCCAAAGCGTGACCAGCGCGGGAGCGATGCCGACAAAGAAAACTGCTCGCCAGCCGAAATGCGGCAGCACCACGGCAACGATTCCCGCGCCCAACGCATAGCCCACCGCCCAGAAACTCTGTACCACGGCCAGCGCCTTGCCGCGATGACGATCCGGCCAGGTTTCCGCCACGAGTGCGGCGCCGGACGCCCACTCCCCGCCCATGCCGAGCCCCAGCAGCACCCGGTACGCGGCCAGTTCTGCCGCCGAATGCGCAAACCCGCACATTGCGGTAGCCACCGAATAGACCAGCATGCTCATGGTCAGAGCACGCGTCCGGCCCATGCGGTCCGCGATGATGCCGAACAAGAGTCCGCCCACCGCGGCTGCGATCAGCGTGGCAGACATCATGGCGCCGCTGGCCGCCGCAGACAGGTGCATTTCACGCTGCACGGGGCCGAGAACGAACGCGTAGAGCATCACGTCCATGCTGTCGAGCATCCAGCCCAGGGAGGCAGCCAGCAGCGCCCGCTTCTGGTCGCGGGAGGCGGTCGTTAGCCATTCAAGAAAAGGATGCAAGCCGGCTCCGTCAGAACTTCATAAGATGAGGGCCTGTTAACAGGCCCTAACAGCATACGGTATGCTCAAAATTTAATTCCCAGAGGCTTCGGAGCACTCGATTTTGCGTGTTGCGATCGATACCGGTGGCACCTTTACGGACTGCGTTTACCTGCAGGATGGAATCCTGCGTGTGCTCAAGGTATTTTCCACACCTGCCGCCCCGGCGAACGCTGTGCTTGATGGGTTGGCGCGCATTGGTTCAGGACGAATGGATGTTCGCCACGGCACCACCGTAGGCACCAACACCATGCTGGAACGCAAGGGCGCGCGCGTCGCATTTGTAACCACAGCAGGTTTTGAAGACACCATTGCCATCGGGCGTCAAACTCGTGCGCAGCTCTACGACTGGTTTGCGCCCATCCCCGAGTGCATAGTCCCGCCTGCGTTGCGCTTCGGAGTGCCCGAGCGAGTCAGCGCCGAGGGAGAAATTCTTTGCGCGCCGACCGATGAGGAATTGCGTTTGCTGACCGCAGCCGTGGAGCGAAGCGGAGCGGAAGCAATCGCCATATCGTTGCTGTTTTCGTTTGCAAATCCTGAAAATGAGCAGCGCATTGCGGCCGCGCTGGCGCCTCTTGGCCTGCCTGTTTCGGTATCGCATCGCATCCTGCCGGAGTTCCGCGAATACGAGCGGGCCTCGACGACGGTGGTGAATGCCTATCTCGCTCCAAAAATGGAAAACTACCTGCTCGGCCTGGCCCGGCGCGTTCGCACAGAGCACGAAGGCGGGGTCGATGTGATGCAGTCCTCCGGCGGCATCACGTCGGCGCGCATCGCAGCGCAGGAGCCCGTGCGGACCGTTCTGTCCGGTCCGGCAGGGGGAGTGATCGGCGCGTTTCACATGGCGCGGCTGGCTGGCTTTGACAAGATCATCGGTTTTGACATGGGAGGCACATCCACGGATGTGTTTCTGACCGATGCCGGTCGTGGAGGCGCCGCTCTCACGCACGAGTCCATCGTGGCAGGTGTTCCGGTTGCCGTTCCCATGCTCGATATCCACACGGCAGGCGCGGGCGGAGGCTCCATCGCGCGCTTTGATACGGGCGGGCTCCTGCGCGTTGGGCCGGAGTCTGCCGGCAGCGATCCGGGGCCCATCTGCTATGGGCGCGGGGAACATGTCACCGTAACCGATGCGAATCTGTTGCTTGGCCGGCTCGATGAAGAAAGCTTCCTCGGAGGCGAAGTGAAGCTGGACCGCACTCGTGCGCACGCGGTTCTCGATGCGGCCCGTGGCGCGCTACCCAGTGTCGAGGAATTCGCATCTGGCATCCTGCGCGTCGTGGAGACCGAAATGCAGAAGGCAATTCAGGTAATCTCCGTTGAGCGCGGCCACGATCCCCGTGACTTTACCCTGGTAGCTTTCGGCGGCGGCGGCCCGTTGCACGCCTGCGCCTTGGCGCGCGCGTTGCGCATTCCTCGCGTGCTCATCCCGCGACTTCCGGGGGCGCTGTCGGCGGTCGGCATTCTGCTGGCAGACACCATCCGTGATTACTCACGCACGGTCATGCTGGGGCCCGATGCGGCCGCGCACATCACGCAGGTATCTCGCGATCTTGAGATCGAAGCTTCGTCGGAGTCTGCTTCTTACGGCCCTGCGCAGCACACATCGGCACCGAGTCTCGTACGCTCCCTCGACCTTCGCTACCGGGGTCAGGGTTATGAGTTGAATGTGCCATTTGACGGCTCGGACCTGGCTGCCGCCATCAGCGCATTTCACGCGCTTCACGCGCAGCGATATGGATTCTCAGACCCGCAGCGTCCAGTCGAAATTGTGAATGTGCGACTGCGTGCGGTGTCTGCCGGTGAGCCATATGTACCGGTGGAAGTTGCAATGAAACGTGGCAATGGAGCTGCAGCCCTGACAGCCGAGCGACAAGTATATTTCGATGGCCGCTGGCAGCTCGCAAAAGTTTATGACCGTGAACGGCTGGTTCCCGGCGACGCTGTCTCAGGCCCCGCGCTTATCACCGAATACAGCTCTGTCACTGTGCTGCCGCCAGGCGCGACGGCAAAGATGGACGGATGGGGGAACCTGGTCGTCGAAGTGGGCGAGCCAGAAATCACTTTCAAGAATGTATCTGTATCAAGTACAACTTCCAAAGAACCTGACCCCGTCGAGCTGGCCATCTTTTCGAGCGCTGTTCACTCCATCGCAGAAGAGATGGGCGCTGCGCTCCGCCGCACGGCAGTTTCGCCCAACATCAAGGAGCGCCGTGATTACTCCTGCGCCATATTCGACGCAGGAGGACAAGTCATCGCCATGGGCGACCACATGCCCGTGCATCTTGGGTCCATGCCCATGTCCGTGCAGGCTGCCGTTGACGCCATTCGTTTCGAGCCCGGCGACATTGCCATTCTCAATGACCCTTACGCGGGCGGAACGCATTTGCCCGATATCACCATGGTGCTGCCTGTCTTTCTGCAGCCCGATGACCCTGGGCCCTCCTTCTATGTCTCGGCGCGAGCGCACCATGCCGACGTGGGTGGTTCGTTTGCGGGTTCGATGGGGCCTGCCAGCGAAGTATTTCAGGAGGGTATTCGCATTCCACCCGTGAGAATCGTTCGAGGTGGCAAGGTCGACCGCGAAATGCTGGACCTCATCCTGCTGAACGTGCGTACTCCCCTGGAGCGTGAAGGCGATCTGGCCGCACAGATCGGCGCCTGCCGCGTGGGCGAAGAACGTGCCCGCCAGCTTGCGAAGAAATATGGTCCTGCCCGCGCGCAACAATGGGCCGCAGCTTTGCTCGATTACTCTGAGCGGCTGGTTCGCGCGCAATTGCGCCAGATGCCTTCGGGGGAGTTTTCAGCCGAAGACTCACTCGACGAGGATGGCATTACGGACACGCCGTGCCGTCTTGTTACGACTCTCCAGTTGCAGCCGCAGGATGGCAGCCTGACCATCGATCTGCGTGACTGCCGTGACCAGGTGCGTGGCAGCGTCAATGCCGTACGTTCCATTACCCTCTCAGCGTGTTTCTATGTGCTGCGATGCCTCTTGAGCGAGCAGGCGCCGGCGACGGCTGGAATTCTGCGGCCGCTCACGCTGCTGACGCGCAAGGGCAGCATCGTGGACGCCTTGCCGCCAGCTCCGGTAGCAGGCGGCAATGTGGAAACCTCGCAGCGGATCGTCGATGTGATTATGCGCGCACTTGCAAAGGCCGCGCCCCAGCGTGTTCCGGCAGCCTCTGCTGGAACGATGAGCAACCTGACTATCGGCGGAGTCGATCCGCGAACCGGACAGGCGTTTACGTATTACGAAACCACGGCAGGCGGCATGGGCGCCCGCCCCGGCATCGATGGGATCTCCGGTGTGCAGACCCATATGACGAATTCGCTCAACACGCCGATCGAAGCGCTGGAATTCGCCTACCCATTCCGCGTCCGGCGCTACGGACGGCGAGTGGGGTCCGGTGGAGCAGGGAAGTTTCGCGGCGGAGACGGCCTGGTTCGCGAAGTGGAATTGCTGGCAGAGGCACAGGTTACACTGCTGGCCGAACGGAGAAAGTTCCGCCCCTACGGGTTACAGGGCGGCGAAGCGGGTGCAGCTGGGAGAGCGGCAGTGCAATTGCCGGATGCAGAATCCGAAGAAATTCTGCCCGGGAAATGCAGCAGGCGATTCCCGGCAGGCACGGTATTACGCCTGGAAACGCCGGGTGGAGGCGGATGGGGCGAAATACCGGGATAAGAGTAAGTCGCCCTGATAATTGCGTGGACGGAGCGAGCCTATTTGCCAGGCTTGCCGGGAATCACTTCAATCTGAAAGATCTTCGGCCACAGTTTGCCTGTCACCAGCAACTGGTGGGTTGCCGGATTCCACGCAATGCCGTTCAGTACTGCGTTGTCGCCGCGCTCTTCCGGCAGCGGCAGAATGCCGGTCAGGTCAATCCATTGCAGTACATTGCCGGTCTGGGGCGAGATGATCGCAATGCGATTCGTCATCCACACATTGGAGTAAATCTTGCCGTTGATGTACTCCAGCTCGTTCAGATTCGTCACCGGCTTGCCGTGGTAGGTGACGTACAGGATGCGCTCTACCTTAAAAGTATTGGGATTGAGATAGCGCAGCTTGTTGCTGCCGTCGCTTTCAATCAGGCTGTGACCGTCTTGCGTGAGTCCCCAGCCCTGGTAATCGTAATGAAACGTGCGCAGCAGTTGGAAGGTCTTACGGTTATAGACGAATCCTATGTGTGCCTTCCAGGTCAACTGAATCAGCTCATTGCCCCAGGGAGCCAGCCCTTCGGCAAAGTACTGGTCCGGGAGGTGGATTTCCTTGATCGGCTGCCCTGTCTGCAGGTCGTCCTCGCGAAGCGTGGATTGCCCGTACAGGCCGTCACTCTCGTACAAATGACCGTGCGAAAAACAAAAGCCTTGAATAAAGGCGTTGGGATCGTGCGGATAAACGCGGATGACGCGGTAGCTATCGGCGCCAAACGCAACGGGTGCTGCCAGCATCAGGCAGCACAGGGCAAGCAGGGCACGGCGAATGAGAGGCATCGATTGTCACTTTATCGCATCCGGAGGCTTTTGCGCTCTACCCCGAGAATCGGCAGGGCAGCCCAGGGGCCGTCGGCGTACGTCACATCACTCGACGCCAATAATTTCTCCCTGCTCATCCACGTCGATTTCCGCCGCCCGCGAGACTTTCGGCAGTCCCGGCATCAGCATCATGTTCCCGGCAATCATGACCACGAACCCTGCCCCGGCCGATAGCGAAGCATCCGTGATGTGCAATGTCCATCCGTTCGGTGCGCCCAGCAGCTTCGGATCGTCGGAAAACGAGTACTGAGTCTTGGCAACGCACACCGGTGCTTCGGAATAGCCCCATTCGGCGTATTGCCGCAGCTTCTCGGTCGCTGCCGGGCTGAATTCCACGCCCTCCGCACCGTAAATCTGAGTTGCCACCGCATGTACCTTGTCTTCAAGGGAGTCCGTTAGAGCATAGATCGGTCTTACGCGTGGCGTCGGATTCTTCTCGATGACTTCGACCACTTTCCGCGCCAGATCTTCTGCGCCGGCGCCGCCCTGGGCGAAGGCCTGTGACATCGCGCTCTGCGCGCCTTGCTCGGCGGCGAAGTCGGCCAGGCGGGCCAGGTCGGTATCGGTGTCGCTCGGGAACTGGTTCATGGCGACGACGATCGGCAGCCCAAAGCGATGCAGATTCTGGATGTGCCGCGCCAAATTGGGCAAACCGCGTTCCAGATCGCCTTGGCCCTGGTTCCGCAGGCTTTGCACCGTTGTCACCAGCACGGCCACGGCGGGGGAAATACCGGACTCGCGCATGACGATGTCCATGTACTTTTCCGCGCCCAGATCCGCCGCAAAACCGGCTTCGTTCACCACGTAATCGGCCAGGCGCAACGCGAGCTGTTGCGAGACCACGCTGCTGGTGCCGTGCGCGATGTTGCCAAACGGGCCGCAATGGACAAATGCCGGTGTGCCCTCGGTCGTCTGCACCAGGTTGGGAAGCAGCGCGTCGGTCAGCAGAGCCATCATCGCTCCGGTTGCATCCAGTTCGCTGGCGCGCACCGGTCTGCCTTCGCGTGTCTGGCCAATGATAATCGCATTGAGCCGGCGGCGAAGATCTGCGTAATCCTTCGCCAGCGCCAGGATGGCCATGATCTCTGACGCTGCGGTAATGACAAACCCAGTGGCCCGATTGGCTCCGTCGCGCTTGCCGGCGCTGTTTACAATGATCCGCCGCAACGCGCGGTCGTTCATGTCCATCGCGCGCGGCCAGGTGATGCGTTCAGGGTTGAGATTCAGGTCATTGCCATGGAACAGGTGCGCGTCGATCAAGGCCGCAAGCAGGTTGTGGGCCGAAGTGATCGCATGAATGTCGCCGTGGAAATGCAGATTGATCTTCTGGCTCGGCTCAATCTTCGAGCGCCCGCCGCCTGCCGCGCCGCCTTTCATGCCGAAAACCGGCCCCAGCGAAGGCTCCCGCGACGTGATAAGGGCGCTCTTCCCGATGCGCTCCAGCCCCTGCGTCAGCCCGATTGCGGTGACGGTTTTGCCTTCACCGGAAGCCGTGGGGCTCGTCGCGGTAACCAGAATCAGCTTGCCCCGCGGCGGGAAAGCGGGATCCTTCAGCAGATCCAGCCGGACCTTGGCGCCATAGCGGCCAACGGGCTCCCACGCGTCATCAGTAAGTTGAAGTTTGCGGGCAATGTCTGCAATTGGTAGCAAAGTGTCAGCCATGCGTTCTCTTCTTTTTGAGGCAAAGCAAGTTCCACTCTATCCTCTCAAATGCCTGGGAGGGAAAACCGCGCAGGCCAGTCCGCCGTTCCTGTGCGGATGCTGCCGGTAAAATGACCACATATGAAAGCATTGGAAGGGAAGTCCGCGTTGATCACCGGCGCTGCCCGGCGCATCGGCCGCGCTCTCGCACTGGCGCTCGCCGAGGCCGGAGCCGACATTGCGATTACCTGGCGCGAATCGCAAGAGGACGCAGGGAGGACGGTGCAAGAGCTGAAGGCGCTGGGGGTGAATGCGCTTGCCATTCAGGCCGACGTCCGTTCGGAATCGTCTGTCAGCCGGGCTGTTGATGCCGCGCTCGCAGGTTTTGGCCGGCTCGATCTGCTCGTCAACAACGCAGGCCGGTTCGAAACCGCCGATCACAGCCAGATCACCGTCGAGCAGTGGGACGCCATGTTTGAAACGAACACCCGCGGCCCATTTCTCATGGCGAAAGCCGCGTACCCGCATCTCAAGGCAGCGCGCGGACGCATCATCAACATCGGCTCGCTCGGGGGACTGCACCCCTGGTCCACGCATGCCCACTACTGCACATCAAAAGCCGCGCTGCACATGCTCACCCAGACCATGGCCAAGGCCTTTGCGCCCGAAATCAGCGTGAACTGTGTGGCTCCCGGAATGATCGTCAACGGGGAAGTCAGCGATGGCTACGAGCATTTCCTGGAGAAGACGCCCATGAAGCGCAATGGCAGGCCGCAGGACGTGGCTGCTGCCGTTATATTTTTTGCGACCGGACCGCACTTCATCACCGGGCAAATTCTCAGCGTGGATGGTGGCCTGGGCCTGTCTTCTTAAGACAGTTCAGCTTCGGCCAAACAGGCGCGAAAACAGGCCGGGCCGCTTCGGTTCGACCTCAGGCTGCCGGTCCCAGTCCGGGATCGGGGCATCGGGAATCGGCTTGCCTTCAAAAGCAGCCAGCGGATTCGTCACGCACAGCCGCTCCGCAAGATCGTGGCCAAACTTCTCTTCGACGACCCGGTACGCCTCGCTCATCACCGGTGGCCGAGATTTCAGATCGTGGGCGTCGGTCGCCAGAAAATGGACACGGTCCTGCTCGAGCAGTTCCATCCCCATCTCCTGCGCGCGCTTGCCGAAGCGTCCGGTCAGGGAATTCGCCGTCACCTGCACCAGGCAGCCCTGTTCCAGCCACACATCCATCCGCTCGGGCGTGCGCTGCAGTGTAAGGTTGCGTTCCGGATGGGTGAGGATGGGCCGCATGCCGGCCACCATCATCTCGTAGAACGCCTCGGTCATCTTCGGTGAAATGCTGGTATCAGGGAACTCGACCAGCAGGTAGTTCAGGCCGTTCAGCGTGTATTTGTGCGGGTTGGCGAGTGCGTCCTCGATGTTCTCGAAGGACAGATGAAAATCACAGCCGAGTCCCAGCTTTACCTTGTCGCCCACGCGTTCTTTGAGCGCAGCCAGGTGCTCCTTGTTGACTTCCGGCTGGTAGGGGTAGCGCTCTACCGCGTGTGGCGTGCAGATAATGTGCGTGATGCCATCGGCTGCCGCCATTTCGACCATCTGCACTGACGTTTCCAGGTCACGAGAACCGTCATCGACGCCGTAAATCAGATGGTGATGAATATCAATCATGCTTTTGCCGCAAGCGAGTCTACCAGGGAGCCAAAGATACCCCACCCATCGGCAGAACCCAGCAGGGCTTCACTCGACCGGTCGGGGTGAGGCATCATTCCCAGTACATTGCGGCCCTCATTCACAATGCCGGCAATGTTGTCGCGCGAGCCGTTCGGATTGGCCGCCGCGGTCACATCGCCCTCCGGCGTCGCGTAGCGGAAGACCACGCGGTCCTCGCGCTGCAGTGTGGCCAGAGTGGCGTCGTCGCAGAAGTAGTTGCCTTCCATGTGACCGATCGGCAATTGCAGTACCTGCCCTTTCTTGAGCAGATGCGTGAAAGGCGTCACGGTTGTCTCGGTGCGCAGATGTACCTGCTTGCAGATGTAGCGCAGCCCCGCGTTGCGCATCAGCGCGCCGGGCAGCAGACCGGACTCACACAAAATCTGGAAGCCGTTGCAAATGCCCATCACCAGCCCGCCATCGGCCGCAAACTTCTTCACCGACTGCATCACCGGAGAGAACCGCGCGATCGCCCCGGTGCGCAGGTAATCGCCGTAGGCAAAGCCGCCTGGAACCAAAATCGCGTCGCAGTTTTCGAGACTGGCCGAATCATGCCAGAGGAACGTGACCGGCTGCTTCGCTACCTCGGCAATCACATGGTAAGTGTCCTGGTCGCAGTTGGAACCCGGAAAGACGAGCACGCCAAACTTCATAGTATCTATAGGTTAACAGGTTCCCGCGGGGTGCGAGCCATGAGCTCTCAATGCGCCACTGGCAGAATCTGCTTGAGAAACGGTTCCACAGCATTCGCCACAGCTTCTGGCGATGCGACAGGGAGTGAAGCGATCTGCTTCGGTTCCGCGGCGAGAGCAAAATCCCTTCGCGTGACGCTTGGCCCGAGCCCGGATTTCTCTGGCCACTCCAGGAACATCTTAGGTGTACTCGACCGTTTCAGTTCGGGTACAGGGTTCATGTGCTCTTTGGCCAGCAGAAACAGCGGCAGCAGTC
Organism: Acidobacteriota bacterium; assembly: GCA_021791875.1. GTDB lineage: Bacteria > Acidobacteriota > Terriglobia > Terriglobales > Acidobacteriaceae > Acidobacterium. The sequence goes on along the minus strand of JAJYVU010000009.1, from coordinate 30,547 downwards.
GGGCCCGCGCATCCTGCTCGAAAATCTCGTGCGCAGGTGGCGAAATCTGGGCCAGCACCAGTGCTGCCACGCTTCGCTCCGCGGCCAGATGCGTGGCGAAGATCGCTCCTGCACCTTCACCAAAGACCACCAGGCTCGTCGCAGGCAAGTTTCTCGTTGCCGTCAGGTAAGTCCAGGCGGCGAGTGCGTCTTCATCGGCCGTCTGTTCCGTAGGGCGAATGGCTGCACTCTTGCCATAGCCCCGATAGTCGATGGCAAACACATTGATACCGAGCGTATGCAGCGCCTGGATTTGCGCAACCGTATCGGACAGCGATCCCGAAGCCCCATGCAGAAAAAATATTGTGTCGCTCCGGTATGCCGCGTCTTTCGCCGCGGGAACCCACCACCCTGTGATCTGCGGCTGGCCGCTGGTCGTCGGGTCAAGCGCGATTTCCTGGTATGGGAGGCCCGCGCTGGCCGGTGTCTTCGCGACCGTTTTCGAGGGGTGGAAAATCATCATCGCCTGGTTCTGGTAGAAGATCAGGCACAGCACCAGGTACGCACCTGCCGCGCCAATTCCAACGGCCGTCGCTGCGGCGCCCAGCAACCAGCCAAAGCTCACCAGCGGCGGAGGCCCATAGAGTGAATTTTGCCCTTTGCTTCGCGAGTAGCTGGTGGTGCGCCTTGATTTTCCGGATTTCTTTGATGGCATGGTCTTCTGTTTCACCTTAACCGAAGGCCAGCTCGTCGGGAGATTCGAGCGGAGTGCCGCACACCCGGCAAATCACGGTCGCGCAGTCGCCGCATACCAGCGGGTCATCGACCGCGCGCGCACAGGTCGGGCACCACAGCGAATCCTGCCTTGTCTTTGCTTCTTCAGGCTTGCCTGTCTTCTCTTCTGCCATCCTTTCTTCGAGCCTAGAGCATCGCCCTGATGGTGTCGAGGAAAGTGCGTCACGGAGCACGGTCATTCCCTGAATGAGGCTGCGTCCTAAACCAGTTCGGACCACCCTGCAGGATGAGAATGAATGCTCTAGCATGAGGAAAGCGCGCCCGCGCCACGAACTGGGCGGCCGATCAGCCTGGAGAATTCGCTGAATGCCACAATTTGTGCCCCTTTGCCGCGTGACGGAAACTCCTCAGGAAGGGGAGGTTTGCGAAATGACAGCAGCCGGCAGCCTATTCTGCGTTGCCCGTGTCGACGGAGAACTCGTCGTCATGGACAATGTTTGCCCGCATCGAGGCGGTCCGCTGGGGCAGGGAATCGTCGAGCAGGGCCGCATCGTCTGTCCCTGGCACGCTTGGGCTTTCGATGCGAAGACCGGCTGCGCCTCGCATAATCCAAAGGCATGTGTCCGACGTTATGCAACCCGCATCGACGGCGATACGGTCATGGTGGAATTGGAGTAGCCAGCCTTCGCATCCCTCAAAAACAAAACGGGCTCCCCATAAGGGAAGCCCGTTGCGCTGTGAGGCGCGATGACCTGGACGGTGAGTCCTAGTACATGCCTTCCATGCCGCCGTGGCCGGGAGCCGCCGGGGCCGCCTTGGGCTCGGGGATCTCGGATACCATCGCTTCGGTCGTCAGCATCAGGCCGGCAATCGAACCGGCATTCTGCAGCGCCGTGCGGGTTACTTTGGTCGGGTCGATGACGCCGGCCTTCACCAGATCCTCGAACACGCCGCTTCCGGCGTTGTAGCCGAAATTGGTGTTCTTGTTCTCGTGAATCTTGCCGACCACCACAGCGCCTTCTTCACCGGCATTGCCGACGATCTGGCGCAGCGGCTCTTCGACAGCGCGGCGGATGATCTGGGCGCCGATCTTTTCGTCGCCTTCCAGCGACTTGATCAGCGTATCGACCACCGGGGTGCAGCGAACCAGGGCCACACCGCCGCCCGGAACGATGCCTTCCTCCACAGCCGCGCGGGTTGCATGCATGGCATCCTCAACGCGAGCCTTCTTCTCCTTCATCTCGGTCTCGGTGGCAGCGCCGACCTTGATCACGGCCACGCCGCCGACCAGCTTCGCCAGCCGCTCCTGCAGCTTCTCGCGGTCGTAGTCCGAGGTGGTCTTCTCGATCTGGCTGCGGATTTCCTTCACGCGACCCTCGATGGCCTTGCCGTCGCCGCGGCCTTCGACAATGGTCGTGTTGTCCTTGTCGATGGTCACGCGCTTCGCACGGCCCAGGTCCTCGAGCTTGATGTTCTCAAGCTTCAGGCCGAGGTCTTCGGTAATGGCGGTTCCGCCGGTCAGGATCGCGATGTCGCCCAGCATGGCCTTGCGGCGGTCGCCGAATCCAGGAGCCTTGACGGCAGCCACGTTCAGCGTGCCGCGCAGCTTGTTCACCACCAGGGTGGCGAGCGCCTCGCCGTCCACATCCTCGGCGATGATCACCAGCGGCTTGGCATTGCGGGCGACCTGCTCGAGCAGCGGCAGCAGATCCTTCATGGTGCTGATCTTCTTCTCGTAGATCAGGATGTAGGGATCTTCGAGCACCGCTTCCATCCGGTCCGGATCGGTCACGAAGTAGGGGCTCAGGTAGCCGCGGTCAAACTGCATGCCTTCGACCACTTCCAGCTGGGTCTCCAGAGTCTTTGACTCTTCCACCGTGATCACGCCATCCTTGCCGACCTTCTTCATCGCCTCGGCAATGATGTTGCCGATCGTCGAATCGCTGTTGGCCGAGATGGTGCCCACCTGGGCGATCATGTCACCGGACACCGGCTTGGAGAACTCAGCCAGCGCACCGCCTACCACGTTGCCCTGCTCGTCGCGCTTGCCAACGATGGCCTCAACAGCCTTGTCGATGCCGCGCTTCAGCGCCATCGGGTTGGCGCCGGCAGCCACGGTCTTCACGCCCTCGCGGTAGATCGCCTGGGCCAGAACCGTCGCAGTCGTGGTGCCGTCACCGGCTACGTCTGAGGTCTTCGAGGCCACTTCACGCACCATCTGGGCGCCCATGTTCTCGAGCGCGTCCTTCAGTTCGATCTCCTTGGCGACGGTTACGCCGTCCTTGGTGATCGTGGGCGAGCCGAACTTCTTCTCGATAACTACGTTGCGGCCCTTGGGGCCGAGCGTCACCTTCACTGCATCGGCCAGGGTGTTTACGCCGCGCAGGATAGCCTGGCGGGAATCTTCACCATGCAGAATCTGCTTTGCCATGGATGTTTCTCCTTCTGAAATGCTTAATGCTCGTTGTTAAAGCTTTTGGTTAACGCGGATGATGCTCGCGTCTCAGAACCCGGGATTACGGCGAGGGGATCCACCTGCCTGTTGTGCGCTGGCCGAGCTAACCATATCGCCATTTGCATGGCTCATTGGTCTTGCGTTGCTTGCACGGCTGCACCACAGTCTGGAACTTCCGCATGCCTCTTTGTAAAGCCATCCGGGTACGAGCATCATGAATCACCGTCCTTGAAGTTATTTCTTCAAAATGCCGAGGACTTCTTCCTCACGCATGATGAGGAACTCCTCACCGTCGATCTTGATCTCGGTGCCGGAGTACTTACCGAAGAGAACCCGGTCGCCAGCCTTCACATCGAGAGGGAAGACCTTGCCTTCGTCGTTGCTCTTGCCCTTGCCCACGGCGATCACTTCGCCTTCCTGGGGCTTTTCCTTGGCGGAGTCGGGAATGATGATGCCACCGCGGATGGTCTCGCCTTCGTCGACGCGGCGGACCAGGATGCGGTCATGAAGCGGGGTGAACGTGGTTGCTACAGATGCAGTTGGCATTGCGATGCTTCTCCTTTACAGCGTTCCATTGCTTTCCGGCTGGGTGCAGCCGGCAGTGCCCGGCGAGTTGAGGCTCGCCCGAAATTTACGTGTCAACCTGACTCTGAAATCGGAGCTGGGTGCAGGGAAGCCGGCCGATTTAGGGCTCTCCCACGGCAGAGGTACCTGCGTTTCTGCCGTTAGCACTGTCCACCTCCGACTGCTAATGTATCCCAGTCTGGGTGGTAAATGTCAAGCCTTACAGATGAAACGTGAGTGAATTTGACTCAGATAATGGCAATAGATGCGGCTCATGCCAGTTTGGCCGCCATGGATGCCCGTAACAGGGCGTTTTTCCCTCTACTGAGACGCGCCTTTTGCTATTGGCGTAGCTCGGCGGTGCACAAAAAATCGAAGTTCCCCGACGGAGATGGGACCAGCCTGATATGCGTGAGGCGTTTCGAGTGAACGACCACGTTATCGATATAGAACAGGTCAAACGTCGGCAGCTGGCGGGCAACAATCTGCTGAATCTTCTCGAAATCCCGCTTTTGCGCCGCCTGGCTGGAGTTGGCGCCCCCATCGGCGATCAGCTGGTCCACCTCGGGGTTGTCATAGTAGCCGCGGTTTGCGCCATAGGGAGGGTAGCTCGACGAGGCAAACGAATAGCGGAAGATGTCTGGCTGCTCATTGCCGCCGATCCACCGCGAGGGGGCCATCTGAAACGCACCGTGGGTCAGATCTGAATAGAAAGTCGCAAACTCGAAGCTGCGCAGTTCCATCTTGATGCCCACGTGCGCCAGTTCGGCCTGAACTGCCATCGCCATCAGCCGGGTGGTTTCATTGGTGGAGGTTTTCATCGCGAGGCGAAAGCGAATTCCGTCCTTGCCTCGCGGGAAGCCCGCCTCATTGAGCAGCTGATTCGCTTTGGCCGGGTTGTAGTTGTACCGTTGCGCTCCCGTCCAGGCCCAGTGTTCCGGCGGTAAAAGGCTCGAAGCCAGCCGTGCGTCGCCACGGAAGAGCGACTGAATGATGAGCGGCCGGTTGATGGCGTACGCGATCGCCTGGCGAACCTTTTCATGGCGCAGGATCGGATCCCGCAGATTGAAGATCAGGTAGTAGAGTTCGGTGCCGGGCTCGGTCATGACCTCGAGATTCCTGTCCTGTCGCAGCGCATGGACCGTGTCCTCCGGCAGGGAATTGATCTCCACGTCAGCCGAGCCCTTCTCCAGTTCCAGTGCCCGCGTCGTAGCGTCCGGAACCACGTCAAAACGCACGCGTTCAATCTTCGGCTCGGTCCCCCAGTAGTGTGGCCTGCGCTGGATGATCACATCGCGGTCGTACGACTGGCTGACGAACTCAAAGGGCCCGCTGCCGATGGGATGCTCGCCAAAGTCCTTTCCGCTTCCGTAGGGCACAATGCCGATGGCGCCATCGGACATGTTCTCAAGGAAAGCATTGTCAGGATGTTTCAGGTGAAAAATCACGGTCAACGGGCTGGGCGTATCGATGCTCGCGATGTCTTCGTAGGCCCCGGTCTTCACGGTGATGATGGTGCCATTCAGCATCGATTCGATCGTCCATTTCACGTCGCGCGAGGTCAGTGGCTGTCCATTGCTGAACTTCACGCCTGCGCGCAGGTGAAAAATGTAGGTCACCGGGTTCGGCGTATCCCAACTGGTGGCCAGATACGGCTTGAATCCAAAGTGCGCGTCATGCTTAACGAGCGAGTCGAAGAGCAGCATGTCAATGTGCTCGGATTGCGCATCGGTTCCAATCCGGGGATCGAGATTCGCAGGGCTGCTGCCGATCAGCATCACCACGGTGTTGGCCGGAGGCTTGGCGCCTGCACAGCCACTCATTGCCAGCGAAAGCCCTGCAAGCAGCACCAGCAGCGGGAATGCCCAACATCCGCCCGCCTCCGGTCGTTTTGAGAGGCGTAATCTCCGCCTACCCATGCGAAATCGTCCCCAGTACCACAGGCGCCGCCGCGCCGGTGGCTGACGGCAGATTTCCCGGCAGCCCGTAGTAAGTGCAATAAGCCAGGAGCGCAAAGGCGGCTGCTTCTTTCGCTTGCGACGGCATTCCAGCTTCGTCGCTGGCAAACAGCCGGCATCCCATTGGTTCCAGCCGTTCCCGCAGCATATGAATCAGCGCAATATTCTGCGCTCCACCGCCGGAAAGGACGTATTCGACAGGCGCTGTGCCCATCTTCGGATGTACAAAATCCGCATAGCTCCGGGCAATCGACTCTGCGGTTAGCGCGGTTGCCGTGGCAACGGCGTCTGCATCCGTCCCGCCCGCCTTGCGGCAGCGTGCCAGAAAATCCTCTGTGAAGGCCGGTCCAAACTGCTCGCGCCCGGCGGACTTCGGCGGCGCCTTACGGAAAAATGCCTGCTTCATCACTGTCGCAACGACCTCAGGCAAGACTCTCCCGCGCGCCGCAATCCGCCCATCGCGATCGTAGGCTTTGCCGTAGAGCTTTTGCGTCAGTGCATCCATCACCATGTTGCCGGGGCCGGTATCGAAAGCCATCACCTCATCCGCGCCCGCTCCGGCTGGAATCGACGTCAGGTTTCCGATGCCGCCAATGTTCTGCAGCACGCGGGCAATGCGCGGATGCGCAAACACCACATAATCCAGCAGCGGCACCAGCGGCGCGCCTTGTCCGCCCGCCACCATGTCCGCAGGGCGGAAGTTCGAGACCACAGGAATGCGCAGCCGCGTGGCGATCAGCGCTGGTTCGCCAATCTGCCAGGTGCAGGCAAACCGCGCACCGCAATACCGTTCCGGCTCTGCCTGGTGATAGACCGTCTGGCCGTGGCAGCCGATCAGATCAATCTCCGCGCCATATTTTTCCTGCACGGCTTCCACCGCCTCGGCGTAGGCCACTCCCAGCCGCCAGTTCAGACGCGCCAGCTCTGCTGTCGAGGTCTCTTTCGCATCCTGCGCAGCCAGCACGGCCGCACGCAGCGCTTTCTGAAAGGGAAACGCTTCATGCGCCAAAAGCTTCAGCCGCAGGGTATTGGAGTGCTTGCCGGTGCGCGGTTCAATCCGCGTCAGCGCCACGTCAATGCCATCGCCCGAAGTGCCGCTCATGATACCTGCAACGGTCAGGGGTAGAGGCTTCATGAGCAAATCTCCCGGAATTGCGCGATCTCGGCGCGAAGCTTTTCCACCCTCACAGGGTTTGGACTCCGCAGGGTCTGCGTCTGGATCAAAACATTCCGCTCGCCCCAGCGTTCCACGCGCCGGGCCGACGTCCTCACCAGCCTGGCAAACTCACTCGACCGCTCTGTCTTGTGCAACATGGCTTCGTAGGCTCCCAGAATCAATGCCGGGTCTTTGCAGATTTCAATCATATCGGTGCCCGCCGTGATGGCCAGCGTGGCGGCATCGCCGATGCCGTACTGTGACAGGATGCCGCCCATTTCCATGTCGTCCGAAATCACCAGGCCCTGGTAGCCGATGCGCTTGCGCAGCACCCTCCCGATCCAGTGCTCTGAGATGGACGCGGGCTCGGTTTTCTGCGTGACCGCTGGATAGGCCGCATGCGCGACCATCACAATTGGAAGCGCATGCGCCAGTTCGCGATAAGGAGCCAGATCCTCGCGCCACATCTGCGCCCAGGGACGGTCGATCACCGGCATCAGCATATGCGAGTCGAGCGCGCCGCCGCCCAGCCCAGGAAAATGCTTGCCGCAGCCGTAGACCTCCTGCTTTGCAAGCCCACTCAGGAACGCCGACGCGTAATGCACCACGTCCGATGGCCGTGCCGAAATCACCCGTGACTTCATGACATGCTTCGATTCCGGAAGCGCCAGATCCAGCACCGGGGCAAAGCTCGTATTGAAGCCAAGCATGTGCGCGGCTCGGCCAATCAGATCTCCGTGCCGGAAGTACAGGTCTGGATTGCGCGTACCGTAAACCTCCGCCGGCGCGGGCATCGGTCCCATCAGGTTTCGAAACCGGTCGACGAGGCCGCCTTCCATGTCCACGGCGCGCAGCAGGTTTCGCCCGATGATCTCCGTCGCCTCGCGCAGCAGCTCAATCACCTGATCGGCAGATTCGATATTTCGTCGAAACAGGATGACACCCGAAGGCCGGATCAACTTCAGCCACGACCGTTCGATTGAAGTGATGGCCGTACCTTCAAGCCCGACCATCATCACGCGTCCGACAGCTTCGCGCGTATCCACCTTGGTTCTCATGCCTTGCCGCCATTTCCGCCGGCGATTTCGGCTTTCAGTTCGTGCAGCAGGTTGAGCGCGTCCAGTGGCGTCAGCGTGTTGATGTCGGTCTCCTGCAGCCGGTCGACGACCTGCTGCGAAAGCGGCGTGAACATGGTCATCTGCAGCGGCGGCGCGGTTTCGGCGGCAATGTTGCTGCGCTCAGACCGCTCGTGCTGCTTCAGCACCTGCCGCGCCCGCTGGACTACCCGTTGTGGCAGTCCCGCCAGTCGCGCTACTTCAATCCCATAGCTCTTGCTGGCAGCGCCCTGTTCAATGCGGTGCAGGAAGACGATGCCTTGCGGCGTCTCTTTAATCGACACGCGCAGGTTGGCAAGTCTCGGCAACTGCTCGGCCAGCATCGTGAGCTCGTGGTAGTGAGTGGCGAACAGCGTGCGCGCGCCTACCTCGGCATGCAGAAATTCCAGTGTTGCCCATGCCAGCGCCAGCCCGTCAAATGTCGCCGTGCCGCGTCCCATCTCATCCAGCAGAATCAGAGACCGTGCGGTCGCCGTGTTCAGGATGGTCGCCGTCTCGGTCATCTCCACCATGAAGGTCGACCGTCCGCGCGCCAGATTGTCGCTTGCACCGATGCGCGTGTACACACGATCCACCAACCCATAGCGCATCCGTTCCGCTGGAACAAAACTGCCCATCTGCGCCATCACCACCAGCAGCGCCGCTTGTCGCAGATAGGTGGATTTGCCGCCCATGTTCGGCCCGGTAATCAGCAGCAGGTGCTGGTTGCCGCTCGCTTCGGTCGCGTCCAGATAGAGGTCGTTTGGCACAAAGCGCGCCGTACCGGCCTTTTCCATCAGGTGCTCAATCACGGGATGCCGCGCGCTGATCATTTCCAGCACGCTGCCGTCCTCTACCTGCGGACGCGTATATCCGCGCAGACTGGCCAGATGTGCAAAGTTCGCCAGCAGGTCGATTTCCGCCACGGCGGCGCTCGTCTTGCGAATCCGCGCCGCATGGTCGAGCACCAGCCGCCGGAGTTGGCCGAAGATGCGCTTTTCAATTTCGATGGACCGTTCCTGCGCCGTCAGCACCTTGGTTTCGTACTCTTTCAGCTCAGGGGTTGTGAATCGCTCAGCATTGACCAGCGTCTGCTTGCGCTCGTAGTCGGCGGGCACATGCGCAAGATTGGCCTTGGTCACCTCAATGTAATAGCCGAAAACCGAATTGAACCGGACCTTCAGGGAGGGAATCCCCGTCCGCTGCCGCTCACGTTCCTCAATCGCCGCAATCGAGCTACGCCCGCTGTGGCTGATGGCCCGCAACTCGTCCAGTTCGGCATCCATCCCTTCGGCAATCACCCCGCCGTCGGCCAGCGTCAGTGGAGGCTCCGGAACCAGCGTTTTTGCAATGGCCTCGTGCAGATCGGCGAGCGGATCCAGCGCTGTGGCAGTTTGCTTCCACCATGTGTGATCCAATTCCGCTGCTGTCGTTTTGAGCCCCGGCAACCTCCCCAGTGATGCGCCCAGCGCCATCACGTCGCGAGGCCCCGCACTTTCGAGGGAAAGCCGCGCCAATAGCCTTTCCAGATCGAGGATGCCGTCCATTGCCCGCCGCGTCTGCTCGCGGCCCTGCACAGAAAGCCGTGCGGCATCCACGGCCGCATAGCGGGTTTCAATTGCCGAAATCGAGAGCAATGGACGCAATATGGACCCGCGCAGCAGCCGCTTGCCCATCGGCGTCATACAGGCGTCGAGAGTTCCGGCCAACGTTGTGTCTCCCTCGGCGTCGCGGTACAGAGGATCCACCAGTTCCAGATTGCGCACGCTCACCTGGTCCAGGTGCAGATGCTCGCTGCGTTCGTAAAATCGCAGGGAATCGACATGTTCCGGCCCATTCGCATCCGGTGCGCTTTTCTGTGTCGAGCGGATGTAGTGCACAATCGCGCCGGCGGCGACCGCGGCCGGCAAGTGCCCCGTCAGCCCATATCCGTCGAGCGACTGCGCGCCCATTTGCCGTTCCAGCAAGGGAAGAGCATAGTCGGCAGTGAAAATCCAGTCGTCGAGCCCGCTGGATGTCTTGACACTGGCCAGCTCTGGTGGAGCCTCCCAGCTTTGCGCCCATGCCTGCCCGGCGGCAAAAATCAGCTCGCTCGGGGCCACTTTTGCGATTTCGTCCAAGGCGTGCGCCAGTGCCTGGGGACCCGAAAATTCCGTGGCGCGAAAGTCCGCGGTCGAGAGATCCAGAAATGCCAGCCCCACGGCTTCATCGGTCTGGTGCAGTGCGGCAAGGTAGTTGTTCTGCCCCGCACTGAAGCCCGGATCGATCGCCGTACCCGGCGTCAGCACGCGGGTTACCTCGCGCCGGACGATTTTCTTGGCCAGCTTGGGGTCTTCCATCTGGTCGCAAACGGCGATCCGGTAGCCCTTGCGCAGCAGCCGCGTCAGGTATCCCTCCACTGCGTGATAGGGAACGCCGCACATTGGCACGGTTTTTTCCCTGTCGCGGGCGGTCAGCGTAATCTCCAGTTCGCGCGCCGCTGTGATCGCGTCGTCAAAGAAGAGCTCGTAAAAATCGCCCATGCGGAAAAAGAGCAGGGCATCCGGGTGCTCGCTCTTGGCGGCCTGGTACTGGCGCATCAGAGGAGTGAGCGCCACGTTTTCCTTAGGATGGTTAACTTCTGTCACTGGATACGCCAGCATACCGTGAATCGCATGCCCCGGTGTAGGTCCAGGTATCGAGTCGAAACGCGATGGCGCCGGTGCAGAGCAATCCCTCGATTGCCTCCGGAAACGGTCACAGTCGTTTCTTACGCGAGTGGGGCCTCCGATGGTTTGCCAGGCGGCAAGAAGGCGAAGAAGCTGTGCGCTGCGTTACATCGCGGGAACCCGGTGCCTCTTCTATACTAAGTATCGACATATCCTTTGCCGTTATGTACTTAATCTGGCTCAGAGCCGCCGTCGTGCTGTATGGAATCGCAAGCATCGCCGCCATCCCGGCGGTGCTGGGCGCCCAGTCTGCCTGGAAGCGCTTCTGCGTCCCGGCTGCGCTCGCCGCCTGGCTTCTGCAGCTGGTGGGCATGGTCGAGATGCTGACGGCTCATCACCACTGGATCCCGACCGGCGCGCACGAGGCACAAACGGCCCTGGCGTTGCTGGTAACCTCCATTTTTCTCATCGTCTGGTTCGTCTACCGCACGCTTTCCTTTGCGATTTTTGCCCTGCCTCTCTCTCTCCTGCTCTCGATCATTCCGGCGCTCGCTACGCAGCGTTACACCTTCAGCTCCGATCACATTCGCTCCGGCTGGATCTTCGCGCACGTCTTTCTCCTGTTGGCGGCCTATGTCGCGCTCTTCTTCAGCGTCGTGGCCGGCATTCTCTACCAGGTGAAAGAGCGTAGGCTCAAGAGCAAGCAACCGCGCAGCTTCATGGAATGGCTGCCGCCCCTGGAGACCATGGACCGCATCTCAGAATCTATGTTGATTGCCGGTTTCGTGTGCATGACCGGTGGCCTCTTTGCTGGTTCGCTCGTTGCGCAGGAGCGAATCGGTCCCAGCTACTTTGCCGATCCGAAAGTATTGATGTCTTTTGCACTGTGGGTACTCTATGTGCTCATGATTTATGTACGCCGTAGTACCGGATTTCGAGGAAGGCGCGCCGTTTACCTCTCTTCGCTCATCTTTATAGCGATGATCGGTGTATGGGCCGCAAATCTCGTCAGCTCCGTGCATAGGTTCAGCCTGCCATGAACTTTCTGCTTACAGGACTGAATCACAAGACCGCGCCGGTCGAACTGCGCGAGCGCCTGGACATTCCCGATGCCGATCTGCCCTTTGTAACCGAGCAAGTGCTCAGGCTCCCCGGTGTGCAGGAGGCCATGATTCTTTCCACCTGCAATCGCGTGGAGATTCTCATTGCCCATCGTGCTTCCTCCGAACGGGAAGGCGCAGACCCCGATGTCGCAAGTTTTCTTGAACAGCATTTCGGCCTCGCAGACGCTGGCCTGCGCGAGCACCTCTACCACCACCGCGAAGTGGAAGCCGTGCGGCATATCTTCCGCGTCGCCTGCAGTCTGGATTCGCTGGTACTCGGTGAGCCGCAGATTCTCGGCCAGGTGAAAGCTGCTTATAACGCAGCCAGGGAGTATGGGGCAGTTGGTTCCCAACTCGAGCGCCTGCTGCAGGACACTTTTGCGCTGGCCAAGCGCGTCCGGACCGAGACGGAAATTGGCGCTTCGCCTGTTTCGATTTCTACTGTCGCCGTCGATCTGGCCCGACGCATCTTCGGTGAGCTGGACGGCAAGCGCGTCATGCTGGTTGGCGCCGGCAAGATGAGCGAGCTGGCTGCGCGTCACCTGGCCCACCACGGGGCCGAACGCATTCTCGTCGCCAACCGCACATTTTCCCGGGCCGAGTCGCTGGCGCAGAAGTTCGGCGGCAGCGCCGTCGAATTCGATTCTATTTTCTCTTTGCCGGACCCGCCGGACATTCTCATCACCTCCACCGGTTCTCCGCGGCCCATTCTCAGCGTCGATCATATCCAGCAGTTCCTCCATCGCCGCCGTCACAAGCCGATCCTGATGATTGACATTGCCGTGCCCCGCGATATCGACCCGGAAGTCAACCGGCTCGAAGGTGCGTTCCTCTACGATATTGACGACCTTCAGTCGGTAGCCAGCTCCAATCTGGTCGATCGCAAACGCCAGGCCGAACTCGCTGAAGAGATGGTCGCCGCCGAAGCGCTTAAATTCGAACAGCGCCGCCGCGCACTTGACATAGGGCCGCTCATCGCCAGTATGCAGCACACGATCGAGCAGCTTTGCCAGGCAGAAATGAAGCGCGTCGGGCCCCGTCTGCAGTCGCTCACCAAAGAGCAGCAGGCTGCCGTCAAAATGCTCGCCCGCGGGCTCACTAACAAGTTTCTCCACCTGCCCATGCATGCCTTGCGTAACGCCGCGCAGTCGGGCGATGTCGAGGCCGTGCGTGCCATTCAGGCTGCCTTCGATCCCTCCGGCCTTCGCGACTTTTCCGCCGAGAAGGATACCTGCCCCCACACCGGCATCCGCATTGAAGAGGTTCGCGTCGATCCCGAGGACAGCGACGCAATGCCGACAGAGCAGACGATCCCGGTGAATCCGAGGCATTCCTGATGCGCATAGGCTCCCGCGGTTCCCAGCTGGCCCTCTGGCAGGCCAATCACATTGCCGATCGCCTGCGCGCGCTTGGTCACGAAGTTTCGATCGAGATCATTCGCACCACCGGCGACGCCATGCAGCATGTCGCTTTTGCCAAGGTCGGCTCCAAGGGCATGTTCACCAAGGAGATCGAGGAGGCCCTGCTCGATGGCCGCATCGATCTGGCCGTCCACAGTCTCAAGGATCTGCCGACGGAACTCGACCCCGCCTTTGCCATCGCTGCTATTCCCGAGCGGGTAGATCCGCGCGATGCTCTGCTTTCGGCCCGGTACGAATCCTTCGCAGCCCTGCCGCACGGCGCGCGAGTGGGCACCAGCAGCCTGCGCCGTCGCGCTCAGCTGCGTGCTCATCGCGACGACCTGCACTTTGAAGAGTTCCGAGGTAACGTCGACACGCGCATCCGCAAAATGGTCGAAGGGCAGGTCGATGCCATCATTCTCGCCGCGGCCGGTATCGAGCGCCTTGGCCTCACGGAGTATCGCCGGGAGTGCTTTGCACCACAGATTCTCTGTCCGGCAGCCGGGCAGGGCGCACTTGCCATTGAGACGCGCTCCAACGATTTGCGTACTATGGAAGCCATGCTTGATCTTGACCACGCGCCGACGCGTTTTGCCGTCACCGCCGAGCGCACCGCTCTGGCGGGGCTGGGCGGTGGTTGTCAGGTGCCGATTGGCGTCCATTGCGCGCCGGTGGCTGATGGCGCCGCCTACTCCATCGCTGGCGTGGTCGCTGCGCCCGAAGGCGGACAGGTAATTCGTGTCGAGTTTGAGCATCAACGGGGTGAAGCTGCTGAACTCGGTCAGCGGTTGGCGGACGAACTGCTGCGGCAGGGCGCGCGCTCAATCCTGGAGACCATGGCGCTATGAGCAGACTCGCCGGACGAAGGATTCTGGTTACCCGCGCCGAACATCAGGCTGGCCGGCTAAGCAGGGAACTGGCCGCACAGGGCGCGGAGCCAGTCGAAATTCCGGCCATCCGAATTCTTCCGCCTGCCGACTTTACTTCACTGGATCATGCGCTGCGTCACCTTTCCACCTATGGCTGGATGCTCGTGACCAGCGCCAACACGGTGAATGCGCTGCTGGAACGCATCGAGGCGCTCGGCATAGTTGCTCCCGGCTCGCAGACATGGCGGACCATCTTTGGCCCGATGCCAAAAATCGCTGCGGTTGGTCCGGCGACCGCAAGAGCCGTTCGCCGCATGGGGTGGAACGTCGACCTGCTGCCGGAAAAATACGTTGCCGAATCGCTGCTTCAGGCGCTGGGAGACAAGGTGCGCGGTCAACGCGTGCTGCTGGCTCGTTCGGCTATCGCCCGCGATGTCATTCCCGACGCTTTACGCGCACAGGGAATCGACGTGGATGTGATTGATGCTTATCGGACGGAAATACCGCACGAATCCGTCACTCGCGTCCGGGAGCTCTTTGCTGAAGCGGCCCAGAAACCGGCCGTGGACGCGGCAACCTTTACAAGCTCTTCAACTGTCGAGAATTTTCTGGAGCTGCTGCGCGAAGCGGGCCAGTCCGCGCCGCCGCGCGACCTTCCGGCCATCTCCATCGGACCCATCACCAGCAAAACCTTGCGCGAGGCCGGTTGGGAACCCTCTGCCGAAGCAGCCGAACACACTGTCGATGGCCTGGTGAAAGCCGTGCTGCAATTTTTCGCACCGGGCGTCTGAAGACCTCCTTCGTTGCATCTCGTCTCAACCTGAAGAAACCGCAGACTCGTTCGTCGCGACTGACGATTGAAATACTCTGTGGAGACAGTGCACATGATGATGAAATCCGCTTTCGGAGCAGCCCGTCTCACTGCTATCGCTCTTTTGATTGCATCTTTCACCTCAACTGCCGCCATGGCGCGGCTTCGCCATCCATCGCGACCAGCCCCAGTCGTATTTACTCTTCATTGGGGACATGCTCCACGCAGCGGCCCTTACCCGCTCGCTCCAGGCCTCGTCAATCTTGAGGTGGATGCCCCGAACGGGCATACGCCTTCCTACAGCGATCTTGAGAGCCTGCAATATCACCATCACACCCGCGTTGCGGTGAGTCGCAAAGGACGCATCTGGGTCGCGTATAGCGGAACCATGCGCCACGAAGGCTCCAGCGGCATGATCACCGAAGTCAAGAGCAGCACCAACGGATCAACCTGGTCCGCCCCAATCGTGGTGATCGCGCCTCCCAGCCCGTTTGACGGAAAACAGGTTGCCGGACGCCGCATCTCTTATCCCCGTGCATTTGTGACCTATCGCCGCCAGCTGTACATCGTCGCAGCCATCGATCAGCCGAATGGATATGGGTGTTGCACCAACGAGCAGGGTGAGGCGCTGGTCGCGGCGGCTCTGCATCCCAACGGAACCATAGGCAGACCGTTTCGCGTCAGCCGCGCGGCCTACGCACCGCTGAAAGGATCACCCGGCTACCCCTACAATCCGCGGCTCGGTCCGCAAATCTTTGCCTTGGCCAATAATTTCGGCACGTGGGGAGGCTCAGCGCCGGGCCAGCCGGCCTCCGCATGGACGGGTTACGGAACTGCCGCGGATGGAACAACCCTGGTTGAACCGAATACGATCCAGCTTTCCCGCCATCCAGACGTGCTCTTTCGGCTTTGGCGCGACGAAGGCACGACAGGCCAATTTGTCCTCTACACGTCGATTTCGAAGGACTTCGGCGCCACCTGGTCGCCGCCGGTTCCCACCGATATTCCGAATTCTCCCTCTGAGGCGACCATCACCAAACTGGCCAATGGCGACATCGCCGTCATCGGCAATGCTCTCGATGAACCGACCGCAACGGATTCCCGCGATCCGCTCTATCTTGCGGTTTTCAACGGCCGGACGGGCGCGCTCCGCAAGGTATTTGCCGTGCGCCAGGGGGTGGGAGCGCCACGCTACAACAACGGGGTCGTCTGCGGACCACACGGCAAACCCTGCGGCGCTGCTTACCCGGGAGCCTATGAATACCACGGCAGGCTCTACATCAGTTACAGCATCGACAAGCAGCAGATATGGCTCGCGGCCGTACCGGAGGCCGGCCTGTAGTCAGCTTGCTTCAGGTGCGGCAGTCGGTTTCCGGCGAGCGCTTCTCATTCACACCGACGACCAGGTCTTGTCCTTTGCATGGCACAGATTTTCCAGCGTGCAGCTTTCGCATTTCGGCTTGCGCGCCACGCATACCTGCCGCCCGTGCTGAATGATCTCGTGCGAAAACTGGATCCAGCGGTCACGGGGCAGAATCCGCATCAGGTCCTGTTCTACTTTCTTCGGGTCGCTCGATTCCGTCAGTCCAAGCCGTTGCGAAATCCTCAGCACGTGCGTATCCACGACCACGCCTTCTGCTTTCTTGAAAGCCACTCCCAGCACCACGTTGGCCGTCTTGCGCGCCGCACCGGGGAGCGTCAGCAATTCATCCATGGTTTCGGGCAGCTTCCCACCGTAGACCTCCACTACTCGCTTCGCCGCGCCGTGAATCGACTTTGCCTTGTTCCGGTAGAACCCGGTGCTCTTCACATGCTCTTCGATGGCCGCGGGCGTCGCATCGGCAAAGGCCTTTGGTGTAGGGAAAGCCTCGAACAGCTTCGGCGTCACCATGTTCACGCGCGCGTCTGTGCACTGGGCCGAGAGGATGGTCGCCACCAGCAGTTCCCATGGGGTGCGGTGCCACAGAGCGCACTCGGCGTTGGGATAAGCCTTCTGCAGCCGGTCGAGCAGCGCCGCTATGCGTTTCGGCGCTGTACCTGCACCATTTCCGGTCGCCTGCTTTGGCGCTACAGCCTGCCTGGAGCCGTTCTTCAATTGCCGGACAGGTTTTTGTGGATTCCTTTTTGGAGACACAGCCTTCTTTGCCGCTCGCTGAGCGGCGGGCCCGGCGGACGCCTTCGCGCTGGTTTTTCCCCTGGTCCTTTTCCCGGCTGTCTTTGGCGTAGCTTTCTTGGCTGGCTTCGTGCTTTTCTTTGCGGCGGGCATGGCCGAATTGTACGCAGAGAAATCCTCTGCATGCTCTGTTTCCGCCCAAATTTCTTATGCCGTAGCCGCATCCGTCTCTCGGAGCCGGCGTCGGCAACGGGAGCTCGCCTGGCAGGTCAATCCTGTGCTGGCCGGCATCCCGTATACTTCATCTCGAATGAGTGAAAAAATCCTTGCAGTTCTTGCCCACTTCATCATTTCGGTCATTTCGTCGACGGGGTACGGCGGTGTGGCCCTGCTAATGGCCATTGAGTCGGCCTGCATTCCGCTGCCGTCCGAAATCATCATGCCGTTTGCCGGGTACCTGGTGCAGCAGGGGCAGATGAACCTTTTCCTGCTGGCGACGGTAGGAGCGCTCGGCTGCAATATCGGGTCGGCGGTAGCCTACTGGGTCGGCGCGTGGGGCGGTCGGCCGTTTCTTGAGCGTTATGGCCGCTACGTCCTGCTCGACATGAAGGACCTCGACCACGCCGATCAATTTTTCCAGCGTTTTGGCGGCATCACCGTCTTCTTGGGCCGTCTTTTGCCGGTGATTCGGACCTTCATTGCGCTCCCGGCTGGCATTGCCCGCATGCCGCAGCTGCGATTTCACATCTATACCTTCCTGGGCTCGTGGCCCTGGTGTTTTGTGCTCGCGTATGTCGGCGTTCGCCTGGGACGCGCCTGGGATACTGACCCGCGCTTTAAGGCCGACTTTCACCGTTTTCACCTGGGGGTCGAATTCCTCGTCCTTGCCGCCATTGTCTGGTTTGCCTGGACCCATCTGCGCAGAAAGGCGCGCCCCACTGAAGGATAGGGTCCGCTCAGGGGCGCAAATCTGCCATTGAGCCGGGGCGGATTGCCAAAGTGTCGCCTGACGTCAGAAACTGAAGATTCGCAGTTTGACTGTGGAAGGAAGAGAACAGGCCAGAAAAGAAATGTCATCAAAAATAGAGCCAGCAACTGGAAAACTTGGGGTCATGGTCGTCGGCATGGGCGCCGTCGCCACGACGCTGATTGCAGGGGTGGAAGCAGTCCGCAAAGGGCTTGCGAAGCCGATTGGTTCGCTCACCCAGATGGGTACGATTCGCCTGGGCAAACGCACCGAGGGCAAGACACCGCTGATTAAAGATTTCGTTCCGCTCGCCTCGCTCGACGATGTGGTCTTCACCGGGTGGGACATCTTCCCTGAGAACATGTACGAGGCCGCCCGGCACGCCCAGGTGCTCGACAATGACCACCTGCGGACCATCCGGCCCTTCCTGGAGTCCATCGAGCCGATGCCGGCCGTCTTCGACCAGCACTACGTCAAGCGCCTGAGCGGCACTCACGTGAAAACAGGCCGCAGCAAGTGCGATCTCGCACAGCAGGTCCGCTCTGACATTCAGGCATTCAAGGAAAAGTGCGACCGCGTCGTGATGATCTGGACCGGTTCCACGGAAATCTTCCTCGAACCCACTCCGATCCACAATTCGATTGAGGCATTCGAGAAGGCGCTCACCGAAAACGATCCGGCCATTGCCCCGTCGCAGATTTACGCCTATGCAGCGCTCAAGGAAGGCATCCCGTTCGCCAACGGCGCGCCCAACCTCACGGTGGACCTGCCCTGCATGATCGAGCTTTCCAAGCAGACAGGAGCCCCGATCTGCGGCAAGGACTTCAAGACCGGCCAGACGTTCATGAAGACCGTGCTCGCCCCGGCCTTCAAGGCGCGCATGCTGGGCATGAGCGGCTGGTACTCCACCAATATTCTCGGCAATCGTGACGGCGAAGTCCTCGACGATCCCGACTCCTTCAAGACCAAGGAAGAGTCCAAGCTGGGCGTGCTCGAATACATTCTGCAGCCGAAGCTCTATCCCGACCTGTACAAGGACATCTACCACAAGGTGCGCATCAACTATTACCCGCCGCGTGGAGACAACAAGGAAGGCTGGGACAACATCGACATCTTCGGCTGGCTCGGTTACCCGATGCAGATCAAGGTGGATTTCCTCTGCCGCGACTCCATCCTGGCAGCCCCGCTGGCGCTGGACCTAGTCCTTTTCCTCGATCTGGCCAAGCGCACGCCGGAGCTGAGCAACATCGGTATTCAGGAGTGGCTCAGCTTCTACTTCAAGTCGCCACAGAGCGCGCCGGGCCTCTATCCCGAGCACGATCTGTTCATCCAGATGATGAAGCTCAAGAACACCCTGCGCCACATCCAGGGCGAAGAGCTCATCACCCATCTCGGACTCGAATACTACGACTAGTCGACGTGCTTTGGGCAACTCGTATCATGAGTTCTCAGCAAGACCAAAGGCGGCCGTTTCGGCCGCCTTGTTCTTTGGGCAGAGATGCTTCTCGGGGAAATCATCACCGGGTTACCCGAATTTCCTCCATGTGATTTGCAGCACATAGGTTCTGTGGTCACACCTGTAATCTGCAACTGCGGTCTGCCGGGTTTCTCATCGCGTCAGAGGGCTGGCCCACAGACGCGTTTGAGCCGGTATCGCCAGCCTTGTTTTCAGGGAACCATTCTTGTGCGGGAGCTTGAGCCATGAGGAATCTTGCGGTGCTGACCAGCGGAGGCGATGCTCCGGGTATGAATGCGGCGATTCGGGCGGTGGTGCGCACTGGACTGTCGCACGGCCTGAATATGTGGGGCGTACGCCGGGGCTATGCCGGGCTCATCGAGGGCGATTTCAGAAGGCTCGGTGCGCGCGACGTAGGCGGCATCATCCAGCACGGCGGCACCGTGCTGGGCACTTCGCGCAGCCCTGAGTTCATGACTCACGATGGCCTGGAACTGGCCATGCATCGCCTGCGGGGCACGGGAATCGAAGGGCTCATCGTGATTGGCGGCAACGGCTCGCAGCGCGGCTCTGAGGCCCTCCACAGGCTGGGATTCCCGGTGGTCGGCATCGCCTCCACCATCGATAACGATCTGAGCGGCTCAGACGTCACCATCGGCGTGGACACGGCACTCAACGTCGCGCTAAATGCCATCGATAACCTGAAAGTGACCGCATCCTCACTCCAGCGCACGTTTCTGGTGGAAGTGATGGGACGCCACTGCGGCTACCTTGCCCTGATGTCGGGCATCGCGGGCGGAGCCGAGGCGGTCGTGCTGCCCGAGGTGGAATTTACCCCGGAAGCTCTCGCAGTCCACATTCTGCAATGCTACGAGCGGGGCAAGCCCCACGTCATCGTCGTGGTCGCCGAAGGCGCCAAGTACAATGCCGAAGGGCTTTGCCGTTATTTCAGCGAGAAGAACCTTATCCCCGGCCATGAGTTCCGCTCCACCGTGCTTGGTTATGTGCAGCGCGGAGCTACTCCCACCTGCGCGGACCGCCTCCTCGGCACCCATCTCGGAGTCGAGGCGGTAGAGCAGATGGTCGCGGGCCGGTACGGCGTGCTGGTGGGCATCCACAAAAGCGAGCCCATCACAACGCCACTGGAAGAGATCGTAGGCAAGGACAAGCCGCTCGACCCGTGGTTTCTGAAGATGGCTGAGATGCTGGCCAGGTGAGGCACAGCCTTGCAGGGTGTCTTTCTTTGTCATTCAAGGCCGGTTTCTGCCTGAAGGGGCGGCTGTGCTACGAGGTCCTGTTGCGCTCGCGAGTCGCCACGCTCGACCGCATGCCGAACTTTACTACCACCGATGTGCTATTCCTCTGCAACGGGAATGCGCCTGAACCGCATCCAAAGCCGATATCCAGCGTTGGAATCAGTCAGGCCGATCCGCGCAGGGTAAATTTCATAAACTGATTGAATGAGCTGGTGAAGATGAAGATGTAATCGCTTCAACTGCACTTACAATGCCGTACAAATTTACATCCGCGTCTGGGGGAGGACGGATGAAACTTCGAATTAAAGGTTGTTATCGTGAGCAGCATTACTCGGAATGCCCGAACCAGGATGCTTTTGTCGACGCTGTTCCAGGCTGTGCAAGGAAGCCTGGGCGTTAGTATCACGCCTTCACATTTTTATTTCCCTGTTCCCAATTTCAGATCGATCAGAAGCAAGGATTGGAATGCATGCCGGCCTTGCAGTGCAGTCGATTTTCGTTTCCAGGAGCAGATCGAAATGCTCTATCGTGACCTCCTCCCGTTTTCTTCAGAGTGGGGGTTTCCGGAGCATGCGACTGCGGATCGATCACGATTTCACTTCAACAATGGGTTCTTTGAACGCATTGATGCCGAAGTTGCCTACTCGATTGTTCGTCATAGGAAACCTAGAAGAATCGTCGAAATTGGCAGCGGCAACACAACTCTCGTGCTGGCGTCGGCGCTTTGCAAAAATCAGTCTGAAGGATTTCCGGGTGAGTTGACCAGCATAGAGCCTTACCCGCCTGTCTTTCTAAAAAGTTGTGTACCTGGGCTGACCAGGCTTGTCACAAGTCCTGTTCAGAAAGTCTCCCTGGAACTTTTCCGGAGCCTTCGGGCCAACGATATTCTTTTCATCGATTCGAGCCATGTGGTGTCGATGGATAGTGATGTTCTCTACGAATTTCTGCATATTTTGCCGGAACTCGCATCCGGCGTCCTCGTGCATTTTCATGACATTTTTACGCCGCTGGACTATCCAGAAAAGTTCGTAAAGACCAATCTGTGTTTTTGGAGCGAGCAGTATTTGCTGGAAGCATTTCTTTCATTCAATTCCAGTTTCAGGGTCGTCTGGTCATCCAGCGCCATGCAACAATTCCACCCGGAAGTTCTGCGCACTGCGTTTCCCGCATGGGACGGGAGTTTTGTTCGAATGCCTCCTCGATTGCGGGTGTTCGCTCCGAGTCTCGATAACAACCGGGTTTGGCCATGCAGCTTCTGGGTACAGAGGATCGTAACTGGGGATTCCGCTCGTCCCGGCATAAGTCATTCTTCTGTTAGCAGGTGGCTGCCAAAACAAGAATGACCTGACCAGGTTCGCGAGGCGCTGCCGTTTGCCCATGTAGGGCATTCATTTCGCTGGCAGCAGGATCATCGGGTCGGCCCTTCGCGAATGAACACGCCGCACCACATGCGGAGTAATCACAATGGCGAGTTCCGCGATACTCTTCTGATTGTTCTGGTTTGTTCCGCCACGCAATCCGGGGATGTCATTGATCCCGGGGATGCCGGTAACCGCGAGTGCATCCTGCTTCGTCAGGCTGCTGACGATGAGCGCGCTGGCCCCGGCCCGCAACGAGGTAATGGAGTTGATCTCGCGGCTGTTCAGCACGGGGATGCTGTTCAACGTCTGGCCAGCCAGCGTTTGGAGCTTGAGGTCCATCTTCAGCGTAATTACCCCGTGGCCTTCCACAAAAGGTGTTACGTGCAAGGTGAGCCCCAGATTCTGGTATTGCACCTGCGGGATCGTCTCCTGCGTGGAGAACAGGGAACTGGCATTGAGGCCGAGGCTCGCCAGCGCGCTTGACACGCCCGGCGATGAGATGCCGGCAATCGAAAGGTTCGATCCCGCGAGATTCGAATAACTCGACGTGATGATCGGGTAGCGGGTGCCGCTGCGAATCTCTTCATCCTGCTCATTCATGGCCAGCATCTGCATCTGGTCCAGTTCCGTGACGTTCGTGCTGTTCAGCTCCACATTGGCGGTGGCCCCCGACGAGGTAAGACCCGTAGCCGTAAGCCCGCTTCCGAAATAGGCAAACGGCTGGTTGAAGACCGTGCCCGTCACCTGGCCGGAAGCGATCAGAATGGCCGCGATGGCCACGTAATCATTTGGCGCCGCCAACCCGCTCGAAATGATCTGTTGCACCAGGCTCTGATTGTTGTTGATGATGTTCCGCACTTCCGACGGTATGTTGAAGAGCGTCGTTCCGCTCGGCAGCAGCGCGCCCATGTTGGTCGTACGCGAGCGGCTGACCTCATACATCTTCACATCCAGCAGAATTTCGCTTTCGCCCTGCAGCAGGCGGGTCAGCGTGCGGTTCAGCGCGTGCAGTCGCGACTGCGGCCCACGGACCGTGAGAGCTGCGCTCCCGGCGTCATAGGTCACATGTTGCAGGTTGAAAACACCGCGCACAACCTCCAGAACGCGAGTTCTCTCACTTTCAGGAATACCCGGCAGATAGATGGTCTCCATCGACAGCCGCTGGTACTGGGCGCGGTTTGCGGCTGTGTCTGTTACAAAGAGCACGCGCGCTGGGTCAAGCGGAACAGCAAACGTGTGCGTTGTCAGTTCCAGCGCGTGTTCTGCCTCTTTGAAACTCAGGCCGCCTGCGTCGAATGGAATCTCGGTATTCAGTACTGCGCTGTCGCAAGTGGCCTCGATGCCCCATGCCTTCATGACCCGCTGAATCACCTGCTGGGCGGGCGCGCGGAAATGAAAGCTGTGCAGGCCTGGCCGTGGCACCAGGGCTACAGGTGGGCCGGGGGCCTGTATATCCACGCGACCATTGCCCGCCCCGGCGCCTTCTGCGCCAGGAGGATCTGAAAAGTGCTGCATGACTTCAGGGTTATGGGGGGCAAGGCGATACGCCTGCGCAAGATCCTGTCTTGCCTCGTTCTCCCGGCCGGCGCGATGAGCTTTCGCCGCATCATGCACCAGCTTGGTCACCCAGCTCTCGCGTGCGATCTTCGCATCTTCCGCAAAACGAGGATTCTCCGGGTCCAGCACCCCAGCTCGCAGAAAATCATGCATCGCCCTGTCTGGACGGTCTGCGAGCAGAGCCTTCGTTCCCTTTACGGAAAGCGCCGCGGCACGATCGCGGTCCTGGGCAGTAATGCGGCGGTGTTTGCGCTGGGGTGGTTTCGTTGCGGCCTTGGCCGCAGACGCACTGGCGGCCGCCAGGGGTCGATCAGAATTCGTCTCATGCAGCGCCTGCGGCGTGATCTTCTCGTATGCGGGAATGGGCGCAGAAGTCTGTGCCAGTGCGCCTGCGGTGGCACAGAGCACTAGAACTGCGACGATAGGAATGCGGCGCGGCATCGGCTACTTCTGTGCTCCCACGGTGGCGTCCAGCAGCGCCCGGAGGGATGTGGTGCAGGCTTCGGGTCGCATTTGCAGGAGTTGATCAAACGACTGGTTGCCGGTGGCAACCGCGATCGTCGGAAGCCCATTGGCGCGGGCCGCGGCAATATCGAATTCCGTGTCGCCAACCACGCATACGGTTGCATCGCGCCCGGCGATGCTGCGTGCACGTTCAGCCGCATGAGCGATCATGTCCGCTCGATCGAAATAACGGTCACTGAAGCCGCCAAAACGGAACCAGTGCCGGAGGCCTACAGTCTCAATCTTCAGCCATCCAATTGCTTCCAGGTTGCCCGTAGCCACGCCCAGCGTTGCCCCTTTGCCTGCCAGATATTGCAGCGTTTCCTCGATAGCCGGCATGCGCACCAGTTGCATTTGATCCCGCTGCGCTGCGACGGTGGTGCGCATGCGGTCCAGAACCTCTTCCAGCGAAGCGCGCCAGTGGCTGTCATCCACGGTGGTCTGCAGGAAGGCGTCGCGCAGGATGCCGGGGTCGGTGTTGCCATGCAGCGTCACGCCGCTCAGGTTGAGTTCGTGCCCCATCACCTCGCGAACGGATGCAAAGAAAGAGTCATAGTGAACGCGGTCGCGGCTGCGCAGCAGAGTCCCGTCAATGTCAAACAGGTAGGCGTTCTGCTCATCCCAGCAAAAGTCCGGTTCCATGTGGACCAGGTGCGGCGGTTCGGCGGTCTGTGTGGTGTAGCGGACGGAATGCGCGGTCGCGTCGGGAGTGCTCAAGCCTGAAAATGCCCTTTCTGCGTTCTCTCTTTTGAGACTAATGCAGGCAGGGCGGCTTTGCCGGGACTGGAACTGCGAAGGGGAAATCAGCCCTCGATGTCAGCGCACTGCCAGTTTGCTGTCAAATACTGGACGTTCGCTGCGGGGCGGGCGCTTGAGCCCAATGCGAACTTGTGTGGGGTCGATGCTCAATTCAGACAGTGTGCGGCTCAGCGTATTGCGGTGCATGCCCAGCTCTTTGGCGGCCTTGCACTGATTGCCGCGGTGAGAGGCGAGCACCTGCAGGATGAAACGCTTCTTGAATTCGCGCAGGGCTTCGTCATAAGTGATACCGCTGGCTTGCATCTGCGAAACAAGACTATCGAGTTCGCGTTTCACGTCACCCCTCCTGTAGCCGCCATGCGTGCGGATGCTTTACTAGAATACCCGCCGGGATGGTGGAAAGTTTATGACACCCCGGCCTTCGGCGTAAACAACTGATTCTTTTCGCGACGCAAAATCGTAATTCCATTACGAATTTCGCCGGAAAGTTCGGCCGGACTCACCCCGGCGACGCCATGCGCAGCCGTCAGAAAGGCCGGCGCCAGACGGGAATTCCGCACCAGTGAGGATTGCGGCAGAAACGCCAACAGGGCCACGATCATGACCACCACCAGCACCGCGCCCTTTACCAGCCCGAAAGCGGCTCCAGCCAGGTGATCGAGCCAGCCGAGGCCTACAAAACGGATCGACCACCGGATGAGACGGCCCAGAAGGCCCGCCAGAATCATAACCCCGAGCGCAATCACAACAAAGGCAATGACTTTTGCCACCGCCAGGCTCATGCCCCAGCTCATCACCCAGGGCAACAGGCGCTGATAGTTCCAGCAAGCCAGCACCAACCCAAGCAGCAGACCGCCAAGAGAAAATACTTCCACGATAATGCCGCTGCTCGCCGCGGCGAGCGTGGAAACGATCAGAATGGTAATGATCACCCAATCCAGCAGGCTCATGGCGTTACAACTCGAGCGTCTGCCCTGTCAGCAGGCGGTACGCCTCCAGGTAGCGGTCCTGCGTTCCTTTCACCACTTCCGGTGGCAGCGACGGGGCCGGCGCCTGCTTGTTCCAGTGGATGGCTTCCAGGTAGTCGCGGACGTACTGCTTGTCAAAAGAGGCTTGCTGACGTCCCGGCTCGTACTGGTCCTTGGGCCAGAAGCGCGACGAATCCGGCGTCAGGGCTTCGTCGCCCAGCAAAATGCCGTCTTCGGTGGTGCCAAACTCAAATTTCGTATCCGCGATGAGGATGCCGCACGTTTCCGCATGCTGCGCTGCCCGCATATAAAGCTCGATGCTCAATTCGCGCAGTCGCGAGGCACTTTCCCGGCCGATGATGTTGCACATCTTGTCAAACGAGATATTCTCGTCATGTTCGCCGCTTTCGGCCTTCGTAGCCGGCGTAAAAATCGGCTCGGGCAGGCGGTCGGATTCGCGCAATCCGGGCGCCAGCCGGATGCCGCCAATCTCGCCAGTGCGCACATAGTCTTTCCAGCCGCTGCCGGAGATGTATCCGCGCACCACGCACTCCACGGGAAACATCCGTGCCCGCTTCACCCGCATGAAGCGGCCTTTCAGCATGGCTTTGTGCCGGTCGAGCATGGAAGGCAGATCGTCTACCTCTGCCGTGATGAGATGATTCGGTACCACCCCCGTGAACTTGTCGAACCAGAATTTCGAAATCTGGGTCAGAACCTTGCCCTTGCCGGGAATCCCGGTCGCCAGAATGTGATCGAAGGCAGAGATGCGGTCGGAAGCGATCATCAGCAGATCGCCGTCCAGCTCATAAATATCGCGCACCTTGCCGCGCGAAACCAGCTTGAGTTCCGGAATGTCAGTCTGAAGCAGTGCGTTCAACGGGGCCTCGCCAGCCCTTGCGGGCATTCATGTAGAAAAATTGATTGTCGGAGCCGCTTTCAGGCCTTGTCAATGCAACCGAACGGCGGCGGGGCAATGAAGAACCCAAACCACCGCCCCAACAGGTTGGTTATGCGCTGGCTCGCCGCGACTGAGGCCCGGCATACTCATGCCCGCCCATGCGCACGCTCACTACCTTGGAGACACCCTGCTCCTGCATGGTAACGCCGTAAATCAGGTCCGCAGCCGTCATCATGCGCTTCGAGTGTGTCACCATCAGAAACTGTGTGTCGCTGGCCATGCTGCGCAGCAGGTCGGCAAGGCGGCCTACGTTGGTTTCGTCCAGCGGCGCATCCACTTCGTCGAGTACGCAGAAGGGGCTCGGCTGGTACTGGAAAATACCCATCAGCAATGCCAGCGCCGTCAGCGCCTTTTCGCCGCCCGAGAGCAGAAAGACGTTCTGCAGTTTCTTGCCCGGCGGTTGCGCCACAATGTCCACGCCGCTATCGAGCGTGTTCTCCTCGTCGGTAAGGCGCATGAAGGCCTGCCCGCCGGCGAACAGCCGGGAAAACGTCGCGCTGAAGTTCTCATTGATGCGCGCAAACGCTTCGTTGAATTTCGTGAAGGAAATCTCGTCGATCTCCTTGATGGTCGCCCGAGTGTTCTCAATCGAGTCGACCAGATCCTTGCGCTGGGTTTCCAGGAACGCGTGGCGCTGCTCGGTTTCGCGATACTCCTCCAGGGCCATCATGTTCACCGGGCCCATCGACTCCAGTTTGTGCTTCAGTCCGCGGCAGGCCTCGTCCTCCGCATGCAGCTCGTCGCCTTCCAGGCGGGCAACGCCTTCTTCGGCGCGCAGCGCCTGCGCTTCGATCGATAGATCCTGCAGGCAGGTCTCTTCCAGGTGCTGCTTGTCGGCCGCGCATTTGGCTTCCCGCGCCGCCAGTGACAGGCGACTCTCGCGCAGAGCATCTGTATCCGCCCGCAAGGCTTTCAGTGTCTGCTCAGCCTGCGCCAGTTCCGCGCGCAACTCCGCAGCCTGTGCTGTCAGCGTGGCCACCTGTTCCTGTGCCTGCTGGCGCATGGCTGAAAGCTCCTGCTGCTTCACGGTGAGCTCTTCATTCTCTCGCTCGCGCTGCTCACGCTCGGCAATGGCAGACGCCAGTTGCTCTTCCATCTGCCGCAAACGGCGTTCCAAATCGCTATAGAGCCGGTCGATGCGGCCAAAGTTGGCCTCCGCGCCGCGCCGCCGTTCTTCCAGCCCTGCCAGGTCAGCGGAAATGCGCGCCGCCTCCTGCTGAGCGGTCTCACGCGCCGCACGCAGCTCTGCCATCGACGACTGCGCCTCGGCTACGGATCCCTCGGCCGCCCGATGCTCAATCTCGATGCGTTCCGCTTCGGCGGATTTCTCCTCAATGAGCGTTTGCTTGGCGGTGCGGGCGTCCTTGTTACGGGAGCTTTGCAACTCCCAATCCTGTGCGCGGCGCTCCAGCCGTTGGATCTCCGCATCCATCTGGCGCAGCGCAGCGCCCTGATTGGCGCTTTCGCGTTCGGCGAGACGGCGCTCTTCACTCTTTGCTTCCAGCAGGCGGGTGCTCTCGCCCAGCACCTTGGCCAGCTCCGCTGCCGCGGCCTCGGTTTGTCCGAGTTCTCTTTCTACGACGGCCAGCTTCTCGTTCGTGTCGCGCAATTCGCGCTTCAACGCCAGCGGACCGCCGCTGCGGCTCTTGCCGCCCGTCACAGTCACGTTGTGGAAACACTCACCGCTGGGCGCGAGGAAGAATGACGCCGGATGCTGCAGCGCCAGCGAACGCGCCGTTTCCATGTCAGGCGTTACATACCCTTCGCGCAGCTTCGGCAGAATCACTTCCAGTGATTTTCCAAAACCGTCCAGTACACGGATGCAGTCCTTCAGCGGCACGATGCCGCCGTGCTGTACAAGGGGGCTATCCGGCGCGTCCGGGATAGCGAAGGAAAACTTCGCCTGCGAATCGTTGGGATGGACCAGGAACGTGGCGCGTCCATCCACATCCGTCTTCAGCACGCGCATGCCCTCGTTGGCGGCATCCCAGCTCTTCACCACAACGTAGTTCAATTCGTCGCGGAGAAATTCATCGACCACGCTCTCATATTGGTCGCCGACCTCCAGGAAATCCGCCAGCGTGCCGACCGGCGCGAGACCCTCCCCGAGGCTGTTCGAGCGGAACAGCTTGCGGACCGTCTCGGTGGAATAGCTGTGATCGCGAATCAGGGCCTCGATGGAGTTGCGGCGTCCGAGCAGGGTTGCATGCTCGCTGCGGAGTTGGTCGCCGCGCCGGCGAACCTCCACCTCCTCGTTGCGTTTGGTAGCGATCTCCGCCCGCAGCGTGGCTATCTCCTGCTCTAACCGCTGTAGCGTCTCGGTGATGGACTCAAACCGCATCGACACCTGGCCGCGTTCCACGCCAAGAGCTTCGAGGTCGCGCTGGGCCGAGGTCATCTCCGCCTCAAGGCGTGCTGCTTCGCGCTCCAGCGAGGCCAGCGATTCCTCAGCCTGGGCCGTTTGGTTGCGCAGCAGGTTCAGTTGCGAGAGGAGTTGTCCGGCCTGCCTGCGCGTGACTTCCATCCTCTGCTCGACGGCACTCACGGCCTGCGCCGCTTCCCGCATCTTCTGCTGCGAGGCTTGCGCCTCGGCACGGAACTTCGCCGCTTCCGCCTCGGCAGATTCCAGAAATCCACGTTGCGCTTCACGCTCGGCCGCGGTTGCTTCCAGTTGCCGGCGTGTCTGTTCCTGTTCCTGCTGGGCAAGGGAAGCGCGGCGTTCCAGTTCCGCCAGGCGTTCGCGGTTGGCCTGCTCGCGAGCGGCGGCGCGTTCCAGTTCCACGGCGCTCTGGCTGGCCTGCTGCTGCGCGGCCTTGGCCTGTTCGTCGAGCGCGTATCCCTGGCTCAGTCCGGCAGCATGTTGCTGATCCAGCGTTTCGACTTGGGCTGCCTGTTCGTCAATCTTGGCGTTCACCGCCGCGATCTCGGCCTGCAGAGCCGCCTGCTCGGCATCCATCTGCGCCAGCTTGCTCGCCAGCACCACGCGTAACCGGGCCCGCATTTCGTCACGCAATGCGCCGTAGCGCTCGGCCTTTGCCGACTGCCGCTTCAGCGACGCCATTTGCCGCGTGACCTCCTCAAAAATGTCGTTCACCCGCGCCAGGTTCTGCTTGGCTTGTTCGAGCCGCAATTCTGCCAGGCGCTTCTTCGTCTTGAAGCGGGTAATGCCGGCAGCCTCTTCGATAATGGCGCGCCGGTCATGCGGCTTCGAGCTCAGCAGTTGCCCAATGCGTTCCTGTCCAATGATCGCGTAGGATTCAGGGCCAAGGCCCGTACCCATGAAGATGTCCTGGATGTCGCGCAGGCGGCAAAGTTTGCCGTTCAGCAGGTATTCGCTCTCGCCAGTCCGGAACAGGCGCCGCGTAACAACAATCTCCCCCTTCTGTGGCACGCGTTGGAATTTTCGCCGGCGAATCTTCAGAACAACTGCATTGGCTGCTGCGCCTTCTTGCGCGTTACCGTCATTTGCGGCATCCGCAGGAGATTGTGTTTCCAGAGCTGTGCCCGGTGCCACATCTACCCCGTCCAGAACCACCCCGGGCTGCGAGTCCGAGATGATTTCTTCGACTTCAGCGGCACGCTCGGCCCGAATCGAATCTTCGTCCCAATCCCTCGGTAGCTCGTTTTCCAGGCTGATTTCCGGCTCATCGAGCAGTGGCCCCTGGTACGCATCCGGATCGATCAGCGTCAGCGAAACCTCAGCCATGCCCAGCGGCTTGCGGCTGCGTGTCCCGGCGAAGATGACATCTTCCATCTTGCCGCCGCGCAGGGTCTTTGCGCTCTGCTCACCCAGCACCCAGCTCACACCGTCGAGGATGTTGGACTTGCCGCATCCGTTCGGGCCCACAACCACACCGATGCCGCTGCCGGGCA
>JAJYVU010000142.1 GCA_021791875.1 Acidobacteriota bacterium | reverse complement strand
CGGTTTCCATCATCACCTCCTGGAAACAGAACAGCCGACCAACACCAGATGCAGAAGTATCTACCTGTATCCCTCTCGTCAACCCTGACCGATGCGCCTTCGCCTTTTCTTCATGCGATAGCCCTGTGGCTTGCAGTGGCGTTTCCATTGGGGAAAACGCCCATCGAGGTCGAGGCGTCTCTCTACACCTGCACTGAAAATGCTATACCCGAAGGAGATTGACGCGTTCGAAGTGCTTTGGGTGTTAGGCATAGCACCGATGGCGGTCCGCATTCGCCCCATTTTGTCCCTGAGCGGTGCGGCCTGCGCGTCTCCCGCTTCAGGTCGGCGTTGAGCAACTGGTTCGGGTCCTGGTCTCATGAGGAACTGGGCAAATAGAAAACCTCGATCCGAATCCTCGCTGTCCTTCTGCCATCTCTTCGCTCTCTTTGAGTAGCGCACCTACGGGCCGTCCGGGATAAGAAAGGCTCTCGTCCAGCGCCCATGCACGGGGGCGCCTCAGGAAACCGGTCGGGAACCTTGCATCCAAGGAGATCGAGAAGGCCTTCCAGCGCATCCGGCCTTTGTTGCTCGCGGTTGAACTTTCGCTCAGCTTGGAACGATTGCGTTGATCACAACCACCGTCGCCTTGCTCTTGGGCGCATAGCCGGGGCCGATCACCCTGCCGATACACCTTGACCGCACCCCACACTGTATGCTCGGTTCGCTCGGCTCTGCGCGACCGCCCTTCAATCGAGGGCCGACCAGCCCTATCTTGATCGCCCGCCAGCGCCGCTCATTCCGAGCCATCATAGGATGACTTCCTGCCGTCCCCCGCCCGCATTCCAGGTTCGGCGCTAGGGTCACACATTCTCTTCATCTCGGATCAACTTGGTCCTAAATGAAAGAAAACGGACCGCTTTCCCGTCCCATTTGCCACCCCGCGAAGACAGGTCATTGCTATGAACGATAACCGTTGTCATAAATGACAGTGAATCGTTTTTTACGTCGTCACCAACAAACTTGTTCCGGACGAAAAGTACCTTCATCCAATCACAGCTAGCCAGGATATTGAGCAACACCCTTGATTTTATTTATATAACTCCAGCGTTCTTTCTATCCCGTGCATTTCACCTCCACAGGATGTTTGTGTCTCGCTTGCTTCTGAGCTTTCCAAACTACTTGACCGAACATCGCCTCGACCTTGTGATCTTCCCCGATATTGCGAGTGTTTCACCACGCTCTTCGTCACCGTTCACCCGCCCCATCTGCACCCTATGCAACAAATGTGCTTAGCCAGGTTTGCCGACCCGTCATGCGAGGTCCGGCAACCATGACAATTCATTCATAATCAACCGTCTCCAGCAGACATTCTGCTCGCCAAGTTATTGTCGTCAGGCCCTGTACGCCTTCGGTGACGATAATCACATACAACCTTCCATGGATCTTGATCTGATACACATCAACGACACTGAGACGATCCGGTGTGCTTCAGTTGCATTCGATATTTCAAAGAGCTTGCAGGTGGAGGAGCGTTTTCGGACCGTTTACTGAGATGCAGGTGCCGTGCCAGACCTGGAACCAACCACAATCAAATTGATGCAAGGAGGAACGATGAAGCGCATTCTTTCAGTAGCTTTCGTGTTGCTGATCACAGCAGTAGTGGCGCAGGCCGGAACAATCCACGGTAAGGTGACAGGCGCCAAAGGGCAGTCGGTCGTCTACATTGACGCAATTGCAGGTAAGACCTTTCCCGCCCCGGCACAACACGCGGCTATGGATCAAAAGGGCTTGATGTTTGTTCCTCACATTCTTGTGGTCTTGAAAGGAACCACCGTGGATTTCAAGAACGAGGACAGCGTGGAGCACAACGTATTCTGGCCTTCCATTAGCGGCAATAAGAGCCTTGGCCACAATATGGGAACCTGGCCGACAGGTCAGCAACGCAGCTTCAAGTTCGACACTACTGGAATCGTGCCCTTGCTCTGCAATGTGCATCCCGATATGTATGGCTACATCATCGTTTCGCCGACGCCCTATTATGCAACGACTGACAAGACAGGCGCTTTCACAATCGCCAATGTTCCCAACGGTGCCTATAGCGTGACTGCGTGGAACGAGCGGGATAAGATGCGCACCCACACCGTTCAGGTGACGGTGAATGGCGACGTGACAGCAACCATCCCCTTGAAGTAAGAGGCATTCCATCGGATGGAATCTCTCGCAGTTCACTCACACTAGCAATGCTACGGCGGAGAACTGGCCAGCATGTTGAAGCGATTTGAAAACAAAGCGGTCGACGCGGGATGGTTGAACAGCAACTTCCCCTGCATGATGGCTTGCCCAGCTCATACCAATGCGGGAAGATATGTTGCGCTCATCGCGGAAGGCAATTACGAAGAAGCCTATCGCTATGCGCGCGGCCCGAACCCATTGGCCAGCGTCTGCGGTCGGGTTTGCGCTCACCCGTGCGAAACCGCCTGCCGCCGCGGCGCAATTGATCGTCCCATTTCGATTCGGGCGCTGAAACGCTTCTTGACCGAGCGTCACGGCCCCGAATCGAGGCGGCCCGTCGATGTCAATGCTGGCTGCAGACAGAACAAGCTGCCCTTCAAGATTGCGATTGTGGGCGCCGGACCGGTTGGCCTCTCAGCCGCGCATGACCTGGCAGTAATGGGCTACTCGGTCACAATCTTCGAGGCCGCTCCAGTAGCAGGCGGTATGCTCCATCTTGGTCTCCCAGAGTATCGGTTGCCGCGCAGCGTGATCCAGGCTCAGGTGCGAGAGATTCTCGCAACCGGAGATATCACGCTGAAACTCAACCATGCGGCGGGCCGCGACTTCACTATCGCTGGATTACGTAGCCAGGGCTTCGATGCGGTTCTGGTCGCAGTCGGAGCCCATCGCAGCCGTGACCTCTCCATCCCAGGAGTGGATCTGGATGGCGTCCACAAGGGTATCGACTTTCTTCTCAACGTCAACCTTGGCTATCAATTCACCATCGGCAAGAAGGTGATCGTGATCGGAGGCGGCAATGTCGCCATGGATGTCGCCCGTTCGGCAGCACGAGAGGTGGTGCGCCAGCATACAGCCGGAGTTCAGGAGCAGGAACCCCTCGAAGAGAACGTCAACGCAGTCGCTGCCAAGGAGATGATGGATATCTCCCTGTCCGCACTTCGCCTGGGAGCCAGCGAGGTACATCTGGTCTGTCTTGAGAACCGTGCCGAAATGCCCGCGTCGGACGAAGAGATCGCCGAGGCCGAGGAAGAAGGGATCATCCTGCATCCTGGACTCGGCCCAAAGCGCATCATCGGCGGCCCTGGCGGCGTCACCGCACTCGAAGTGCTCAAGACCAAGCAAGTCTTCGACGCGGACGGCCGCTTTAACCCAGCCTTTTATGAGAATAGTGAGCTTCAACTTGAATGCGACACGATTATCATGGCCATCGGCCAGGCTCCCCGGCTTGACTTCCTCCGGCCAGAGGACGGAGTCGAGATCTCGCGCCGGGGCCTGATTGCGGTCGAACCACGCACGCTCATGACCACGGCCCCGGGAGTCTTCGCTGGTGGCGATTGCGCCTTCGGGCCACGGCTGATCATCGACAGCGTCGCGGACGGTAAGCGAGCGGCGATGGGAATTGATGAGTACCTAAGGGGAGCCAGCCATCCGGAGCCGACAATCGAAGTCGAGATTCTCCAACGCCACAGCATGCCACTGAACCTCCTGGATCTTGTCCGCAAAGACCCTCCATTACTTCCCCTGGACCGCCGAACCGGAGTCACCGAAGTTGAGGTGGTCTACGACGAGGAGACAGCCCGTGCAGAAGCCCAACGCTGTCTGCACTGCTGGGTTAACACGATCTTCGAGGGCAGCCCTCTGGATGGCAGTCAATGCATTCTATGCGGTGGTTGCGTTGATGTCTGCCCGGAGGATTGTCTTGAACTCGTAAGCCTGGATCGCTTTGACTTTGCACCTGCCGTTGTTGAAAAGCTTGTTGCCAACGAGCAACTTCTCAATGTGGAACTGGACGACGTGCGGGCTGAAGAGCTCGGCACGATCTCTGGCTCCGTAATGCTGAAAGACGAGACGCGGTGCATCCGCTGTGGTCTTTGCGCAGCTCGATGCCCTGTGGGCACGATCACCATGGAATCCTACAACCTCATCCCGGCCGAACCGACCGGGCTGATCTCCACTGAATCCATCGAAGCACCTCTACGTGCGACGCTGGCAGACAGAAAGTGAGCCTACAATGACCACCACAAAGGATACCTACATCGTTCAGGAAGGCGCGGTGCTGGATCGTAGGGAGTTCTTCACCAAGCTTGGCCTCGGCTCGCTGGGGGTAGCAGCCGCCGGCACTCTGGCATTCTACTACCAATACCTTTCGCCCAACGTCTTATTCGAGCCATCACCCATTGTGAATGCTGGAGCCATCGACCGGTATCCATTAGGTTCCGTCACACTCGATGTCAACTCAGCAATCTACCTCGTTCATATAGCCAGGGGTTATTTCTCTCTCAGCGCCATCTGCACCCACCTGGGATGCATGACCGCATGGAAGCCAGAGCTGAACATGATTGCATGTCCATGCCACGGCAGCCGCTTCAACCGCGAAGGCCAGAAGCTGGCTGGTCCGGCTCCGAGGCCACTCCCGTGGCTCAAAACCTGGTTGAGCGACGAAGGCGAACTCATGGTCGATCGCTCCATTACGATTCCGCAGTTCCAGTTCTTGAGGGTATAACAGATGCCGGGCACCATCGAAACCTATTTTGACAAACTCGAGCGCACGCGAGTGTGGAGATCGATCTTCCGCAGTGGGAGGGGCACCAGCAAGCTTCACAATGCGCTAGCGATACAGCAGAACGTATTTCTGCACCTCTTCCCCACTAAAGTTCGCAAGCGAATGCTGGGGCTGGAAGCTACCTGGTACCTGGGAACACTTACGCTCGGCACATTCATCGTTCTGGTCGTAACCGGCATCCTGCTGATGCTCTACTACCATCCTTCTGTACCGCGTGCATACTCCGATGTGAAAGATCTCCAATTTGTTGTCTCATCAGGGCTGTTCCTGCGAAATCTTCACCGCTGGTCGGCTCACGCAATGGTCTTCCTTGCCTTTGCACACATGTTTCGCGTCTTTTACCGCGGAGCATACCGCACCCCCCGAGAGTTCAACTGGGTGGTCGGCGTCGTCCTTCTCCTGGTCACGCTTCTGCTTAGCTACACAGGCTATTTGTTGCCCTGGGATCAACTCGCCTTTTGGGCAATCACCGTTGGAACCAACATCTCATCCGCAGTACCTCTCATCGGCGACAAGATTCGATTCCTGTTATTGGGCGGTCATCTTGTGAATGCCAATGCCTTACTCCGCTTTTATGTGCTGCACTGCGTGATCTTGCCTCTTACTGCAGTTCTCTTTCTGGCTGTTCATTTCTGGAGGATTCGCAAGGACGGCGGGCTCTACGTCCGGGAGACCGAACCAGGGGTA
>JAJYVU010000141.1 GCA_021791875.1 Acidobacteriota bacterium | reverse complement strand
AG
The DNA here is from genome assembly GCA_021791875.1 of Acidobacteriota bacterium. Classification (GTDB taxonomy): domain Bacteria; phylum Acidobacteriota; class Terriglobia; order Terriglobales; family Acidobacteriaceae; genus Acidobacterium. The sequence goes on along the minus strand of JAJYVU010000141.1, from coordinate 5,485 downwards.
CACATGCCGCAGCGTCCGCCGCGCAGCGGCTTAGTTGTGCGCCGGGCATGTTCAATAGCTTGGAGGTGCAAGTCCTCTACCCGACCTGATGGAGGTAAGGGTTAGCAAGAACGCAAGGGCTACCGTCGCGAGGCGGGGTCTGAAGGAAGCGTGGAGCAAATGCGCGAGTCGATGGACAAAAACCGGATACAAGGCGTGAGCGTAGGGCGAGCGGGCAACTTACCGCGAAGCCCATATCCATCAAGTACGCGGAGCGTAGATCCGGCGACTGTGCGCAGAAGGCGATTGAACTTACCCCGGGAGATCTGCTCCGTGTCGCTTCGGCGACTGAGGCTGCCGCGAGGCATCCTGACCGCGAAGCAGAAGTCAGCAGAGGGCATAGTAGGCCATGAGGTCGGCAAAGCTAGTGAGGCACTCCAAAGCCGAAAGGCGGAGTCAACAGATAGGCTGAGCCGGGAACGGTGGTTGAAGGCCCGAACGAGAGGAGAGGCAAGTAGGACATGAGTCTCAACAACGACATGCGGCAGAACATCCAGGGTAATCTGGACTTCTCGTCTCCGCCAACGGGTGAAGCCCGGAGGGCGGGAAGGGAAGGGTCCGAATCGTTGAGGACGGCGAGTGACCCCGAAAGCCCAGCTAGGACAGATCAAACGATGGAGGAGATCGTTGAACGAGAGAATCTGAAGGAAGCATTACGACGGGTCAAGGCGAACAAAGGTGCTCCGGGCGTTGACGGAATTACGGTCAACCAACTCGGTGACCACCTGAGACAGCACTGGCCAACCATCCGGGAACAACTGCTAAGCGGAACATACAGACCAGAGCCGGTGAAGCGGGTAGAGATACCGAAACCGGACGGCGGAGTGCGCAAGCTGGGTATTCCGACGGTACTGGATCGATTCATCCAGCAAGCGGTCATGCAGGTTCTGCAACGGCGATGGGATCCGGAGTTTTCCGATCACAGCTACGGTTTTCGTCCGCGGAGATCGGCTCATCAGGCTGTAGCGCAGGCACAGCGGTATATCGCTGCAGGCTATGGCTGGGTGGTTGACCTCGACTTGGAGAAGTTTTTCGATCGAGTCAATCACGACAAACTGATGGCGCAGATCGCCAAGCGGGTCGAGGACAAGCGGCTGCTGAAACTCATCCGGGCGTTGCTGAATGCCGGGGTGATGGAAAACGGGTTGATCAGCCCAAGCGTGGAAGGGACTCCCCAGGGAGGTCCACTCTCGCCCCTGTTAAGCAATCTCGTGCTCGACGAACTCGACCGCGAGCTGGAGCGCCGGGGACATCGACATGTCCGCTACGCAGATGACTGCAACATCTATGTGCGCAGCGAACGTGCGGGTCAACGGGTGATGAGGAGCATTACGCTCTTCATCACTCAGCGCCTCAAGCTCAGGGTAAATGAGACCAAAAGCGCGGTAGCACGACCGCAGGAGCGAAAGTTCCTCGGGTTTAGTTTTACGGACGGCCCAGAGATCAGACGAGCGATTGCTCCGAAGGCTCTGGAGCGGTTCAAAGACAAAATCCGGGAGATCACGCGACAGGCCAAGGGTGTCAGCATCGAGACGACAGTGAAGCGACTGGCCACTTATATGGTGGGATGGCGCGGATACTTCGGCTTTTGCGAAACCCCCGAAGTGCTGATCGGGCTTGTTCGTTGGGTGCGACTCAGGCTGCGATGCGCACTCTGGCGACAATGGAAAACCCCACGTCGTCGCCGGGCTGCGTTGCTGCAACTGGGAGTACGTCCGCGATTGGCCACCAATACGGCCGGTAGTGGTCGAGGCCCATGGTACCTTGCCCGCGCCAAAGCTCTGTCTGTGGGAGCTTCGAATGCATACTTCCGCTCGCTCGGCCTTCCTTCACTGTTCGAGAACTGCTAGCCTAACTTCTCGAACCGCCGTGTACGGACCCGTTCGCACGGTGGTGTGGCAGGGGTCGGCAGGTGACTGCCGCCCCTATGCCGATCAAACGGGCATCGCACCATGTTTTCGCAGCCGGCTGACGCAACCGGAAAGCTGAGACCTCGCCGACATTTGGGGGGGATAATCGCCAAATGTTCTCATTGAAGCCGTTTCTCTGCGAAGTGTGGCGCTCAGTCCGCACACCATCGCTGGCTCAGCGAAGGCATGGCACACCATGCAATAGTGGGGTTCGCTGATCGCGAGTCAGTCTACGGGCATGGCGCTTCACCGGAGTTTAAAACGACGGTGCAAACTGGATATTGCTGGCAGCTTACGTTTGCGGGTATGTTCCTGTGTACATTGGCGAGATCAATCCCACTCCCGTGGGCAGCTCATGCACATAACAATTCCCGTTCGCCTCGATTAGACCGTAGCCTAATCTTTGGTGGCGCCAGCTGGACTATATGTTTGCGCACAATATTTCCAATAAATGTTAAATATATGCTATTAATTATAGTATGGAGCGCGCGAAAAACATGCTGCCAGCCTCCCGCGCGCGGCTTGCCTCTGTACTCCGCGCCAGCAAGGACGTGGTATCCGTGGGCATTGTCTCGCAGACTCTCGACGTTGATCGCACCCGGGCGGCACAGTTGCTGTCACGCTGGCGAAAGCAGGGGTGGCTTCGGCGGGTTGGCCCTGGCCTCTACGTTCCCATCCCACTGGACCTTCCAGACAGTGAACAGGTCATTCCCGATCCTTGGGTCTTGGTGCCTACGCTGTTTGCTCGGTGCTATATCGGTGGCTGGACTGCCGCTCACCACTGGGAACTGACGGAGCAGCTCTTCAACGAGACACTTGTCTTCACGACCCGTCGAGTCGTCAAAAAACGCGTAACGGCGCAAGGTGCAGTTTTTGTGTTGCATGCCACTTCTGCCAAGCGTCTGTTCGGACTGAAGACCTTGTGGCGCGGGACTACTAAAGTGTCCGTCTCCGACGCCGCTCGCACGCTGGTCGATATGATTGCTGTCCCTGAAACTGGCGGTGGCATCGATCATGTGGCAGATTGTCTTCAAACCTATCTCGGCAACAAGTCGGCTGACCGCGACCTGCTGATCCGGTATGCCGAGGCATATGGCAACGGCGCGATTTTCAAACGCCTCGGATTTCTGGCGGAAACATTGCTACATGACGAGAAACTCACAGCGGCCTGCCGCGACCGTCTGACACAGGGAAATACACGGCTCGACCCCGCGCTGGACTCGCCAAGACTTCTTACCGCTTGGCGCCTCTGGGTTCCCGAGCGCTGGAAAGATCGTGCCGCATGATAGATCTCCGCGACATCCTCGAAACCGCTTCGTCCTTCTCGCTGTTGCCCAACGTTGTCGAGAAGGACTACGTGCTCGGTTGGATTCTTGCTGGGATCAACGCGCATGAGGAGCTCGCCGAAAACTGGGTATTTAAAGGTGGCACTTGCCTCAAGAAGTGCTATTTCGAGACCTACCGCTTCTCGGAGGATCTCGATTTCACACTGCTCGATGGAAGTCATCTTCACGAGGACTTCCTGATACCTGTGTTTGAGGAGGTTGTATCGTGGGTGGCGGAACAATCCGGCCTGACCCTCCCCGCCGAGCAGGTTGAATTCGACATTTACGAAAACCCGCGCGGGCACATAAGTTGTCAGGGAAAGATACCCTATCGCGGTCCCGTCTCACCGACGTCTGGCGGCTGGCCAAAGATTAAGCTCGATCTAACTGCGGATGAGAGACTGGTCCTTCCTGCGATGCGCCGCGAGGTATTTCATCCATACACAGACCGCCCGGAAGAGGGCATCTGGAGTAATTGTTATGCGTACGAGGAAGCCTTCGCCGAGAAGTTGCGCGCGCTCGGCGAAAGAACACGGCCGCGCGACCTTTACGACGTGGTGAACCTCTACCGTCACACGGACAGCCGTCCTGCGGCTTCAGTGCTACTTGATGTACTGCAGCAAAAGTGTGACTTCAAGTCCATCCCGGTTCCGACGCTAGAATCGCTGTTGCCGCACCGGATGGATCTTGAAGCAATGTGGTCGGACATGCTGGCGCACCAGCTCCCAGTGCTTCCGCCCCTTAGCGATTTTTGGGGTGCCCTCCCCGAAATATTCGCTTGGATCACAAGCGGCACGAAAATCCCGACGCGCCCCTTTATTCAGTACGGCGCGGGTGAAAGTCCGGTTCGTACTCGCGTCCTGCCAATGGGCATTCCCATCCGTTCTCGTTCGACGCTGGAGATTATCCGTTTCGCTGCAGCAAACCAACTGTGCGTGGACCTCACCTATGACGGTCGAGTCCGCCGCATCGAGCCTTATTCGTTACGTCAGACGACGGAGGGCAATTACGTCTTGCATGCTATTCGGAGCGATTCTGGCGAGCACCGCTTATATCGTGTCGACAAGATGCAGGGTGCAACCGTTACCTCGCAGGTCTTCACGCCCCGTTATGCTGTCGAGATCACCTCGACAGGGCCACTCGCCGTTGCTCCATCTACGCCGGCGCCTCGTGTTCCACGTGTGAGGACCGCATCGCGCTCCCACCGGTCAGGACCTACCTACGTCTACCGATGCTCGGTCTGCCGCAAATTGTTTTACAAAAAAAGGATGGAAAGCCGCTTGAACCGTCACAAGAACCCTGGGGGGTATCAGTGCCCTGGCCGCACTGGCGTGTACGTACGGACGAATTATTAGCATCTGGATCCACGGATGAAAGCGCGCCAAAGAAAGTCTGACCGCAAAACTCTGTCCTTGAGGTGTGTGGACTCCAAAATCCGTTTATGTATAAACTGCGCCCAAAGTTCAATCCGACACAAACGCTGAAGAGTGCGTTAATGGAACTTCGTGTGGCATGACCAACAATATAAGCCAATTCATGAAGCGAGCGGCCTGCCACGAAGCGGGGCACATAGTCATGGCTTTCGAGCTAGCCATCAGGATTAAGAGTGTGCGAGTAGTAGATGGGGTCCTTTTTACCGATGTAATGGAGGATGACCTCGATTCAGCGTCACGGCCGGCGATGGAGCGCTATGCATTCTTGGCGGGCGGAATCGCTGCGGAGAAATTTAAGCTAGGAGATTACGACCGCGGTGCCATGGGGAATGATCAGGAGAAAGTTACTCAACGAAATGGCGCCGCTATCGAAATCTATATTCCAGACGCTCTGCGAATCTTGGCAACGAAAGAAGCTTGCTTGGATCGCATCAGAAAGCAATTGACCACTAAATGGATCGAAGCCCGCGCTGCAGCCCAGTTTGACCCCGACCCCGATTCCTACTTAATTATGTCGACGACAGAGCTCGATAAAATTCTGCGGTATTGTAAAGCTGATATATAGCAATGCTATGTGGGAGCAGGACAATCAGTGGAATAAATCCGTCAAACTAATCCGAAAGAAGAGAGCGCCTCTTGGCTCGTTCCCTTGAGGATCAGGATTCAATGCGTAGCCGGATGTGAAGTTAGCATTCACGATGCTGAGCCTTACGCCGCCACCCACACCATAGCGAGTAGGCCCTTGACCAGGCCACACGCGCGCCACGTCAAATATTCC
>JAJYVU010000140.1 GCA_021791875.1 Acidobacteriota bacterium | reverse complement strand
GCACCAGAACTTCCCACTCCGCCTCACTCAAGCCGCTCCCTGCTATAACCGCTCTCTCACCACGCATACCCCCACTTCAACACCCAATCGCTTCTGCGAACAGAGTGGCTTTGCCCGGACGGATACAGTAAAGTAGCACAGGCGGCAAGTGCGAAGACACACCAGCAGGTGAGGCTTCAGAAATACGCACGGGTGCGCACTACAGAACAGTAGTTTGTTTCTTGGAGGCGATGGACTTGACTCGATTTTTCGCTATCCGCTTGCGAATCTTCGTCTGCCACATCTCATGGCTTGATGGCATGCCCAGGTATAGACGCTGTGTGAATTCGCATACCTCTTCGATCTCGCCTCGCATGAAAATCCCACGCGCCGTTTGCGAATCAGCCCCATACAGATCAGAGAACTCCCCAAGGCGAAACTGTCCGAACAGCTCGCGAGCCGTCAGGATCAACACCGGGTTCATGCTCATCCCTACGGCCAGGCGCCTGCGGCCAGCTTTCACAATCTTCTTCAGGCCCTTTATCTCGGATAGTTCAAGCGAGTCATTGAACGTACAGAAGCACAGAACAGCGCCAGGAAATAATTCCGCAGCCCTGCGCGCCCGCTCAAAATCCTTATCCTCACAACGATTGAACGACTTGCATTCTCCCAGCACCAAATAAGGCGTTGTGATCTGGCTAAACGCACCCATAGTGATGAATGCCCCGAAGTCGGCTTCGAAATCCGTCTGGCCGTTCTTGTTCATCTCGAAACTCGGAATCATCGTCGTTTTATGGGCGACTTTCTTTTCAATGAAATGCATGGCAGCTGCCACACAATATGCGCCATGAGCGAAATTTGAGGTGGCGAACGGACCGAGCACGCGATACGCCCACGCGTTTGAGGGTGGCACGCCAGCCGGGAAAGAAAACTCCGTGTGGCATCGCGGGCAATTGAGGGTCGGCCTCAGATCTTCGAGGCTGAACCAGCTCGTATGCAAGCAGGAATCGCATTTCAGTGCCATGCCAAGGCGAAGGACGTCACAGCGCGTTAGAGCGGCCAGATGACGGTCCAACCTTGAGGCATCGGCCTGATTGCTCAATCCGAGTACCCGCCGAATCTCGCCGAGTGGAGCATACCCCTTCCTTACTTTTTTTCTCTTCATTGGATCATCAGAGGGATCCTCAATTTCAACTTCCAGATCTTCATGCGCCATGCGGTCCAGCATCCGAAGAAGATCTTTCGATTCCAAGATGGTCCGCGTCGCCATTAGGCTTCCAAACGAGGCGATGATCTGCTCGCACACTCTTCCTGCTGGCGACAGCGACAACTGAAAGCCCGAGGCTTCTGCAAGTGCGCCGAATATATTGATCGGATTCGGCATTCGGAGATACTCAGTGCCTCCATACCTACCTCCAAACGTCACGATCCCTTCGCGCGAAACCCAAGTTTTTTCCTGTCCGAAGTTGTACGTCAGCTTCGCAGCCACGTCCCGATTCCACGGAATGACTGGTGTGTTCGATCCAATTGATTCGATCACGTTTGCCGATGCCAGAAAGCGCGAGCAGTAAGGGTCTGATTCGGCGAATTCATGCGGCTGAAAGCTGATATGAAGCCCGTTGCCTATCACGTAGGCGTTCGTCGATTTCCGTGCGTGAGTGACCGTCTGCGGAGTCGCATGATCGGCACCTCTTCCCCATTCTTCCCAAAGGCGTGGCACGTGCGGATTGCTAGTCAGTGGATGATCGTGATTTGGAATCGTCAGCGTCCGGACAAACGCCTGCATTTCTTCGAAGGACTGCGATTTCGCACAAAGCAGCGAGGTCGCGTGCCAAGCATTCGACGGGGGCGGGAAGGGGCGATGGTTGTCCGCGATGAATTTTTCGCAAAAGCTCTTTAGTTGCGGCGCAAGATGCGCAGGCAGCGGAACAATCGGCCAGCCTAATGCCCGGTAATTCCAGTATTCGATCAGGTCCCACCCGGACATCTCGTCCATGTAAAACAGATACGACTGCCACCCGTGTCCGTTGCGAAAAGTCTCGAGCTTGTGATGGGTCACGCGGAGCGGGAAGAGCTTTTGGGGATCAAAAATGTCCGGGTATTCGATTGCCTCATATCTCTTCTGCTTCCCATCGAGAGCACTAATGTAAGCCTGCGCCACGTCAGATTTTTCCGGAAAAGCTCCGAACATCGCTGAGAAGAGTAGTCCGTAACGGTTGTCCCTACATGTTGGAATTACCACCTCAGGTCCATGCCGTTGCACAAATTGGAACCGCTCTATGTACAGATCGCGGCAAATACTTCGGAGGTCTACGCCGATTTGGCAGCGGTTCAGTTCATCTCGGGCCAACAGATCGCCGAAGGAGATCGAACGATTCTGGGGAAAGTCAACGCCATATTCTTTGATTTGTCCGTCGCAAGTTGCCACTACATAATCCGGCTGAAACGCTTCGACGAAACCATTAATCATCGTCTTCGCGGAGATCGGCTTCTGATATTCCTGCTTGTAGCGAGCGGGAACGGTCTTAAACAGCGGGATAATGTAGTTGAAAACGCCGCTCCACAACGACGAGTTCATCTCAAACACACGCTGCAGGGCTTTCCTGTCCCTCGGCTTGACGAGAAAAGCGAAGCGAAGTGGCCGAATTCGGACCTGTGCAGACTCCATATGTAACCGGCAAGCAACCTCCCAGTTATTTTATGCGACAGGCCAGGGTGTCATTATCGGGAGATGACAGCTTACCAATGCCCAATTCGTGATGCCATAAGCCCTATGGGTTCGATTTCCCCATTGGCACTGTGATAACGGGCGGAGCGGCGACGCGCATCTGTTCCTTTGTGCCAATCAGGTGCCTCAACAGTATTTCGCGCGCAGCATGGCATTCCCAGGATAATCAGCGAAAAGCCGCGTGCTGGCACGAGTCAAGACGCGATGATGCAGAGTGGAACTCCGGCATGTCTTGACGCGGCCCGGAGCGCGGCCAGAATCAAGCCGACGTGGGAATGCCACAGGAGAACCGCCGTGCGGCGATCCTCCCGTGAATGCGCGTCATGCGTTCGTTGGCTGCCCGGTGGTAATGCTCATCCATCTCCACGCCAAGATACTTGCGCCCCATCAGAAGCGCCTCCGCGCAGCTTGATGCCGAGCCGCAGAAGGGATCGAGCACCATCTCGTCCGGCAGCGTGAAGGCGCGAACCAGCGGCGCGAGCGAGACCACGGCCTTCTGCGTGGGATGGAGCGTGTTGCCGGTATAGATCAGCCGCTGTACGTCCGGAAGCGGGTTCTTCGGCAGCGGCGGTCTGCCCTTGGCCAGCAGATACGCCTGCTCGTGCTGACACTTCATGAATTTCGCGCTCGACGTGTAGCTCTTGCGGAAGACAAAGTGTCCCACGGGACGGAACCCAGCGCTGCGCCAGGCGTCGAGAAATTTGTCGGCGCACGGCCAGCCGTAGAAGCAGACCATCAGCCGGTTCGGTTTCAGCACGCGATACGCTGCGGCCATCGCAGGCTTGAGCCAGTTGGCGTCGGTATCGTTCTGCAGGGTGCGGCCAAAGCGGTCGCGGTGGTTCACCAGATACGGCGGATCGGTCAGAATGAAATCGACGCTCCCGGCAGGCATCTTGCGCATCACGTCGATGCAGTCGCTGTGCAGGATGCGGTTGGTGAATTGGGTTTGTTCTTCGCGGATTGTGGTGGCGGTGGTCATGGTTGATCTCCATTTCTGCCCCTGGCTTTGGAATGTCTTGAGAAGCTCTCCGGGCACACCGGGCGAAGCCATGCAAGGGGCCCGGCTCCCCAGGCCCAAGGTCGCTTTTTGGGAGGGCAACCGAAAGAAACTCGTCCGCCGTTCTGTGCGGCAAATTTGTTTGGGGAGGAACCGGAAAAGCAGAGACCTGCCGCGCCGCCAGGGCGACGGGTTTTGACCCGCAGCAGTGCCGGAGAGCGTTCAAGACGGAAAACCGCGGAATGGAACCCTGACCACCCTACCCTACGCAGAACCCGATTAAGACTGCATTCTGTATGGCTCGCGATCCTACGTATCGCCGGGTGACTGCACCCGATGCAGTGCGGATTTCCCTACAGGAAATCGCGCGGAAAAATTCTCAACGGGAACCGTCTGATCGCCGCCTACTCTGGGCCAAGCACGGAGCGTATTCGTCCGAGAGGTGACCTATGCGCAATTCAGGCGCCGAACCTCAATTCTCAACAGAAACCATCAACGGTTACTTTTCTTCCGAGCCGTTTGTGGATGCCGAGCGAGCAGCAATCTTCCTATCAATGTCGCGGAAAACCGTCCTCGCGCTTGCCCGTGGGAAGAAGCTTCCAGCGCATCCTATCGGAGGGACGAGGAAAATCTGGCGCTTCCGCATTTCAGAACTGGAACATTGGCTGAATACAGAGATAAACTCGGACAGCCATCGGGGTCGTGTAGAGAGGAGTTTCTCTTGAAACGACCGCGTTACCAGCATGGCTTTTTCAGCCGCCATGCCCGCAAGAAGGGGCCGTCAGTTTGGGTTTATCGATGGCGAGAAATTGGGCCATCCGGTGAAGCTAAAATGCGCTCCCTCGTAGTTGGCACAGTGAAACAGTACCCGACCGAAACCTCGGCCTGGAAAACTGTTGAGATGCTGCGCTTCGACATTAACTATCAAACCCTCCGCCCGGACGCGGTGCCAGAAAAGTTTCGGCAACTGAGCGAACACTACCAGATGGTCGAACTCGATTTGGAGAAGCCGTCGGAGCGAAAGGGACACCAAACCAAGCAGTTGTACGAAACTTACCTGCGAACCAGAATCGTTCCTCGCTGGGGCGATTATCGGGTGCGGGAAATCAAGGCAGTAGCGGTGGAACGGTGGCTTGGTTCCATCGACGATCTTTCCAACAGCAGCAAGTCGAAGTTGAAGGCGATCATGAGCGATGTCTACCAACATGCAATCCGCTATGGCTGGCTGAACGACGGGGAGAATCCGATCTTCGCCGTGCGTCAGGGAGCCAAACGGGTACGCGTGACGGAGCCTCTGGAAGCGGGAGAGTTCCGGGCGCTCATGTTGGAGTTGCCTCACAAGATGCGTGTCATCGGAATCGTCGCGGCGACGACCGAGTTGCGCATCAGCGAGGTGCTGGGGTTGAAATGGATGGACATCGACTGGAGGGCGTTGCAAATGGAAGTCACCCGGTCCGTCGTGGACGGCATTGTGGGGAAGTGCAAGACTGAGGCTTCCCGCAGGCCTGTGCCCATCGATCAGTTCACCGTCCAAACCCTGCTGGAGTGGAAGAAAGAGACCTGCTATGCGCAGCCCGAGGACTGGGTCTTCGCCAGCGAGAAGGTGCAGGGCAAGATGCCGCCCTGGACGGACACGCTGCTGGATCGCTTCCTCCAACCGGCTGCAAAGCGGGCCGGGATCGCGAAGTGGGTAGGCTTTCACACTCATCTTCGACACCAACGATTTGGAAACACTGCTTTATCAACAGTTTATGATTTCAGAAATGGCGTAGTGACACGCCTCGCCTTGGTTCCGGG
>JAJYVU010000139.1 GCA_021791875.1 Acidobacteriota bacterium | reverse complement strand
GAAGATCTGGGTGAACAAGCATGTTGTGCCCACTACTCACATCGTGATTATTCCGCACGTCTTCAGCATTTCGCATGTGCTGAACCCGGGTGCGGCCTTCAGCCTGTTTACGGACTCGGCGGATCCGCAGCGCACACACCTGCTGCTGACGGGGTTTTCGATTCTGGCGTCGGTGGTGGTCTTCGGGGTGCTGATGTTCCTGGGCCGGAAGTTTACGATGACGGGGCTGGCGCTGGCGCTGATTCTGGGCGGAGCGGTGGGCAACCTGTGGGATCGGCTGGCTTACAAGGAAGTGACCGACTTCATCGCGGTGACGATCATCCACTACCACTGGCCGGACTTCAATCTGGCGGACTCGTCGATTGTGATTGGCGGGATACTGCTGATGCTGGACGCGATCCGCAACCGGAAGGAACACCATGGCGCGGCAGAGGACGGCGCCTGGACGCCGGAAGACTCGCAGCCCCCGGAGTAGTTCGCGGGCCGGAGCAAGTGTGCGCTTCGGCCTGTAGAAATCTCTTCGCGCAGCAGGCTCTACAATCGTAGGCAGATCATGGCGTACCAGGTTCTCGCTCGCAAGTACCGCCCGCAACGCTTCAGCGACGTTGCCGGGCAGGAGCATGTCACCCGCACCCTGCTGAATGCGCTGGCGCAGGGCCGAATCGCGCACGGGTACATCTTCTCCGGCCATCGCGGCATCGGGAAGACGACGATCGCGCGGATTCTGGCGATGGCGCTGAACTGCCGGAACGAGGTTGGGTCGGCGGAGCGGCCGACAGCCGAGCCCTGCGGCATTTGCGAGTCGTGCGAGGAGATCCGCAGCAGCAACTCGGTGGATGTGCTCGAAATCGACGCGGCCACGAATCGCGGCATCGACGAGATCCGAGAACTGCGCGAGGCTGCGCGCTATCGCCCGTCTCGCGACCGCTACAAGATTTACATCCTCGACGAGGCGCACCAGATCACGGACGCCGCCTTTAACGCGCTGCTGAAGACGCTCGAAGAGCCACCCGAGCACGTCGTCTTCATGATGGCGACGACGGAGCCGGAGAATATTCCGCAGACGATCCGATCGCGGTGCCAGCATTACAGCTTCCACGCCGTCCGCTTTGACGACATCCTGGCGCAGTTGCGGGCGATCGCCACGGAGGAAAATGTTGTGGCCGAAGATGCGGCACTGGCGTTGCTGGCCGAGGCGGGCGACGGCTCGATGCGCGACGCGCTCTCGATCATGGACCAGGCGATCGCCTCGGCGCGGATCGAAGGCGGGCAGCCGCATCTGGATGCGGAGGCCATTCGGGAGCTGATGGGCACGGTGCCCAACGCGGTTTTCGAGCGGCTGATGGAGGCGATCAGCGAAAACCAGTCCGCTGCGCTGATCGAAGAGGTCAACCGCCTGCTCAACGCGGGCAACAGCCCCGTGCAACTGGCGCGGCAGTTTGTGCGCTACCTGCGAAACGCGCTCATGTTCAAGATCGGCGGCGAAGAGACGGAGCTGCTGCAGATTTCTCCTGACGAGCGCGCCCGCGTGGGCCGCTCGGCCATGCTTTTTTCCGAGGAAGACATCACGCGCTTTCTGCAGATGATGCTCCGCACCTTTGACGAGCTGAATTACCGGCAGGAGCAGCGCTTCCACCTGGAGCTGGGCCTGATCAAGCTGGTGCATTTGCAGCGGCTGTTGCCGGTGGAGGAGTTTCTGAGCCAGCTGCCTGCGGGAAGTTCGCTGGGATCGGGGAATGCTGCGCGGCCCGCGGGGAGCGGAGCGCGGCCAGCCAGCACGGGCGGATCGGCGTATTCGCGCCCGGCAGCGTCTTCGGCGAGGCCCACGGCAGGGCCTGCGACAGCCAAGCCACAGGAGGCGGCCAAGCCATCGTTCTCGCCGTTTGAGGCGGACCGCAACCGCAAGATCACCGGCGCTGCGGAGAGCAAGCCGGTTGGCGCGCCCGCACCGGCGGTAGAGATGACGGCTGCGCCAGAGGCAGAAGCGGCAAATACGGCGGCTGCGCCAGAGGCTGTGGTTTCGCGCCCGCTTACGCCGATGGAAGCGGCGTCGCGCGCAGCGGAGGATGCTCCGGCCAAGCCCGCGGTGGGCGTCGGCGTGGCCGAGCCGGAGCGCACCGACGGGGCGCTGGCGCTGGCGAGCGATCCGCAGGGAAAGGCCGACCTGGAACGTATTGCGCGGGCCGTATGCGCGGCGCTGGAACGCGAGGGGCACTCGACGGCGGCCGTGCTGCTGTCTTCCGGGCGCTGGACCGAGCAGGGCGGCACGATCCAGGTGGAAGTTGCCATCAAGCGCGTGATGCTGGGGCTCACGATGAATGCCGACGCGGAGAAGATCTGCAAGGTGGCGATGCGGTCGGTTGGGGCGACGCAGAAGCTATCCGTGGTACCGGGTGAAAATCTACCGGGCAACAACGGCGCCAAGCCGGGTGTGCCGATCAGCGGAAGCATCCAGGCCGCGGCGCTCGAAAACCCGCTGGTAAAGAGGGCCCAGGAGCTTTTTGAGGCGGAAGTACGGAGCGTGCTCGATCTGCGGGAGCAGGTCTAGGGAGCAACTACCAGCAATACACTGGAATTAGTATGAGATACGCGAAGGAAGATCATGAATCCCTTTAACTTGCAGCAGATGCTCGGGCAAGCCAAGGAAATGCAGGAACAGGTGCAGGCCAAGCTGGCATCGACCGTGGTGGAGGCCTCGTCGGGTGGCGGCGCCGTGACCGTGAAAATGAACGGCAAGAAGGAGATCCTCAAGCTGACGATCGACCCGGCTGCCGTGGCCAGCCTGAGCGGACCGACTCCGGACGTGGAAATGCTGGAAGACCTGATCACCGCAGCCGTAAATGAGGCCGGCCGCCGCGCCGAAGAGATCCTGAAGCAGAGCATGCAAGGGATGCTGGGCGGGCTGAACCTGCCGCCGGGGATCTTCTAGGGTGTTACTCGGAGTAACTCTGCCGTGGGTTAATCTTACAGACTGGTATATTCATCGGAAGGAAACAACGACGCCTTGCGCGCCCTGTCTTTGATGCGCGCAAACAGGGATGTTAGATTTAAATTAATTGACACTTATGGTCGCACGCCCTATCCTGTCCTCGTGCTTTGCATCCCCAGCGCAGCAGAACTCATTCTGCTGCGGGTAATCATTAGATGCATCTATTCTTAAGCCGTTCCTGGCGTACTCTGCGAGACGAATCGGGACAAACACTGCTGCTTTTTACTATCCTTTTGCCCGTTCTGTTCGGCTTTGCAGCAATTGCAATCGACATCGGAATGCTTCGCTATCAGGAGGAGCAGTTGCAGTCTCTCGCGGATGCGGCGGCACTTGCCGGAGCGTGGGAAATCAGCTATTGCAATGGCGTCGCGGACTGCACGGCCATGCAGACGGCTGCCCAACAAGCTCTTGCGGAAAACGGCTATACCAATGTGACGTTGAATAAGCAGTGTACGGGATCGAATAGCGCCACCGGCCTCACGCTGACGCTGAATAATGGCCCCTGCGCCCTGGGGTCGAAGGATCCGGATTCTGGCGACAAAGGTTCCGTGGAAGTCGTGGTGGCGAAGGAGGCGCCGACATATTTTGGCCGCATCTTGGGCATCCCGCACGTTCTGCTCTCGGCTCGTGCCGAGGCTTCCCTGGCCCTTGGCCAGGATTCACCATTTTGTATTAATGCATTAGATGCGACGGATCCCGGGACAATTCTGATTAACGGGAATGCTCGTCTTGTGGCTTCCTGCGGTGCTATCGATGATTCCAACGCTACGAATGCGCTCGTCGTGAATGGCCACGCGACGCTCGAAACGACCAGAAACAACGTTCATGGCACCGCGCTATTAAATGGAAATCCGACTGTCAGCCCGAACGTAACTGAGCATGCCCCGGCGCTTCCCGATCCGCTGAGCTACCTCAAGCCGCCGAATTCGACCGGTTGCAACTATAGCAATATGGTCATCAATGGACACACCAGCAAAACGCTCGGTCCTGGAACTTATTGCGGTGGTCTCACAATCAATGGAAATACAAATGTAACGCTGAATCCCGGCACCTATTATTTCACTGGTAACTTCATTGAGAATGGAAATGACACACTAACAGGGAATGGCGTCACTCTCTATTTTGCCTCCGGAACTTTGAGGCTAAACGGCAATTCTGACGCAAATCTTGTAGCACCTACCACGGGCGAATACGCTGGAATCCTGCTTTACCAGAATCCAAGTGATCCCAGTCCTGTCATTCTGAACGGCGACACTAAATCGGTCTTTCAGGGAGCGATATATGCGGCAGGCGCACCACTTTACATCAATGGAAACGGAAATCTCAATGCAGCATATACAATTCTCGACGTCGCATCGGTGATCGATAACGGTAATGCATCTTTCTACATCAACGACGATTACTCTTCGCTGCCCGGTGGATCGCCTGCCAAAATTGTAGGGCTTACGGAGTAAATAATATGGATCGAAGACCCATGTCCAGAGGTCTGGCCCGACACGAAAAAGGTTCCGCGCTGATCGAACTGGCGCTGATCCTGCCGCTCCTGCTCGTGCTTTTTATGGGAGCCGTCGATCTTGGCCGCGCCTTTTATTACTCCAACACCGTCGTGCGGGCCGCCGAGGCCGGCGCACTGTACGGCTCAGAGAACCCAACCGACCCTACAGGCATGATCGATGCCTCCGATGAAGCTATGGGTACCGCCTTCAACAGCGCTCCGGACATGTCCGGGGTCAACTCGACTGCCGGCTACGGCTGCGAGTGCAACAGCGGCAGCGCACAATCGGCAGGCTGCACCAGCACCCTCTCGTGCTCCACGAACGAGGTTTATTACGTCACCGTTACTGCCAATGCCACCTACAAGACGCTCATTCCCTGGCCGGGAATTCCCTCTTCCTACAACATGTCCTCCACGGTCACCATGCGCGGAGAATAATGTGCCCCGGAGACAAAACCTAAAAGCCGCCCTCATCAAAGCCCACTGCGAAGAGCGCGGGGCTACGCTCGTGGAATTTGCCATCTCGATTGTTTTGTTCATGATGCTGATCGTCGGTATCGCCTGGTTCGCGATAGCGATGTACACGTATCACTACGTTTCCTACAGCGCCCAGCAGGCGGCGCGATATGCCGTTGTGCGTGGGGCGCATTGGAAGAGCAACTGTACATCGGGCAGCGAATTCGCCTGCACTGCCACCAACACGAGCGTGCAGGACTATTTGCGCGGAATTGCACCACCCCTCATCAACCCCAGTTTGATCACGGTAACCACGACCTGGCCGGGAACCACGCCGAGCGGTTCGACGACGGGTTGCTCGCCTGCGAACAAGAGCGGCTGCCTCGTCGAGGTGACTGTCAGCTATCCCTTTAGCATGCATGTGCCGCTGGCGCCGTCCACCACGCTACAGCTTTCAGCCAACTCTGAAATGGTGATCCAGCAATGACGAACGAACTTCAGTTTCCATCTCCTCGAAGGGCATCCGGTGCTGCTGCCGTCTGTGCGTAAATGGACGGGAGCC
>JAJYVU010000008.1 GCA_021791875.1 Acidobacteriota bacterium | reverse complement strand
CACCCGTCGCCGGATTGAGCAGCACTCCATACTGGACCTCGACCGAGGCCCTTGCCGCGCAGGAGTTGCCCGAACATTTGATTGTGTACGGCGGCTCCTACGTTGCGCTGGAGTTGTCACAGGCCTTTTTGCGGCTTGGCAGCCGGGTCACCCTGATCGTGCGCTCCAGAATTCTTTCGCACAGCGATCCCTCGATTGGCGATGCAATCGAGCAAATCCTGACCGACGAAGGCATGCGCATCGTCGCCGGCAACGAGATCAAGCGAGTCCAACACGAGGGCGGCCAGTTCATGCTGGAAGTCGGCGGCGAGCGCATTGTCGGCGATCGTCTGCTGATTGCCACAGGCCGAAGGCCGAATACCGCACGCCTTGATCTCAAACATGCCGGGGTGCTGACCAACGAACACGGCGCAATCCCCGCGGATGAGTTTCTGCGCACTTCTAACCCGAATATCTACGCGGCGGGCGATTGCACCACCAATCCAGAGTATGTGTATGTGGCCGCTGCGGCAGGAACACGCGCCGCCGTGAATATGCTGGGCGGCAGCGAGCATTTGGATTTATCGGTGGTTCCCGGCGTCGTCTTCACAGATCCGCAGATTGCAACCGTAGGGTTGGACGAATCGGCTGCGCGCGAAGAGGGATTTCGCATCGACACCCGCACTCTCTCACTGGAGAATGTTCCCCGAGCGCTCGCCAACTTCGACACGCGCGGGTTCATCAAACTGGTCGCCGATGCAGAGACCGGCAGGCTGCTGGGAGTGCAAGCCGTGGCTTCACAGGCGGGAGAGCTGATCCAGACAGCAGCGCTTGCCATTCGGGCGCAAATGACCGTCCATGATCTTGCGAATCAGCTTTTCCCGTATCTCACCATGGTGGAAGGGCTCAAACTGACCGCCCAGACCTTCACCAAAGACGTGAAACAGCTTTCCTGTTGTGCCGGTTAAGTTAAATACTCGAAAACAGGGGCGATCATAGTTTCACATCTGAGGATTGCATTGTTGCGGCAAGCACTGCGGCGCCTATCCGAGCTTAATGTCTCTTCCGTTGAGAGCTCCCCCTGCGGAAATCTACACAATCTTTACGGGGATACTGCGTCAGTCGGCGTTTGCTCAACGGTTGCAGCGGTGATACTGGCCGACCTGAGCTGCCGTCTTGGTTTAGTTCAGCCATAACGCCAAAGTTGCGTGCTAAAGAGTTGTGAAAAGCGAGTCTTTTTGGACATGGAATGAATCATTTAAGGATTAAGACCTTTGTTGAAGATGCAGGAGCTTTAAGGTCATGAACAATGAAGATACCTTGGATGAGAATGACTCTAGCCTGGTTCATCTCCACATCTGTAGCCAATGCGGCCACGCACGAAAGCGAGAAGAGGTTGGAGACAGGGAGATCAGTTCAGGGATTGTGCATTGCCCGAAATGCGGCACCGAAGGTCCTTTGAACATTGAGATTAGGGATTTACCAGCCTGAAGCAATTCGATAAAGCGCCTGCTCATCCGTCAGGCGCTCAGGGGCAATCGCGGCTGCACTGGTTTCCGCAGGCTCTCCAGCTTGCGCGCTGTCGCCTTCACGAACTCTCTTACCAGCCGGGATTTTGTGTCTGCGCGGGCGGCGAGATGGGTGACGAGCTTCAGGTTTTCTTCAACGAGCGGACGCATGGTGATGCCGTCCCGCGCGATACGCCATGCGCCTGTCCGAGTGAGAAACGCGAGTCCACCGCATTCCAGAATCAGAGGAACAGCCTCTACAGCTCCGGTGACATGGTGCAAGTCGGAAGGGGCAACGCCAGCCTTTTTCGTTTCGCTCATGATCGCGTCATACATGTAAGGGCTAACTTGCCGTGAAAACATGACCCATGTGCGGCTTTGCAATTCGGCAAGCCGCACCTCGCGATTCGCAGCCAGCGGGTCACGGGACAACATCGCGATGTAAAACGGATGCTCGGCCAGCTTGAGGCAAGTGAGATTGCGTATTTCGGGAACTCCTGTGGTCAGCCCAAGATCAAGCGTTCCGCCGACCACATCGCGAGCCACTTCATGGGAGTAACTGCTTGACCAGTTGATTCGAATCCCCGGATAAAGCGGCAAGTGAACAGAGCGAATGACAGAGGCCAGCCATGGATCGGCGTATGCTGATCGCCCGATGTTGAGAACATTTTCTGCTCCCCGTGGCACGGCCCTGGCGGCTGTCACGGCGTCTTCAATATGGGCGACCCCCTTGCGCGCGTGCTCGACAAACTTTGCGCCAGCGTCTGTTAGTTCGACCACTTGGTGATTTCGCTCGAAGAGGCGAACGTCAAGCAGGCCCTCCAATTCGAGGATCCGCTTCGTAAGTGTGGACTGATCCACGCTCAGCCTCACGGCGGCTCTGGAGAAGTGAAGTTCCTCGGCCAGGACAATGCTTGACTGCACCAACCGCATTTCTGGAAGAAGCATGGCTGCCCTCCGACGGAGAACGCAAGGCAGCAACAGTGAACGGAAGAAATGAAGAAGGAATCCCACCGCCGGGTGCGCGCAGGGATCAATCGATCAGTTGATCTCATTATTTGATGCGTCCTGCCCAATGACGGTTGCTGGAATAAACCCGTTATGCATGGCAGGAATAACGGGCTCCCTATTTTTCATTAGACAGATTCTGCGGTTCCGAGTGAATCTCCAAACATCAGCATCCGTTGATTGAGGTCTTGAGATGAGGAAGCTCGAAATCCAGGAGAAAGAAAACGAAAACGAGTCGCTTCGGCTGATTCCATTTGAAGGTCGCAGCCGCCCAACGGCGCGGATAAGCTTAGGGGATGACGCCGATGCGTCTCACTCTGTCGCGCTGGAGCGGCATTTCACCGTGCCGGAAGTTGCCCGGCAATGGGGGATGAGCGAAAAGTCCGTCCGGCAGTTTTTCGTTAATGAACCCGGCGTACTTAAATGGGGATCACCGGAAACCAGGAAGAAGCGCGGCTACTGCAACCTACGCATTCCGGAGAGTGTCTTGATTCGAGTACACCAGCGCCGGGCCGGATGAACTTGCCGCACGAGCTTTCTTCGGGGATTTCGGCGGTTTTGGTTCCATTTCCTGCCACGCCTGCCGGACACTCGCCGCAAGTTGTTCCTGTCGCGCCTTCACGAAGGGCGCGTAGTGCTTCTCGGTAATCTTTACGCTCTTGTGTCCCAGCAGAATCGAGACCTGATCAATCGGTACTCCAGCCAGCAGCATTTCGACAGCGAAGGTATCGCGGAACATATGGGGGAAGCAACGCTTCCGCGTTCCGTCCGGACTCTCCAGTCCGGCCACTTCGAACAACCGGCGAAAGGCGCGCTGCCAGTCTGCCACCGCCGATTTCGGATCGCCGTTCCCGCTCCAAAAGAAGTAGCGCGGGTTCGGCTTTGGCCCCTCAGGGACATTGCGAAGATCCTCGGCAACTTCATGCGGGAGGGGAACATAGACGGGTACGCCCGTCTTGGCTTGATAGAGCAGGAGGTCGTCATTCGACTGCAGGCGTGCTCTTTCAAGTGTCACGGCATCGCGAATGCGCAGACCGCTCCAACGCAACAACTGCACCAATGCACGGATGCGCTGTCCGCGCTTTTCCACGTCATAGCCGCGCTCCAGCCCGTCATCGAGACGGTAGGTGCCATCAATGATCTCGTTGTATTCCTCGCGTGGAAAATAGTCGGTTGGCATCTGCTGTACAGTAATGCGCTTGAGATTAAGCGTCGGACTCTGTGTGATCCAGCCGGCGCGGATGCAGAACCAGAAGAACCCCGTAAGACGTTCCTGCTTTTTCTTCTTGGCCAGTCCACCATCTCTCCATGTCGCCCGAAACGATTGAACGGCACGCAAATCCAGTTCGCGCAGCAGGGTGTAGCCCTCTGACTTTGTCCAGGCAAGAAACTGCTTTCGGAAGATCGTCTCCAGTTTGCTGAGTGTGGACTCTGCCAAATTGCGCGCCCGTGCGTCAGCCAGGTATTCATCAACCGCCTGCTTAATAGTGACGGGCTCTTCTTTCTTTTCAGGCGCGGCCTTTGGGTCGTCGGCGCTCTCAATCTCGTGGGCAAGATTCTGAGCGCGTTCCCAGCTGGCGGTCTGGAGGCTGCGACGGATGTAGGTTCCGTTGACCGTTCCTTCGACCCACATGGGGCAGGAACAGCGCTTCCAGTAGCGGTCATCGGTCTTCGAGCAGCGCTTCAAATGGCGACGATAGAGCGTAAGCATAATGGAGCTATCGTACGCGTATCGTACATGGAAAATCCACAATTTTATAAATTACTCAATATAAACGATTTAATGCTGGTGGAGGCGGCGGGAGTCGAACCCGCGTCCGAAACTGGCATCGACAAAGAGACTCCATGCTCAGTCGCTTCCGGAGGGTTTCGCACTCTGCGCTTAGAAGCGACAAGATACGCAGAATGCTAGTCCGTGGATCTCATCCCCATGGCCCAGACCCAGCCCAGGGAACCAGCCTGCTGTATGACGTCCTGCCTCGGCCCGCAGGCGAAGCCTCGGAGGACGGCAACTTATTTAATTAAGCTGCGAGTGCCAGATTATTGTTGGCAAGTATTGTTTTGCGAGCGATTACGGGTGCCCACACCCCGGCATGCCTCTTTGACCCATCCAATCCCGTCGAAACCGTGACGCCCCCTCCTCTTGCGGGGTGGAGATGATGAATCCCTGATTCCATTGTAGCCTTGAAATGGGAGCCATTGCCCTGGAGCGCAGTCAGAATGGGCGGGGTTGTTAGAACCGGCGCGTCGAGTAGAAAAAAAGACGGCACGAACGAGTTAAGTTCGTGCCGGGAGGCCAGTGACGCAACTTATAAATTTTTGGCATCCAGGAGAGCTTTGGCTCCATCCATGGATGGTGAGATTGGACTTGATCCACCTCTCACATTGGTTAGACGATCAGACTCTGTCCTGGGCTCCAAAACTTCTGCTCTGATCTCACATCCTTGGTCAGCGACCTCGGATGAATTAAATATACGTTGAAATGAATTCCAACGCAAGCAAAAATACAAAATTTTCAAACTATGAATTCTGCCATTCAAAATAAAGAACTTACCTCCAAAGAGAACCTACCAAGGACGGAAGACGCTCCACAGAAAGTGGTAAAAGGCAAGATTTCCGGCGTTGGGACCGGCGTTTTGCTTGTCGGCGGCGCGATCGTAGGCTGTTTTGCGCTGGCTGTTTGGAATCGTAAGGCCCTGACGACACTTGTGAAGAATCGCGGGCATCGGGGTGACCCGGCGACAGCTAGCTCGCCGGAGGAAAGCGACGCGATTTACTGAAGATAGCAGCCGCTTCGGCGCGCAAACATAGAACATATGCTTCCAAGGCCCCATGGTTTTTTGTGCGTAAGCTATTGATTCCATGATGTCGACCACTCATTATGGATTGATGAACTCGCGCCGTTCTTGTATGGAAATAGTTGAATCTAAATGACTGACTGGTGATTTCGCGGGGATTTACTGTGAAAACCTCCCCGAGTTGGCATGCAGAGACGAAAGGAATGGCGTGGCTTCAGCAGCCTTCTTTTCATGCCCACCTACTTTCAGAATACCAATTTGAGGGGTAATTCCCGGCAATTTGGCCTATACCGCCGATGGGTTGTTCCACACTGGTGACTTCCCCCGCCCGTTACTCGGTGCGAAGCACCTCCATCGGATCGACGCGGGCGGCTCGCCAGGCAGGGATGGAGGCGGCGAGGGCGGCGACGAGAAGCAGGGCGAGGGCGACGGCGGTTTCGGTCATGGGATCGAGCGGGGTGACGCCGAAAAGGAAGGATTTGACGGCGCGGCCCGCGAACCATGCTCCGGCCATGCCGGGAAGGACGCCGAAGAGGACCATCCATGCGGCCTTGCGGAGGACCAGATGGATGACACCGGTGCGCGAGGAGCCGAGGGCCATACGGATGCCGATCTCTTTGCGGCGGAGGGTGACGGCGTAGGCCAGCACGCCGTAGATGCCGATGGCCGACAGCAGAAGGGCGACGGCACCAAAGCTGGAGACGAGGCGGAGGGCGAGGCGGCGCTGGCTGAGGGAGCTGGCGATGCCCTGCTCCATAGGCTGTATTTCCATCTCAGCCATGTCTGGAGCGACGCGCTTGAGGGTCGCGCGGATTTCGTTGCGAAGAACGCCCTGCGGCAGGGTGGAGCGGATGGCGAACTGTGAGCAGATGGTGAAGACGGAGAGAAAGCCGGACTTGGCGGGAAGCTGCGCGTAGTCGAGATAGACCATGGGCTGGAAGGCTGCTCCGAGATCGCCGCCCTGCAGTTCGTTTTGAACGACACCGACGATGGTCATGTTTCCCCGAAGAGGCTTGTCGGAGGGTTTGTCGCCGGGATCGGAGTGCATCTTGATGTTGACGCCGATGGGGTTATGGCCAGTGAGAAATTTGTGAACGAAGGCCTGATTGACGAGAACGACGATGGCTTTGCTGCCATCGTCGCTGGGCAGGAAGCCGCGGCCTTGCAGCAGGTGGATTCCGCTGGCCGTGACGAAGTTGGAACTGACGATGCTGTAGGACGCCGAATCGCCATTGCGAAATGGGCGTGTGCTGACATCTGTGCTCGAACTCATATAGAACTGGTATCTGGAAAATGGCAGAGAGCTTTGCAGAGCAGCCGCTTGCACGCCGGGAAGAGCCTGGAATCGGTGCAGAAGTTCGGCGTCCGTCTCCCGGTAGAAGGTGGGCGACTTGTGCGTGTCTTGTGGCAGGAGAACCAGCTCGGTGAGGTGATGGGGATTGAAGCCAAGCTGGACGTGCTGCAGCGCGACAAAGGTGCGGACAAAAAGGCCGCAGACAACCAATAAGACGCAGGTGAGCGCGACCTGCAGTGCGACGAGCGCGCTGGAGAGCCGGGTGCGCGGCGTGGTGCGCTGCCTGACAGTGGAGGCCATGGTCTGGCGGCGAACATGAAAGGCAGGAGCGAGCGATGCGAGGATTCCGACTGCCAGCGCGAGCAGCGCCATGGTGAGGAAGACCACGGGGTGCAGGGCGAGATGCTGAAAGCGGGCGTAGGCGTCTTCATAGGCTGCCTTGATGGCGTGAATGGCGGCAAAGGAGATAGCCGCGCCGAGCAAGGCCCCGGAGAAGGCGACGACGACACTCTCTGTTATGAGTTGCTGCAGTAGGCGGGCGAAGCTGGCTCCGAGCGCGGAGCGGACGTGCATTTCTTCCATGCGTTCGAGCGAGCGGACGATTTGCAGATTGGCGACGTTGGCGCAGGCGATGAGCAGCAGGACGAGGACACCGCCGAGCAGGGCGAACAGTGGCTTTTGCATGTTGCCGACGAGGTAGGTTTTGTAGGACTGCATGAAGAGCATCTTCGGGCTGACGCCGTCGCCCTGGTAGTCGTGCGCCAGAACGCTCTCTGCCGCTGCGCGGGCCTGCGGAAGGGTGACACCGGGCTCCATCCTTGCCATGACAAAGGCGTAGTTTCCGTTCATGAAGTTGTGGTTCTTCGCCTGATGCGACAGGGGCAGATACACGAACGGCGCTGACAGGCCGAATGGAAAGTGCACTCCTTGGGGAAGAATGCCGATGACAGTTTGCTCTTTGCCACCTATTTTGATGGTGGAGCCGACGATACCCGGTTTGGCGTGCAGCCAGTCATGCCAGAAAGCATAGTTGAGGACAACCACGGGAGCGGAGGTATCGGCGTGGCGGAACAGGCGGCCGCGCAGGGCGTGAACGTCGAGCGCCTTGAACAAGTCTGGCGTAACCTTTGCGAACAGAGATACGCGCGTACTGCTCGGCGTGACGACCGGCTTGAGGCCTGTGGAGTAAGCGCTGACGGCTGAGAAGATCCGGCTCTGATGGCTTAGGTCTTCGATTTGAGAGTCTGCCAGCAAAGTGTTGTTCTGTCCCTGCACCATGACGAGCTGCTCGGGGTGGGGGATGGCGACGGGGCGCAGAAGGACGGAGTCGACGACGGCGAGGATGGTGGCGGTGGCGCCGAGGCCGACGGCGAGCGTGAGGATGACGGTTGCGGTGTAGCCGGGCGATTTTTTGAGCGTACGGAGAGCGTAGCGGAGGTCCTGCAGGAGCCGTTCAAGCCAGACGAGGCCCCAGATTTCGCGGGAGCGCTCGACGGTGAGCTGCGGGCTGCCGAATTTTTTCGTCGCCGCGTGGCGGGCTTCTTCCGGGGACATGCCGACCTCGAGGTTTTCTTCGATCTCGAAAGCGATGTGTGCCTCGATTTCCTGCTGGAGTCGGCTTTGGCGGCGACGGAAGAAGTTCATGAGCAAGGCTCCGGGCGGAGGTTATTCGGGCAGTGGCTGGAGGACGCGGGCGATGGCCTCGGAAAAGCGCTGCCATTTGGAGGTTTCCGCATGCAGGACGCTGTGGCCCTTGGCGGTAAGGCGATAGAAGCGGGCCTTGCGGTTGTTTTCTGAAATGCCGTCTTCGGCGGTGATGAGTTTGAGCCTGAGCAGGCGCTGGAGGGCCGGATACAGAGAGCCGTGGCCGACGCGGAGGACTTCGTCGGATTTGAGCTCAATGGAGCGTGCGATGGCGTGGCCGTGGGCGCGGCCGAAGGCGAGGGTTTGCAGGATGAGCAGGTCGAGTGTGCCCTGCAGGAGTTCGAGCTGGGAGTTGGGGTTTCTAATCGACATTCGACTCAAAATAGGATTGGCTCAGGTCGAATGTCAAGGGGTGCTGACCGCACGGGCGATCGCGCACGTTGTGCGCCATTCCCGCTGGGAGTGGCTCGTTAACCGGGGAGGCGCCGGGTGATTGATGTTTAAGAGGGTGGAACCCGCATCTCACGAAGACGGGCAGATGTGGGGCTCCGTCATATTATCTTTGGGAGCCGCGCGCCCGGGATCTGACAAATTCGAGCTGCGCTAGGCGAGTTGGTTAATGGCGGCGGCGAGGCCGAAATCCCGGTCGGTGAGGCCGCCGGCGTCGTGACTGACGAGGGCGAGGCGGACCTTGTTATAGCGAATGTCGATGTCGGGGTGATGGTTGGCGGCTTCAGCCTTTTCCGCGACCTGGTTCACGAACCGGATGGCGGCGGGAAAGGTGGGGAATTCGAAATGGCGGACAATTTCCGCGCCTTCGAGCTTCCAGCCCTTGAGGGTTCCGAGCTTCTGCTCGACGGCGCTGGCGCTGAGCACAGTCATGGGTGCCTCCCTAGTATGGTTAACAGGTCTCAGATGAGGAAATCGCGGTGGTCACCGATGAAGAAGAGCGGCGAGAACCGGGTCTGGCGAAGGATCTCCGCCTGAAGATCTCTCCATATCTGATCTGGGATGCGGAGAAAGACATCGACGACAGCCGGATCGAACTGAGTGCCGGAACATCGGCGGATTTCGCGCCGGGCGGCGTCAAAAGAGTTGGCGCGGCGGTAGGGGCGGTCGGAGGTGATGGCGTCGAGGGTGTCGGCGACGGCGAAGATGCGGGCTCCGAGGGGAATCTGGTCGCCGTGCAGGCCACGCGGGTAGCCGGAGCCGTCGAAGTGCTCCTGATGGCTGTAGACGATTTCGGCGGCATCGCGCAGGAAGGGAATCTTGCGCAGGATCTGATAGCCGCGAAGGCAGTGCTCGCGCATGATCGTCGTTTCGCCGGGATCGAGGCGGCCCGGCTTGAGTAGAATGGCGTCGGGAATCGCCATTTTGCCGATGTCGTGGAGAAACGCGCCGCGGGCGACGATGCGCATCTGGGCGTCGGGAACGCCCATGTGGCGGGCAAGGGCGATGGTATAGGCGGTCACGCGCTTGGAGTGCCCTTCGGTCTCCGCGTCCTTCAGATCGAGGGCGTCGCCAAGCGCCTCGAGGGTGATGTCATACGAGCGTTCAAGGTCGTTGATGGCCTGACGCAGCATTTCCGTCCGGGCAGAGACGAGTTCCTCCAGGTTCTGCCGGTACATGGAATTCTGCTGGACGAGACGCCGGTAATCGAGGGCGCGTTCAATGGTTGCCAGCAGCTGTTCGCGGGCAAAGGGCTTGAGGAGATAGTCGTAAGCTCCGCGGCGCATCGCAGAGATTGCGACGCCGACATCCTGCATGGCGGTGACCATGACCATGGGTGTGTCGGGGTGAATTTCGCGGAGTTTATCGAGTAGACCGATGCCATCGACACCATTGATCATGATGTCGGAGAGGACGACGTCGAAGGGAGCATCCTGCTCGAGACGAGCCATCGCCTCGTGGCCATTGGTGGCGACCACGGGGAAATAATTCGACTTCTCAAGCATGGTCGCGATCACGGCCCGCGTATAAGGCTCCTGATCGACGACCAAGATACGGCTAGAAGCCATCCTGATGACGCTCCGCGACGATGAAAACGCCGCATGCATATGATAGGTGTATCTTACTGGAGTATTCTATCGGCAAATTGATTGGCAACTGGCTGCTCCATGGACTCAAAAGGTACCACGTCCTGTCAAAAATGGGACTCCCTTGGCAAATAGATTGTTTTTGTCTGACGTAACGCAAAGGAAACTTTGGTAAGGGGCAGAAATTGCTGGACTTCGAACATTCCATTTTGGGAAAGCAAGAACCCAAGGCGGTGGCCCGACAAACGGCTGATAGAAATATCGACCAGATACGGCGAGATATTTACGACAGCCACAGGCACCGGACATTTGCCCTGGCCTATTACATGACCGGCAATGAACTGGCGGCAGAAGACTTGCTGGTGCGCTGCTTCACACGGGCATTTGCGAGCAAGGCGGCTCCGGACGGCGGGGATGTGGACGCATCGCTGCTGGAGGAGCTGCGGGCAGACGGTGTGCTGGGCGAGCTTGAGGTGGGTGATGCTCCGGAGCCGGGCGCCGCGCTGCAGCCACGCGGCAACATTCTGAGGACCGACCTGGAAGAGGCGCTGCGGGAGCTGCCCTCGGTGGAGCGGTTGATTTTCCTGCTGAGTGACGTGGAGGGTTACCGGGCGGCGGCAATCGCACGGCTGATGGACCGGCCAGAGGCGGAGGTCGCACGCTCGCTGATGGGAGCCAGGCTCCGGTTGCGGCAGGCAGTCGCGGCGCTGCAGAAACGCCGCGAGCACGCGGCCTAGAAGATCGCCATCCGGGGTGGACAACGCGGAATCCGGCGGCGAACGCTCCGGCCGGATTCAAAACTCACGAAAGGGATGGAACAGGGAGCCGCCCTTTTACGAAAACGGCACGGAAGCGCGATCCTTTTCCCTGCACCTCTCCCGAACCCCTCTAACCGGCAACTTTGCGGGACTCAAGTTGGGCGCGCCGGCGGGCGGCCCATCCCTGCTTCACGGTCTGCTGGGGCCGTCCGAGCGCGAGCGCATCCTCGGGAACATCCTCCGTGATACAGGAAGCCGCGGCCACGTAGGCGCCGTTGCCGATGACCAGCGGCGCGACCAGGGTGGAATCGCTGCCGATGAAGACGCCGTCGCCGATCACGGTACGGTGCTTGAGCTGGCCATCGTAATTGCAGGTAATGGTGCCGGCGCCGATGTTGCAGCCCGCCCCGATTTCGGCATCTCCCAGGTAGGTAAGATGATTGGCCTTGGAGCCCTTGCCCATACGCACCTGCTTGGTCTCAACGAAGTTGCCGACGTGGGCGTTTTCGCCGATAAAGCAACCGGGACGCACGTGTGCGAATGGACCCAGGATAGCGCCCGGGCCGATGTGGGAGTTGGTAATCACGCAGCTCTGGCGCACGGTGACGTGGTCGTCGAGGATGGCGTCTTCGAGCACGGAGAACGAACGGATGCGGCAGTTGCTGCCGATCCGGGTGGCGCCGAGCAACTGGGCATACGGTTCGATGATAGTGTCGGGGCCGACGTCGACGGTAGAGTCAATGACAACCGTGCCAGGGCGCTGGATGACAACGCCGTTGAGCATCAGGCGGCGGGCGATTTCCATGCGCATGGCGCGATCGAGGTCCATCATTTCCGGGATGGTGTTGGCGCCGAGAATCTCCACCGGGTCGGCGGCGTTCATGGCCACGACACGCTCGCCGGCGCGGGAGAGGATGCGAGCCATGTCAGTGAGGTAGAGCTCCTTGTGGGGATTTTCGTCGCTCAGATCGTTGATGAAGTCATACAGGGTTTCGCGCCGGAACGCATAGATTCCGGAGTTGATTTCATGGATTTTTTCCTGGCCGGAGCGGAGGGATTTCTGCTCGACGATGGCGGTGACTTCCGGCTTGCCGGGATGTTTGCGGACAATTCGGCCATAGCCTTCCGGGTGGTCCACGTTGGCGCTCAGGATGGTCATGGCCGGGTGCTCCTGCATGTGAAAGTCACGCAGGGCGATGATGGTTTCGGGCCGGAGCAAGGGAACGTCGCCGGAGAGAACGATGACGTGCTCGTAGCCGCGGGTGGCGCGCTCGGCGCACTGCAGGGCGTGGCCGGTGCCGCACTGCTGCTCCTGCAGGACGAACCGGATTCCGCGCGACTGGACGGATGCCTGCACGTTTTCGGCCTGATGACCGACGATAGCGAAGATGTCATGGGGCGGCACGACCTGGCTGGCGGCGTCGACCACATGCTGCAGGAGCGTTTTGCCACCGATCTGATGCAGCACCTTGGCACGCTTTGATTTGAGGCGTGTTCCCTTCCCTGCTGCGAGAATGACGATTGCGATCTGCATTGCGGCGGAGCCTCCCACTCCTGAAAACGAACCATCCATAAGAGATCAATTGTCGCCCGGCTGGATGCCGGGGCTGCGTAGGTTTGAAACCGCTGACAGCGAAGGGCAACCGCAACTGCTGCAACTCGTGCAGGAGCGAAAAACTGCACGATAGCGGAACTCCAAGGTGCAAAAAGCGCCCCAGGGCCATTTACGACCACGCGGGAGCGACTCCCTCAAGACCCACGATACGAGCAAGTCTATGCGGTGTCTATTTGACGCAGCAGAAGCGATCAGGAGAGGTAGCTTTGCCGGCAACGAACGAGCGCGACAAGAATTCCGAGCGCGACAAGGCCCCCGACCGCCGAACTGGCGACAAGAAATGCGGGATTGGCAGGGGCAACGGCAGCGCCCGGAGCAAGACGCGCCGTGAGCATCTGGCTGGCGGCGAACAGGCGCGCCGGGTAGCCCGGAACAAGCAACAGGATGACCGAGAGCAGCGAATAGAGCTGCAGGATGACAGCGAGCAACCATCCGCCGCGCCAGTGGAAGATTAACCCAATGCCACCGTAGACCATCAGACACGCACAGAGTATCTCGATCAGGAAGGCAGCGGCTCCCGTGGCCACCCAGCCAAACAGAAACATGGGCATGCGGAGCAGCATGAGGACGATCATGCTGGCGCCGCCCAGAAGAAAGAGCACAGCGACAACCCAGACGATGACCTGGGCAAGACCGATGACCTCGTGCTGCCGGCGGTTGGGCAGGATGACGCCGCTGTAGGCGTCCTCGCCCTTGCGGTGGGCCGCCGCCTGCATGAAGGCCGTGCGAACGCTCGCACGATTGAAGTAAATGACCCAGAAAAGCGAAATCGCGGCCAGCACGAAGTAGAAGATGGCTAGACCGACAAAGAGCTCATGCAGCAGCCTGGGCGGAAGACTGGGGCTGGGCAGCGGCATATGCCGCAGAAGCATCATCATTACGGCGGAAAAGCCACAGAAACAGGCGCCGAGCGCAGCGAGAACTATAGTGGCGTAACGCGCCCAGGAACGCATGCGGAAGAGATCGATGGCGACCCAGCAGTAAAACGCGGAGATGACCGCGAAGATGCCTTCGGTCACATACTCCACGTCACGGACGGCAGGCATCGCGGGCATTTGCGCGGAGGGGATCGACATGGTGCCGAGAACGCCGAGGCTGAAGGTGAAGATGCCCAGCAATCCGGAGATGAGCAGAATAACGCCGGCAACAAAGATGCCAATCGGTCTGTGCATGGAACCCTCCCTTGCGGCAACAGCTTAAACCGTTTGCCGGAGCGGCGCACGAAAGTTCTGCGCCGCCTCGGGGTAGCCGAGCCACGCTGACCAAAGATAGCCGGTTCGATATTGATTATCTGTACCCACCCACACCAAAACGGTTGACCACGGCATAGGGGAACAATGTAAGGTGGCGACGAAGGGCCATGAACTCCAACCAAGCGATCCCCGCTCCACAGTATCCTGACCTCCCTTTGATTCGCCGCGCGGCGGTGCTCGGGGCGGGCGTGATGGGTTCGCGGATTGCCGCTCACCTGGCGAACGCGGGAATTCCCGTCCTGCTGCTGGATCGGGTCTTGAGTGAGGCAAAGGCAGGCAGTGACCGCGCGCAGCGCAACAGCCTGGCAACGGATGCCATCGCTGCTCTGCTGAAAGGCAGGCCTGCAGCCTTTTTTGTGCCGGAGCGGGCGACGCTGATCGAAGCCGGCAATTTTGAAGATGATCTGGCAAGACTCAAGACCTGCGACTGGATCATCGAAGCTGTCGCCGAGAATCTGGAGATCAAGCAGGCGCTGCTGGAACGCGTTGCACCCCACCTTCACCCCGAAGCACTCATGACGACGAATACCAGCGGGCTGCCGGTAGCGTCCATTGCGGCAAAGCTGGCTCCGGAGCTTCGGCGGCGATGGTTTGGGACGCACTTCTTCAATCCGCCACGCTACATGCGGCTGGCCGAGGTGATTCCGACGCCGGAGGCCGATGGAGAGCGGGTCGCGGCGCTGGCGCGGTTCATCGACCGCAGGCTCGGCAAATCGGTGGTGCTTGCGCGCGATACGCCGAACTTTATCGCCAACCGGATCGGGACCTTTGCGATGCTCGAAGCAGTGCGGCTGATGCAGCTGCAGGGACTGACGATCGAGGAGGTGGATGCGCTGACCGGATCGGCGATTGGCTGGCCCCGGACCGGGACTTTCCGGCTGGCAGACATGGTCGGTATTGACGTGCTGGCGCATGTGGCGGGGAATTTTGCGCGTTTGACGGGCAGTGCGGATGCAGGCCTGCCCGGGTTCATTCGTTCCATGCTGGAGCGCGGATGGATCGGCGACAAGGCCGGGCAGGGCTTCTATAAAAAGGATCTGGGAGCGACGGATCCGAAGCGGAACCGGCTGGTGCTGGACTGGCGGACCCTCGAATACAAGCCCGCGGAACGGCCTGCGTTTCCCTCCGTGGAAATGGCAAAGAATGCCGCGACCACGGCGGAACGGTTGCGGCTGCTGCTGGCCAATGACCCCAGGAAAGACAAGGCTGCGGGATTCCTGTGGCCGCTGCTGACAGGAGTCTGGAATTACGCGGCGGATTGCCTGCCGGAGATTGCCGATTCCGCCGCATCGATCGACCGGGCGATGCGGACCGGCTTCAACTGGGAGCTGGGGCCGTTTGAGATGTGGGATGCCGTAGGCATGGCCGATGTGTGCACCCGGCTGAAGGCCGACGGCGCGCATGTCAGCGCCCAGGCGGAAGCACTGCTGGCGGCTGGCTTTGCCGGCTGGTATCGGGATGAGGCCGGCCGGGCAATGGTCTTTGATCCCACCCAAAAGGCCGAGATACCCGTGCCGCTGCCGGAGGGCTATGCCTCGGCGGCGCTGTTGCGGCGCACGCGCGGCGCGCTGAAGACAAACCCCGGCTGCTCGCTGCTGGACATGGGCGAAGACGTCGCGCTGCTGGCGCTGCACTCGCCGAAAAATGCAATCGGCACGGACATTGTTTCGCTGGTCACCGAGGCGCTGCATCCGGATGGGCGCTGGGTAAAGAATTTTCGCGGGTTTGTGATTTCGGGCGACAGCAGCGACTTTGCCGTGGGCGCAAACCTGATGCAACTGCTGCTGGCGATGCAGGAAGGCGAGTGGGACGAGGTCGACCTGGCGATTCGCGGCTTCCAGGGGATGACCCAGGCCATCAAGTTCTGCCCGCGGCCAGTCGTGGCGGCGCCGTTCGGGATGTGCCTGGGCGGCGGCACGGAGATGAGCCTGCACGCCGCGCGGCGGCAACCCCACGCTGAGCTTTACATGGGGCTGGTGGAGGTGGGTGTCGGACTGATTCCGGGCGGAGGCGGCACCAAGGAAATGGCGCTGCGCGCCTTTGACGCGGCCCGGGCTGCGTCCAGGATTTCGCCCGCAGATGCCCCGGCACGGTTTGCGCTTTCGCTGGAATACCAGGATGCGCTGCGAACCGCGTTTGAAACCATCGCCATGGCGAAGGTATCTACTTCGGCAGAGGAGGCACGAAAACTGGGCCTGCTGGCTGCGCCCGACCACATTACAATGAATCGCGAACGGGTACTGATGGAAGCTCGCGACACGGCGGTTGCCATGGCGGAAGCTGGTTATTCAGCTCCGGAAATGAGAACGATTCCGGCCGGGGGCGATGCGGCGCTGGCCAATCTGAAACTCGGAATTCACATGATGCGCCGCGGGGAGTACATCAGCGACCACGACGTAAAAGTGGCCACCGGCGCGGCACATATTCTTTGCGGAAACACACTTACGCCTGGATCTCCTGTTGGTGAGGACTATCTGCTGAATCTGGAGCGCGAGGCTTTTTTGTCGCTTTGTGGAGAACAGAAGACGCAGGAGCGAATTCGCTATACCCTGAAAACGGGTAAGCCTTTGCGGAATTGAGGAATATACATGCCAGCGCTCGAGTTGCACGTCGCCAGAATTCGACCGGCCAGCAGCAAACTGCGAACTCTGATTGAGAAACCCGATGCGGTGATCCTGCGCCGGAATCACTGCGACATGGAACTGCACAGCTACGCGCTGCGGAGCCGGGTGCGGATCAACGCCGTGCTCGCAGTGGATGTAACCCGCCCTCCGGAGCACGATGGCGCGGACGACTTCAGCGAGCAGTTCTGCAAAGGATTGGAACTGTGGGTCAGGACTGCCAGCGGACCGATACGGGTTTATGTGGATGAAGAGGAGATTGCGGGCGCGCTGACCATGTTTGAGGCATACTCCCGGGTGGAGAATTTTCAGCAGGCCTTCAGCAAGCTGCATCGGCGCGAAATCGGGGTGACCTACAACTTCCGGGAGGGGATGGAAATCGGTGTCTCCGGTACAATCATGGAAGAAACCATGCCGGAGGAGGGTCTGGCCGCACTGTCGCCCATTGTGGAATTGGAAGACGAGCGCGAGCCCCGGTACGTGTTGCGCCTGGCCGATGGGTCCATCAACGACTTTGAGCAGGTCATGCGCGACGCCCTGCACTGGCTGGAGCAGAATTCCTACGAAAACGTGCTGGGAGCATAGGACTTAGCTCAACCTTCCCGTTGTGGACGCCAGTATGGACGAGTTGGCTGGCGCCATTGGGAACGAGGATTTGTGTACCTTCTTCATAAAACTTCATGCACGCCGACTGGCGCGGTGTGCTATCGTCGGGCAATGCTGGTTACTGCAAGCCATGTGACCCCCCGCAACAAGGCGGTATGCCTGTGTGCGGAATAGTTGGTTACACAACCAAGGAGTGGTACGCTCCGCCGGAGCGAATTCGAGACGCGGCGATGACACTGCTGCACCGGGGTCCGGACCAGCAGGGCACCCATCACTCCCCGCTGTGCAGCCTGGGTGCGGCGCGGCTGAAGATTCTGGACCTTTCCGCCGGAGACCAGCCGATTTACTCGCCGGACCGCGACACGGTCATTGTATTTAATGGGGAAATTTATAACCACCTGGAACTGCGGCAGGAATTGGCAGGGCTGGGGCACCGTTTTGCATCCACCTGCGACACCGAAACCGTGCTCCATGCGTTCCTGGAGTGGGACACGGGCTGCTTTGAGCGGATGCGCGGCATGTTCGGCGTGGCGCTGTGGCAGCAGAGCCGGCGACGCCTTGTGCTGGGACGCGACCGCGTGGGTATTAAGCCACTGTATGTGGCCCGGCAGGGCGAGGACCTGCTGTTTGCCTCGGAGCTGAAGGGAATCCTCATCCATCCCGAATTTGAGCGGCGGCTGAGCCTGCAGGGGCTGGACTGCTACCTCTCAATGAACTACGTGCCCGCGCCGTGGACGCTCGTGGAAGGCGTGGAGAAGCTGGCCCCCGGCCACTGGATGGAGTGGCGGAACGGAAAAATCCGCACCGAGTGCTATTGGCAGGTGCCGGAGATTGAGCCGAACAGGATTACGCTCGACGAGGCGAAAGAGGAACTGGACCGGCTGCTGACTGAATCCGTGGCGGAGCAGATGCTTTCCGACGTGCCGCTGGGCGTGTGGCTGAGCGGCGGTGTGGATTCGTCGACGATCCTGCATTATGCCTCGCGGGCCTCGCGGGAGCCGCTGCGGACCTTCTCGATTTCGTTCCGGGGCCGCAGCTTCGACGAGTCGGATTACATTGCCGAGGTGGCCCGGCACTATGGGACACGGCACGAGCAGCTGGATCTGAACCTGGACCAGGATTTGCAGGGCGCGATCCGGGAATTGACATACTACTCCGACGAGCCAAGCGCGGACTCCGGCGCGCTGCCGGTGTGGTTCCTCTCAAAGCTGACCCGGCAGAGTTGCACGGTGGCGTTCAGCGGCGAGGGCTCGGACGAGATTTTCGGCGGCTACCTGACTTACCGGGCCAATCGCATCGCAAGGCGCGTACGCCTGCTGCCCGAGGCCGTGATTCGCAGGCTGATTGACGGAATGCGTGCATGGCCGGCCTCCGACGAGAAAATTGGGCTCGACTACAAGATAAAGCGGCTGCTCGAAGGCAGCCTGTTGCCGGCCGAGGAAGGCCACGTCTTCTGGAACGGGACGTTCTCCGAGTCGGAAAAGGCGGCGCTGGTAAGAATGCCTCTGCCGGGCGCACTTGCGTGGCTGCTTTCCGGCCTGAAGGCCGCGCTGCCGGGGAACGGACTTGGCCCCTACATGAAATTTGACCAGGAGTGCTACCTGCCGGACGACATCCTGGTGAAGTCGGACCGTATGAGCATGGCGCATTCCATTGAGGTGCGCCCGCCGTTCCTGGATCACCGACTCATTGAGTTTGCCGCTGGACTACCCGCAAAACTGAAAGTTCAGGGGTCGCGGCAGAAGGTTCTGCTGAAGGAACTGATGCAGGACAAGCTGCCTCCTTCGATTCTGCAACGCAAAAAGGTTGGCTTCGATATTCCGGCGCACGAATGGTTCCGTGGACCGCTGCGCGGATTGCTGATGGACACTTTAGAATCGGGAGAGGCGGAGCATAGTGAGCTATTCCGCTTCGATACGATCTACGAACTGACCAAATTACATATGAATCGGAGCATCAACCTTGGCTTTCACCTGTGGGGCCTGATGGTTTTGTTCCTGTGGATGAAGGAATGGAAGATACAGTCCGCCCCGATGCTGCAGCCGAGCGCAGCTATGATCGCCCTGGAGGGATAACCCGCCGCCAGGTCACCCTCATCGTTTTCTTATTTGCAGCCGCTGTTTACATCGGCTGCATTTTTTCGCCGCCATCATTGATGGACGACGTGGACGCCGTGCAGGCGCAGATCGCCGTGAACATGATGCACTCCGGCCATTGGGTGACGGCGCGGCTGGATGGCGTGCCCTATCTCGAAAAGCCGCCGCTGATTTACTGGATGATGGCGGGCAGCTTCAAGCTCTTTGGCGTGCACACCTGGTCGGCACGCGCGCCGGTGGTGCTTTCGGCCATTGCGCTGTGCCTGGTCACGGCATGGTTCGGGATATGGGCCTTCGAGCGGCGAAAAGCGGGCCTCTATGCCGGTCTGTGCATGGCCACGTGTATCGGATTATGGCTGTTCACGCGCATCCAGATTCCGAATGTAACCCTGGTGCTTACGATTACCCTCACCATGTGGGCCTTCCTGCGCCTGATCGAAGACGACGTGAAGCATCCGCGATGGTGGGCGGTGCTCATTGGGATATGCTTTGGAACCGGGCTGCTGCTGGAGAGCCTGATCGGAGTGGTCTTCCCCATCGGCGCGTGGATCGTGTACTTCGCCCTGACGAAGCGGCTCTTCCGGTGGGACTCGTGGAAGCGGCTGCATCCGGTGCTGGTGACGGTTGTCATGCTGGCGGTTGCCGCACCGTGGCACATTCTGGCGACGCTCAGAAATCCGCCGTACTTCGTCTTCACGATGAAGAGTATTCCAGGGCAGTGGCATGGGTTCCTGTGGTTCTTCTTCATCAACGAGCAACTGCTGCGCTTCCTGAATATGCGCTACCCGCGCGACTACGCGACCGTGCCGCGCTACCTCTTCTGGCTCTTCAACCTGATCTGGCTATTCCCGTGGAGCGTGTACATTCCGGCAACCTTCAAGCTCTCTTATAAGCCGCTGGATCGCGCCGGACGGACCCGGCTGCTGGCGCTCTGCTGGATTGGCGTCGTCATGGTGTTCTTTACGTTCTCAACAACGCAGGAATACTACTCGATGCCGATTTATCCGGCAATTGCGCTGCTGGTGGGCTCCGCGCTGCTGGTGGATAACAAGGCCAAGCGCTGGGGCACGCGCGCGCTGACCATCATCTGCACCGCGTGTGCGATTTCCGCCATCGGAATCCTGATTGCGGTGCGCCATGTGCCGACGCCGGGCGACATTTCGCATGCGCTCGTGCGGCATCCGAGCGCCTACAAGCTGTCGCTGGGCCACATGGAAGACCTCACGCTGGACTCGTTTGCGTACCTGCGCTTCCCGCTGGGGATGGCGGCTGTCGCCTTCCTGATTGGCGCGGCGAGCACGCTGCGCACCACGTGGAAGAAGAGCTACCTGGGCGTGGCGCTGATGATGGTGGTGTTCTTCCAGGCGGCGCATGCGGCCATGGCCACATTCGATCCATACATGTCGTCGCGCCCGCTGATCCGCACGCTCCAGGCTTCGCCTCCGGGCAAGCTGATGATCGATCATCACTACTATTACTTCTCATCGCTATTCTTCTACACCGACCGGAAGGCGCTGATGCTGAACGGGCGGTACATGAACCTGGTGTACGGCTCGTATTCGCCGCGCTCGGAAGATCCCTTCATCGACAACGCGCAGTTCCAGCAGATGTGGATGCAGCCGCAGCGCTGGTACATGTTTGCGAAGAAGTCGCAGGTGGAGGATCTGGTGTCGCTGGTGGGCGCCGATCATCTGTACATCCTCGATCGGGCCGGAGACAAGGTGCTGTTCACCAACGAGCCGGTGCCGGACCGGGCTGTGGAGTTCCCAACCGCCGCGGAGTTTGCTCCGCAATAAAAGACCACGCGAACGATATTCACCGACGCCGGGCACACAACCAACTGCGTGTACCCGGCGTCTTTCCTTGGTAAGCCTCAGATGGATATCTCCCCCTTCGGCAACGAGAACGAGCGATTGCCGGCGGACTTCGAACGACGAGGTACGACTTGCGTCTCACCAACCTTTATCTTCCCCGCGTTTGGGCGGGGAGCCAGTTGGACGAGAAGTTTTTACCACCGGATATCCACCCCCTTTCCGCGCATATCAAGCTGACGGAAAACTGCCAGGCGCGCTGCGTGAGCTGCGACTACTGGAAAACAACCTGGAAGGACGGCATCAGCACGGAACGTGCGATCCGCCTCGTCGATGAAATTGCAGAGCTGGGCATCGGCACGCTGCGTATGACGGGCGGCGAACCGCTGATCCGCAAAGACCTGTTTGACGTGCTGGAGCGGTCGCGCGCCAGAGATTTCGGGCGCGTGATTCTGCAAACCAACGGCCTGCTGCTGAAGCGATTCCACCAACAGATGAACGCCTCGCCGATCACGCATGTGAATGTGTCGATCGACGGCATGCGCAAATCCAATGACCGTATTCGCGGCGTCGAGGGGTATTTCGACCTGGCTGTGGAGGGAATTCAGGCGCTGCATGGCAAGAAGGTGTCCTTTACCGTAACGCTGAACGGCATTTCGGCAGCAGAACTGGACGAGCTGGCAAGCGTGGCGCGCGGGCTGGGAGCGGAGGTCGGGTACAACATCCTCAGCCGGAATCTCTTCTTTCTGGCGAATGCCGACCTGGTGTCCCTGTGGCCGAACAAGGACCGGGTTGCACTGCTCGAAAGATTTGCGCGCGAGGCGATGAGGCGGCCTGAGTTCGAAGTGGAATACCTGCGGAAGTATTACAGCCACGAGGCGCTGGACGAGCCGCCCTGCGTGCTTGGTTACCTGCAGGTGTTTGTGCTGTCCAACGGCGACGTGCTGACGGGGTGCTACCCGCTGCCGCCGGTGGGCAACATTGTGCAGAGCAGCCTGCGCGAGGTGCTGGCGTCAGAGGCTTACCGGAAGCAGGCAGCGGCGATGGTGCGCCGCGAGTGCCCGGGCTGCACCTGCGGCGTGGAGTCATCGCTGGCCATGAAGCATGCGGTTTCAAGCGGCTTCTTTGAGTTGAACCGGCTGCTGCACGGAAGCAGCTCGAGCCTTCCATGAGAAGACCCTGGAACCGCTGCGTCAATGCTCAACGTGCTGCGCAGCGGCGCTGACGCCGCCGCCGGAGCGCGCGGGCACCAGCTGTCCGTTCACGATCACGTAGTCATGGCCACGCCAGCGGATGGTGCGGCGCAGGAAGCTGACAGCCCAGATCACCGTGGCCGTGGCGTCCCACAGCGGCACCAGCAGAAGCTGCTTCCAAAGGCCGCGCTGACGCAAGCCGACGCGGCCCACGATGAGAGTGAGCAGCGAACGGACAAAGAGATACGCAAAAAGAAAGCTGAGCGCGATCACGGGGCGCGGAGCCAGCGCGATGGCCAGCAGCGTCCACGGCAGGCCGAGCGTGAAGATGAGGCCCAGGTGACCCGCCGGGCGCATGTGGCGCATGACGGTCATCCAGCGCAGGCGCTTGAAGAAAAGCTCCCCGAAGGACTGAAAGTCCGGAACAGTGGCGACAGCATAGGGCAGCAGGACGACTTCCCTGCCCTGTTCGGCGATGAGGCGGCCGATGAGCAGATCATCCGCGGGCCGATTCTCAATCGCCGCGTAGCCTCCGAACTCGCGCAGACAGGAAACGCGGGTGGCAATCGTGGGGCCGAGGGCAAACTTGATGCCGTCGAGCTCCTTTGCCACAAACAAGCCGGGATAGAAATCCGAGAGCATGCCGGCTTCCTGCAGGTGCTGAACCCATGTGGCACCTTGCGAGGCGTCCGGATCCGGAGCA
Organism: Acidobacteriota bacterium; assembly: GCA_021791875.1. GTDB lineage: Bacteria > Acidobacteriota > Terriglobia > Terriglobales > Acidobacteriaceae > Acidobacterium. Next base: position 75,366 of record JAJYVU010000008.1, on the reverse strand, counting down.
TACAGGCAGGTGACGGCGCCAACACTGGGATTGGCCAGTGGTGCGATCAGGCGGCGCAGGTAGCCTGGCTCGACGCGTACGTCGCTGTCATTGATGACGAGATGCTCGTAGGCCGCTTCGTCGGTAAGGCGGGCGAGCTTGGCGCATTTGTCGTTCGTGGCTTCGCGGCCGGAGCCAATGATGGTGCGAATGGTGACGCGAGGAAAGTCCGCGGCGATGCGCTGGATGACGGGCAGCGCGGGATCAGAGGTGTCGCCGACGCAGAAAAGGATTTCGTACTCCGGGTAGTCGAGGCGGCAGAAGCTGGCGAAGTTCTCGTAGGCTTCAGGATCGAGGCCGCGCACGGGCTTCAAGATGCTGACAGGTGGGAGAAATTCGTTCGCGGCGCGGGAATGGGGCTTGCGACCGGCAAAAAAACGGAGCGAGCTGAATACAGCAAGGGCATAGTAGATGAACGGAATGGCCGCAATGCCAAGAAGCGCGATGCGCAAAGACGGAATAAAAAGGAGTGCGATTTGCATGAGCTGAATGGGGGGCCTGGAATTATGCAGCGTACCGCAGGCACATTTTTCTGTCCCCTGAACTTTCTTCGATTCCTTTGATTCGTTACGTCAGTTTTTTTGTGACTCAATTACAGATTATGGACGGAAACAGGGCTTCCAAGACTACAAAGAACACTCGAAAAATGCTTGCACTTTCAAATGGATGCCGGAATGGTAGAAAAAGTCGCCGTTCGCGGATGGCGGGTGCTGCCAAAGGCCCTTCGACGGCAGGAAGTGCACGGCATTCAGGAAGGCTTCATGAACTTTTCGTAGCATAACCGGGGTTGTGATTTTCATCGCTCATAAGGAGAGTGCAATGAAGATTCATGCTGGTTGGTGGCAAGGCGCGCTGGCAGGTGCAGCGTTGTTGGCAATGGCGGCTGCTCCCGCGGCGCACGCGCAGAAGCCGTACCATGTGGCGGCACGCTGGAAGGTGGGCGGCGCCGGCTGGTGGGATTACATGAGCATCGATCCGGTTTCGCATCACCTCTACATCACGCGCGGAAATCATGTGATGGTGCTGAATCCGAAAACCGGGCGCGTGATTGCAGACATCACCGGGCTGAAGGGCACGCATGGAGTGGTATTCGCGAGCGATGGCGTGACGGGATTCATCAGCGACGGCGGAGCCGACGAAGTGGCGTACTTCAACCGCAAGACGAACAGGATTGAAGGAACGGTTCCGGCGGGCAAGGATCCGGACGGAATCACCTACGACCCGTACACCAACTCGGTGTGGGCCTTCAACGGACGGAGCGAGACCGCGACGGTCATCGATGCGGGCACAAAGCAGGTGCTGGCAACGGTGGCGCTGCCGGGCAAGCCGGAGTTCCCGGTGAGTGACGGCAAAGGCAGCATTTACGACAACATCGAAAGCAAGAGCGAAATTGTCCGCATCGATGCGAAGACCCACGAGATTACGGCGGTGTGGCGGCTGGCGCCCTGCGAGCATCCTTCCGGTCTGGCCATCGACACGGCACACATGCGGCTGTTTTCGGTTTGCCACAACAGCATGATGGCCGTGGTGAACGCGGAAAACGGCAAGGTGGTGGCGACCCCGGCCATCGGCATGGGCCCGGACGCGGCGCGATTTGACGCGAAAGACCAGTACGCCTTCAGCACCAATGGCGGCACGGGAACGCTGACCGTGATCCACGAGGATTCTCCCGATCACTATTCGGAGGTGGAGACGGTGAAGACGCAACTGGGCGCACGCACCATGGCCATGAAGCCGGACGGCCGCCGCCTCTATACGGTGACGGTTACCTTCGGGCCGAGGCCGAAGCCGACCGCCGGGCACCCTCACCCGTATCCAACGGCAGTGCCGAATTCGTTCGTCGTGATTGAACTGAAGAAGTAATCGGCAGAGAAATCGCAGCATGCGGGGAAGTCGGCTGACCGCAGGCTCCCTTTTTTCTGGCGTGCGGTGCACGAGGGGGGTATATCGGGAATCAACAGTAGCATCAGGCATACTGGTAAATATGAGTTCGATGGCTCCGTTTCGCCTGGCACCCTACTTTCGCACTCGACCCTGGGGGTTTCGTGATCTGCGCCCCTGGTATGACTATCAGACCACTGGAGAACCCATCGGCGAGGTCTGGCTGACGGGCGAAATGTGCATCGCCGAAACCGGTCCGTGTGCGGGACACTCGCTGAAGGCCATCACCGCCGAACACACGCAAGAGCTGCTGGGCAAGGCCGCGGCAGCGGGCGAATTTCCGCTGCTGGTGAAGATGCTTTTCCCAAAGGAGAAGCTGAGCGTCCAGGTGCATCCGAACGATGAGCTGGCGCAGAAGCATGGGTTCCCGCGCGGCAAAACAGAGTGCTGGTATGCGTTGGACGCCGAAAAGGACGCCAGCGTGGCGCTCGGCATCGTTCCGGGAACCACACCGGGGCAGATCCGCGCCGCGATTGAGGATGAGACGCTCGAAAAATATCTGGAATGGTTACCTGTCCACCAGGGCGACATGATTTACGTGGACGCGGGCACGGTGCATGCCATCGGGCCCGGCGCGGTGCTGCTGGAAACGCAGCAGACCAGCGACTTGACCTACCGCATGTACGACTATGGGCGGGGGCGCGAGCTGCACATCGAGGCCTCGATGGAAGCGGCTCGCATGACGACGCGCGCCGGTAAGGTGGAGCCCGTCGACGCGGGCGACCACTCGGTGCTGATTCGCGAGGACTACTTCGAAATGGAGCGTTGGCCGTTGGCTGCCGGTGTTGCCCCGGCGGAACTCGGCAAGGCTGCCGCCTCGGTGCAGATGCTCTTCTGCGCGAGCGGCGAAATCACCCTGAGCGGGGCCGGATTCGACACTTTCGAGGTAAAACGCAATCAACTGGTGGTGATTCCGGCCGGAACTGCATCCAAGATTGCCAGCACAGGTACATCGGTGATCATACGTATTGCGCCTTGTGCGGTTTAGGTTTCATCCTAAGATGCCATGACGGATTCCAGGATTGATTTTCGACCGATCATTCTTGCGGGCGGAAGCGGCACACGCTTCTGGCCGCGCAGCCGCCGCTCGGCAGCCAAGCAGGTACTGGCGCTCGACGGCGAACGCAGCATGATTCAACAAACGATGGACCGCCTGCGTCCGCTGGCCGGCGAAGACAAAATGTGGGTGATCACCAACGATCTGCTGGCGGAAACCATCGCCCAGCAGCTCGACGTATTGCCGCGGGAGCGGGTGATCTGCGAGCCGGCGGCGCGAAATACGGCTCCGGCAGCGGGGCTGGCGGCGTTTCTGTTGGAGCGGATGGCGCCGGAGTCAGTGCTGGGGATCTTCCCCGCCGACCACGTCATCACACGGGAAGCGGCGTTCGTAAAGACGCTGCGCGCGGCGATTGCGCTGGCCGTGGAAGACGAAAACATGGTGGTACTCGGCATCCAGCCCACGCATGCGGAAACCGGCTACGGGTATATCGAAACGGGCGAGCAGCTGCGCGACGGCATCATGCACGTCCGGCGGTTTACTGAGAAGCCGAACCGCGAGCGCGCCGAGGAGTTCGTGGCCGCGGGCAACTACTACTGGAACAGCGGCATTTTTGTCTGGCAGGCGAAGACGCTGGCCGCGGCGGTGCGGGAGCATCTGCCGGAGATGGCTCCGCTGCTTGAGGAGATTGCCGCCGCTTACGGCACGCCGCGCTTCGCGGCGGTCTTCGCGCGCGTGTATCCCCAGTGCGAAAACATCAGCGTGGATTACGCGATCCTGGAGCCTCGCTCGGCCAAGGGCGGGCAGCGGTCGAAGCTGTATTGCATTCCGGCTGATTTTGGCTGGAACGATCTCGGCTCGTGGTCGGCTCTCTACGACCACAAGCTGGCCCAGGGGCTTGGCGACGAACAGGAGAACGTGACGGAAGCCGGCAACAGCGTGCTCCTGGAGGCGCACGGCAACTACGTATACTGCCCGAGCAAGATGGTGGCCCTGGTGGGCGTGGCAGGCCTGGTAGTGGTAGAAACCGACGACGCGCTGCTGGTAACCACACGCGAGCACGCGCAGGACGTCGGCAAGGTGGTCAAGCAACTCGCGCAGCAGGGGCGCGAGGATCTGATTTAATTCTTGTTTCGGCCTCGAAAGGAGCATCCCGAAGAACGATGAGCGAGACATTCCCCGTCAGCTTTGGAACCGACGGATGGCGCGGCGTGATCGCCGACGACTTTACTTTTGCCAATGTGCGGCTGGCCGCCGGCGCCATCGCGAATTATGTGCTGGCGCATCCTGAGGCAGGCAGCGGAGTCTGCATTGGCTGGGATACACGCTTTGGCTCGCAGCGGTTTGCGCGGACGGTGGCCGAGGTGCTCGCCGGAGCGGGAATCCCGGTGCAGCTGGCGAGCCGCGTGACTCCGACGCCGGCGCTTTCCTACGGCGTACGCGAGCGCAAGGCAGCGGGCGGCGTCATGATTACGTCCAGCCACAACCCGGCGCAGTGGAATGGCGTGAAATACAAGGCCTGGTACGGCGGCTCGGGGCGGCCGGCGATCATGACGGAGATTTCGAGTCTGCTGGGCAAGCCGCTGCCGAAAGCCACGCCGGCAAAGATTGCAGAAGTGGACTTTGTTCCCGAATACGTCCGGGCAATTTCAGTCTTCGCGGACCTGCCGCTGATTGCGAAGTCGGGGCTGAAATTCGGCGTCGACAGCATGTATGGCGCGGGCGGTGGAATCCTGGCGGAGATCTTCCGCAAAATCGGCGTGGATTTCGTGGAGATTCGCGCGGAAGCGAATCCGCTCTTTCCGGGCATCAACCCGGAGCCGATTGAACCGCATATTCGCGCGTTGGGCGAGACGGTGGTGGCGCACGGCTGCCATGCGGGACTATGCACCGACGGCGACGCGGACCGCATTGGCGCGACCGACGAGAACGGCGTGTTCGTGGACCCGCACAAGATCTTCTCAGTGCTGCTGGAGTGGTTCCTGGAGCGCAAGGGCTGGGAAGGCGATGTGACGCGCGCCTTCAATACGACGGGCATGATCGACCGCATCTGCGAGCGGTACGGGCGCAAGCTCTACGAGCACGGCATCGGCTTCAAGTATGTCTGCGACCTGATGCTGGAAAAGACCATCCTGATGGGCGGCGAGGAGTCGGGCGGCATCGGCATCCAGCGGCACCTGCCGGAGCGCGACGGCCTGCTGAATGCGCTGCTGCTGGCCAACGTGATGGCCGAGAAGAAACAGACGCTGGGGCAGCTGGTGGCCCGGCTCCAGAAGAAGTACGGCGAGCACCATTACGGGCGCATCGATCTGCACATTGCCGATGATCTGAAGAATGCAACCATCTCCAGGGCCAAAGCCGGCGTGAAGGAATTCGCCGGGATGCCGGTGAAGCACGTCGAAACGCTGGACGGCATCAAGTTTTTCGTGGATGATCCGGCGGCGAAGGGCGTAACAAATGCGGCGCGCGCATGGCTCCTGCTGCGCGCCTCGGGCACCGAGCCCTTGTTGCGGATCTACTCCGAGGCTGGCTCGCCGGAATCAGTCAAGAAACTGCTGGAAGCCGGGCGCGAATTTGCCATGCACAGCCTGGACGCTTGAAGATCGTTTGAATATTGAGAAATTGCAGACACGGTAAGGCACTGTCTGGCGTCCAAGAATTGGAAGAGCAGGCTTTTGCGCCTGATGACCCGTTACGATTCCCCGCACCAAGATTTTAGGAGAAGGATGGAATGAGTACAGCGCCAGCTACGACGAAGACGCCTTTGGGCAAGCTTTCTGCCTGGAATGAACTGAAGCACCACGCCGATGAGCTGCGCGGCAAGCACCTGCGCGAGCTGTTTGCGAGCGATCCGGCGCGGGGCGGCAGGTTTTGCCTGGAGGCGGAAGGTATTTACCTGGACTACGCAAAGAACCGCATCACGGACAAGACGATGAAGCTGCTGCTGGAACTGGCCGCCCAAAGCGGGCTGCGGGAGCGGATCGACGCGATGTTCCGGGGCGAGAAGATCAATATCACCGAAGATCGCGCGGTGCTGCACGTGGCGCTGCGTGCGCCCAAAAGCGCATCAATCAAGGTGGATGGGCAGGACGTGGTGCCGGAGGTGCACGCGGTGCTCGATCGCATGTCAGCCTTTGCCGACCGCGTGCGCAGCGGCGAGTGGAAGGGCCACACGGGCAGGCCGATCAAGAATGTGATCAACATCGGCATCGGCGGCTCGGACCTCGGTCCGGTGATGGCGTACGAAGCGCTGCGGCACTATACGCGGCGGGAGATGAACTTCCGCTTTGTATCGAACGTGGACGGCACGGACTTTGCCGAGGCGACGCATGACCTGGCTGCGGACGAGACGCTGTTCATCATTTCGTCCAAGACCTTCACGACTCTCGAAACCATGACCAACGCACACACAGCGCGGAAGTGGGCGCTCGAATCGCTGAAGGATGAGAAAGCCATTGCGAAGCATTTTGTCGCGGTTTCGACCAACGCCGCCGAGGTCACGAAGTTCGGCATCGACACGGCGAACATGTTCGGCTTCTGGGACTGGGTCGGCGGGCGCTATTCGATGGATTCGGCGATTGGTCTCTCAACCATGCTGGCGGTGGGGCCGGAGAATTTCCGCCGGATGCTCGCCGGATTCCACGCCATGGACGAGCACTTCCGCACGGCGCCGTTTGAGCAGAACATGCCGGTGATCATGGGCCTGCTGTCCGTCTGGTACAACGACTTTTTCGATGCGCAGACCGTCGCGGTGCTGCCCTACGAACAATACCTCAAGCGCTTTCCTGCGTACCTGCAGCAGCTCACCATGGAAAGCAACGGCAAGCACGTGACGCTGAGTGGCGACTCGGTGAGCTACCAGACCGGTCCAGTGTACTGGGGCGAGCCCGGGACCAACGGACAGCACTCGTTCTACCAGCTCATTCACCAGGGGACGAAGCTGATTCCCTGCGACTTTATCGGCTTCGGCGAGACGTTGAATCCGCTGGGGAACCACCACGATCTGCTGATGGCAAACGTCTTCGCGCAAAGCGAGGCGCTGGCCTTTGGCAAGACGGCCGAGGAAGTCAAAGCGGAGGGCGTACCGGAATGGCTGGTCCCGCACAAGGTATTTGAAGGCAACCGGCCTTCAAATACGCTGCTGCTGAAGCAGCTGACGCCGGAGGCGCTGGGCAAACTGGTGGCTCTGTACGAGCACATTGTCTTCACGCAGGGCACGGTGTGGCAGGTGAACTCGTTTGACCAGTGGGGCGTAGAACTGGGCAAGGTGCTGGCGAAGAAAATTGCCGGCGAACTGGCTGGCCCGGCGGATCTGAAGCACGACAGCTCGACCAATACTCTGATTACCCGCTACAAGAGCCTGCGGGGATGACAGAGAAATGAACGCAGCCTGAAATCCAGGAAAGAAATGCCCTGAAACCATCTGCCGGAGGGTGTCGACTGCACCTTCCGGCACAACTTTTCATCTATGTAAGTGTTGAGCATGGTAGCACCTGGCGGCGGTTCGGCTGGCTGCAGCCGGCGCCGGAACACCGGGCGCGGAGGTGAGCAAGCGCGATGAATACGCAGCGTCGAATTCTGAAGTTATTGAGCCTTGGGATGATCGCATTGACGGCCGCAGTGCTTGCGGACGCTCCGCCGCGGGCGTTGGCACAAACCGCAAACGCCGACATGGCCCGGATGTCCGCGTCAAATTCACGGCTCCAGCAGGAGGTTGCATCCAGGCTGAGCCGGAATCACCTGCTGCGCGGCCAGAACATCATGGTGACAGTGGATAACAGCCAGGTGACGCTCAGCGGTCGTGTTCAGAATCAGGAGCAGTGGCAGGAAGCCGAAAGCGTAACAGCGAATGTGCGCGGCGTGCGCACGATTCTGAACAACCTGACCATTGCCGGCGCGAATCAGAATTTCCAGTCCCAGAACAACCAGGATCAGACCTACCAGGGTAACCAGATACAGACGCCGCCTCCACCACCGGAGGCGCAGCAGCCACAGGCGCCGCCGGCGCCACCATCCGCCGCGCCCGCGATGAGCGATGCAGGCAATCCTCCTCCTCCGCCGCCGGATCAACAGCCGCCCCAGAACAATCAAAGCTACGGCCAGCAGCAGGCGCAAAACACTCAGGGCTATGGCCAGCAGCCGCGCCCGGAGTATCAGGGCAACGGCTTCGTGGGCCAGTCCTATGGCAACGGCTACGGCGCGCAGAACTACAACCAGTACAACGGCCAGAACAACTACCCTCCGCCGCAACAGTCGAGCGCGCCCGTCACGGTGCCAGCCGGAACGCTCCTGCAGGTGCGGACCGTAGAGACGCTGGACAGCGCGCACCTTCAGCCGGGACAGCGGTTTGACGCCACGGTAGCCAACGACGTCTGGGAAGGCAATGTGCTGGCGATTCCGCGCGGCGCGATGCTGCAGGGCACGGTGGAGCAGGTAAGCGAGCCCAAGGGAAGCCTGGGCGGCAAGCCGCATCTTGACTTGCGCTTGACCTCACTGAACATGGGCGGGCAGGTCTATCCGCTGCAAACCAATCTCTGGGCCGGCGTGGGCTCCAACAAGGCTGGATACACGGCCGGCAACACCATCACCGGCGGTGTGCTGGGCGCAATTTTCGGCGGCATCATTGGCCGCGGAGCCGGCGCTGCGGTGGGCGCGGGACTGGGCGCCGTGACCGGCATGGGCATTTCGTCAGCCACCAAGGGCCCCCGGATCTACATCCCCTCTGAAGCCGTGCTAAATTTCCACCTTGCCACACCGGTAACCGTGCAGCCGGTGTCGTGGCAGGAGGCGCGACGGCTGGCGTCGAGTGTGCCGCAACTGCAGCGGCGTTCCTACTATGGGCGTTATCCGCGAACCTATGCATACCCCTATGGCTACCCGTATGGATATGCCTATCCCGCGCCCTACTACTACTCGCCATACCCGTACTATTTCGGCCCCAGCTACTACTTTGGTTTTGGGTGGTAGAGCACGCGTAAATCCAGTCTCGATAAGCCGGGCACGCTGCCCGGCTTACTTTTCCGTCCCAGCGCTCATCCAAACGAAAATACCGGCAGGGTTATGCCCAGGGTAGGTCACATGCGGGGCCGGGCACCGCTGCATTCCAAAGCTGCTGCCCTCGCCGGAATAATCCCCCCTGCACCCCAATTAGGATGGAAGAATGGAGTCTTCTTCATCTCCTCAAGAGCCCTCCCGTGGACTGAGCCGTCGCCGATTCCTGAAGATTGCGGCAGCCGCGGGCGGCCTCGCGACGATTTATCCCATCGAGTTCAGCCGGCACTACCTGCAGGTGGAAAAGCACAGCATCCTGCTGCCAAGACTGCCGGATGAGTTTCGCGGAATGCAGATCGTGCAGATTTCCGATCTGCATTTTGAGGAATTCGACGAGGCCTTCTTTCTGGAGCATGTGGTTCAGGTCGTCAACGGACTAAAGCCGGACATGGTGCTCTACACCGGCGACTTTGTGAGCTATGGACCGCTTCCGATTACATACGGACGCAGCCGCATCCAGCCGTGCGCCGAGATACTGTCTCGGACGGCCTGCCCGCTTCGCTTTGCCTCACTCGGCAATCATGACTACGTCGTGGGCTGGCAGCGGGTCAAGGATGGACTGGAGACACACGGCATTCCGACACTGGTGAACCAGGCGATCCCCCTCGAACGCGGCGGCAAACGGCTCTGGGTGGTCGGCCTGGGCAGCGCCAGCGCCATGGCCTCGCAGCCGGATAAGGCGATTCCCAAAAGCGTACTGCGCGACGGCGAGCCGATGGTGATGATGGCGCACGAGCCGGACATCCTGCCCCAGATCGCCTCCTACGGAGTGGACCTGATGCTTTCAGGCCACACGCACGGAGGCCAGATCCGGTTTCCGTTTGTGCCGCCGCTTTACCTGCCGAGGTTTGGCCGAATTTACGTCGAAGGGCTGTTCCGGCTGGGCAATACGCAGATGTATGTGAATCGAGGAATTGGCGCGGTGGGCATCCCGGTGCGGCTCAACTGCCGGCCGGAAATTACCCAGTTCACGCTGTTGTGAAGAACCGCTGCGCCGTGCATGCGGAAACACACCTCATGGGCCCGGTCTGTATACTGAAGGTACGGGAAAACCTCGCCTGCGGCGCTGCTATGGCGCGTCCGCGCGAGGCTTCTGACAATTTAAGGGTCGCTAGCCACACATGATTCGTTTTCTCCAGAAGGACAATCGGTTCGTCAAAGCCATCTTCATCATCATCATTTCGGTTGCCTGCATCACGATGGTGGTCACGCTCATCCCGGGCATCTTCAACAACCAGGCGTCAAACAGCGATGTGTACGCGACGATCGGTTACGGCGGCATCCTGGGACACTTCTTGCCGGCGACCGATACGATCACGATGACCGATGTGCAGCAGCTCGCGGCGCGCGTCTTGCAAGAACAGGGCATGCCCGACGCCTATCTGCAGTTCATGATTCCGCAGGCCGGGCAGGGACTCATTCAGCAGCATCTGGAACTCGATGCCGCGCACAAGCTGGGCATCCATGCCACAAACAATGACGTGCGCCACTTTCTGCATACCGGCGTATGGGGACAGATTCTGTTCCCCCACGGCAAATTCATCGGCGACCAGGCCTATGCGCAGCTGATTTCGCAGCAGTTCAATATGTCGCGCGCGCAGTTTGAAAACGAAATCAAGAAGCAGATTGAGGAGAACCGTCTGCGCAACCTGATCAGCGGCGCTGTGACGGTATCGCCCGAGGAAGTACAGGCGGCCTATACGACGCAGGCGACGAAGATCAACTTCCAGTATGCGGTGCTGGATTCCGATACGCTGCGGAAGACGATCAACCCGACAGATGCGCAGCTCCAGAAGTACTTTAAGGACAACGCCGGCCGCTACGCGCAGGCGATTCCAGAGACGCGGACGGTCCAGTACATCGCGTTCGACAACACGCAGGTTCCGGGCGGCGCGCCCAAAGTGACCGACGCGGAAATTCAGCAGTATTACAACCAGAATCAGAGCCAGTACCAGGTGCCCGAAGAAGTGAAGGTCCGGCACATCCTGATTGCCGTCTCGCAGAGCGCGACACCGGCACAGGTGGCGACGGCGAAGGCCAAGGCGCAGAAGATTCTCGATCAGCTCCGCAAGGACAACGGCAAGAACTTTGCGCAACTGGCCAAGAAATACTCTGACGATCCGGGCAGCGCGTCGCAGGGCGGTGAGTTGGGCTGGATCAAGAGGGGTGTGACGGTGCCAGCCTTCCAGCATGTGGCGTTTTCGCAGCAGCCGGGGCAGATTTCCGGGCTGGTGCGGACGCAGTTCGGCTTCCACATCATTCAGACCGAGGCCAAGCAGGCCGCGCACCTGAAGCCGCTCTCCGACGTCAAGGCGGAGATTCTGTCCACGCTGACGCAGCAAGAGACGGCGCAGGCGGCGCAGGCGTACGCGCTGCAACTGGCCAAGCAGGCCGCCCAGGAAGGACTGGCCAAGACGGCAGCCGCGCATCAGCTCTCCGTGACCACGTCGAGCCCCTTCCAGCAGGGAGCAAACTTGCCGAATATGCAGGACAGCTCCAAGCTGGTGAGCGAAGCCTTCACCGCGAAGAAGGGCGCCAAACCTGAAATCGCCAGCACCGGCAATGGCTTCGCCGTCTTCCAGGTGACCAACATTGACCCGGCGCATGCTCCGACGTTTGCCTCATACAAGAGCCAGATTCTTTCTGACTATCGCAACGATCAGCTTCCCGGATTGCTCGCTGAAAAGACGAATGAACTGGCTGCCAAGGCGCATCAGTTGAACAGCCTGGCGCAGGCCGCCAAGCAGATGGGCGCGACTCTCATGACCAGCGGCCTGGTGGGCCGCACCGACCAGGTACCCGAAATCGGGGAGTTGGAGCAGGTGGCGCCTTCGCTCTTTACACTGACTCCGGGCCAGATGAGCAAGGGGATCAACACCGGCCGCAGCGGCGTCGTGGCCCAGATTACGCAGAAGCAGTTGCCGGACGCGGCGGAAATCCAGGCGCACTTTGAGGCAACGCGCCAGCAGCTGCTGAGCCAGGAGCGCGACCAGATGTTTGCCGTCTTCCTGACGAATCTGGAACACCAGTACGAGAAGCAGGGCCGGATCCACATCAATCAGAACGCGGCGGCCATCCCGGTCGGAAGTCAGGGTTAGGGCCTTTTCACTGAGGTGTAGGGGAGAAGAAGGAAGTGGGCGTGGACGTTCCATCAAAGAACGGCCACACCGGATCGATCCAAAACACCTCATAGCATCTGTGAAAATGCGCTAGAACTTTGATCAGCAATTGAAAAAGGCCTGTGCCCCGGCACGGGCCTTTTTGCGGCTGCGCATCTATGCAAGTATCAGAAGAGGTTTTTCATTATGCCCTTTGCGCGATCCTCGGGAGTGTTGCTGCACATTTCCTCCCTGCCTTCGTATGGCGGCATCGGCGATCTCGGCCCTGCGGCCTACGAGTTTGCCGACTTTCTCGCCGAAGCCAAACAGCAGTGGTGGCAGGTGCTTCCGCTGGGCCCGACAGGCTTTGGCAACTCGCCGTATGCGGGGCTCTCGGCGTTCGCTGGCAATCCCCTGCTGATTTCACTCGAGTACCTTTCCGACTGGGGATGGATTGAGGGCGACGCCATCGCCGGGCTTCCCGGGCGCGCGGGCAACGTGGACTACGACGAAGTCACGGCGCGCAAGCTGCCCCTGCTTAAGTCTGCCGCGAAGCGCTTCCTGCAGAGTAGGCCACAAGAGCAGTGGGCGCGGTTTGAGGCCTTTCGCCAGGCCAATGCCGGCTGGCTGCCCGGCTGGGCGCTCTACAGCGTGCTGCGACGGAAATATGACAACTCCTGCTGGAATCAGTGGCCCGAGCCGCTGGCGCGCCGCGAGCCCGGAGCTCTGGCTCAGGCGCGTCACGAAATGGCCGAAGAGATCGCCGTGGCCGAAGCCATCCAGTTCGCCTTTGAGGAGCAGTGGACGGCGCTGCGGGCTTACTGCGCCGGGCGCGGAATTCAGTTCCTGGGCGACATCGCGATCTTCGTGAACTTCGACAGCGCCGATGTGTGGACGCATCCGGCGCTCTTCGAGCTGGACGAGCGTCTGTCACCGGTGCGGGTGGCGGGCGTCCCGCCGGATTATTTTTCCGAGACCGGGCAGAGGTGGGGCAATCCCCTGTACCGGTGGGATGTGATGGAAGCACGCGGCTTCCAGTGGTGGGTGGAGCGGGTACAGCGGGCGCGCGTTCTGTATGACGCGATCCGGCTGGATCACTTCCGCGGATTCGAGGCCTACTGGGCGATTCCGGCAAAGGAAGAGACCGCGGTCAACGGCGAGTGGGTAAAGGCGCCGGGTGACGCGCTGTTTGCAGCGCTGCGCCGCGAGCTGGGCGAGTTGCCATTCATCGCCGAGGACCTGGGACTGATCACCCCCGAGGTGGATGCGCTGCGGGAGCGCTTCCAGTTGCCGGGGATGAAGGTGCTGCAGTTTGGTTTTGGCGGGCGCGGAGCGCACAACTACCTGCCTCACCGCTATGAGCGCAACGCCGTGGTCTACACGGGCACGCACGACAACGACACCACCCGCGGCTGGTGGGAGAACGGCGCAACGGCGGTCGAGAAAACCGCGGTCAAGGCCTACCTGCATCCCAGCGATCACGACGAGGTGTGGGCGCTGATGCGTGCGGCGGCCACATCTGTGGCCGACATATGCCTCTTCCCCGCCCAGGATGTGCTGGATCTGGGCTCGGAGGCGCGCATGAATGTGCCGTCCCTGCCGAAGGGCAACTGGAGCTGGCGCTGCCCCGAGCACGCGTGGAAGACGCGGCTGGCGCACCGTCTCGCCGAGTTGACCGAAGTGACTGACCGCGACAGGGTGGAAGCACTGGATAGTCCGTAATTCGCAGAATCGCTGCCCGTAGCCACTCTTTGGTGCCAGAATGATACCCGGGGAGGGTTTACCATGCGTCTCCGGCGTGGATTAGCCTTTCTTGCTGCGCTATCAGCCGTAGCCGCATTGCTCGGCGGCTGCGGCGGGAACAGTTCGATGACGAGCCGCGTGCTCAAAGCCATTACCGTGAGCCCTGTCACGGCGGACGCGAGCAGTTCGGGCGGAACGGTGCAGTTCACCGCGACGGCGCACTGGAGCTCGGCTCCGCTGACGAGTACGCCCTTCTCCGCCAACTGGGTCGTGTGCCAGAACAACGCCACCACCAAGGATGTAACGGTTTCAGCCAACGGGCTGGCAACCTGCGGGAGCGGCGCCAAAGGCATCTACGACGTGAATGCATGGAGTTTTCCCATTGGGCAAGCCAGTTGCCTCGCCTTAACTGCCTGCGGCGGCGGGTGCACCATCGAGGGCTCGGCGCAGCTCACCTGCCCCTAGGGCGTTTTCACTGAAGGTGTAGGGGAGAACAAGGAAGTTGGCGTGGACGTTCCATCAAAGAACGGCCACACCGGATCGATCCAGGACACCTTATAGACATCTCATAGCATCGGTGAAGATGCTCTATGCGCTCGACCTCATCAGCACTCTTCGACCCATGGATGTCACACCAAAATTGCTCCCGGAGGCCGGATTTTTGCGGCGTTTGCCTCAACCTGCGCGAAATCAGCCTGTTACAGGAAGCACCCTCCGGATTGCACGGCAGCGCGCGAAGAAAATCGATTCCGGCACGGATTTCTGTTGCAGATTTGTGATCGCAATCGCCCGGTCTCTGTTATCCTCTCAGGTTTACCCCCTAGGAAGTAGAAATGCAGGAGTCAAGAGGCAGGAAGCATCACCAGGATCGCGTAGCCGAGTCGCTGCGCGAGGAGATCAGCGCGATGATCGAGGGAGAGTTGAGCGATCCGCGCATCAGCTTTGCTTACGTAAGCCAGGTGATTCTCAATCCGGGTGGCAAGTCCGCGCAGGTATGGGTGGCCGTGGACGGCGGACCAAAAGCCGAGGAAGAGACCGTCGAGGGACTGATGGCGGCGCGCGGCTACATCCGGCATGAATTGCAGGAGCGCACGGGCAAGCGGCATGTGCCGGATTTGAGCTTTCACGTGGATCGATCGGAGCGCATGAAGGCTCGGATTGACGAGTTGCTGGGCCGCTCGCAAAGGAGACGGAAGGACGCCTAGCAACGATGTCTCTCGAAGCCTTCTTTCATCCACCTTCGAAGTACGAACCGGTCGCCACCGGACTCTACGGTGAGCGCGAGGGCCTGCACGCCGTGCTGGCGGCAATCCGCGCTGGCAAACGCTTCCTGGTGAGCGCGCATGCGCGGCCGGACGGTGATGCCATTGGCTCCATGCTGGCGATGGGCGGAATTCTGCACCAGATGGGCAAGGAAGCGGAGCTGGTCTCCTGCGACGGGCTGCCGCTCATCTATCACGGCCTTCCCTGCTCGCGGTCGATTGCCCGCCGGTCAGTGATTGAAGGCGACTACGACGCGGTCATCCTGCTGGAGTGCGATGGCATTCCACGCTCGCGACTGCATGGACTCGAAGGCCGGAAGCTGATCAACATTGACCACCATGTAAGCGGGCAGAAGTTTGCCGATGTGAACTGGATTGAGCCGGAAGCCTGCGCGGTCGCCGAGCTGGTTTACGATCTGGCTCTTGAAGCCGGCGTGACCATCACCCCGGAGATGGCGACCTGCCTCTATGCCGCCGTGCTGACAGACACGGGCTCCTTCTGCTACGACGGAACTGATTCGCACACCTTTGAGCTGGCCGCAAACCTGGTGCGGCACGGAGCGCAACCGGCGGCGATCGCCGAGCAGGTGTATTTCTCCAATCCAACGTCGAAGATGATGCTGCTGGGCGCCGCGCTCACCAATCTGCGCAGGGACGGCAAGCTGGCATGGCTATCCGTGAACCAGGACGACATGCTGCGGACACGCGCGGCTGAGGAAGACTGCGAAGGCGTGGTGAACTATGCCATCGGCATTGCAGGCGTCGAGACAGCCGTCTTTCTGCGCGAGCTGAAGGATCGCAGAGTCCGCCTCTCGCTCCGCAGCAAGGGCCGCGTGGACGTGGCGCGCCTCGCCGAGGAGTTCGGCGGCGGCGGGCATCCCCATGCAGCCGGCTGCACCCTCGAGGGGCCCATGCACATTGCGACCAATGTGATTCTCGAAAAGCTGCGTGCGATGCTCCGGGAGAGCATGTACGGACTGGGCTGAGCTGCACCCTGTACGAGGCTGTCTTGGCGGCAAACGATTGAGCCGCTTTGCTGCCGATCTGTTAGCCTAAGTTGGGATCGTGCCTGACACTAGACCAAATTCTTCTCATCCTGCCCCCTGGATTCGAGCGTTCAAGCATGCGCCGAGCCGCATCTCGGCGCGTTTCCCTGCGTTTGCCACCGCCGCGCAGGTGGTAACCATGCTCGGCTTCACCCTCTTTTTCCTGTTTTACGGGTTGGTGCCTGCCTTCGGAGGCGACGGGCTGGGACTGGTAGGCGCCGACGAGCCGCGTTACGCCCAGGTGGCGCGCGAGATGCTCCATCGGCATGACCTGGTGACACCGGTGCTTTGGGGACATCCCTGGCTCCAGAAGCCGGCCCTGTATTACTGGCGCGCCATGCTCTCATTCATGGAGTTTGGCGTACACGACTGGGCGGCAAGGCTGCCTTCGGCCACCTTCGCTCTCACGCTCATCGTGCTCATCTACATGCACATGCGCAGCTTCCGCAGGGGCGGCGAGCTGGACGCGGCGCTGATCACCGTGACCTGCGCGGCAATCCTGAGCTTTGCGCGCGGCGCCTCCACTGACATGCAACTGGCCGCTCCCTTCTGCATCGGGATGCTCGGCTGGTACGCCTGGTACGAAACAGGCAGCAAGTTCTGGCTCTTTGACCTCTACTTCTTCAACGCAACGGCCACGCTGGCCAAGGGGCCTGTGGCGCCGTTTCTGGCGCTGCTGATTCTGGTCACCTTCGCCGCGCTGCGAAGGGAATGGTCCGTGCTGCGGCGGACGATCTGGTGGCCGGGCGTGGCGCTGTACATGGCGATCGTCCTGCCATGGTACGTGGAAGTACAGATTCGAAACCCTCAGTTCCTGAAGCAATTCATACTGCAGCAAAACCTGGAGCGCTTTGGCTCGAACCTGTATCACCACGAGCAGCCGTTCTGGTACTACATCCCCGTCGCGGTGCTGGCGCTGATGCCATGGGTGGTGATCGCCCTGACGGCCTTTGCCGATGCGGCGCGAACCTCGCTGAACGAATGGCGGGCGCGGCGCCGGAAGCATCATTATGTGGGCCACGCGCGGACCGGCGATGCATTTCCTGAGTTTCTGGTGATCTGGGCGCTGCTGCCGATCGTGTTCTTCTCGTTGTCGCAATCGAAGCTGCCAGGCTACATTCTGCCGTCGATACCTCCGCTGACGATCCTGGCCGGCGATTATATCAACCGCATCAAGAACCGGGGGCTGAAGCCCTGGCTGTTGATCCTGCACGCGGTTACGGTTGGCGGGCTGGTGACGTTTGTGCTGCTGATGCCGCTGCATCTGCTGCATCCCAAGCAGATTCCGCCGGGGAGGGCGCTGATCGCCGGCGGGCTGACCGGCTTTGCGACGGCTGTCTTCATCCTCATCATGGTGGCGCAGTACGGCGTGAAGAAGCTGCGCACGGCGACCATTATCCCGGTCGTGGTGTTGATGTTCTACATTTTCGGCGTGGGACCGGTCTTCGGACTCGGACCGCTGCCGAATACGAAGCGGAACATCCACCTGATGGACCTGACCTTTTCTGCGCGGCCGATGGCCAGGATCGTGAACGAGATTGCCGAACCGGGGGAGATTCTGGCGCTGTATGACGTGCGGCGCGAGATGGCCTACGGGCTGTCGTTCTACCGCGATCGGCAGGTCTGGAAGTATCGCACGAACGGCATTCCCGCGGCGCAGCACCTGCTGATCACCCAGAAAAAGGACGTCGGAAAACTGAAGACCCTGCTGAAGGGCAGGACATACGAGGAGCTTTTCGAGTATCCTGCACAGAATCTGGTGGTCTATGAGGTGGCCGCGAAAAAGTAATCGAGATTTGCGCATGGTTTCCAGCCAGATCACGATGCTGGCGACGCCTGCAAGCGGCGATTCGCACCCGGTACCGGCCTCAAGGAGGATGAACTGCAGCCTATGACGCAGGCGCTTCAGTTGGACATCCTGGATCTGCGCCATTTTTCGGCCGCAAACCTGAAGCCGCTGCTCGCGACCGAAACCAGGGAGTGGAGCCAGCGGCTGAACTGGGACTACCGAACGTCCATCGACCTGATTCTGCAGTACCTTGACTCCCGGGTGCTGCCGGGATACGTGGCCGTGGAAGGCTCCAGGATCATCGGGTACGTCTTTTGCGTCTATGAAGACGCCAAAGCCGTGATCGGGGATGTTTATTCCATCGACAGCAGCGACGGGCGGTTTTCCGCCAAAGACATTGAGCGGCAGCTGCTGGAACACCTGATTACCACGCTCCAGAATTCGCCGGGGACAGACCGGATCGAGTCGCAGTTGCTCCTGCACGCTTCCGGCAGGCTGTCCGCGGTCTTTCGGGCCGCCGACTTTGAGGTCTTCCGGCGCGACTTCATGGAACTGCGGCTGGATGGGCGCAAGCGGAAGGAAATCCCCAAACCACCCGCGGGACTGGCGATGCGCTCATGGACGGAAGAGGACTTTACTCCGGCGGCGCACCTGATTGCGAGCGCCTACACCGGGCACCTGGACAGCAAGATCAACGACCAGTACCAGAGCATCGCCGGTTCACTGCGGTTTCTGCATAACATCATCCGCTTCCCCGGCTGCGGACGCTTCGACGCTTCCGCCTCGCGAGTGCTCCTGAGCGACCGGACGCGGGAACTGGTCGGCGTGCTGCTGTGTTCGCAGGTCAAAAACAACGTGGCTCACATCACGCAGGTGTGCGTGGCGCCAGAATGGCAGGGGCGCGGGCTGGGCGGGCTGCTGATTGAAGATTGCGCTGCACACCTGCGCCAGAATGGCTTCAAAACCGTTACGCTGACGGTGACGCAGCAGAATTATGGGGCGGTTCGGCTGTATGATCGACTCGGGTTTGTGCGTATGCACGCGTTTGATGCGATGCTGTGGGTGAGGCCACAAATGCGCCTGGCACGCATGGTGGACCACAACGGCGCGAGCTGAAAGCAGCTCCGCGCGGCCGACAATGCGCTCCGGGGACAGCCGGCAACGGCGCAAGCGCATCTACTGTGGGAGAAGTTTTGCCGCAGCGGTTGTGAGCTGTGGTAACATGCGGGATTCTGAAGGCTGAAAACGAGAAGGAGATAAGGAATGTCAGAACAATCGAGTGGATTCAGCTGGTTTCTTGCGGGCCTCGGCATTGGGGCGCTGATTGGTGTACTCTACGCGCCCAAGTCTGGCCGGGAGACGCGGGAAGAACTATTGAGCAGCGCTCGCGACGGCTCGGAGTACCTGAAGGCTCGGGGGCGCGAAGCCGCCACACAGATGAACACCTATGCCGAGCGCGGACGGGAGCGCGTAAACGAATACGTGGATCGCGGCCGGACCCAGTGGGACGATTTCGTGCGCCAGGGTCGGGATTTTGTACAGGAGAAGTCGAACAAGGTTTCGGCAGCGGTGCAGGCGGGCAAAGAGGCCTACGAGACCGCGGCCGGCCGTGAAGCGCCCCAGGCTGGCCCGCAGGCAGTGGAAGCTTCCGAAGGCCAGGCATAGGGAATGCACCTGACAACCGATCAAGGGATTCTGATCTGTGTGATCGTGGTGGCCGCTTCGGCGCTGATGCAGGCCATTTTCATGATGATCATCGCGATCGGGTCTCTCAAGACCCGAAAACGCGTGAATGAGCTGACGGACCGCATCGAGGACGATGTTCTGCCGGCGGTAAAAATAGTACGCGAGATTCTCGTAGATGCATCGCCCAAGCTGAAACAGGCCACCGAGGAGATGCTCGAGGTTTCCCGCAAGGTGCGGCAGCAGGTGGACCACGTCAACGAGGCCCTCACTGACATTGTGGACAAGACACACACCCAGGCAAACCGCGTCGACGAAGCCCTGACGCTGGTGCTGGGAGGGCTGGGCCGCGCCGGCGGAATCGTGCAGCAGGCCACCGGCGGAACCTCTCGCAAGGTGGGCGCCGTCATGACGGGTCTCCGCGTTGGGATGGAAGTGCTGCGGGCGCGGCGCAAAGCACGAGAAGAAGCAAAATAACCGCTGCCAGAGAAACCAAAGAGGGGCGACGGCCATGCCGTTGCCCCTCTTATTTTTGCCGAGGGACGCCTGATCGAGCCCGCAGCCCTCACTCGACCAGCTCCCACCATGCGTCGGTGATCTCAGCCCCAAGGTCGCCGGCGATACGATGGGCGGCTGCTTCCACCTCCGTCATGAGCCCGGAAAGATAATCCCGTGACCCGGAGACGGCAGCAATGCCGAGCGTGGCCGACTGCCACGTGACGGCCTCATCCATTTCCGCCACGGAGATGTTGAAACCGTGGCGCAGCTTCTCCTTCAGGCTGCGGACCACCTGACGGCGGTCCTTGAGCGAGCGGCTGTGCTCGATGCGAAGCTGCAGCGTCATGGAGGCAACAGGCATTGGATTCCATTTCCTGAGGACTGTGGACTGGCACCTCAGAACTGTTTTACTCCACCGTGATCTCGGCTTTCTGGCGAATATCTGCCGAGGATGCGCCGATGAGAATCTGGACGTGATCGTGCTCGACGCGCCACCCCCCGTAACTCCAGTAAGCCAGGGCCTTCGCCGTGAGCGGGAAGGTTACGGTCCGCGTCTGGCCGACAGGGATGTTGATTCGCTCGAAGCCTTTGAGCGCTTCGATGGACCGTGCGACCTTCGAGTCCAGATGTTTCACGTACATCTGCACCACCTCATCGCCGTCGCGCTTGCCCGTGTTGGTGACGTCGACGCTCACCGTGATTTGTCCATTCGCAGGCAGCGTGTTGCTGCTGAGGCGCAGGTTGGAATACTGGAAGGTGGTGTAGCTGAGCCCAAAGCCGAAGGGATAAAGCGGCTTGTGGTGGAAATACAGGTACGTGAATCCGTGGCGGATGTTGTAATCCATGAGCGGCGGAAGCTGGCTCATGGAGCGCACCCAGGTCTGCGTGAGTCTGCCCGCAGGATCGTATTTGCCGAATAGAACGTTGGCGAGCGCGGTTCCCTGCTCTTCGCTGTTGTTGGTCATTTCCAGGATGCCGGGAATATGCGCCTCCGTCCAGTTGATGGTGTACGGGAAGCTGGTCTGCACCACCACGACGGTGTGGGGATTCGCAGCGTACACAGCCCTGGCGATGGCCTCACCGGGCAGCGTCATGGATGTGCGGTCGAAGGCTTCTTTGCCGTCGCTGGGAACATTGCAGACACCCCAGCCCGCATCGCAGGTGGGGTTGTTGCCGATGATGACGATGGCGACGTCGGACTTCTTCGCCAGCGCCGCGGCGGCTGCGAGGTTGGAGCCGTTGTTATAGGTAACCTTGACGTTGGGACCGACGAACTTCTGTATGCCCTGGACGGGCGTGATGGCGAAGGGCGGGGTTCCGCTGTACCAGTCCAGATTGACCGTGTTGGCCCAGGGGCCGATCACCGCGATCGAGTGCAGCCTGGCGGCGTCGAGCGGAAGAGCGCGGTCCTGGTCTTTCAGCAGCACAATGGATTCTTCCGTCGCCTGGAGCGCGACCTGGATATGCGAAGGCCACCACCAGGGATCGCCCTTGGCAGGATCGACGTGGGTAATGCCGATGAGCGCGTAGGGGTTCATGGAGGCGGGATCGAGCATGCCGAGATGGATCATCACGCGGTAAACGCCCGCGAGGTTGCGATCGATGTCCTTCTCCGTGATCAGGTGCTCCGCGAGCGCCTCTTCCACCGGCTTCTGGTATCGGTCGAGGAACTGGTTGACGCCCGCATGGATAGCACCCGCAGCCGCTTGCGGAAGGGTCTGATAGTAGTGAAAATGATCGACCATATTTGTCATGGCGCCGGCATCCGTGCAGATGATGCCGTCGAAGTGCCAGCGCCGCATGACAACCCTGCGCAGCACGGGATTCACGGTCATCGGAATGCCGTTCCAGGCGTTGTAGGAGGTCATAAAGGCGTTCGAGTGGCCATCCTCGATGCCCATGCGGAAAGGCAAGGCGTAGTACTCCTGAAACAGGCGTACGCCAAAGTTGGAGGATGAGCCCGCGCGATTGGTTTCGTTGTTGTATCCGACGAAGTGCTTCATGAGCGACGCAGTTTCCCAATAGCGGGGATTATTTCCCTGCAGACCCCGGACATAAGCAACGGTGAGCTTGCCGGCGAGGTAGGGGTCCTCGCCAAAGGTTTCTTCGTTGCGGCCCCAGAGTGGGTCGCGCGCCAGGTTGGCGTTGGGTGCGCGCACAATGAGGCCTCCGGCGTGGTACTTGTCAAAGGCCCAGCGCGTTTCAAAGGCCTCAACTGCGGCGGCTTTTTCGAGCAGCGCGGGATCCCAGGTCTGCCCAAGCCCGTACGACTGCGGAAACTGCGTGGTAGGTACCACGTGACGGAATCGACCCTCCCAGTGTGCCGGGCCGCCGAGCGCTTCGCCATGCAGTCCTTCCACGGCAGTGGTGCCGACTACACCGAGGCGCGGCACTGAGGGATCCGAGCCGAGAGCGTCGATCTTTTCCTGCAGCGTCATAAGCGAAAGCAGATTCTTGACGCGAACATTGACCGGCAACGAGGGATTCTCAAACGGGTACTGATATCTGGGCTTTTGCGCGATGGCAAGGGATACGGTGCAGGCGAGCAACAGTGCGAGCGAGGTAGCTTTCAGGCGCACGGGAATCTCCTTTTTCCAGCCGAAGTTGCAAGGTATGGGGCGCATTTCGCAGGGGACAGACGAACTCGCTCCTTGAAGGCAACCGCAGTCTAAACGATTTACTAGAGGCCTGTGAATACTTTCAGGCGCTCCTCACCTGACAGGTATGAACTCAGAGCCAGCCCTTGGCGCGGGCGATGCGGGCGGCGTCGACGCGGTTGGCGGCGCCAAGCTTATTGATGGCCTCAGAGAGATAGTTGCGCACCGTGCCTTCGGAAAGATGCAGCTCCGTGGCAATTTCCTGACTGGTTTTGCCTTCCCCCGCACGCCACAGAATCTGGCGTTCGCGTTCGGTCAGCGGATCTGGCCCACTTTCCCACGCGTCAGCGGCGAGTTGGGGATCGATGACGCGCAGGCCCCGGTGCACCCGCCGAACCGCATCGGCAAGCTCGGCCGCGGGACGGTCTTTGAGCAGGTAACCTTTGGCGCCGGCGTCGAGGGCGCGGCGCAAATAGCCGGGGCGGGCAAAGGTGGTAAGGATGATGACGCGCGTTTCGGGATAACGGTCGCGGACTTCCCCGGCCAGCGTGAGACCGGTCATCTCGGGCATTTCGATGTCGGTGACGAGCACGTCAGCATGATGCGCGGCAACAGCCGACAGTGCCAGGCGTCCATTGGCCGCGCGCGCGCAGACAGCAATGTCCGGCTCGGTTTCCAGCAGCGCGGCCAGCGCGCCGAGCACCATGGCCTGATCTTCTGCAACGATAACCTGGATCTGTTTCATGGCTGAACGACCGTTCCCGAGACGGCATGCGCCGGTAGCTGAACCGAGATGGCGGTGCCGTGCAGGGATTCGAGCTGGAAACTGCCGCCGAGCATTTGCACTCGCTCGCGCATACCGCGGAGTCCGCTCCCTTCCGTGCGGATGCCGCCGCGGCCATTGTCCGCCACGTTGAGCCGCACGCCGCCGGAATCTTCAGAAAACTCAAGGCGAACCTCGGTTGCCTGCGCATGACGGAGCACGTTGGTCACGGCTTCGCGAAGGATCAGCGCGAGAACGCTTTCTTCCGCGGGGCCGAAATCCGGCTGTGGCGTAGTGCAGGTGAGCTTGACGCCGGCAGCGGCGAGCGAACGCTGCGCATTGTCGATTTCCGCCGCGAGGCCGCGCATGCGGTAGCCGGAAACGGCTTCGCGCACCTGCTGGAGGGATTGGCGGGCAATGGCTTCCACCTCGCCAATCTCACTGCGGGCGCGCGCGGGGTCGCGGTCAAAGGAGCGGCCGGCCAGCTCGGCCTTGAGCGCCACAACCGAAAGCGTGTGCCCCAGCAAATCGTGAAGATCGCGCGCGATGCGTTCGCGCTCGGCAACCTTGGCGAGTTCGGCCATCTGCTCATGCGCCCGCATGAGCTGGATCCCGGAACGGCGCGCCTGCGAAGCAATGTAATTCCCTGCCCCGACAGACACGCAAAAGAAAGCGACGATGCCCCAGGACCATGGCAGGATGTGCAGATACCAGGCCTCAAACGCTGACCCGACACACAAGGAACCGATGATGACGAAGCAGACCCAGGCCGATTCCGTAACGAATGGAAGAATGGCCGCCACATAGATGAACATGCCGCTGGCAGATGGATTGAGCGGCACATACGCGAACCCCAGCGCGGCCATCCCGCCGAGCATCCAGTATTGCCGGCGAGCATTGCGGGCGAAATAGATTCCGGCATAGAAAGCGAGAAAAAGCGCATAC
The DNA here is from genome assembly GCA_021791875.1 of Acidobacteriota bacterium. Lineage (GTDB taxonomy): Bacteria > Acidobacteriota > Terriglobia > Terriglobales > Acidobacteriaceae > Acidobacterium. The sequence goes on along the minus strand of JAJYVU010000008.1, from coordinate 50,914 downwards.
GCAATGCCGAATTCGACCCAAGAGCGCAAGGTGTTTTCCTGGATCGGCACAACAAAGAAAAACGCCGTGTAGATAAGCCAGACAAAATGGAAGAGACGCCCACGGTTGTGCATATTCTTGAGCTGCGGCAGCGCGGCGGGCTCACGCCAGTCGTATGCCTTGTCCGTGGAGCATGGCGCGTCGAACGGAATCTGGCTTGTGGCGCTGTCCTTCATCGCATCTTGACCTTGGGGACTCATGCTCGGGCCTCACTGCGGGCGAAAATCCACCACGCACCACCCAGCATAAGACAAGTGAAACCAGTAAGCGCGGACCAGTGTTGAGAAGCCGCTCCGGGCTGCGCGAATCCGAAGATTGCGAGCGCCAGCTGGCCATAGTGATACGCCGGCATCACGGGTGCAAAGTGCTGCATCCAGTGGGGCAAATAGCGGATGGGAACCCACAGGCCCGACGCAAACGACATGGGCAGATAGATGAGGTTGATGATGGCAGGCGCTGCGTTGGGCGGCACCAGCAATGCAATGAGCACGCCCATCGCGGAGAACGGGACGGCTCCGGCCAGCGTGACGCCGTAAAGCGCGAGGATCTGCATCGCCGTGATGTGCACCCCGCCGAAAAGAATGCCAAGCACAAGCAGAATGGTAACTATGATCATGGCAAATGCGGCACAGCTTGCGATCTTGGCCGTGAGATAGGTCCAGCGCGGCATGGGGCTGGCCAGCTTCAGGTCGAGCCAGCCCTGCATGCGCTCCTGCGAGACGCTCACGCCAATGCCGAAGAGGCAGGCCGCGATCATCCCGAAGCAGCTGTAAGTCGCAATCAGATACGCAGCGATGTTGCCGTGGCTGTTGGTAAGGCCAAAGAAAAGATAGAACATCACCGGAAATCCGATGGTCGAGAGCGAAAAGGCGCGTAAGCGCAGACGGCTGAGAAATTCATAGCGGGTTTCCTGCGTGAGTGCATGCAGGTAGTAGCCTGCGCTTAGCTTGTGCGGGTGGGCCATGACAGCGGCGGAGTTCACTGGGTCACCTCCTCGGCGTTGTGGTTCTGGGTGAGTGAAAGGAACGCCTCTTCAAGACCGGCGGCGTTGATTTCAAGGCCATACAGGGTTGCATCGGCAGCGAGCATTTCTCGCAACACAGGCTCGGGCGCCGCAGCGTGGATAAGCAGCGCTTCGCGGTCCTGCGAGACGTCAGTCACGCCGGGCAGCCTGCGGACCCACGCTGCATCGAGGCGCGTGATGCATCGAATACGGCGTCCGCCGGCGTGGTGCCTGATTTCCGCGGGCGTGCCCTGCGCCACGGTTCTGCCCTCGTGAATCACAACCACACGGCTGGCGAGCTGATCTGCTTCTTCCAGGTAATGCGTGGTGAGCAGCACGGCTTTGCCGGCGGCGGAAAGCGCGCGAATGCGATCCCACAGCGCGCGCCGGGATTCAATATCCATCCCGACGGTGGGCTCGTCGAGGAAGACGAGATCCGGATCGCCACAGAGCGCCAGACCAAAGAGCACGCGCTGCTTTTGCCCGCCGGAAAGTTTGCCAAACAGACGGTTTTCCAGCCCTTCCAGCTGAGCCAGGCGAACGATTTCCGCAGCGGGCAGCGGATTGGGGTAATAGCCGCGGAAGAGATCAATATGCTCACGGACGCGCAGCATCTCTGGTACTCGCGAAACCTGCAGCATGGCCCCCATGCGGATCCGTGTGCTGTCTTCGCGCGGATCGCCGCCAAGAACTGTCACCTGCCCGCCGTGCGCTGAGAGCAGGCCGAGCAGCAGGCGCACGGCGGTAGTTTTGCCCGCCCCATTGGGGCCGAGCAAAGCCACCACTTCGCCGGGGTAAATGGCGAGTGAAAATCCCTTGAGAGCCACCACTTTCCCGTAACGCCGGGTCACGTTGCGCAGTTGAGCGACGGGCGTGCGGTAGGGCAAGGGGGCAGGGCGAGCTGTGATTGGCTCGATGGAAAGCATGGCAGTGGACATCGGTTTCTCTCCTGGATTTTGAGTTCGTGGAGATACGGCGCTTGCGAGTACACAATGAGAATCACGCGGAGCGGAACGGCTTTGTAGTCCCGTTTGTCAGGAATCGGAAGTGACAGTTGTCACCCCGCAATCGCGGTGGAACGGAGAACATTACAGCGCAAAACAGGCAACCTGGCTTATGATGAGGCGTCCGGAGGAAGATTCGGCAGATGCCCAGACGACGGCAGACAGCGGAGTGGACAGCGAAGCCCCTGCATTCCCGGCGCTTGCTGTACCGCGTACTGATGATCGCCGGACTGCTGGGCACAGCACTGGTGGTGGGCACTATCGGCTTCACGCTGGTGCAGGGCGACTCGGTCTTTGACGCCTTCTACCGCACCGTCACGACGATCACGACAACCGGCAACCAGGAACTGAGCCCGCTGCACAGGCGGGGGCAGGTGTTTAATGCCATTCTGATCCTGTTTGGCGTGACCTCGATGTTCCTGGCCGTGGGCGCGATGACGCAAACCATCATCGAACTGGAACTGCAGGACCGCTTTGGCAAACGCAGGATGAAGCGCATGATTCAGTCATTGCACGATCACGTAATTGTCTGCGGCTTTGGCCGCGTGGGACGGCACGCGTCGTTTGAACTGCAACAGGCGCGGGCGCCGTTTGTGATTCTCGACCGCGATGAGTCGCGGGTGGCGCGCGCAACAGGAATGGGCATGCTGGCGGTCGCAGCCGATGCCACGCGCGACCAGAGCCTGCGCGAAGTGGGGGTGGAGCGGGCGCGCGGGCTCATCGCGGCGCTGCCCTCAGACGCGGAAAACCTGTTCATCATTCTCTCGGCCAAGGCGCTCAATCCGACCCTGCGCGTGGTGACGCGCGTCTCAGAAGAAGAAGCCGAAGAAAAGCTGCGGCGCGCGGGCGCCGATACGGTGCTCACGCCCTACGCGATTGCCGGTAACCAGATGGCGAATGCGCTGCTGCGGCCGCACGTGGTCGAGTTTCTGGACTTTGAACACAGCGAACTGGGACCACACGTCTCGATTGAGCAGGTACGCGTTGCGCCGAAGGAGCCCTTTGACAGCCGCACACTGACGCGGGTGATGAATGAAAACCACACAGGCGCCATTGTGCTGGCCGTGCGTCGCAAGAGCGGCGAGATGGTATTCAATCCTCCCGCAGAATTCGAAATTGCTCCCGGGGATTACCTGATCGTGATGGGCGAACACGAACGGCTGGAAGAACTGGAAAAGCTGCTGACGAGCTAACTCAGTCCTCCCTCGGATGTATACCGAATGAGGACTGCCCTGAATCATTAGGAATCCCGATTTGGCTGCCCCGATAGAGGCCCGAGTCCAGGTAAACCTCGCAAGAACCGAAATCTACTTGTGCCCGACCTTCTTGTGCCGATGCGCTTTCCGCAGCCGGCGCGCTTTCTTGTGGGGTCGTGCCTTGCGCGTGTAGTGCCGCGGATACCTGGTTCTGACCACCCTGTGCCGCTGCGCCCTCTCGGTGTAATGGCGCACCCGCGGGCGACGGGCGACATGATGGCGGACCACTTTGGGGTGGGCCGTATGCCGGGTATGTCGGATGGATGCATGGAGCATCCCCGGGCAGGCCCACACCACAAGCGCGAGTAACGCAATGGCGAGACGTTTCATGGACGAAGGTTATTCTGCCGCATGAAGGCCGGAATCTCAAGATCTTCGTGACTGGGCGCGGAGAGATCTTCAAAACTCGGTGCCGCGACGGCCTGAGACTCGTCAAAAACAGGCGTCTGGGCAGGCTCGTACGGCGCGGCTGCCATCGGGGGAGCAGGCGGCATCTCCGGGATGTGCAGTGGCGCCTCGTAGACTGGCTCGGGCTTGCGCACTGGTGCGGCAAAAGCCTCCACCAGCTGCTCGGTCGAAACCGGAACCAGTTCAGGCTCGAATTCTTCCTCACTGGCGAAGCGGGCCCTCGCGGGCGGCGCGTCGGGAATCGGCGCTGTCGGCCGCGCAACCTGCGGCTGTGCCGTGGAGGTCAGCATCCGCTCGCGGCGTTCGTGGGACTCGTGCTCGAAACCCGTGGCGATGACCGTGATCTTCACCTCGTCGCCGAGGGATTCATCGAGCACTGCGCCAAAGATGATGTTGGCGTCTTCGTGGGCCGCTTCCTGAATGAGCGTGGAGGCGGCGTTGACCTCGCTCAATTTGAGCGAGCTGGAGCCGCTGATGTTGATGAGGATCCCGCGCGCACCATCGATGGCGACATTCTCGAGCAGCGGAGACGCCATCGCTGCCTGGGCCGCCTCAATCGCGCGGTTTTCTCCCGCGCGGACCGCCGCGCCCATCACGGCGTAGCCCATGCCGGCCATCGTGGTCTTCACGTCGGCAAAGTCGCGGTTGATGATGCCGGGGATGGTGATGATGTCGGAGATTCCCTGCACGCCCTGGCGCAGCACATCGTCGGCGATACGGAAGGACTCGAAGAAACCGGCATCCTTGGCGACGGCGAGCAGCTTTTCGTTGGGAATGACGATCATGGTGTCGACGCTGTCGATCAGCTCCTGCATGCCGCGCTCGGCCTGCATCATGCGCCGCTTGCCCTCAAAGCCGAAGGGCCGCGTCACCACAGCGACGGTGAGCGCGCCCATTTCGCTGGCGAGCGAGGCGATCACCGGAGCCGCACCCGTTCCGGTGCCGCCGCCGAGGCCGGCGGTGACAAAGACCATATCCGCGCCTTCCAGCGCCTCGATGATCTTCTCCGAGTCTTCGAGCGCTGCCTGGCGGCCGATGTCGGGGTTGGCGCCTGCGCCCAGGCCGCTGGTCAGGCGCGTTCCGAGCTGGAGCTTGACGGGCGCGTGCGAGAGCTGCAGCGCCTGCCGGTCGGTGTTGGCCGCGATGAACTCAACCCCCTCGACACGCGCCGCGATCATGCGATTGACGGCGTTGCCGCCGCCGCCGCCAACGCCGATAACCTTGATCTTGGCGCCGCGCGGAACTTCGTCGTGGTACTGGATGCGAATTTCGTCAGCAGGATTCATGGGCTCAACTCCGAACCGGGCTATACGCTCCCGGCGAAAATGGCACGCAGCTTCGCGCGCAAACTGTGGTCTTCCGCCGCACGGACGAGGCTGGTGCGGTGGGTATAGAGCAACATGCCAACCAGCGTGGCGCATTCAGGCACGGCCAGCTCGGCGGGCATGCGGGATAACGGAACCGGCGTGGCAACGCGCGCCGGAACGCGCAACATGCTCTCTGCAGTATCGAGCATGCCGCCCAGTCGCGCACCTCCGCCGGTAAGCACGCAACCGGCGCCCAGCGCCTCCAGCACGCCGCCGTGGCGAAGATTGTCGCGCACCATCTGGAAGAGCTCGCGGGCGCGGGGTTCGAGAATTTCGCTAAGCACGCGCTGGCGCACAATACGAGGCTCGTGGCCCGGCATGCCGGTCAATTCCAGCTCATTGACCAGCGGAACAGCGGTCACAACCGCGTGGCCGTACTCGCACTTGATCCATTCGGCCTCCGGCGGGGTGACGTGCAGGCCCACCGCGAGGTCGTTCGTAAAGTGGTCGCCGCCAATGGGAATCACCCCGGTGTGCTGCACGGCGCCCTCAAAGAAAACAATGATTTCCGTCGATCCGGCGCCAATGTCGAGCAGGCAGATGCCCATCTCCCGCTCATCGGCCGAGAGCGTGGATTCGGCAGCGGCCAGGGCTTCAAAAACGGTGTCCCGCACCTCGATGCCGGCCCGATTGACGCAGGTGACGATACTCTGCACCGCGCTCGACGAAGCCGCTACCATATGCAGATTCACCTCAAGCCGGTTGCCGATCATGCCCACGGGATCAAAGATGCCGGGCTGCTCATCAAGGATGAACTGCTGCGGCAGCAGGTGCAGGAACTCGCGGTCGGCGGGCAGCGAAATGGAGCGCGCGCGGTCCGTGGCGGCGCGCACATCTTCGCGCGTAATCTCGCGCATGCGGGAGCCGAGCACGATGCCGCTGCGGCTGTTCACGCCGCGCAGATGCGGCCCTCCCACCCCCACCACCAGGGTCTCGATGGTTTCCTGCGCGCTCTGCTCGGCGGCAATGGCGGCCTGGTTGATGGCGTTTGTAGCCGGCGCAAGGTTGGCGATGAGCCCGCGGCGCATTCCTTCAGAAGGAACAATGGCGTGGCCGCGATACCGCAGCGCCCCTTCCACCACTTCAGCCACGAGCACGCGGATTTTGCTGCTGCCCGCATCGAGCGCAACGAGGAGGTTGCTGTGGCGATGACTCATCGGCGGCCTCGCTTGGCGGGAATGGCGGAATTCGTCTTGGCGGCATCGGGCGGCGCGGCCGGATGCGCCATGGTCAGCACAACCTGGTCTTTGTAACGAAGATCGACCGCCGAAAGCGCCGGATACTGCGTGAGCCAGTTCTGGATATTCGCCTTGTATCGCTGATACCGGGCCAGGAAATCCTCGCGGCCGAAGTGCAGCAGCAGATCGCGATGGCCCGTCGTGATCGTGGCGCGGACGTCCTCGGGATCGGCCAGATCGACTTCGCTGATCTGGCTCGAGATGTGATTGCCGCCGCTGTCGAGGGTCTGCAGGAACTTGAGATAGAGTTGCACACGGGCGGCGCGCGTCGGCTCCGGCATATTAGGATCAAGCCCGGTGATCACCGGGAAGCTGAAGTGATGCCTGGCCATGATGCCCGGAGTGAGACCCAGCACCATGCCTTGCGCGTCGATCAGCGAAATCTGGCTCCCCGTCTGCAGGAAGGCCACCGGCTTCCGCTCGACGATGGAAACGCGCAACTGGTCCGGGAGGATGCGCATGACGCTGGCGCTCTGCACCCAGGGCATGCGTTCGAGTTCGGCGCGGCGCTTAGCGAGCGGCACATAGAAGATGTTGCGGCCCACATCCGAGCCAAAAACCGAAAGAATCGCGTCCCGCGTGACTTCAGTATTCCCGACGGTCTGAATGGCGGCCGTGGAGCCGATGCGGAACTGCTGGTCATGCAGGAAGAAGCTGCGCACCGCAAGCGAAAGGGTAATTCCGGCGGCGAAGATGCTCAGCACCAGCGCGATAAAGAGGATTCTCCCCCAACGGGTACGCGACCACGCGGGCAACACACCGCGGCGGACCGGCACGCGGCGGCGCACGCGCAGGAATGGTTCGTCCTCCGTTTCGGTCTCTACAGGCCGAAACGGGCGCAGACGGGGGGATGCGTCCTCGGCGGGACGCGCATCTCCTGCGGAATCGCGCGCGCCGCGCCGCGGGGGCGCAGGTTCGTACGACTCGTCGAGAGCCTCGTCCTCAATGAGAGTGAGGCTGCCACGCGATGCCGGATTGGTCCGAGTTGTTTTCGCCACGGCCGAGCCAGGTCGTGAGAATCGCCGTTATTGACTATATCGTTTGGCAGGCGGGATCGGAACCGCCGAATGTGGGATGGAACCAAAAGAGAGAACCCACGAAATAACCATTTCCCGGCTTTACGCGAACCCGCCCGGGCGGCTGACTCTTCAGCCCGCCGCAGGGCGGCTCTGTTGCAGGCGCTCGACGATCAGCGGAGCCAGCTGCGAAACACTGCCCGCTCCGAGCGTCAGAATCAGGTCGCCGGGAGCGGATCGGTCCAGAACGGACTGGATGGCCTCCTCGGTCGAGGGCGTGTAACAAATGTTTTCCCGGCCGATCCGCTGGATGAGCGCCGGCGTATCGATGCCGGGGATAGGTATTTCACTAGCCGCGTAAATGTCGAGCATCGCAACGCTGGCGGCGTCTTCAAAGCAATTGACGAAAGCGTCCATGAGGTCGCGGGTGCGCGTGTAGCGATGCGGCTGGAAGAGGACATGAATGTTGGAGTAGCCGCACTCCCGGGCTGCTCGCAGCGTGGCGCGAATCTCCGTGGGGTGGTGGCCGTAGTCGTCGATAACGGTGATCCCGTCTACCTTGCCCTTAAGCTCAAATCGGCGCTCGACTCCGCGAAACGACCCGAGTCCCTCCACGATGGACTGCTCGGGCAAGTCAAGCTGCGCGGCAATGGCCACGGCCGCGGTGGCATTCAGCATATTGTGGATGCCCGGAACATGCAGCTCAAAAGGTCCGAGAATTCCCCGCGCGCTGGCGACCTCGAAACGGGAGCGGACTTCGCAATCAGCGGGCAGAATGCGCATCATATAATCGGCGCTGAGTGACGTGCCGTAGGTGAAAACGCGGCGGCGCACACGCGGCAGCGCCTTGGCCAGCAGCGGGTCATCGGCACAGGCAACGTTGGCGCCATAGAACGGCACGCGGTTCATGAATTCGACAAACGCCTCTTCCACGTCGCCCATGTCGTGGTAGCAGTCCATGTGCTCGCGGTCGAGGTTGGTCACGACGGAAAGAATCGGCGCCAGCTTGAGGAACGAACGGTCGCTTTCGTCGGCTTCCGCGACAAGATAATGCGACTTGCCGAGACGTGCATTAGACCCGAGCGCGTTGACGCGTCCGCCCACCACCACCGTGGGATCAAGCCCACCGGCCGCGAGCACCGACGCGATCATTGACGTCGTCGTGGTCTTGCCGTGCATGCCGGCAATCGCGATGCCGTACTTCAGCCGCATGAGTTCGGCGAGCATCTCCGCGCGCTGGATCACCGGAATTTTGCGCGCCCGGGCTTCGGCGACCTCAGGGTTGCGCTCGTCGATGGCAGAGCTGACGACCACAACGCCGGAGCCCACAACATTGGCCGCGGCATGGCCCTCATAGAGCACGACGCCGAGTGATTCCAGCCGGCTGGTGATGGGTGTGCGGCGCAGATCGGAACCGGAAACAGCGTAGCCGAGGTTCAGCACGATCTCGGCAATGCCGCTCATGCCGATGCCCCCGATACCGATGAAGTGGACGCGCTGCGCTTTGGCGAACAAAAGCAAATCTCCTTCATTACTTTATCAATCGGCACGGGAAGAACGGCCACTGTGCGCGGAATCAGCACAGGAGCGGGTGCGCATCACCGGTTTTTCTCTGTAATGCACTTACTCAATAGGAGGGAAAAGTTACTCGCCGAATGAGCAATAAATACGCAAAACATGTAAATCATCGCGCAGATTTGCAGGTCATCGCGCACTATGACAACCCCTTCATGAATAAAGACTTAAGATCCGAAAAATGACAAAAAGTACATGCAACTTCTTCCCCGCAGCGTGTTCTAACAGGCAGAGACAAGATGGGGCAAACCCAAAGGAGGTCTCCTGATGAAACTCAATCGAGTGCTTTCCACGTTCGTTCTTGTTGGTCTCTTGAGCGGAGCTACTATGGTTGCCCAGGCCCAGACGCGAATCTTCTTTGGCTTCGGAAGTGGCCCTGCGATGGCAGCGCAATACTACGCTCCGCCCTGCCCGGGCCCGGGTTATGTCTGGATCTCAGGCTATTACAACGGCCCTTACTGGGTGCAGGGCTATTGGGCTCGCCGCGGCGATGACGAGGGCTATTACGGCGGCGGCTACGGTTACTACGGAAACGGCTATTACGGCGGCGACCGCGGATGGCGCGGCGAAGATGGCTGGCGCGGCCGTGGCTGGGGAGGCGAAGACCATCATGACAACGGCTGGCACCGCGGATGGGGACGTGGCCGTGGACATGACCACTAATTCCAGCGGCATCGGCGATACCGCAGGAGCGCACCCGGAGCAATCCGGGTGCGTTTTTTGTTGCGGCCGGCCCAAGCACAACTCGGCCCCTCAACAAGCAGCCACTTACTCGCATATAGCTTTTGACTTATCATTAAGTGAAACTTAAGGTCACACAGAATCCTCCTGAATTGCCGTATTTTCTGGCTTTTCCGATACTTACCTGAAGATAATCTTAATTACAAAGGTATTTTCAAATTAATTGCGGCCTATTTCTCTCCAGCTACTCAAACATGCAGAGACAAAATGGGGAAACCCGAAGGAGGTCTCATCATGAAACTCTATCGACTACTGAGCGCATTCGTTCTGACGGGGCTTTTAAGCGGAGCCGCCATGGCCGCCCAGGCGCAGACAAGAATCATGGTTCAATTTGGAACCCCGGTTGCCGCAGTGGTTGCCAACTACATGTCGCCGAGCCCCGGCCCTGGCTACATGTGGGTGAACGGCTACTACAGCGGGACGCAGTGGATGCCGGGCCAATGGGTGTATCGCACGGATTTCCGCTACCAGCGCCAGGATCGCTACGGAGATCGCAACGCCCGCTTTAACAGCCGGTACGCCAACTACGGCAGCTATAGCCGTAACGATGGCAATGCCAATTTCGGCCGCGGCAATTATGGCCGGAATGAGAACCGCAACTATGGCCGCAACAATCGCAGAAACGACAACCGCCAGAATGGCCGGAACAGTTACCGCAATGGCCGCGGCGGCCGTCACTAAGGAAAGATCAGGCTGCTGGCAAACGCAGACCAGCGCACCCGGCAACTCGCGGGTACGTTGTCGTAACTGGAAGCGACGCAAGATGAAGGAAAGATGAACAAAACAGTGCCACTCGGAGCAAAAACGTGCGGCAACTGATTGAAAATCTGGAGCAGCCCGGCCAGCGAGCGAGTTTTTCGCAACTTTTATGGGTTTGCCCCGTTTATAAATGCAGAGCAGGCAAGCAAATTGCTTACCTGAAGGTAGCCAGAAGCAGGCCAGACACTGACCAAGACTCTGGCGGGAGGATCACGATGCGCAGATGGCGCTCTCTACTGCGAACAACGTTTGTAATCGCGCTTCTGTCTGCTCCGCTGGCCATGGTGCAACCGGCACAGGCGCAGCTCTCAGTCGCAATCGGCATTGGGCCCGTTTATGGATACCCGGCGCCAGTAGCGGTCTATGGGCCGCCGGTCTGCGAGTATGGCTACTACTCCTACTACCCCTACTCATGCGCGCCCTATGGCTACTATGGAGCCGACTGGTTTGATAACGGCGTGTTCATCGGTGCTGGACCGTGGTTCCGCGGCTGGTATGGACGCCCCTGGGGATGGGGATTCGATGACATGGGCTACTACGGCTGGTACGGTCAGGGCTTCTGGGACGGTGACGGCTGGGGCGGCTACGGCGACGGTTGGCGCGGCGGCTACGGCGACGGTTGGCGTGGCGGCTGGGGTGACCGCGCGCGGTATTACGGTGGCGGCCGTGGCGGCACATATTTTGGCGGTCGCCCAGGGAACTACCGCGGAGGCGGTGGGTTCCGTGGTGGCCACATGGTGGCTGGAAACAACTTCCGACAGGGCTACGGCGGATTCCATGGAGGCCCGCAGCGCGCCTTTGGCTACAATCACGGCTTCCATACGGTTTCGAACTTCGGTGGCGTAGGCCCCGCTCGCAACTTTGGCGGCGGACCTCGCTTTGGTGGCATCCGTAGCGGCGGAATGCGGCCCATGGGCGGTTTCCATGGCGGTGGCTTCCACGGTGGCGGCGGCTTCCATGGCGGCGGTGGCTTCCACGGTGGTGGTTTCCATGGCGGCGGCTTCCATGGCGGCGGTGGCTTCCACGGTGGCGGTTTCCACGGCGGCGGCCACGGACGGTAGTCTCCTGCAAACAGCAAAGCAGCCCCTGCGAATGCAGGGGCTGTTTTTTGCCGGAAGAAAAGCGGGCGTTCCTAGCGCGCGATGCGGCGGACCATCCGTGCGATGACTTCGGCCGCATCCACATGCGCCAGCGTGCGGGCGCGCGCGGACATAGCGGATAACTCCTCCGGTGAGGCGAGCAACTGCGCCAGTTCGCGGCAAAGGCGGTCCGGGGTGAGTTCGGCTTCGAGAATCATCACGGCAGCGCCGGCTTCGGCCATTACCTCGGCATTTTTGCGCTGGTGATCGTCTGCTGCCTGCGGAAACGGAACGAGCACTGCGGGCTTGCCGGCAGCGGCCAGTTCAGCGACAGTGCTGGCTCCGCTGCGCGCCAGGATGAGATCGGCAGCCGCGAACCGGGCGGGCATGTCATCGAGAAACGCATGCACCTGCCAGCGGGCAGGATCTGCGCCGGTAGCCGCGTAAGCAGCCTGCGTAGCCTCGGCGTGGCGCGCGCCGGCCTGGTGCAGGACAGTCAGTCCCGGCACGGTGGCGAGAAGCCCCGAGATGATCTGCGGCAGCGTGTTGTTGAGCACGCGCGCACCCTGGCTGCCGCCGAAAACGAGCAGGTGCGGGTGTTGCGCCGTGTCAGACGCCGGGCGCTCCGCCAGATGAAAGAACTCGTCGCGCACGGGGATGCCAGTCACCTGCGCGTTGCGGAAGTAAGCCGCGGCGGGCGCAAAGTTGACGGCCGCGGCGGCTACGCGTTTGCCAACCAGGCGGTTGGCGAGTCCCGGCACGGCGTTAGGCTCAAAAGCAAGCGTGGGAATCCGCAGCAGCTGTGCGGCCAGCATGGCCGGACCGGAGGCATACCCGCCGACGCCGATCACAACATTCGGTTGAAAGCGGCGCAGCAACGCAACACAGCGCCCGATGCTCAGCGGCAGGTCCACGAGCGTGCGTGCACGCGTGAGCAGCGAAACGTTGTTGAGCTGGCCCACCTTGATCAATGTGAGCGGAAAACCCGCCTGCGGAACCAGCCGAGACTCAAGCCCGCGCGGCGTGCCGAGAAACAGAAGCTCTGCCGGTCCGCCTGCCTGAAGCTGGCGCGCGATAGCGATGGCGGGAATAATGTGGCCGCCGGTGCCGCCTCCCGCAATGACCACCCGCAATGCGGACTTGGAATCATGCTGCATGGGGGATCCGTGCCGAAAGAATCGCGGTCGGGACCGCGAAGAAAATTTTGCCGTCCACCTGGCGCGGCTGCAAATCAAGCATGTCTTCAACCAGCGCCGATTCAAAAACAGCCCTGAGGCGCACTTCATCGCCCTCGCGGGGATACGAACGCGCCAGGAAGGATTCGAGATCCAGCTCCAGCCGGAAGTGCTCGACGCGCGGCGCGGGCAAGCCCACTTCCGCATAGAGCGCGGCTAGTTCCTCGCGCGGCAGGGCGCGCGTGTGCGACGGGTCGCGCAGCTTCTCCATCGCATTGAAGGCAGCAGCCTTTCCCGCCTCAGGTGCGCTGTCGACCACAACCACGCGCCCGCCGGGAGCGCAGACGCGCCGCATCTCCGTGAGCACGGCCAACGGATCAGGAAAGTGATGAAATGCGTAGCGGCAGGTCACGATGTTGAAACTGCCGTCCTGATACGGCAGAGCCGTCACATCGCCGCAATCCCAGGAAATATTCGCAAGGCCCTGCGCATCTTGCGCGGCGCGCGCCTGGTCGAGCATGGCGGGCGTCAGATCAATCCCGGTGGCATGCCGCACCTGCGGAGCAAACGCGCACACCAGCATGCCCGGACCGCAGGCGACGTCCAGCATCGCGTCCCGCGGCTGCGGCTCGGCCATGCGGAGAATCGTGCGCAGCAGCTCTTCATCGCGGGCCGTGGCCGACTGCGCAAATTGCGCGGCCTGCCGCGTGAACTGATCGAGAATCTCTTCCTTGTGCTCGCTTCCGCTCATCTCTCGATCATTCCACTTCCCGCGTAATGCTCAGCAGAATCCCCATGCAGCAGAGCATGATGATGAGCGACGTGCCGCCGTAGGAGATGAATGGAAGCGTGATTCCCTTGGTGGGCAGCAGGTCGATCACCACGCTGATGTTGAAGAAGGCCTGAATCAGAATCGCGGACGTAAGCCCGAAGGCGACGAAGCGGGCAAAGGGATCGCGCGAAAGAATCGCGGCACGGAATCCCCGGTAGCCGATGTACACGAAGAGGCCGACAATCACGATGGCGCCGATGAAGCCAAGCTCCTCCGAAATATTCGCGAAGATGTAGTCGGTCTGCGGCTCGGGCAGAAAGAAAAGCTTCTGGCGGCCTTCCATGTAGCCGAGCCCGTACAGGCCGCCGGTGCCGACCGCGATGAGTGACTGGATGATGTGAAAGCCCTTGCCAAGCGGATCGGCTTCAGGGTTTAGAAAAGCCAGCAGTCGCTCGCGCCGCCACGCGACGCGGAAAAGCATCCAGTAGAGGATCGGCGCGGAGGCCACAAACGCCGCGACGATCCAGCGCAGCCGCATTCCGGCAACATAGAGCAGCAGCGCCGTGACCGCGGCAACCACCATGGCCGTACCGAGATCCGGCTCCTTCAAGATGAGGCCGGTAAAGATGAGGCTCGGCAGCGCGGCGGGCAGAATCGTGTTTCGCAGATCATCCATGGCGTGCATGCGATTCTGCAGAAACCACGCAATAAAAAGCACGGCAACGGGCGTGGCCAGCGCCGACGGCTGGAAGGAAAAGACGCCGAAGCGAATCCAGCGGTGCGTGTTGTGCGAGTCTCGCATCAGGAAGGCGGAGAGCAGCGTAATCACCGTAACGCCTACCAGCGGGAAGATAACGTTGGTGCGGTTCAGCTTGCGGTAGTCAATCTGCATGAGCACCGTCATGGCGGCGAGGCCCAGGCAGGCAAAAATCGACTGGCGAATGAGGAACGTGTACGGCGAACCGTAGCGGACTTTCGACAGCACGGCCGAGGCGCTGAAGACCATCAGCAAGCCGATGACAACCAGGACGAGCGTAGCGCAGAAGAGGAATTTGTCTACGCCGACGCGTTTTGCCATGCGGCGACTCCTCGCCGGGCGAGAACCAGGCTCTTGAAGGTCTGCCCTCGGTGTTCGTAATTCTCGAACTGGTCAAAACTGGCACACGCCGGCGCAAGCAGCACCACGTCGCCCTCCTCGGCGGCTTCCGCGGCCAATGAAACAGCGCGGTCCAGCGTGCCGGCGGCAACCAGAGGCACTGCGCCGTCGAGGTGGTTGGAGATCTTCTCCGCGGCCGAGCCGATAGTGTAGACGGCTTTCACGCGCCCGGCCAGCAGCGGGCGAAGCTGCCGGTAGTCAGAGTCCTTGTCCTTGCCGCCCAGAATCAAATGAACGCCTGAAGAAAAGGCTTCGATCGCCTTGATGGTGGCGTCCACGTTGGTGGCCTTGGAGTCGTTGTAGTAACTGACGCCGTCGATTTCCGCCACGAATTCCAGGCGATGCTCGACGGCGCGGAAGGAAGCGACGGCCGCGCGAATCGCTTCCGGCGCCACTCCGGCAAGGCGCGAGGCGCACACGGCGGCGAGAACATTCTCAACGTTGTGCACACCCTTCAAGGGAATTTCATCCAGTTTGAGAATCGGCTCCGGCTTGGCCTGCTCTGACGCGCGGAACAGAATCGCACCCTCATGCACGAAAGCTCCCTGGCGGATGACGCGCTTGCGGCTGAACCAGAATACCTGCGAAGGCGCGCGGGCAGCGGCGCGCGACGTCACATCGTCGTCGGCGTTCAGAACCAGCTTGTCGTCGGGTCTCTGCGCGCCAAAGATGCGCTCCTTGGCGGCAACGTAGTTCGCGAAGCTGCCATGGCGGTCCAGGTGATCGGGCGTGATGTTGAGAATCACGGCGATATCCGGGCGGAATTTCTCAGTGGTTTCCAGCTGGAAGCTGGAGATTTCAAGCACCGACCAGCCGTCCTCGCGGGAATCTTCTACGAGTCCGATGACCGGCAGGCCAATGTTGCCGCCCACGTGCACGGGATACCCAGCCTTTTCGAGAATGGCGCCGCACAGGCTAGTGGTGGTGGTCTTGCCGTTGGAGCCCGTGATCGCGATGGTCCTGCCCTTGAGGAATCGTGCTGCCAGCTCGACCTCGCCGATGATCGGCAGGCCAAACTTCTGCACCTGCACCAGCTCCGGCGTGCTGAGCGGTACCCCCGGGCTGACGACGATCAGATCCTGGCGACGGAAGGTCAGCAGGCCGTGGCCGCCGGCCTCGACGGCGATTCCCTGCTCAATGAGCGCCGGAATGTCTTTGCCCAGCTTTTGCGCGCTGCGGATATCGGAAACCGTGACCTGCGCCCCCTGCCGGCGGAGAAACAGTGCGGCCGCAAGTCCCGATTTGCCGAGACCCACGACGAGAACTTTCTTTCCTTTTAACTCCATGCTTCTTCCTGAGGCCTTTGATGCGAGCGCGAACAGGAGTATTTTCCCACGCGGCAACAACGTTAGCGAAGTTTGAGTGTCGTCAGTGCAAAAAGTGCAAATACCAGGGCGCCGATCCAGAACCGGACAATCACCTTCGATTCAGACCAGCCCATCAGTTCAAAGTGGTGGTGAAGCGGCGCCATGCGGAAAATTCGCTTCTTGCGCAGCTTGTAGCTGCCTACCTGCAGAATCACCGACAGCGCCTCCACCACGAAGATGCCGCCGATAAACGGCAGCAGCAGTTCCTGCTTGATCACCACGGCCATGGTGCCTATCGCGCCGCCGAGCGCCAACGAGCCCACGTCACCCATGAAAATCTGCGCGGGATGGGCGTTATACCAGAGGAATCCGATGGCCGCGCCCACCATGGAGCCGCAAAAGATGGTGAGTTCGCCCACCAGCGGCATGCGTTGCAGCTCCAGATAATCGGCAAACACAGCGTGGCCGCTTACGTAAGTGAGCACGGTGAGCGCGCCTGCCGCGATGATGGTGCAGCCGATCGCCAGGCCGTCCAGCCCGTCAGTCAGGTTCACCGCGTTGCTGGAGCCGACAATCACCAGGATCACGAAAAGCACAAATGGGATGAATTCCAGCAGCCCGAAGTGCGGAATGTGCGCCAGCGCCGGAATCGTGAAACTCGGCCGGAGGTTCTTGAAAAACGGCACCATCAACTGGGTGTTGTAGTTGCCCTGCCATTCCAGGTAGACGAGCGAGATGCCCACCAGCGCCGAAGCGATGATCTGCAGGCTCATCTTGGCGCGGGCCGAAAGACCCAGGTTGCGCCGGTGCACCACTTTGATATAGTCATCGGCAAAACCGATGGCGCCAAAGGCCATGGTCGAAAGCATGACCACCCAGACCAGCGGATCGGACAGGTCTGACCAGAGCAGCGTGGGCAGCAATATGGCCGTGCAGATCAGCACTCCGCCCATGGTCGGCGTTCCGGCCTTCTTGTGGTGCGCCTGCGGGCCCTCTTCGCGGATGTACTGCCCGATCTGGAATTCCCTCAATCTCTCAATCACATACGGGCCAATCACCAGCGTGATCAAAAGCGCTGTGAGCGAGGCGAACGCAGTTCGGAAGGTGAGGTACCGAAAGATGCGGAATGGGCTGAAGTGCGGATAAAGCTTTTGGTAAAGAAGCCAGTAGAGCAAACTTCCTCCGGCGTTGGGAAAGGGGCGGTCCTCGTTATCTTAACTCGGATGCGATACCGCTGGCCGCAGTCAATTCACGGGAGGAATCGCGCTGGCTACGATGCCGGAGCAGCAGCGCTGGGATTTTCCCCATTTGCCATCAGGGTGTGCACCGCGCGTTCCAGCCGGACGCCGCGCGAAGCCTTCAGCAGAACGGCATCCCCCTCGCGCAAGTTGGCGCGGAGCCATTCTCCGGCTTCTTCCGGCGTTTCCAGGTAGATCGCCTCCACCTTTGCCTTGCGCGCCGCTTCCACCAGGCTCGTGGCTGCGCCGCGAACGCCAATCACCAGGTTGACATTCGCCTCCGCGGCGGCCTTACCACAGGCCGCATGCAATTTCGGAGATTCCTTGCCCAGTTCGAGCATCTCTCCCGCGACCAGGATGCGGCGCTGGGCGGGCATTCCCGCCAGCGTGGCGATCATGGCCTTCAGCGCCTCGGGGTTGGAATTGTAGCTGTCATTGATGATCGTCGCGCCGTGCCAGTTGAGGACCTCGCCGCGCTTGTCCTCGGGCTGGAGCGACTCAAGCGCCCGCGCCGCCATATCCAGAGGGATTTCAGCGGCAAGGCCGACAGCGAGCGCTGCAAGAACGTTGGTCACGTTGTGCTCGCCCAGCAGGTGCAGATGAACCGTGGCGCGCTCGCCCTCGGCATGAACCGCAATCCGCACGCCGTCGGGACCGAGGTTTTCCACCTTTTCGACGCGCAGGTTGGCGCAGGGGCCGCGCCCAAAGTGGATGACGCGCCCGTGAAAGTCGCGCCCAAACTGCGAAACGTAGGGGTCATCACAGTTCAGGAAAGCGATCCCGTCCGGCGGCAATGCCTGGATCAGCTCATATTTGGCGCGGGCGATGCCGGCAATACCATCCGGGAAATTCTCGATGTGCGCCCGGCCCACGTTCGTCACCACTCCCCAGTTGGGCGCCGCGATCCGGGCGAGCGCCGCGATTTCTCCGGCGTGGTTCATGCCCATTTCAATCACAGCGACGTCGTGCTCCGGCTCCAGCCGGAGCAACTGTAGCGGAAGGCCATAGTTGTTGTTGAGATTGCCGCGCGACTTCAGCACCGAGTACCCGACGCCCAGCACAGCAGCCATCGCTTCCTTGGTCGTGGTCTTTCCGGCTGAACCGGTAACGCCGATCACCCGCTTGCCCCAGTGGCGCCGCACGGCAGAGGCCAAATGCTGGAGAGCCACCAGCGTGTCATCGACAACGACCAGGGGCTGCTCTGCTCCCGCCTGCAGCCCTGAAATACGCGACCGCGCTACCACTGCTGCCACGGCGCCGCGCTCGCGGGCGCCCGTGACAAAGTCGTGCCCATCGAATCGTTCGCCCTGGATGGCGAAGAACAGATCGCCGGACTCAAGCGTGCGCGAATCAATGGAGTAGCCGGTGGCCGAGTGTGCCGGATTGGCACAGCGCAATTCGCCGGAGCACCAGTAAGCAATCTGTTCGAGCGTGAGCTTCATGGAGTGGCTCCAGAGTCTTTCATTTCACGCAGAGCGGCTGCCGCCACGGCAGCATCGTCGAATGGAATCGTACCTTGCCGGAGCGTTTGTGTCTTCTCATGCCCTTTGCCGGCCAGTAAAACAATGTCTCCAGGACGGGCGGCGCGGATCGCAGCGTGGATGGCGCGGGTGCGGTCCGGCTCCTGCGTGTAAGGCGTGCCAAGGCCGGCCAGGCCGGGCAGAATATCGGCAAGAATGGCTTCCGGCTCCTCGCTGCGGGGATTGTCCGAAGTGAGCACGACCACGTCGCTGCCTTCCGCCGCGGCGCGGCCCATCAGCGGGCGCTTGGTGCGGTCGCGGTCGCCGCCGCAGCCAAACATCGTGATCACGCGCCCGTTGTGATCGCGGACCAGGTCCCGAGCCAGCGCGATGAGGTTGCGCAGTGCATCGTCGGTGTGCGCGTAGTCAACCACCACGGCAAAGGGCTGCCCTTCGTCAACGGTCTGGAAGCGGCCCGGAACGCTGGGCAGCGTGGCAATCGCGGCAACCACTTCCTCCAGCGCAAGGCCGCGCGCCATGGCCGCCGCGGAAACACCGAGCAGGTTATAAACGTTGACACGGCCAACGAGCTTGGTGGTGACCTGCGCCGCACCAGACGGCGTATGCAGATGGAACCGCATGCCGCGGCTGCCCAGCTCGACCGACTCGGCCCGGAAGTCGCCGCCATTCATGCCGTAGGTGAAGACTTCGCTGCCCTGCTCTCGAGCGTATGCGGCGAGCTGCTCGCCGTGCGGATCATCGGCATTGAGTACGGAAACGCGCGGAGCGCGGCCCAGGCTTGCGTCGAACAATTTCCTCTTGGCGGCGAAATACTCCTTCATGGTGCCGTGGAAGTCGAGGTGGTCGCGCGTGAGATTGGTGAAGATCGCCACATCATAAGGGATGCCGAAGACGCGGCCCTGCGCGAGCGCATGTGAGGAGACTTCCATCACGGCTTCCGTAGCGCCGGCATCGACGCCGCGCCGGAAAAGGTCGAGCAGATCGCGCGACTCCGGCGTGGTATGCGGCGACGGCAGCACCTGCCCGGCCAGGTGACATTCGATTGTACCCACCAGCACCGTCTTGCGACTGGCGCGCTGCATCAGGCCTTCCAGCAGAAAAGCCGTGGTCGTTTTGCCGTTGGTGCCGGTCACTCCGCTGACGGCCAGGTGCCGCTCAGGGTGTGCGAAAAAATTAGCTGCGGCTCCAGCCAGCGCCTGACGGCCATGCGGAGCCCGCGCAATGGCGACTTCGGGCCGCGATGACCACTCAGCCATCGTCTCGACAGAGTCCGTAAGAATGGCGGCTGCGCCTTTTTCAAAAGCCGACGCGATGTAGCGGTTACCGTCCACCGTTTCGCCGCGCATCGCAACGAAAAGTGCGCCTTCCCCGACGCGGCGCGAGTCGTACTCGACACCGGCGATTTCCGGATCTGGCCCGGAGCGCTCGAGAACTTCGACTCCAGCAAGGATTTCGCTGTAACGCATGGTGTCAGAAGAACCAATCCGGAAGGGTTTGCGCAAGTGGAAATTACCCGTGAGAGCGTGCGGATGGCATGGTGCAAGCGTCAGGGATGGAAGCGGACAACAATCTGCGTGCCCTCGGTAACCTTGCTTCCGGCGGCTGGTACCTGTTCGGCGGCCAGCCCTGAACCCAGCACCTGTACGCCCAGACCGGCAGCTTCGGCCTTTTCAATCACCTCGCGTACCGATTCCCCCGTGAACGACGGCACAGTGACCGTTGGCTTCGCGCTGATAGTTACCGCGTCGGGCGAGGATGTTGATGCCGGCGCCTGTACGCTGGCCTGTGGTTCGGCCGGCGACCCAGCGTTGGTTTCGTGCAGCGGCTTGTCCTCTGCCACCCGCTTGTCCACGATGGGCGCCACGCCGGGAATATTGTTGGAACGCAGCGGATCATTCGCAGGAAGATGGTTGACCTCTGCAAAAAGCGAGTCCATGTCATCGAGCTGCTCCTGCGGATCGGCCTCTTTCGGAGCGTTCTTGATCTCCTGGGCGATCTCCTTGGGCGTTTTCAGCGGCTGATCGTGCGGCACGCCAAGATATTCAAGAATTTCCTGTGCGAGTTCCCTGAAGACGGGCGCGCTGGCCGAAGTACCAAAGCGATACTTGTATTCCGGCGCATCGGTGATCACGGCAATCGTAACGGCCGGATCGTTGACCGGCGCGAATCCGATGAACGAAGCCACGTACTTGCGCTTGGAATACGAGTGGGTGCGCGGATCGATCTTTTCCGCTGTTCCGGTCTTGCCCGCGGCGCTGTATCCGTTCAGCTGCGCGGGAATCCCCGTTCCGTTCAGCACAACGCCCTCCAGCATGCTGCGCATCTTGGCCGCCGTCAGCTCTGAGATCACGCGATGCGCGCCCGGCGGCAGCGGAGTAGGCACGCTCCTCTCGGGATGATAAGCAGCCGGCCGCAGGCCATCTCCGGCAGCCTTGGTCGTGAGCTTGAGAACGATGCGCGGCGGCATATAAATCCCTCCATTGGCGACCGTCGAAGCCATGGAAACAAGCTGGATCGGTGTAATCCCGATGGCGTACCCCATGGGAACCGAGCCAATGGCAGTCGGCCCCCAGCGATTCGGCGGGCGCAACAGACCGGCGGTTTCTCCCGGCAATTGAATGCCGGAGCGCTGGCCGAAACCAAAATCCCGGATGTAGTGGTAGAGCTCGTACTTGCCGAGCCGCTCGCCAATCTCGATGGCCGCGACGTTGCTGGACTGCGCCAGCGCCTGTCGTGCGGTGAGGACATTGCCGTGCTTATGCTCGAAGCGAATCACATCGCTGTCGTCGTGGACGACGCGTCCGTGGATGTCGATGCTGCCGCCGAGCGTATGAATCAGTGAATCCGGCGTAATGACATGCTGCTGCAGCGCCGCCGAATAGGTGACGATCTTGAACATCGAGCCCGGCTCAAAAACGTCGCTGACGGCATGATCGACCAGCAGATCAGGATTGTCGTAACGATAGTGATTTGGGTTGAAGGTGGGCCTGACAGCCAGCGCAAGAATCTGCCCCGTATGCGGGTCCTGCACGATGATCACCCCGCGCTTGGCCTTCGTGCGCTGCATATTCTCTTCGAGCGCCTTTTCGGCCATGTACTGGATGTTGGCGTCGATGGTGAGAACGATGTTTTCCCCGGGCTTGGGGTCGCGTTCCTTGCTGCCAAGTACATGGCTGCGTGCGTCGACGGCCGTGTACATGCGACCCGGCGTGCCGCGCAACTGCTTGTTGAACTGGTATTCAAGACCATCCAGCCCGTTGCCGCCGGAACCCACAAAGCCGAGCACCTGCGCTGCCAGATTCTGATCCGGATAGTAGCGTTTGAACTCGCGCGTGAAGTAGACGCCCTTGAGGTGAAGCGCCTTCACCCGCTGGTAGACCGAAGGGTTGAGCTTGCGCGCCACCCACGCAAAGTCCCGCGATGCCTTCATGCGCGCCAGAATGTCGTGCGCGCTGGTGTAGCGGTCCTCGGGATTGGTGTGGACGATGGCGGCCAGCAGTTCCGCATCGCGAGCCTTGTCCGGGCCCACCTGCCAGGGCACGGCATACGCAGATTCGGCCAGGACGCTCATCGCCAATCCATGCAGGTCACGGTCATAGATGATGCCGCGGCGCGGATCCACCTGGAAGGTCCGCTCCTGCTGGCTTGCAGCTTCCTCTACATATTTCTGGTGCTCCACAATCTGCACCATGAAGAGACGGCCCACAATCACCAGCGTCCAGAAAAGAAAGAACGCCGGCACGCTGAAGACGCGCCACCGCCGCATCGGCGTATGGAGCGGAACAGAACCGGATTGTTTGGACGAGGTGCGGGGGCGGGAGGGTTTCGATGGCGTCGCTACGGCCGGCATGAACTCCCTCCCTGAGGATGCATCGGAGCCAAACTCCCCTCAGACTCCCTTACCGCATCTGCGGAGGCGTGGCCTCGGCCAGCACCGGCGCGTTGGGGTCCAGGCTGCCGTTGGGGCGAACCACCTGCCCAGGTGTGGGAGCGGCGAGTCCAAGCTGATTGGCCAGCCGGTCGATGCGTCCCGGGCTGTTCAGTTGCGCCTCGGTGAGCCGCAGATGAAAGTTCGCCTCCTGCAGCTTGAGCAGCTCCTGCTTCTGCGATGCGATGCTGTAGCCATACTCGATGGCGCTGAAGTGCTGCCATCCGTATACGAGGATGAGGCACAGCAGCAGCCCCATCGCCATCGCAAAGCTGCGCATCTCCTGCATCCGGCGCGGATCGGGCGCCTTCACCAGCCGGCTGTTGTCGATCTTCTTGGCGAAGAAAACCTCAGGCGTGGGGCCGCGGCGCGCGCGCTGCTGCGCGGCGAGCAGCGACAGATTGCGCTCCCGGATACGATCCTGTACACGATCGCGATGCGAGCGCCCTGCGTCCATCCCATCAAATCCTGTCATGACCTGTGTCGCCATGGTCTTCTCCTGATTCCCTTGCCGGTATTGCTGTTTTCCTTCCTTGCGACCGGGCCAGGGCCGCTGAGTTCTGGAAGGATGGGGTACTGCAGAAGTCGTCTGAGGTATTACTTTCGCTGTGTTTACTTTCGGTAGGACGACCCTGGGCCCGATGTTTTCAGTTGTCAGTTGCCAGCTATCAGTCCTGAGAAACTGAAACCCTGGGGACTGACAACTGATAACTCCTATATGCGTTCCGCGGCGCGCAGTTTCGCGCTGCGTGCGCGGGGGTTGCGATCCATTTCCTCGGCGCTGGCCGTGACCGGCTTGCGCGTTAACACTTCATAGATTCCCTGCCGTGCCCCCTCCCGCAACGCGTCTTTCGCAATGCGGTCTTCCAGGGAGTGGAAGCTGATCACCACCAGCCGCCCACCGGGCTTCAGAAGCGCGGGCGCCGCCTTCAGCAGCGCCTCGATTTGCCCCAGTTCCTGGTTCACGTAGATTCGGAGCGCCTGAAAGGTTCGCGTCGCCGGATGAATTCGCTCCGATTTCATCGCCGGGGCAGCGGCCGAAACAACCCGCGCAAGCTGCGCGGTAGTGCTGATCGGCCGTGCCCGGACAATGGCTCTGGCGATTCTCCGCGACCTCCTTTCCTCTCCGAATTCGTAAATCAGGTCGGCGAGCTGTTTTTCGCCGAACTGGTTTACCACCTGTGCGGCGGTCACCCCCTCCCGCGGATTCATCCGCATATCGAGTGGGCCTTCCGCCTGAAAACTGAATCCTCTGTGCGCTTCGTCAAACTGCATCGAGCTGACGCCGAAGTCGGCCAGCAGACCGTCGAGGCTGGCTGGCTCAATCAGCGCTTCTGCCTCGCTGAACTCGGTGTCATGCAGGACCACGGCCGGCATCTCCGGCCCGAGCTCCTCACGCAGCGCCTCCATGCGTTCCCGGGCCAGTTTCACGGCTTCCGGATCGCGGTCAAAGGCGATCAGCGTGCCTTCCGGACCAAGCTGTCTTGCTATGGCCGTCGAGTGCCCCGCGAGTCCCAGGGTGGCATCCGCATAGACGCCGCCCCGTCGCACATTCAGGTAACGGATCGCATCCTGTAAAAGAACCGGCACATGACGCTCACGCTCCATGTGCTCCCCCTCGGGGGCGTTTACAATCCAAAATCTGCCAGCGCCTGCTCATCTTCCGTGGTGAGCGGGTTCTGCTCCATGTTCTGCTTGAAGGCCTCGTGGTTCGCGACCTCGAGGTACGTCTGCATGCCGAACACAACCACATCGCCGGTAGCGTTTGCCGCCTCGCGCAGGATCTGCGGCAGCAGAACACGGCCCTGCGCGTCCATCTCAGTGACTTGGCCGTAATAGTTGACCCGGTCCAGAAACTTCTTCTTTGCAGGATTCATGCTGGGAATCGCAGCCAGCTTTTGCTCGATCTTTTCCCACTCCTGCAGTGGGTAAATCTCCGCGACCCTGCCATCCTTGCTGGTGATGTAGAACTGGGTGCCGTACTGCTCATCAATCCGGCGCTTGAATTCCGCCGGCAGCTTGAGGCGCCCTTTCTCATCGACCCGGGTTGGATGATTGCCGCGAAACATCGTTGATAACCCTGATCCGATGTGGAGAAAACCAAGTGAAATTGCTGAAATTACTGCTACTCTGTTGCCGTTATCGTCTTTCTACGAAAACTCGTGAGGTCTGCTCCACTTCTGACCACATTTGTCCACATCGTACCCCAGCTACGCCCCATGTCAAACGCCAAAAATCAAATACTTACGGTGGAAATCTCAAAAAGGCGAAGGACTGGCGAAGACCAAAATCGGGAAATCTATGCATAGGGGCGCAAAGCGGGAAACCGCAAGATGTTGCGGTTAACTCTTCTGGTTCCTTTTGCCCGCAAAAGGGCTTGCAATTCAGAAATACAAGCCTATTCGCGAGACTTCCGGTGAACCAGGCGGGTCATGCGGCGCCGGGCCTGCGCCTGCACTAACCACAACAGGTAGAGCACAATGAGGACGTTAGCGAGCACCAGCCCGATCTTGAACAGGGAGAAGTGACGGATCAGCTCGTAGAACTCCCAGGGCAGAAACGCGGCCGTTATGAACAGCGTGACGTACTCGGCCCACACTTTTTCCAGGACAAGCCCTGTGCCTTCCACCAGATCCAGCGCGGCGTAGAGAAAGATACCCGCACTCAACATCCTGAGCTCGCGGGGATGGATGAGCGCAGCCTTGGCCAGGATGAAGTTGACGGCATGACTTTCCGGATCGAAACGCAGGACTACCACAATCCAGTGGGCCAGGAAACCAACCAGGTCGCGATGCAGCAGGCGCAGCGCTCCGACGCCCAGAAGAATGAACAGGAATCCCTTGACGAGCTTGAGGACGCCAATCAGGACCAGCCATTTGTCGCCATGAACCTCATCCTGGGCGTACCCTTCCGCTGGTTCCGTGCGGGATGAGATACGAAGGTCTTGCGGCGAACTGGGCATAAGAACGACTTCTGTCTAGCATAGACGCGCCGGCCGCGACAGGCGAGCGAGGGCCTCCTGTCACAGAGTTACAATCAAAGATACAAATGGTGTTTTCCGGCTGCAAACGCGGGGGCAAAACCGCCGCCTGCCGGCCATTTGCCAGGAAAGGTCCGGTTACGACCCCATTCATGAGCCGTGCATCCCATCGCAGCGCCCGTCTGCTTCTTATCGCTACCCTCTCGCTTTCGTGCGCCGCACTCGCGCAGACCCGCCCCAGGCCGGATGCACACAAACCCTCCGCACCGGTAAAGACCGCACCGGCGCAGCCGGCCGCGGATCAAGCTGCCGAGCCGGCTAGCGCAGGCAACGCCTACTACCACTACATGCTGGCGCACTACTACGAGCAGCTCTCCTCTACTTACGGCCGACCCGCGGATGCCGCCAAGGCCATCGAGGAATACCGCCTGGCCATGAGCGCCGATCCCGGTTCAAAGTTTCTGGAAGACCACCTCGCGAATCTCTACTTCCAGACAGGCAACATCAAGCAGGCCATTGAGGCTGCCCAGAAGCAGGTCAAGCAGGACCCGAACGATATCGAGGGGCACAAGCTGCTCGCGCGGATCTACCTCAACTCCCTGAGCAACAATCAGCAGGATCAGGCGACCGCCGAACAGATGCTGCAGCTGGCGACCAGCGAATACGAAACCATCGTCAAGCTCGAACCCAACAGCGCGCCCAACCACCTCATGCTTGGCCGTCTCTATGCAGCCAACCAGGAAGAGGCCAAAGCCGAGGCGCAGTTTGAAGCCGCCCGCAAGCTCGACCCCTATTCAGAAAGCACTGTGCTGAATCTCGCGCGCTTTTACAGCGACGCAGGCCATCCGAAAAAAGCGATCGAAATTTTGAGCGGCGTGCCGGAAAGCAACCAGACGCCCCGCATGGAATATGCGTTGGGGCTCACCTACGAACAACAGAAGCAGACGAAAAAAGCGATTGCCGCCTTCGAGCGTGCCCTGCAGCTGGACCCAGGCAACGTCGATATCGAAAAAGCGCTGGCGAAAAATCTCTTTGCCGACCAACAGTACGACAAGGCGCTGGGCCTGTACGAGGATGTTGCCGCCGCCGACTCTACGGATGCGACAGCATTCCTCCGGATTTCGGATATCCAGCGGCATAACGGCAAATTTCAGCAGGCCTACGACAACCTGATGAAGGCCAAGGCGATCAACCCAGACTCCATCGAGATCCTTTACGATGAAGGCCTGCTGGACGACGCGCTGGGACGTCTCGACAAGGCGGAAGCGGCGTTCAAGAAGCTGGTGCATATTTCTGACCGCCCGGCCAGCGACTACTCGAAAGACGAGAAGACTGACCGGTTCCTGTTCCTCGACCGGCTGGCACACGTCTACCGCGAAGAAAACAAGGTAGACGATGCGATTGCAACCTACGAAAAGATGACCGACCTGGGCGGCAAATATGCCGAACAAGCCTATCAGTCACAAGTGGATACCTACGGCTCGGCGCATGAGTACAACAAGGCGCGTCAGGCAGCCGAGCAGGCGGTGAAAAGCCTGCCGAACAGCCGGTCCATGAAGATGATGCTGGCCGGCACGATGGCCGACACCGGAGATGCCACCAAGGCGATTGCCCTCGATAACTCGTTGCTGACCGGCAAGCCTGAGGATCGTGAAGTCTACCTTTCGCTGGCCCAGATGCAGACACGCCTCGGCCATTGGCACGCAGCCTCCAAGGCTCTGAACAAAGCCGAAAAACTGTCCACGACAAACGACGAAAAGATATTTGTCTACTTTCTGCGCGGCGCGCTGCTCGAGCGTACCAACCACCTCGATCCGGCTGAAGCGCAATTCCGCAAAGTGCTCGCCCTGCAACCGGATAACTCCGTGGCGCTCAATTATTTGGGCTACATGCTGGCCGACCGCGGCAAGGATCTGCCCCAGGCGCTGGCCATGATCAAGAAAGCCGTCCAGCTCGACCCCATGAACTACGCCTACCTTGATTCGCTGGGCTGGGTCTACTTCAAGATGGGCAATTACCCCGAGGCCGAAAAAAATCTGCGGCAGGCCTGCGATCGTGATTCCACTGACCCCACGGTCCACGACCACCTGGGCCAGCTCTACGAGAAAACCGGCCAGCTGAAACTGGCCGCCGAGCAGTGGGAGCTTTCGTTGAAGGAATTTGCGCATACTCTGCCGGCGGATGCCGAACCCGGGGAACTCGGCAAGGTGCAGAAGCGACTGGACAATGTGCGCAACCGGCTGGCGAAGGAGTCCGCAACGCCGCCGCGCTCGTGAATCCGCTGCCGGTTGCGTGCGCCGTCCCAGACGAGGGACCGCTCTCCCAGCGCCGATTTGACGAGCCCGCTCATCCTTATCGCACTCCCTTCGCGCGCGACCGCGCCCGCGTGATTCATTCGCGCGCCTTCCGGCGGCTGGCCGGGAAAACCCAGGTTTTCACCGAGCGCTACTCCGACCACTTCCGCAGCCGCCTCACCCATACCATGGAAGTGGCGCAGATTGCGCGCAGCATCGCCGTGGCGCTGGGTCTCAACCAGGACCTGACCGAGACCCTCGCACTGGTGCACGATATCGGGCATCCTCCCTTTGGCCACGCCGGCGAGCGGGCGCTCGACGAGGCGATGCGCCAATACGGCCTGCGTTTTGACCACAACCTGCACGCACTGCGAATCGTCGACCATTTCGAGATGCGCTACCTCAAATTCCGCGGCGTCAACCTGACGCTTGGGGTGCGCGAGGGCATCATCAAACACTCCCGTGACTATACCCCCGCCGATCACCCCGAACTCGATGAATTCTTCCTTGACCTGCGCCCACCCCTCGAAGCGCAAATCATTGATCTGGCCGACGAAATCGCCTACCTCACCGCCGACCTGGACGACGGCATGGAAGCCGGGATTCTCTCGCTCAGCCAGGTCCGCGACGGCGTGGATCTGTTTGAGCGCTACTACGCACCGCTCGAACATGAATTTCCTGACGCGCAAGCCAAGCTGAAATTCAATGAGGCGCTGCGGCGCATGCTGAATGCGCTCGTCACCGACCTCATCGACCAGACAGCGGCCCGGACTCACGAACACCGCCTGACCAGCCTCAACCAGATACGCCACTGGCCGGAACGCACCTGCGGCTTCAGCCCAGGGATGGAAGCACTGCGCATGGCCACCAAGCGCTTCCTGTACCAGAACCTCTACCTGGGTGAGGAACTCGCCTCGGCGCATCGCGAAGCATCCGACGTCATCCACCGGCTCTTCAGCTGGTGGATGGAAGATGCCTCCCGGCTGCCGGCCGGTTACGCCGCGCAAGTAGGAGAAAGTGGCGCGGCACGGGTCGTCGCCGACTACATTGCCGGCATGACGGATGCCTACATCCTGCAACTGGACCATGAGCTGACCGGCCAATCCCACCGCAATCCCGGTCCCGTTACCGGCTGACTTTTCCCTCGAAAATCCTCACGTTTACCGCGCGTCTGCCGATGATGCAGGCAGTCGTCCGCTGAAAGGCGCGGATCGCCGTTTCCCTATCTCTCGGGCTCTGCCTGTGGACGGGGGAGGAGCCTTCGCGCAACATGAAGTAATCTTTACACTCGTTACGTAAATAACACCAAAGTTGCATGAAAAATATTACATATGTTCAGATTTAAGGTTACTATCACTGCAGAATACCAGCTCCATAGAGATATTTAGAACTCAGGGGTTGGACCGTGAGGGAGAAGCCATGAACAACATTTTCAGTACATTGAAAAATCTGCTGCGGGATGAATCCGGTCAGGACCTGATCGAGTACGCTCTCGTTGCAGCTCTGATCGCGCTGGCGGCTGTCGCTGCCATGAGCACGCTGGGCAAAGATATTTCCAGCCTGTTCACCAGCGTGTCTAGCCAGCTTACCGCCGCGATTATCTAAGCCGCGGACGCTTACTTCGGAGGGGCGCCTGCAGATTTGCAGACGCCCTTTCCTTTGCAGTGCTGCAGTAACGCTGAAATCGCCCTGACCGTACGGGCGGTGTAACGGGAATTGTGTTCTTGGCCGAAATTTACCTTATGACAGTGAAAGTGGATCGCTTGGTGATGTTGTCAACGGGCCCTGTCCTGATAGGTCGACGGTGAACAGCCGTCGCATGTTGGTCGCACTGGTCGCAGCGCTGGTGATTTCCGGCGCATGCACGCTCCTGCTGAGCCGGCGCATGGCGAAAAAACCGCCGCCAGCCGTGCCCACACTGACCTACGTGGTCGCCGCAAAGCCAATTGCCGCCGGGGAGCTGGTCACAGCCGCGTCGCTCAAAGATATCTCCTGGCCACAGACCTCTCCCTTGCAGGGCGGATTCCAGAATGTTGCCGGTGTCACCGGCCGAACAACAATTTATCCCGTGGCCGCCGGCGAACCGATTCTGAATGCGGATCTTGCCGCCCCCGGAAGCGGTCTAGGCATTGTAACCCACATTCCCAAGGGCATGCGCGCCGTGGCGTTGTCTACCGATGACGTTGTCGCCGTCGGCGGCTTCATTTACCCCGGCTCCCATGTGGATGTGCTCGTGACCTACGACATTGGCCATAGTTCCGAGCCCGTGACAGCGATCGTCCTACAGGATGTCGAGGTTCTGGCTACCGGGCAGCAGACCGAGCCCAACCCCAAAGGCAAACCCACCCATGTGAACATCGTTACCCTGCTGCTGACACCGGAACAGGCCGAAAAAGCAGTGCTGGCCAGCGCCCGGGGCGCGATTCATTTTGTGCTCAGGAACGGCGCCGACCAGAAGCAGGTCAAGGTGCCCCCGGTGGACCTGGCGCAGTTGGTCAATCTCTCCGGTCTCCAGGCGCGGCCTTCCGGCACCGGCCGCGTGCGCCGTCCGGCCAAGCCGAGGCCCGCGCCCTACACCGTCGAAACCATCCTCGGCAATCGCACGGAGAGGACTTCTTTCTGACGCCATGAGATTCCGCATGCCATTGCCGCATATCGAGAGCCCCCGGTCCCGCAGGGCAACCGCGGGGCTGCTGAGCCTTGCACTCGCAGGATTCGCCTGCCTGCCGCCCAGATCCCTGGCACAGCGCCCGGTCTATCATGAGCCGGTTTCACCTAGTTCGATCGGGCTCAGCCAACGTAGCCAGACGATGCACGTCGTCGTCGGGCACTCGGTGGTCATCCAGACCTCGGCCAGGCTGCACAAGATCTACATCAGCAACCCGGCCGTCCTCGATTCCCTCACCGTAAACCCGTATCAGCTCCTGATTTCCGCCAAAACGGCTGGCGTGAGCACCCTCGCCGTCTGGGATGAGCACGGTCACTGCCAGCTCTACAACGTGGTGGCGGATATCGACGTCTCGGGCCTGCAGGATGCGCTGGATGCAGCCTTCCCGCACGAGGAGATTCATGCCGTCGCACGGCTCGATCGAGTCACATTGACCGGCATCGCGACAACCAAGGACGATGTTGCGCGAGCGGTAAAGATTGCTGCCGGCTACAGCAAAATCGTGACCAACTCGCTGGTCCTCGATCCGCCTCACCTCGACGAAGTAAGGCTCAAGGTGCGATTCGCCGAAGTGGACCGTACGCGCGCCGAGCAGCTGGGATTCAACCTCTTCGAGGGCAACCGCACCAGTGCGATCACCAGTACGGGACAATTCCAGTCTTTCAGCAATGTCACCCTGGGCGGAAACACCTCGGCGAACCCCGTCCAGGTGACAAATCCGCTGAATCTTCTGCTGTACAACTCAGACCTCAATGTGGGCGCAGCCATCGCGGCGATGGAGCAGGAGCAGGTGTTGCAGATTCTTGCGGAGCCCACGATCACCTCACTCAGCGGAGTCACCGCGAGTTTTCTTTCCGGCGGGCAGTTTCCCTTTCCCGTCGTCGAGGGCGCCGCTGGAGGACTGGCCACTGTCACCGTGCAGTTCCAACCCTATGGCGTGCGGCTCACCTTTACGCCTTACGTCAATCCCGACGGCACCATCCGCCTCAAGGTCGCCCCGGAAGTCAGCGCGCTCGACTACACCAACGAAGTGCAGATTTCCGGATATACGATCCCGGCCATCGATACCCGCCGGGCAACCACCGAAGTTGAGCTCCGCAACGGGCAGAGCTTTGCCATTTCGGGCCTGCTGGACCATCGGCTCACCGACGACTTTCAGCACATGCCTGCTATCGCGAAGATTCCGGTGCTGGGCTGGCTCTTCCGGTCAAAGCAGAACACTACCTCCACAACGGACCTGATCGTCATTGTGACGCCGACCATCGTGAATCCGCTGAAAGCGCCGAAGGCCGGCCCCGCCTTGCCGAAGACCGTGAGGCCGTACCTGAACGACAAGGTCTTCGACCAGCAGCTGAATCCACAGCGCAAAAAAGGCGGCAACCAGCGCGGGAAGCAGGGAGCGTGATCCGATGAGCGAAACCCTATCAGCAAACGACGCGATTGCCACGTTCACCGTCTGCGCCGATGCGGCGCTCAACGGGTTGATCGAGCAGCTTCCCGAACGCCTGCAGGGTGTCGCCTTCGCTGGCGAGTTTCAGCACTACATCAGCACCGGGCAGCGGCCGCAATTTCCCCAGAGCGTCCGCAAGGCCCCGGGCTGTGTTGCATGGATTGACTTCGATCAGGACCAGGAAGCTGCGCTCGAAACCGCCGAGGTGCTGCACCGCATGAGTGCTCCCACCGTGACCTGCGTCGGCGTCGCCTCTCAAGTCGAGACATCCCTGCTGCTGCGCGCCATGCGCCACGGCTGCAGCGAGTTCCATCAGAAGCCGGTGACCATCGAGCATCTCAAGGAAACGGTCGAGAGAATTAAGAGCCGGATTTTTGTGCAGATGGAATCGTCTGCGCCACGCGGACGAATCGTCTCCTTCTTCGGAGCCAAGGGCGGAGTCGGCACCACAACGCTGGCCGTGCATATTGCCGCCTACCTTGCCAAACAGCACGGCAAAAAGACCCTGCTCGTCGATCACAATCACCAGCTCGGCCACGTCGGCCTGCTGCTCGGACTGGAAGACAGCAACTACCACTTCGACGACCTGACTCGCAATGTCGACCGGCTCGATGCGGAGCTGCTCAGCGGCTTCCTGATTCGGCACGCCAGCGGGCTGGCCGTTCTCTCATCGCCGTCGACCTGTTCGGTCAGATACCATGCCATGCCCGAGGATCTGGAACGCATCTTCGAATTTCTGCGGCAGGAATTCGACTTCGTCGTCATCGATTCCTCCCTGCAATATGACGACGCACCGGCCATGATTCAGTACTCGGACAGCGTGTATCTGGTCTCGACGCCCGACGTGGCCGCGCTGCGTGATCTTTCCCGGCACATCGAGCATCTGGGCCTCACCGAGGTTCCCGCAGACAAATTGCGCGTCGCCATCAACCGGTCCGCGTCTCAGGACGCGATCGGCCAGGAGCAGATTGAAAAAGTCGTCAAATTTCCGGTTTCGGTCAGCATTCCCAACAATTACGGTGAACTGCTCCGTGCCGTGAACGCCGGAGAGCCGATCTGGCCGCAACGGCGCTCGGAATTTACCTCACGTTTGACACGATGGGCGCATCAGCTCGCCGGCGAGCATGACGGCCCCTCCGCCTTGAGTCAGCACGCACCCAGAAAACGGTTTTCCTTCTGGAAGACAGAAAAAGTTCAGGAGTAATCACCCATGGCAGCCGATCCCGTCCTTCGTCTGAATACGGCCGCCCGCACAGCAGAACCAGCACCGCGGGCCGCCGCCCCGTTGCCGCTGGACCGTTACCACGAGCTCAAGTCAGCCGTGCATCACGAGCTCATCAAGCGCGCCGACCTCGAGAAGCTGGGCGTACTGCAGGGGCAACGAGGCAACCAGGGCCAATTGATGAGCCTCATCGTGCAGCTCATCGGCGAGCAGGGCGTGCCGCTGAGCGCGGTCGACCGCGACCGCCTGGCGCAGGAGGTTCTGGACGAGGTCTTCGGCCTCGGCCCCCTCGAACCCTTGCTGCAGGACCCCACAGTCAACGACATCCTGGTGAATACCCACAAGATGGTGTACGTGGAACGGCGCGGCGTGCTCGAGCGGACCAACGTCGTCTTCAAGGACAATACCCACCTGATGCACATCATCGACAAGATTGTCTCCGCGGTGGGCCGTCGCGTCGACGAATCCTCTCCCATGGTCGATGCACGCCTCCTCGACGGCTCCCGCGTCAATGTCGTCATTCCTCCGCTGGCGGTCGACGGACCCCTGATTTCCATTCGCCGCTTTCCGAAATCGCCGCTGACAGCCGAAGATCTGCTGCGCTACCGCGCGCTGACGCCCCCCATGCTGGAACTGCTGCAGGGCGCCGTGAAAGCACGCCTCAACATCATCGTGGCCGGAGGCACAGGCGCAGGCAAGACCACCTTGCTCAACGTCCTCTCCGGCTTTATCTCTGCCAAGGAACGCATCGTCACCATTGAAGACTCGGCGGAACTCCAACTGAAGCAGGAGCATGTGGCGCGGCTCGAGTGCCGCCCGCCAAACGTGGAAGGCAAGGGCGCGATCCGCCAGCGTGAGCTGGTCATCAATGCTCTCCGTATGCGGCCAGACCGCGTCGTGCTCGGCGAAATCCGCGGCGAAGAAGCGCTGGACATGCTGCAGGCCATGAACACCGGCCACGATGGCTCCATCACAACACTGCACGCCAACACGCCGCGCGACGCAATCTCCCGCCTCGAAACCATGTGTATGATGGGCAGCGTCTCCCTGCCCGACCGCGCCATCCGCAACCAGATCGCATCGGCCGTGCATGTGCTCATCCAGGCGCACCGCCTCAGCGACGGCAGCCGCCGCATCACGCACATCAGCGAGATCACCGGCACCAGCGGCGAGGTCGTGAGCATGCAGGACATCTTCCTCTTCGAAAAACAGGGCCTCGGCCCAAATGGAAAAGTAAGGGGCCGGTTTATCTCGACCGGCATCGTCCCCAAGTTTGCTGAGAAACTCCAGGCAGCCGGAATTCCATTCAACCCCAACCTGATGGAACAGGTGGTCGAGGTATAGCCATGCTGATCGGACTGATATTTGCCGGGATTGCGCTGTTCTGCTTCGTGGTGATTGCCCTGCTCACGCGGCCGACCTCCAAACAGAAAATGATCCACAAGCGGCTGGAGCGGGTTGCGGCTTTCAGCGGCGGAGCACAGCAAGACAAGCAGGAAGCGGACGAGTTACTCAAGCAGCCGCTCGCTGCCGGCAATGTCGCGCGCCTCGACCGCGTACTCGACCGGTTCGACTTCTACCCTCGGCTGGAAAAACTGATCCTTCAGGCGCATCGTCCCATCACACCCGCACGCGTGCTCCTGCAGGCTGCTCTGATCGCCACCGCTTGCGAAATCGCCTCCAGGCTGCTCTTCCCTCATCTCCTCGTCGAAATCGCCGCCCCGCTCGTTGGCGCAACCAGCCCCTTTGTCCTGCTGAACTTTCAGCGCAGCCGGAGAGTCAAGCAGTTCAATGATGCGCTGCCGGATTCCATCGATCTGATGTCCCGCGCCCTCAAGGCAGGACACTCCGTCTCTTCGGCGATTGAAGTGGTAGCCGAGCAGGGCCGTGAACCGGTCTCCTCCGAGTTTCGCGAGGTCTTTCGCGCCCAGAATTTCGGATTGCCCTATCGCGACGCGCTGATTGCCCTCGCCGATCGCGTACCTTCCTCTGATCTGCGCTTTCTGGTGACTGCCATGATGGTGCAGAAAGAAACAGGTGGCAATCTCACGGAAATTCTGGACCGCACCACCCACGTGATTCGCGAGCGCCTCCGCATCTACGGCGAGGTGAAGACCAAGACGGCGCAGGGACGCCTCACCGGCTCCATCCTGGCGGCCCTGCCGATCATCCTCGGCATCCTGATCAACATCATCAACCCCGGCTACGCAAAGCCCCTGGTCAGCAGCGACTTCGGACACAAGCTGCTCATGGCAGGAGTCGGCCTGCTGGCGATCGGCGGCATGCTGATCCAGCGCATTGTAAAGATCGAGGTATAGCACCCGATGAACCTGGTCTACGATTTCGCGCTCGGTTCAACGCTCTTCTGTTTTGCGGCGTTGGCGTTCTACTTCCTTCTGCAAATGAGAACGGCGCGCGCCGGACGCCGGCTGGCCCAGATCACAGAAATGCAGCCGGTCAAGGGACCATCTCTGGTGAAAGTCACGGGCCAGCGTCTGATGAAGGCACTCACCAGCCTGCGCCTTCACCTCGGCATCGCCAGCAACGACAAACTGGCCAAGCGTTTTGCCGCCGCGGGCATGCGAAAGCCAGATGCCGCGGAAATGTATCTCACCGTGCGCATTCTCGCCCCCATTCTCGGCGTGATCGCAGGCACCTTCGTCCACACCAACACGTTTCTCGCCATCGTGGTGCTGGCCGCCGCCGGTTATCTCGGCCCAGACTTATGGCTCGAGCGGCAAATCAAAAGCCGCAGGCACAGGATTCATCGCAGTATGCCCGATGCCGTCGACTTGCTCGTCATCTGCGTGGATGCCGGCCTGGGGCTCGATCAGGCTATGCTCCGCGTCGGCCAGGAACTCGCCGTCAGTCACCCGGAAATCAACCAGGAATTCCTGCAGATCAACCGTGAACAGCGCGCCGGCCGGCCGCGCCTCGAAGCCTGGCAGGAGATGGCCGAACGCACCCAATTGCCCGATGTGCAGAACTTCGTCAGCATGCTCGTCCAGACCGAACGCTTCGGAACGCCCATCGCCCGCGCACTCAACGCATTCTCTGACGGCATGCGCCTGCAGAGAAAACAGCAGGCCGAGGAAAAGGCCGCTAAAACCAGCGTCAAACTGCTCTTCCCGCTGGTGCTGTTCATCTTCCCATGCATCTTCATCGTGCTGCTCGGTCCCGCAGCCATCACCATAGTGAAAACATTCAGCCAGCTCAAGCACTGATGCCCCATAAGAACCCGCGTGCCGTAGACAATTCGAAAACAAATTCCTGAAACCTGTTTCGACCTGCAAGCCCTGACCAGGTTTCTGACTGATAATCGCAGACAGCCGTTTGGCCTGCGCATCCCTTGAACCTCTAACAAATACCTGAAGGAGACTCCCCCTTATGCTTTCACCCACCGCGATTCGCATCCTTGCCGGCGTTCTTTTCGTAGTTGTTGCCGGAATTCTGATTCTGCGGCGTAAACGCAAATCTGCCTGAGCATCAGCCTTTGCGCAATCTTCGAGCATTTCCACTGAAGGTGTAGGAGAGAACAAGGAAGTTGGCGTGAACGTTCCATCAAAGAACGGCCACACCGGATCAATCCAAAACACCTCGTAGCGTCAGTGAAAATGCTCAAGACGAACTTATCCCACACTGCATGGGGTACACAGGCCGCCCGTCCAAGAAAGCGACGGCGGCCTATGCCTGCTGCACCTTTGTCCTCCCCGCACGCAAGCGTAGATCCAGAATCCGATTCCCTCTGGCTACGCACACCGCAGCGCGAACTGCGGCGCTTCTCACCGAAAAAGCCGTGCAAGGCGCGGTAGTTCTCGACGTACAACCCCGGGAGGCCCGCTTCAGTTCGCCGCGGGGCTGAGGTGATTGAAGTTGAGAATCGCGTTGAATACCAGTGGATAGCTTCCGATGGTTTCGCCGCGATACACCGGATTGATGGCAAACAACAGCGTGTTGCCGCTCCCATAATGCGCGTCCACCACGATGGGCCGCTCGGCAATCTTGCCTCCGCCCACCAGCAGACCTGACAGCAACAGCCCCTTTGTATCTCCAAAGCGAACCAGCACCTGTGGCCGGTCCGTCTCCGGAATCACGTAAGGATTGTTCCGCGTCTGCTCGATATTGAGTGGAACGGCCTGCCATGGCGCCGGAGATGGCAACGCCGCGGGACGAGCCGGAGGACGCGCTTCCGGCATGTCGATCGAATTCGGCCCGCCGCGCCCCGTCGGTCGCTGGTAGTCCTTTTTCGTGGGAACTTTGCGGTCCACCACGAGGTTGCTCACCGCGAAAGTCATGCCCGCGGCGCTGTACACTCCGAAATCGGTGTCATAACCCGCATTTACCGGGCCGTCGCCGTGTGGAACCGCGTTCAGCACGCTGCCCACCACCCGTATCCCAACCGGATGCCGCAAGAAGACGCCGGGCGCCATCCCTTCATCAATGGCAAAGCGCGCCGTGTCTTCTGCGGTGATCAGCAGCCCTCCCTCGCGGACGAATTTCCTTAGATGATCCAGCCCGGTAAAACCAAGCCCCGGGCGCATGTCCGGCGTGGAATCAATCCTGCCGAGGTTCGGCGTCAGCGCCGTCTTCTCCCACGGAATCGGATTGCCCCACATGGGCAGACCGTCGATGATCTGCTGGTCGCTCAGATAGCCGGTGGGCGCAAAAATGATGACGTCATACTGGCTGCGCAGATCGGCATCCTTCGCAACCGTCTG
This sequence comes from Acidobacteriota bacterium, assembly GCA_021791875.1. Lineage (GTDB taxonomy): Bacteria > Acidobacteriota > Terriglobia > Terriglobales > Acidobacteriaceae > Acidobacterium. The sequence goes on along the minus strand of JAJYVU010000008.1, from coordinate 13,040 downwards.
CGTGCTGATGTAACTGTAGGGCACGTGCAGCTTGTCAAAGGCAATCCGCCACCAGCCCTCCGTCTGCGTGGTGAGCCAGGTGTGCATGAAGGCGATCCGCGGCAGCGGCGCCGCGCGCATGGCAACCTGCGGCATCGCGCTCAGGTTCACGCCCTTCAGCTCCGCCGTGTTGAGCGCAGCGCGCAGTTGTGCGGGGTCTGCATTCTGAATGATGAGCGAACCTGCATGGAAATGATAGCCCTCTGCATCGAACGACGCATCGGCTATCGAAACCTTCGCATCCTTCATCGCGTAGCGCAGACCTAGCAAGGAAATCTCACCCCTCTGATCCACGGCGATGATGCTGCCCGGCGCGCGATTGTCGTTGAGCTTCTGCTGCAGCGCCTTGATCGAACTCACCGGCTCCATCGGCGCCTTCAAAATCGACCTGTCTGTCACGCGCAGCGTCTTCACGCCGAACAGCGCCGGAAAGCACCACCCGGTATCGTCGTAGGGATGCTTCTGCGGATCGTTCGGCGCCCAGTACTGGCGATCGAGCAGGACATCAGCCACCCGCGAGTAAGGCTGATCCATGCGGACCACGTAGCTGCCGGCAGGCAGCGTCGTGGTCACAGCGGGCGCATCCGGTTCGCCCTGGATCATCGGCTTCTGCGTGATCGTCACAGACTTGAGCAGGCGTTGAATCTCGACGTGCTGCAGTTCCAACACGTGCAGCATGGCAACCCGGCGGCTGGCCGGACCATTGGGCCAAATCACATATGCCGCGGGCCCTGCTTCCTCCGGCTTTTCAATCGAACGCTTCGCCTTAAGGTAATAGTCCGTGAGCCATTCCGAACCATGATGCGAAAAGTACGAGAGCGTCGTCAGCAGCGCAGTCTCTTCGTAGTTGTTGTTATCGCGCTGCGACCACATCACCTCGGGCAGCGGCGGATTGGGCTTGTACCAGGTGCGCGCGTACTCGTTCGGATAAAGGATGCGCTCTTCCGTATCCGCGCCTCCGTTGCCGAATGTTTCGTATAAGCGGCTGATGCCGTTGTGCATCGCGGCCAGGAACATCAGGTAGCCAGGGCTCCAGGTATCGAAGTTGCCGTGCGTGAAGACACCGGGCATACCGAACTTGGTCATCTGCTGCACGTTATTCCAGCCAAGCTGCTGCCATTCTCCCACAAGAATCGGGTCGATCCACGAATTGTAGGGACCGTCGCCAACGGTATTGTCATAGAGAAACGGCACAGACTCATGCAGGTCATGCAGCACCTGCGCATGCCAGCCCAGATAGGTATTGAGCACGTTGCGCGTAAGGTCGAGCGACATGCCCATGGCATCGCGGTTGTTGTCGTGCGCCACGTAGTGGCCCCAATAAAGCAGGTGTGGCCAGTTTTCGCCCAGGTGCGCGCGGTGCCAGCGATAAATATCCACCATGCGGTCGCGCCCGTCCACCTCCACCACCGGCGTGATCAGCACGATCATGTGCGAGCGGATGTACTGGATGTAAGGCGAATTATCCACGGCCAGGCGGTAGGCCAGTTCCATCAGCGCCGTGGGCGCGCCGGTTTCCGGCGAGTGAATCGTGCCCGTGATGTAGTACACCGGGAACGATTCCTTCACAAGTTGCGCCGCCACCTTGTCATTCATGTGAATCGTGCGCGGGTCGGCCAGTTGGGCAAGGCGTGCGTTGTTGGCCTGCTGCTGGTTGAGCAGCGACTGGTCGGCAATCGCCACGGCAATCATCTCGCGGCCTTCTTCCGAGTGGCCAATGGTGTAGACGCGCACCCGCGGCGTGCTCTTGGCCAGCAGCCGGAAATACTTGTACACCGTCTCCGCGTACGGCAGCATGTTGGGTGCGCCGCTCACATCGCCAAGCACGGCTTCCGGGGTGGGCACCGTCTTCGACGCCGGCAGATAGTCGGTCAATGGCGAGTTGAAATACGGTTCCGTGGTGTACTTCTTGATGTGCTGCGTGTACTGCTGGTCGATGGGCTGCTTTGGATCGCGAGCGTAATAACCGAGGATGTCATTCTGCGCGAAAAGAGGAAGGGCGAAACAGCTCATCACGATGAGTGCGGCCAGGCAACGCATTCTCATGGGAGTTTTCCTTGCTGAAAGGTGAACTGATGTTCGGCAGAATACCAGAAAACCGCTAATTTAGAGCGTTTTCTATTGCACAAAACAAAAGCCACCGTATCGAACGAAACGGTGGCCTCTGCACATACTCTCTCCGTCATGCGCCCAGGGCGCGCACCTGGACGGAGAGTCCTACTCCCACTCGATCGTGCCCGGCGGCTTCGAGGTGATGTCGTATACCACGCGGTTGATGCCGCGAACCTCGTTCACGATGCGGCTGGAAACCTTCTTCAGCACATCGTAGGGCAACGGCACCCAGTCGGCCGTCATGCCGTCGTCAGAGTGCACCGCGCGGACTGCGCAGGTATACGCATAGGTCCGCTGGTCGCCCATCACGCCCACGCTCTTGACCGGCAGCAGCACCGCAAACGATTGCCATATCTGCTGGTACAGCCCGGCGTTCCTGATCTCCGTCACCACGATGTCGTCGGCTTCCTGCAGCAGGGCCACGCGCTCCGGCGTCACTTCGCCCACAATCCGCACCGCAAGTCCGGGCCCCGGGAACGGCTGGCGCTGCAGAATCTCCTGCGGCATGCCCAGATCGGCGCCAATGCGGCGGACTTCATCCTTGAAGAGATCGCGCAGCGGCTCAATCAGCTTGAGCTTCATGTTTTCCGGCAGGCCGCCCACGTTGTGGTGGCTCTTGATCGTCTGCGACGGGCCTTTGACTGACGACGACTCGATCACATCCGGATAAAGCGTCCCCTGCACCAGCCAGGCAACTTCCTTGCCCGAGTCTCCAAACGACTGCAGGATGCGCGCCGCCTCATCATCAAAAACCGAGATGAATTCGTTGCCGATGATCTTGCGCTTCTTCTCCGGATCGGTAACGCCAGCAAGCCGCGAAAGAAAGCGGCTGCTCGCATCCACGGCGACAAGGTTCAGGCCCAGCTTCTCGCGCAGGTTTTCCTGTACCTTGAAGAACTCGTTCTTGCGCAGCACGCCGTTGTTCACAAAAACGCAGGTCAGACGGTCGCCGATCGCGCGATCCACCAGCACGGCTGCCACAGACGAGTCGACACCGCCAGACAGTGCGCAGATGGCGTGCCCGTCGCCCACCTTCTCGCGAATCGCATTCACCGTGCTCTGGATGAAATGTTCCGGCGTCCAGTCCGGCTTGGCCTGGCAAATGTGAAAGACGAAGTTGTGCAGCAATTCCGCGCCGTGCGCGGTATGGCGCACTTCCGGATGGAACTGCACCGCCCAGATGCGCCGCTCAGGGTTCGCGATGCCCGCAATCGCATTCGCCGTCTTTGCAATGCGGCGAAACCCCGGTGGCAATTCCAGCGCCTCGTCTCCATGCGACATCCACACGTTCACCGACGCTGGAAGGCCCGCGAACAGCGGGTTGGCAACATCTTCGATATAGGCCTCGGCGTGGCCGTACTCGCGCTTCTCGGCAGAACGCACCTTGCCGCCCAGATGGTACGTAATGAACTGCAGCCCGTAGCAGATGCCGAGCACCGGCAGCCCCATATCCAGCACGCGCGGGTCGGCGGGCGGCGCGTCCGCATCGTAGACCGAAGACGGTCCGCCGGACAGGATGATGCCGCACGGCTTGTACGCCTGGATTTCTTCCAGGCTGGCCGTGCACGGCAGCACAGCGGAAAAAACGTTCTGCTCGCGAATACGCCGCGCAATCAGCTGCGTGTACTGCGAGCCAAAGTCGAGAATGACGATCGAGGAGGTGTCCACGAAATCTAGTTTACGTGTTTATGTCAAAGGCGGAGACGCCGGATCCTGCAGGACTTGGGCCGGCTTCCAGAACTCGACAAAAGCGGCCAGCCGCACCACCTGAAAGAAGCCCGAGACGACCATGTAAAGCACCGTGACCGCCCCCAGCCACAGGTACGGCGCCAGGCTTTGCGCCGAGGAGACGAACGCCAGCGGCAAAAGGCTCAAGACAGTAGCAAACACGGCCAGCCCGAACCGGATCAGCGCTACTGCGAGGTTGACGCCCACTAGCCGGCCGGTTGCTGAGCCAGGCCAGAAACTCCTCCGCAGGCTCAAGGCAAGGCTTTTCCCTTCCACCAGCAGGAAGAGCGGTGCAATCGAAAACACCCAGCTGAAAAGCGACCAGATCACCAGAAAGCCAAGGGTGAATATCGCTACCAGCCCAAAATAAACCAGCAGATTCGGCACGCCCGCCACGGTGGAAACCGCCGCGGACCAGCGCATGCTGCCCCACCACAGGGCCAACGTAACGGCCAGCCCGATCACCCGAATTGCCTGCACGCAGGTCAGCGCCGCCGGCCGCCATGGCAACCCGGGCGCATAGCAGCGGAAGACAATATTGCGGCCAACCCCCGCGGCAATCGCCCATCCAATCCCAAGCACGGGCAAAAGCCACAAGGCGATCTCCCTCAGTACAGGACGAAGAATCTGCGCCACAACGGCGACGATCGCTGCGCTCCGGTATGGATCTCCAAACGAGATCTGCCCCACACCGGCAGCCTGCAATGTGCCCGAGGTGAGTTGATAGATGTGATAACACGCAACCGCGACGGCCGCCAGCGCCGGAATGCCGTAGATCCATCGCCAGGCCAGCTCGCTCGCCAGCAGGCCGGGACGGCGCCAGCACAGCGCTACCACCTCGGCAAAGGACGCCGCGCCGTGCCTGTTCATAACAGTCCCTTAGCGCACCACAAGATTCACCAGCTTGGCCGGAACAATGATGACCTTGATCACCTGTTTTCCTGTAATCGATGCGGTTACTTTTTCATCCGCCATCGCTGCATCGCGCAGCGCTTCTTCCCCGGCGCCGGCAGCCACGCGAATCACGGAGCGCAGCTTGCCGTTCACCTGCACGGGAATCTCGATCTCATCTTCGCGCGCAAGCCCCTCGTCAAACTTCGGCCATGCGGCGCGCAACAGGTTGTCCGGCTCTCCCAGCTGCTCCCACAGCTCACACGCCAGATATGGCGCGAAAGGCTGCAGCAACAGCACGAGATTCTTCATCAGGTCGGCGACAACGGCATCGGAAACTTCCCCGCTCTGAATGGCTCCTTCTGCACCGGTGATGGCGTTCACCAGTTCCATGATGGCGGCAATGCAGGTGTTGAAATGCCAGCGCCCGCCAAAATCTTCCGTGATCTTTCGAACCGTCTGGTGCAGCTTGCGCAGCAGCGCCTGCTCTGCGGCGGTCCTTGCTTCCACCTTGCCGCTGGCGGCTCTGGCACGCTCGACATACCGCATCACCACCCGGTACACACGCGAGAGAAAGCGGCTGACTCCGGCCACGCCGTCTTCCTGCCAGTCCAGGTCGCGATCGGGCGGCGCGGCAAACAGCGCATACATGCGCGTGGCGTCGGCGCCGTAGCGCGAAATCATGTCTTCGGGCGACACCACATTGCCCTTCGACTTCGACATCTTGGCGCCGTTCTTGATCACCATGCCCTGCGTAAACAGCCGCTGCGCCGGCTCGTCATTTTTCACCAGGCCCAGGTCGCGCATCACCTTCGTCCAGAAGCGCGAATAGATCAAATGCAGGATGGCGTGCTCCACGCCGCCGATGTACTGGTCGATCGGAAACCAGTACGCAACCGTATCGGTATCAAATGGAGCCTTGTCGTTTCGTGCGCTCGTATAGCGGTAGAAATACCACGACGAATCGACGAAGGTGTCCATCGTATCCGTCTCGCGCCGCGCGGGTCCGCCGCATTTTGGGCACGTAGCAGTTACAAATTCTTTCAGCTTCGCCAGCGGCGACCCGCCCTGCTGCGTAATTTCCACGTTCCCGGGCAACAGCACGGGCAACTGGTCATCCGGAACCGGCACGATACCATCTTTTTCGCAGTACAGCATCGGAATGGGCGTGCCCCAGTAGCGCTGGCGGCTGATGCCCCAATCCTTAAGCCGATACGTCACCTGCGCCTTGCCAAAGCCATGCTGCTCGGCGTACTCGGCCATTTTGTGCTGCGCTTCTTCGCAGCCGAGCATGTCAAATTCGCCGGAGTTGATCAGGATGCTCTGCTCGTCAGTAAAAGGCAGAATCGGCTCGTCCGGCTCGCCATCCGGCGCCGGATCTTCCGGGCGCCGCGGCAGGATGACGATCCGTATCTCCAACCCGTACTTCCTGGCGAATTCGTAGTCGCGCTCATCGTGCGCAGGCACTGACATGATCGCGCCCGTGCCGTAGTCCGCCAGGATGTAGTTGCCGACCCAGATGGGCAACCGCTCGCCGTTGAATGGATTGATCGCGTAGTGGCCGGTGAAGACACCATGTTTCTCAATTCCGCCCACGTCGCCGGTTTCCTTGGCACTACGCTGCTGTTCCAGCAGTGCGTCCACTTCTTTCGCAAGCTTCTCGTCGCTTGCGCAGAACTCCTTCACCAGCGCATGCTCGGGTGCAAGCTGCAGGCTCGTGGCGCCGTAAATCGTATCAATGCGGGTGGTAAATACGCGAATCTTGTGTGGACCGGCTTTTACATCCTCACGCACTGGCAGAATAGCCGTCCCGGCGTGGCGCTGGTGCAGCTCATCTTCAGGAACCGACGCGCTGTCCTCCACAGCAAACTCGACCTCGGCGCCTTCACTGCGGCCGATCCAGTTGCGCTGCATGGTGCGCACCTTTTCGGGCCAGCCTTCCAGTTCGTCCAGGCCATCCAGCAATTCCTGCGCATAGTTCGTCGTGCGCAAAAACCACTGCTCCAGGTCGCGCTGCTCCACCGGCTGATCTTCATGCCGCCAGCAGCAGCCGTCCACTACCTGCTCATTCGCCAGCACTGTCGCGCACTGCGGGCACCAGTTCACCTTGCTCTGCTTGCGGTAGGCAAGGCCGCGCTCATACATGCGCAAAAAGAACCACTGGTTCCAGCGATAATACTCGGGCAGGCAGGTGGTCACCTCGTTGCGCCAGTCGTAGCTCAGCCCAAGCCGGTCCATCTGCTTGTGCATGGCGGCGATGTTTGAGAGCGTCCACTCGCGCGGCGGTGTATTGTTCTTCAGCGCCGCGTTCTCAGCCGGCAGACCGAATGCGTCCCAGCCCATCGGGTGCAGCACGTTGTAGCCCTGCATCCACATGTAGCGGGCGAGCGCGTCGCCAATGGCGTAGTTGCGCACGTGGCCCATGTGCAGCTGGCCAGACGGATACGGCAGCATCTCCAGCACGTAGTACTTGGGTTTGCGGCTGGTCGCCGGTTCGGCAGCGTAAAGATCGGGCTGCGAAGCCCAGCGCTGCTGCCAGCGCGGCTCAATCTCACCCGGGTTGTAACGGGTCTCGAAGTTCGATGTCGGAGAAGCGTCCGTCGGCGCCGTGGAGGCCGCTTTCTCGGTCTTGTCTTTAGCCATAGTCATCTTTGATTGTAACTTCGCGGCCAGCCGAAAATCCCCTCAACTCCCCCCGTTTCAGCCTGCGGCGAGCCCCCGCAGCGCCGCCACATTGCGCGCGTCATCCGCCTCCTCATCGAGCGGTGTTTCCGCAATGAAGGCGCAGTGGGCAAAGCGGGCGTCGTGAAGCAGCCGCCGGAACGGCTCGGCGCCGATGGTTCCCTCACCGATATGCTCGTGCCGGTCCAGCTTCGACCCGCGCGGCGCCTTGGCGTCGTTCATGTGCCACACCCGCACCGTTTCCAGTCCGATGGTTTTCTGGATCAGCGCCACCGTCTCCTCATAGCCTTCGGAGCTGACAATGTCGTAGCCCGCCACGTGGCAGTGGCAGGTGTCGAGGCACACGCCCACTGGCACAACCGGCCTGAGCCGCGCCACCAGCTCGCCCACCTGCTCGAAGCTGCCGCCCAGGGAAAACTCGGCTCCAGCGGTGTTTTCAATCAAGATTTGGAAGTCCTTGCCGGAAAAATCGATGCCTTCCGTGGCTTTTGCGATGGATTCCGCCGCCAGCGCAAGCCCCTCATCGCGCGTCATTCCCTTCCACGAACCGGGATGCAGGACCAGGTAGCGCGCACCAAGTGCGAGGGCGCGTTCCACTTCGCCGCGAAACGCAACTACGGATTTGGCGCGAACGTCCTCCGACTGGCTGCACACGTTCACCAGGTAGCTGACGTGAATCACCACCGGCTCGCAATCGTATTTGCGGCATGTTTCCTTCAGTTTTGCGGCATCTTCCGGCTTCACGCTGGGCGAGCGCCACATGCGCGGGCTGGAAGAAAAAATCTGAACGGTGTTTGCGCCGATTTCATGGGCGCGCTCAGCGGCCTTGTAATAGCCGCCCGTGGTCGAAAGATGAATACCAATTCTGCGCACAGTCATTCCTTGGAACGTGCTTCAAAACCGCCCGCCTGCCGGGGATGAATTGCATGGAACGCGCCAACGCGCCCGACCCGCGAAATCAATCGTCTGCAGAACTCTATATGAAACACGCTGTAACAGTGTAGAGTCAGAGTGTTATGCGGACGGTAGTGAGAGCAGCACAATTGTTGACGGCACAGCGAGCCATCGAAGATCCGTTTGTCGTTGTGGAAGATGGCGCAGTAACAGAAATTGGCCAGGCCGACGCAGCGTCTCTGCCCAACGGCGAGGTGCTCGACTTTCCCGGAGCAACCATCCTGCCCGCGCTCTTTGACGTTCATATTCATGGCAGCGCCGGGCACGACATCATGGAAGCCACGCCGCAGGCACTGGCAACGATTGGCGGCTTCCTCGCCCGCCATGGCGTCGGAGCTTACCTGGCGACCACCGTCTCTGCAGACATGGACATGACCCTGCGCTCGCTGGAGGGGCTGGCTCTGGAAATGCGCCGCCCCCAGCTCGGCGCTCAGCCTGTCGGCATCCATCTGGAGGGCCCATTCCTTTCGCCGCACAAGCGCGGCGCCCACCCGGAACGACTGCTGCAGAAACCCTCCGTCAAGCTGCTCAACCAAATGTGGCAGGCTGCCGAGGGCCAGGTACGGTTGCTCACCATTGCGCCCGAACTGCCCGGAGCCGATGAAACCATCGCGCGGGCCGTCGAGCTGGGTATCCGCGTGAGCCTGGGGCACAGCAACGCAACCCTCGCCGAAGCCAGAAAGGGCGTGCAACTCGGCGCTGCCTCTGCCACGCATACCTTCAACGCCATGCGCACCTTCGATCACCGCGAACCGGGACTCGTCGGCGAGGTGCTCACCAACGACGGCCTCTTCGCCGAGCTGATCTGCGACGGCCTGCACGTCGAGCCAACCGCGGTCCGCATCTACTGGAAAATGAAAGGGCGCGAGCGTGGCATCCTGATCACCGACGCCATGAGCGCCGCCGGCATGCCCGATGGCCCCTACAAGCTGGGCGAACTGGATGTCCGCGTCGAGGGCGGCGTCTGCCTGATTGAAGAAAACACCCTGGCCGGCAGCACACTCACGCTGGACACCGGCCTGCGCAACTTCGCTGCATTTACGGGAGCCGCGCTCGCCGAGGTGATGCCCCTGGCCACTCGCAACCCGGCGCGCATGCTTGGCCTTGACGATAAGATCGGCGACATCGCCGCAGGCCGAAGCGCGGATTTTGTAATCCTCTCCCCTGAGCGGACGGTTATCCAGACCTTCCTGCGCGGAGCACCGCAAATCGCCGCGTAAATCCGCCCCGTTCTTCTTCCGAGAACAACCGAGAGCGACGGCTCAGTTCTTCTTTGCCTGAGCGGCCTTAGCGGTCGTATTCCGTACAAACACCGCTGCAACCTTGTCCCGGTAGACCATCCGGAAATCCGGATCCTCTCGCAATAACTGCGTCAGCGCATCGTTCACTGGGCCAATCACCAGGTTGGCTGCCTTCAGCTGTGGGTTGCTGGTCCAGACTGGCTCGCCCATCCAGGTGTCAAGGGTTCGCTTGAAGCGTTCCCCGCCATACACGGCCGCCCTGCCATCAATCGACACCGGCTTCCGCATCCGCCAGATCAGATATCCACCCCATTCGTAGTTATTGAAAATCGGACCGGGGTAGCCCTTCTCCATCACCGCATCCACGGCCCTCACCGGCATAGCCAGGTACTCGTATTTCTTGAGGTAGGTCTTGTCGATGCCCATCACCCGCGCGGAGGCAAACGTAACCAGGATCACCACCACCGCGATGACCGGACGAGCCAGTTTCGGCAGCGGGCGCAGCGGCGCGGAGACAGCCTTGGAAGACAGCCCCTCGGCCAGAATCATGACCGCAATGGCCGTCAAAAACCAGATATCCCGCCCCGAACGGAAGGAGATAATCAGCCCTCCGGCAAACAGCATCCATCGCCACAGGTCGGGCTTCTGTCGCCGGGCAAGCGCGACTGCCGCGGCCACAACCAGGGCCAGAAAGAGATAGTTCTCCCAGATGCGGAAGGGGATAGCCAGCAGTTCCTCTACGTGATTGAAGACCACGCGCTCAGAAACCAGCTTGTAGGCGGAAAAATACAAGCTCCATCCGTAGGGATTGATCCATGTCGCCCCGATGCAGCCGCCAAGAATAGCAAACAATTTGCCTGCCGGCAGCGGCGGCTTCTCCGGCCACGGCCAAAGGCGCATGAACAACGGCTCACAGGCCGTCGCACCCAGCACCACCAGCCCATCCATGAACTGGATGTGGATATTGGCCCACAGCGCGTAGAGCGGCAGCAGCCACAGCAGAGTCTGCCACCGTCCGCTGCTCCGTGCGCGATGCAGCACATCCAGCTGGATGACAAAGAATAATATGGAGAAGAGCCAGGATCGCGGCGTATACAGCGGCGTCATGCTCAAAATTCCCGCAACGGCCACCACCATCGCCGGCAGAAAATCCGCCTGCACTCGACCGGTAATGCGATGCAGAGCAGTCAGAATGGCGAGCACCATCGCCGTGATGTAAGCCAGAATCCCTGCCAGCCCGAAAGACCGGTAGAGCTTGTACATCATCAGGTCGTAGAGCCAGCTGTAGTCGTGCCACACAGGCTGCGGATGCAGGCCCGAGTAAATGGCCACCTGCGGGAATGCGTGATGATGCAACATCCACCTTGCGGCGCTCATATGCCACCACTGGTCGATGTCGATCCCCGGCACGCTGCGAACTGCGACGATGCCAATCACGGAATAAGCAATGGCGATGACAATGGCGCGTGCGGTCATCTCGGCCCGCGGCGAAGGAGTCCGCGAAACAGGTGATGTGATGGCTTCTGAAGAGACAGGTTCAGTCATGAAAGTGGGCAGTCTCATCATACGGGCTGGCTGGGAGCCTGTGCATTAGCGATTGAGATTCCATCACGCCTATCCTTCTCACTGGAGACAGACATTCCCCTGCCGGAGCATACTTTTTCCATGACCTGCCTTTCTGCAGAAACGTTACAGGCGCGCTTTGGCCTGCCTGGACTGGCGCACATCACCACGGGCAACGGCGGCCTGCCGTGCGTTCGTATCACTGCCCCCGCGGCCACCGGCGAAATCTACCTGCATGGAGCGCACATCACGTCCTGGCGCCCGGCTGGAGGCGAAGAAGTCATCTTTACGAGCAGCAGCGCGCTCTGGGCTGATGGCGAGGCCATTCGCGGCGGCGTACCCGTCTGCTCGCCATGGTTTCGCGCCAAAGAAGACAATCCCCGGGCCCCCAAACATGGACTGGTGCGGACAAAGGCCTGGGATCTGGACGCGATCGAACCTCATGCCGACGGCGTCCGCGTCACGCTTTCCACCACGAATGACAGCAGCGGCAAGCAGTGGTGGCCGTATGACTTCACCTTGCGGTTGCGCGCGACCTTCGGCGCCGCTTTGCGGATGGAACTCGACTACACCAATGAGGCATCGGTGCCGGTCAGGGTGGCCGAGGCGCTGCACAGCTATCTCGCCGTCGGCGATGTGCGGCAAGTCAGCATCACCGGACTCGACGGCGCACGCTATCTCGACAACGGGGAGGGAAACCGCGAAAAACAGCAACTGGGCGACCTCAGATTCAGCAGCGAAACGGACAATGCCTACCTCAACACCGCAGCCGATCTGACCCTCGTCGATCCCGTCCTCATGCGGCGCATTCGCGTCGCGAAATCCGGCTCGCAATCCACCGTGACGTGGAACCCCTGGGAAACAGGCGCCGGTAAAATTGCCGACCTCGGCGTCGGCGAGTGGCAGCACTTCGCCTGTCTGGAGGCCAGCAACGTACTCAGTTGCGCGGTCAACATAGCTCCCGGAGAAACTCACACGCTGAGCGCTGTGATCACTTGCACCAGCCTCTAGCATTTCCCCTATTGGTATAGACCGAAGAGACAATCTCAACGCAGCTTTTCCGTTAAGAAAAGCTGCGCTTGATTGAATTCAGAAAGTTCACAGGAATAGCGGAAATGCTCTGGTCAGCGGCCAGCATCTCTTTCTTTGGTGCGGAGGGGCAACAGGCAGGCGTGGACCACCACGCTGGCTCAATCGCAAGGCCACGATTGGCCCTGAGTGATGATTTTGCTAAATCGAGGCGATGGCGGCGGCTTCGTCGGGATGGAGAGCGGCGTATTTGTTAATACCGACCATCGTGAACACCTTGTTGAAGTGTGAGCTCAGACCAAAAATTGCCACCGTCTGGTTCCCGGCCTTGCTGGCATCGAGCAGCATCTGGATGATGATCGCAATGCCAGACGAATTAATGTATTCGACGGCCGTGAAGTCGAGCAGCAGGTAGTAAGTGGAACCGTCGAGCTCACGGTAGGCGCTGAGAATGGAATCCTTGGCAGTCGATGTAATGTCTCCGCTAAAGGAGAAAATGCGAACCGGACTCCCGGAAGCGGCTGTCGCAGTTCGCTGCGTGATCTTGGTCGTGTCCTGCATCAATCCTTCTCCTTGGCAAGCTTGATCACCAGTCGTACGTAGCTTTTTCCCGGTGGACCCACATACCACTCGGCTTCATCCACCAAAGCCTGAATCAGAAACATCCCCATGCCGCGGGTGTCTTCCTCGCCATGCAGTTTTCGGTCGATGTCCGGTGAGGGTGGTTGCTGTCGCACCCCGACTCCGTCATCTATCACTTTTACTTCGAGCCCGTTCTGGCTCATCGAAAGCACAACCGCA
>JAJYVU010000138.1 GCA_021791875.1 Acidobacteriota bacterium | reverse complement strand
CCGCCCACCTTCTGTACTTCGTCATCAAGAATCATCCATTTTCGGATGGCAACAAACGCAGTGCGGCGTTGCTCTTTCTGGACTTTTTGAACCGGAATGGCCGTTTGGTGCGAGAGGATGGAACACTGGTTGTCAATGATGTGGGCCTCGCCGCGTTGGCCCTCCTTGTGGCGGAATCGGACCCCAAAGACAAGGATGTGCTGATCCGGTTGATCATGAATATGTTGGCAGCAAATCTTGCAAATCCAGACTGAAGTTTCCGCTCGTGTTGAGAGGTTGACCAAGGAGGCCCATGACTCTCCCCCGACAGCTATCCTGAGACAGGGGGGTCTCGCTCCATACCCGCTGCAAAAATAGTTAACACCAACTCGCTATCGTCATTCATCCGGTATTCTGGACGCTTGCCCGAGAGAGCTTCGCCGCGAGCAAGGATGATCGAGACTCCTTCGCCGCGCTTATCCATGATGTGGGTGCGATAGCGGGCAAGTTCGTCATCGCCGACGGGGCAGCGTGCGAGCAGGCTTGTCAACGCTTCATTGCGAGCGGCCTGCCGGAAGGGCAGGCTCTCCGGGGTCATGGTGTTGGGCAACATACCCGGCGAATACAGCTCCAGACGGTCGGCAAACAATCGAAGTCGCACCTTGCTGCCCGCCATCGAGTAGTCGCGGTGTGCCACCGCGTTGACCACAGCCTCGAACACGGCGGCTATGTCGTACTGAGGCTTGTCTACCCGCCCCCCGTCGGCACGCTTGAATGCCGCCACCTGCATGTTCTTGCGCACGAAGGCACAGGCCAGGCGAATCTGCTCATCCAGCGGGCCGGTGAGATCCTGGGCGTCGCGTTGATACACCGATTCTCCCGTCGGCACGATGCCGGTCCCCGCATAGGCGACGGCCTGAATCAACGCGCCGGGCAGATGCCGATGTGGTTCGCGGCTGGCCATCAGCAATCCCGCCACCGTCGGGCGCCAGACGCCTTGCTCTTCCTGCGCGGCGATGGCCAACTTGCTGAGCAATACTTCTCCCGAATCCGCGCTTCTCGCGGGAACAAAACGCCGCCACAGCGCCTCGTCCAGATCGGTGAGCGATGCTCGCGGCACGGGCGTTTCGTCAAAACGGATCAGGCGTGACTGACTGCGCTGTTGGAACAGGCGCGCCAGATAGTCCGGGAGCATGGGTCGCTTCGATGACCCCACGCGATGAAAATATCCCCCGGGGCTCTGATGCACGAACAGACTGCGCGCAACCTCCACGCGCAGCACCGGCAGATCCGTGCCGGTCGAATCGGGCAGCGTCAGGCGCTCGATGAGCGGCGCCAAGGGCGGTTTCACCGAATCCTCGCAGGCATGCCGCACCCGCGCCTCGACGGCGTCCAGCTGCTCCAGCGGGATGCCCAGAACTTCGCGCGGCTGGTCTTGCACGCCCAGCAGTAGCACCCCACCCGCGCTGTTGGCGAAGGCCGCGAGTTCGTCGGCCAGATCCTCCTGCGAAGGACCACGCACCTTGCCGCCGGCAAACCTCACCTCCTTCAGCTCCAGGAAGCTGTCCTCGCCCAGACGAATCTTCTCGATCAATTCCGCACGGGTACCCAGCATCTCAGACCTCTCTGCCCAGGCGCTTCCAGCGCCGGGAGAAGGCCTCTCGGCCGCCTTCCATTACCCGGCAAACCTCATCGCGCACGGCCTTCTCCTGCAACGCGCCACTTTGTGCCACGATACACTGTCCACCCTTGAAATCCATCACATGTACCAGGTCCGCATCGCCATTGACCACCACATTGGGGTTGTGGGTGACGACGATCAGTTGTCGGCGCAGCTTGTTCTCGCGGATCTGCTGCACGATCAGGTCGTAGATGAGGTGGTTGTCCAAATCGTCCTCGGGCTGGTCAAGCACGATGGGCTCCTCACCGAAGGCGAGCAGGAAGGCCAGCAGCGCCGCCGACCGCTGGCCTTGGGAGCCTTCGCTGATGGCATACCACCGACCATCGCGCTGGTATTCGATTTTCAGGTCGTCCTCGGGGAACCATGTCAGCACATGGTCCGCGAATTCTGGCTTGTCGGCCTTTTTCTTCAGAAAATTTCGGAAATGTCCGCCCAACATTTCGGAAGGCTCGATGAGCCTGTGGCGCACGGCCTCCAGTTTTGCCATCTTGTCTGGCTCGTCGGCTGTTGCGATGTCGTAGGCCAGCCCCGAGCGAGCCTGGCCATTCTCGCCGGTGAGAATGTCGTCAACGAAGCGTTCGTCTTTCACATCGAGCAAGTCGCGCAGGCTGCGCTCGATGGCTGTGGAGTCGAATCCGAACGGGATGACACTGATGCGCACATGGGGGTTCTTCTGCAGTTTTTTTGACAGAAAGTCTTGCCGCTGGTGGGTCATGGCCTGCCTGCGTTGGACAATCAGAGCCTGCTGGGCCTTGTTGTCTGCCTCCAGCCTAGCGCGATCCGTTTGCAACTGCCGCAGTGTCTTCGCCTGCACCTCCAGTTGCTGGCGTTCTTGGGTCAGGCGGGCGAAGGCCTGCGGGTCGGCCACTCCTTGCGCCGCCAGCTGGGCCTGCAACTGTTGATGCGCTTCGCGCGCGGGGGCCGTACGAGCCCGCCATGCGGCAAGCCGCGCATCGCCCTCCAACCTGCTCGCTCCCTGCTCCAGCGTGTCGGCTTCCTGCTCCAGTCTCTGTCGGGCCCGTGCCAGCAGGGCATCCGCATCTGCCCGCCACGCAAGCAGGTCGGTCTCGGTATCTCCGAAATGCTGTGGTAGCCAGTCGTCCAGGAGAAGTCTCGAGGCGGTTTCTCGCAGCCTTGCCGCCGCGTCGCGCAGCTGTGCCAGAGTTTCCTCCACCGCCCGCGTCTGATGTTGGATGCGGACATACGCCTGCTGCACGGCGGCGTGGTCGCCCTGGGCCAGTGCCTTGAGTTTGCGATCCGCTTCCTGCAAGCGCCGTTCGACTTCGGGCAAGGTTGCGAGCTTGCCGTCGATCTCTCGCAGCCGCGCCCGCTGGACGAAGAAGGTGCGCGTGGCCTCCTCGAACGCCTGCCGGAATGACTCGACGCCGGCGGCTTCGTCGATGATGGTAAGCAGGGCCGGCCGCCCGCCGCCCGCCATCGCGGCGATCTGCCCCTGAGAAAACAGGCGGACGGGGAAACGGCTGGGGTTGACGCTCTGGCTGGGCGAGGAGTGCCACTGGCCGTCGCCCCATTCCTCGACGGAGGTTCCCTGCCCGGTGGCGGACCAGCTCAGGCGAAGTTGCCGCCCTTCATGTTCCCACTCGAGGCGAATGGCCGTCTCTGCCTTCAACGCACCTGAGTCGTCACGTCTCGTGGCGATGGTGTTGAAGGCCTCGAAGCGTTCGAGCGGCTCGCTCTCTTTGGGGAGCAATTGAATTTCTCCCTCGCGCCGGGTGACCAGCCTGAGCGCGTGCACCACGGTGGACTTGCCTGTGCCGCGACCCCCGACAATGGCATTGAAATAGGGCGAAAATTCAAGCCGTGCGGCATTGCCGTTTCCCATGAACTGTGCCTTGTCGATCTCGATGCTGCGGATCACATGCGCGGGCGTCTGAAACGGATTGAAGGGCTCCTCGTCACTGCGTCGCAGCGATACGCCATTGCCGTCCAACAGCGCCAGCCTGAGCCCTTCCAGTGTGGGTTTGGCCATCTTCACCCATGTAAAAGCGCTGCCAGGTGTCTTGCTGCCCCGAAAATTGTGGCAATCGCTTCCCAACACTCGGGCCAAAGGATTGGCCAGCTTTTCAACGGCTTCCGGATACGGCGTTGCCGGATCACACCACTCGACGGCGAGCAGCCCCCCCACCTCCAGCGCCTGTTTGACCATGGCCGCCGACAACACGCACTTCCGCGTGCCGGGATTGACGCGCAGCAACCCCTTGACGGCGTCGGCATGGGCCGGAATCGGGATTGCTCCCACATTCACCTTCAGCACCTCCTCGATGACCTCGACCACCGATCTGCCGGTCTCGCCGTCGCCGTTGCCCTTGGTGCCGGTGTAGCCTACCGCTCCCAGCAGGCTGTCGATGTCGCCGGTGGCGGCCTGCGGGTTGAAGATCGCCAACATATGCACGCCGCCGCTGGCCGAAATTTCCACACCTGGAAAGATCGTGATCTCACGAAACCCGGGGGGCAGGTTGCCCGCTTCGGCCTGGGCCATCATCTGCGCGTAGGCGGCCTTGAGCTTGTCGATCCACCCGCCGCTGTTGTGGTCGGTCACGGCCACGCAGTCGATCTCGGCAGCCATGTAGCGGAGCAGCCACGCCTCTGGGGTCACTTCGTCGGCCGTGCCGACCGTCGCCTGCCAATGCCCGGTATCCTTCGATGCCGGCGTATGCGTGTGAAAGTCGAACTTCCACCAGCGGGAACCGGGATAGGTCCAGGATGGATGGGTCATAAAGCCTCCTCAAATCGCTAAGCTGGTCTCTGCTCCCCGCCAAGCCGATTGCGGCCGAGCTTTGGTCGTCTCCGCTCCAGAAGGTGAGCCGTCCTTGCAGGCGCGGGCGTCGTCGGCCCAGCTTTGCCGCCCGCAGAGAGTCCAGAGGCGATGGGCCAGGGTGCGGATGGCGTCGGGGCGCCCGGGAATGGCGAATCCGGTCGTCAAGACAGATTGTCAGATCTTATGACTTCTGCAAGCAGATGCTGGAGCACGTCCTCCCCAGTTCGAGGAGAGAGGTTCTGGCGGCTCTATCCCTCGCGAAGATGTCCCGTTTGGGACCTCCCAGGGAGTCTTGGACCCCAAGGACAGGGGAGGTCTTTTCCGGTCGGAGAAGGTGAACCGAAACCGGATGCGCTCTCGAGTGTCCTGGGAGATTGATATTCATGGAGGTAAACCTCTTCTCGTACTTGAGGTTTCTCCAGAGTCGCTCGGTGAAGCTTTTGTCGAGAAATCGACCTTTTTCCTCCTGCTGATCCCGCTTGGCAATGGAATGGTTCCTCCCCTTCCTTGACGGCTTCACGGTGGGCCAGAGTGGCGGGTGGTAACCAACCCCTATCACAGAATAAAGGGAGGAACCACCATGAAGAGTATCACACCGGGAATCGAGATCGCCATGGAATCCTGGGGATCGGTAAACGAAGGGGGAGCGGAGTTCCTGAAGATGGGCCATGAGGTGACCCGGATTCCTTCCCAGTGTGTGAAGCCCTTCGTGCGCACCAACAAAACGATGCCCAGACGCCCGGGCGATCTGCGGGGCTGTACGTCGACCGACCCCTCCGAGCGTTCCGGTGACGACGGAAGCGGCCCAGGATCGCCAGAGCCACCCTCGGAGTCGAAGCGTCTGATCGGATTGTGTACCGCCACGACTACATCCGAGGCCTTCTCCTGGAATGCGCAATCGTGGGTGGGACAATCCCCGAAGAAGGTTCGGGGAGAGGCGGAAGGTCTTGTCAACGATCCGGAGGGAAGACTTTCCTCCTCCCGTCGGGAGACGCATCGGTTGATGAGCACGGAGTGGACAGAGCTCGCGTCAAAACTTGAAGGCGTTGACGCCCGGATCGAGAGTCTGCCAACAGTCACCCCGTCTGCCGGCAGCTCATGACCG
>JAJYVU010000137.1 GCA_021791875.1 Acidobacteriota bacterium | reverse complement strand
GCACCGTCGTTTTAAACTCCGGTGAAGCGCCATGCCCGTAGACTGACTCGCGATCAGCGAACCCCACTATTGCATGGTGTGCCATGCCTTCGCTGAGCCAGCGATGGTGTGCGGACTGAGCGCCACGCTTCGCAGAGAAACGGCTTCAATGAGAACATTTGGCGATTATCCCCCCCAAATGTCGGCGAGGTCTCAGCTTTCCGGTTGCGTCAGCCGGCTGCGAAAACATGGTGCGATGCCCGTTTGAACTAAGCCGCTGCGCGGCGGACGCTGCGGCATGTACTGTCGAGTAGTTTGTTGGCTGGGATAGCGTGTGGCTCACAAGGAGGTGCTTGTGACCCGACTACGCCAGCGGATGCTGGAAGAACTCCAGCGCCGCAACTATTCGCCGAACACGACTCGCAGCTACATTCACGCGATTGAGGATTTCGCCAGGTACTTCGGCCGGTCCCCGTACGTTCTGGGACCGGAACATATCCGGCAGTATCAGGTTCATCTGTTCCGGGACAGGAAGCTGTCGGCCGGAACGATTGAGGGCAGGACAGCCGCTCTGCGTTTTCTTTACGTGAAGACGCTGAAGAGACCATATCTGCACGATCAGATTCCGTTTCCCAAACGACAGCGACCCCTGCCCACGGTGCTCAGCCCGGAGGAAGTCGAGCGGCTGATCGCTTCGGCCCGGAACCTGATGCATCGCGCCATGCTCATGACCCTCTATGGAACGGGCGTACGCCGCACCGAACTGTGCCAACTCAGGGTAGACGATGTCGACAGCAAGCGCATGGTCATTCGTGTCCGTCACGGCAAGGGCGGACGGGACCGCGATGTACTGCTCAGTGCCACGCTGCTGGATACGCTACGGGAGTACTGGAAGTGGATGAAGCCGAAGACATATCTGTTCCCTGGAACGGTGAACGGCTGGCGCGCTGACAAGCCCATCACTCCCAAGGTGGTCTGGAACGCAGTCAACGAAGCGAAGATCCGGGCCGGTATTTCCAAGCGGGTTTCGCCTCACACGTTGCGCCACAGCTTTGCCACGCACATGCTGGAGGCCGGCGCCGACCTGCGCACCATCCAGGTTCTGCTGGGGCACGCAGAACTGGCGGACACTGCTGTCTATCTTCATCTGTCCCGTCGGCACTTGCAAGCCATCGCCAGTCCTATCGAGGCGATTGCCGTTTGCAGTCCCGACACCGTGAAGCGTTCGAGGAAGAAGATCAGACGATGAGCCGCGCCACCCTGGAGGTGGCCGACATCATCCGCGCAACTGGCGACAGTTTCTGGAACCAGCATGGAGCGCACCTTGCCTGGCCGCACCGCAAGGTGCTCGATGCCATCGTGCGATGCCGCACTGCCACTCTGGGCGGGCATCGCGATCGCTGCGCGGACTGCGGATATCAGGCCATCTCTTATAACTCATGCCGCAATCGGCACTGCCCCCGGTGCCAGGGGAACGCTCGCGTCAGATGGCTTCGGGAACGCGCGGCGGAACTGCTGCCCGTCCCTTACTTCCACGTCGTCTTCACGCTTCCCCACGAGCTCTCCGCACTGGCACTGGGCAACAAGCGGATCATTTACGACCTGCTTTACCATGCCAGTGCCGAAGCCATGCTCGAGATGGCTCGCGATCCGAAGCGCCTCGGAGCCGATATCGGCTTCCTCGGTGTGCTCCACACCTGGGGGCAGAACCTGCAGCATCATCCCCATGTTCACTACATCGTTCCCGCCGGCGGCCTGGCTGCCGATGGTTCCCGATGGGTTCCATCTTCCCAGCGCTTCTTCCTGCCGGTGAAGGCGCTCAGTTCCGCGTTTCGCGAGAAGTTCTGCGAGGACCTGCAGGATCTATACAAGGAGGGCAAGCTCCAGTTCCACGGAGCCCTCGCCCAGATCGCCAGCCCCTCGGCATTCGGCAGGTTCCTTCAGCAACTCAAAAAGGACTGGGTGGTCTACGCCAAGCCGCCCTTCGGCGGACCCGATCTCGTGCTGAACTATCTGGCTCGATACACCCATCGCGTTGCCATTTCCAACCATCGCCTGATCGGATTTCGTGATGGCCGGGTCTCTTTTCTCTGGCGAGATTACGCCCACGGCGGCAAGCAGAAGGTCATGACTCTTTCAGCCCATGAGTTCCTGCGCCGCTTCCTGCTTCATGTGCTGCCCCGCGGACTGGTTCGCATCCGCCATTTCGGCCTCTTCGCCAACCGCAACCGCAGCGCCATGCTCGCTCGCTGCCGGTCCTTGCTCGGCGCAACTACCCCGACCGAGTCTCCGGCACTGCCACAGCAACGTTGCCCCTCCTGCTCCGGGGCCATGCGCATCGTCGAGCGGCTCTCCTCTGCCCAGCTCTACTTCCGGATCCCAGAGCAGCCAACCCCACTGCGGAGGGCTTATGCAGATACCTCCTGAGATCCCTGCCATGATTCCGCTCTCTCCTACACCACACAGCCGACTCCGCGCGGAATCGCATACGTGTGCTCATGCATCGCTTCCCCACGTGTCCAGCCCCCAACCAGACCGCCGCGGCGATGCGCTTCAACTGATCACGACCCGATCGTCGGCTGCCACTGCGGACGCTGTACCTGCACTCCAAGGGCAGCGCTACTATTGAAATCCCATAGACGGTAGATCACCGCGCCCGCCGCAAGCGCAGCGGCTCACTTCAAACGCTCCTATCGAAACTGGCCAGCATCGCTGGACTGCAGAGAACTCTTTCTGCCCCACGGCCAGTTCCGATAGGAAGCTAACGTTTCACAGGACCTATCTGAATTGGCGTGCGTAAATCTCGGTGGATTAGTAATTTGGCCCTATTGTCCAGACCTGAGCTCGTAGCTGCCGAAAGAGGGCCTTGCGAGCACTTTTACCCAGCGTCAAGGCAAATCGTGCGCACCAGGGTTAGAATGGGCTCGCCTGCGCAGGAGAGAAACAAAGCTGAACGGAACAGAATGACGCACCGGTTGACGAATGTTCTGATGTGGAGAGGCGAGTTCCTCGTGAAGCAGCCCCCTTTTTTTGCAACTGCAATGGTGGCGGAATCCGAAATGTGTACCGAGTATTGACCCATCTGCAGAATCTTCTCAGCCGCGGCGCCTGGAAACGTCGAATGGCGAAAGTTGTAGAGATATCCGAGCCGGCTTCGGGCGAAGGGGGATACATGATGAGTCGCTTTTCGAGCGGGCGAGTCCTTTTGATCACGGTACTGATTGTGATCATGCCGCTTTCTGTAGACGCGGCGAAGGTAACATCTCCGAGCCGCCCTATCTCATCGACTCAAACGGTGCGATTGGAGCACCGTTTCGCCAAAATGCCCCTTGGATTTGAGGTCAATCGGGGACAGGGACCAGCGAACGCTGAATTTTTTACGCGGGAAGGCAGTTTCGGGCTTTACCTGACCCAGAAAGCAGCCGTGCTGGCGATGTGCAAGCCCGACCAAGGAATTGCCGGACGTTCGGTTATGAGGTCGGCGGATCATTCAACACCGAGTGAAAACTGCGGAATCGTGCGGATGCAGGTCGAGAGTGGGCGCACTGGTGTTCATGCCGTCGGTGAAGATCGGTTGCCGGGCACCGTGAACTACTTCATCGGCGACAATCCAGCGCAATGGCGCACCGGCATCCCCACATACACTCGGGTGCGCTATGATGACATTCTTCCCGGCATCAGCCTTGTATATAGCGGCAACCATCGCCAACTGGAGTACGACTTTATCGTGTCTCCCGGCGCGAGTCCGAAAAGCATTCGGCTGCGGCTGGATGACGTCCGGCACGTAAAGCTCATGACGAATGGCGACCTCGAAGTGAGCACCTCAGTCGGCGTCCTCACCATGCGGAGGCCGACCATCTATCAGATCGAGAATGGTCGGCGCGTCCGGGTTACGGGAAGGTTTGCCGTCATGGCGAAGAATACGATTGGCTTTCGGCTCGGCCATTACAACACCGCAAGGCCACTGATTATCGATCCTGTGCTGGTCTACTCCACGTTCCTGGGTGGCTTTGGATTCGACAAAGCCTATGCCATTGCCGTGGACATGAGCGGCGACACCTATATTGCCGGCACCACGACCTCTACCAATTTTCCTATCACCGCGGGAGCTTTTCAGTCTCAGAACAATGGCGGAAGTCAAAGTGCCGTTGGATTTATCACGAAGATGAATGCTGAGGGGACGGCGCTCGTTTACTCCACATATTTTGGCGGCAGCGGAACCTCGATGATTGGCGGAGACGCGATCCGCGCCATCGCCGTGGATAGTGCGGGCGATGCGTACGTCACCGGCACCACGGGGTCCACCGATTTCCCGGTCACGCAAGGCGCCTTTCAAGCCACGAACAAGGCTGCAGCCAACCAGTGCGTTACAGCCTTTGTCGCCAAGCTCAATCCAACGGGCACGGCCTTGGTCTACTCCACATATTTGGGCGGTAGCGGCCTCGCCGCGGACTTTCCGTATAGCGGCGATGCAGGGTATGGCATCGCTGTAGATGCAGCGGGCAATGCATATGTCACCGGTCAAACCTACTCCACAGACTTTCCTGTGACGGCAGGCGCGTTTCAGGCGGTGAACAATGCGGCGGCGAATGGACAAGCCAATGCCTTCATCACCAAGGTGAATCCGACCGGCACGGCTCTGGTCTATTCCACATACCTGGGTGGCAGCGGCATCAAGCAATCCTACGGGTTCCCACTCGACGCCGGTAAAAGCATCGCCGTGGACTCCAGCGGTAGTGCGTATGTTGCCGGCCAGGCAGAGTCCGCAGACTTTCCTGTGACCACCGGAGCGTACCAAACAACTCAGCATGCCGTCGGTGCGTATCCAGGAACCAACGCCTTTGTCGCCAAATTGAACCCCACCGGCACAGCGCTCGTCTACTCCACTTTTTTGGGTGGAAGCTCAGGGGGTTCTGCGAATGCGATTGCGATCAATTCCAGCGGTAACGCATATGTTGCCGGACAAACCTATTCGACGGATTTCCCCGTAAGTGCAGGGGCATTCCAGACGACGAACCACTATAGTTTCACATCGAGCGGTTCTAACGCTTTCGTCGCGAAGCTCAATGCAACTGGATCGGCATTGGCTTATTCCACATACCTTGGCGGCAGCGGCGGGCTTGTTAACCTGACGCCCACGTTGAATCAGGCGGACGGAGATGAAGCGTCCGGCATTGCCATCGACAGCGCAGGTGATGCCTACGTCACTGGCAGCACGGCATCATCAAATTTTCCGGTCACGCAGGGGGCATATCAGACCGTCAATAACGATCAAACGTCGCAAAGTATCGGCGGTTTTAACGCGTTCGTCACAGAGTTGAATCCCTCCGGAACAGCGTTGCTCTACTCCACCTACCTGGGCGGCAACGGATATAATCCGGCAGAATTTACTGGTGTCATCGTATTCGGGATGGGAGATCAGGCTGCTGCCCTGGCACTGGACGGTGCGGACAACGTGTATGTTGCCGGCAGCGCCAGTTCCTTCGGCTTTCCGGTCACAAGCGGCGCTTTCCAGATCGGGATTCCGTCCTTACAAAATGCGTTTGTAGCAAAGCTCTATCCGGCATCGACTTCCGCGGCCACGATTTTGCCCACGATCAACATTGCCCCTACGCCATCTCCCGCTACTTCGGCCCAGCCTGTTACGATCACGGTTAC
>JAJYVU010000136.1 GCA_021791875.1 Acidobacteriota bacterium | reverse complement strand
GCGCCGCCAAGCGTGTACTCGATGTCACTGGCGCGCTTGCGATTGGCACCGTGTTCTCCCCGCTTATCCTCGCCATCGTCGTGCGCCTGCGCATGCACGGCGGACCCATTCTCTTCCGCCACCGCCGCATTGGTCTCGGCGGCGAGACGTTCCAATGCCTTAAGTTCCGCACCATGGTGCCGGAGGCCGAACGGATCCTGCGTGACCTCCTGGCGCGGGACCCGCAGGCGCGGGCCGAATGGGAACGTGACCACAAGCTGCAAAACGACCCGAGGATCACGCGGCTCGGCCGCTTCCTGCGCAAGACCAGCCTGGATGAGCTGCCCCAACTTTGGAATGTACTCCGCGGCGAGATGAGTCTCGTCGGGCCGCGGCCTATCGTACGCGAGGAGATGTTGCGCTACGGGCGCTACCTGCCGTCCTATTTGGCATCGAAGCCCGGGATCACGGGGCTCTGGCAGGTGACGGGCCGAAATGACACCGGCTACCGGCGCCGCGTGGTGCTCGATACCTATTACGCCCGCAAGCAGACTCTCTTGATGGACCTTAAGATCCTGTTCAAGACGGTCAAGGTTGTAATTTCGGGGCGCGGGGCATATTAGAGTTTGCTGCGTTTTCGATTTGACCACGTACGGAAGGTCTGTTGTGACCACCGACGTCTGGCAACTCACGCGCCGTGAACCTCGCGATTGCAGTTGACTATAGACGAATGTGGTTTCGTATAGATCGCTGGCAAGATAAGGAGCGATTCCCAATTTTTTGGTTGCGTGGAGAACAACGGCACCGCCCTCACTCCGTCCTCCGAACAGATATCGACCCAACGAATTCGTGCGAACGCCGTTCCGCCGAATACACTCAATCCGTTCTTACCCAGGCACGTTAGGCTGCCTCAGCGCGTAACGCGACCCCCGACCACAAAATCCTGCGGTGCCACGCTCATCCAATGCCTGAGCGATTTCCGGAAGTCATATTGGAACTCGAACCCAAGCGCGATCAGCGCCTTCGGCAAGATGTGCGTCGACTGCGCCGCCTTGCGCACCCGCACCGGATGAATAGGACTTCGGCCGCCCGACACCCATTGGACGGCACGCGCAATCGAGACGAGTACCGGCGTCGGGACTCGAATCCGGGACCGCTGTATGCCAAGCTCGGAGGTTATCTCCGCACGCAATTCGGAAAGTGTCTCTGTCTCTTTCTCGACGTAGTTATAGCAAAGATAGCGCTCGGACCTTCCCATCATAAATTCCATGCTGTCGAGCAACCCGTAGATATAGGCATAGCTCTTGCGCACCGACCCATCACCAGGCATCACAAATATCCCTTTCTGAATTGCCCGTATCATGCGCAGGATATTCCCGGGGTCCCCTGGGCCATACACCACTCCGGGCCGAACGATGATCAGCCGGCGCCCTGGGGCACCGGTCTGCCACGCTTCATGAATAAGTTCCGCGCACAGCTTCGAAATGCCGTAGCCCGTATCCGGATACGTCCTGGCCGCCTCATCGGTCGGTGCGACAATATCCCCATAAACGGCGATACTGCTTGTAAACAGCAAATTCGTGCACCGAATCAGCTCTGCATATTCACAGATATTCCTCGCACCCGGCAGGTTCGTGTCGAAATATTCCCGGAACGTATGTCCGGGCTCACGGTGAATCGCGGCAAAATTAAATATCCAATCCGCACTGCGCTCGCCCATCTGCTCGATGATCGACTGCCTGACATCGCACCGAATGTATTCCACTCCGGACGGGACCTCTTCAGTCGGCGGTTTAAGATCCGCCAAAATGATTTCGTCCCAACCGTTCACTGAAAGATGATGCGCCAGCCTGACGCCAATGTATCCAGTGCCCCCAAAAACGATCGCGCTACGACCCATCGAACTTTACCAACGAACCACCACACGTCGCCGCCAATGATCCGCATAATTCCCACGGTTTTTACCGGGACATGGCTCAGACAATGGCATCTTCATTCCACCCGACGATTGAGGTTATTGCCAATTGTAAGATATTCTCCAAGCATTTTGCATGCTACGCTGAGACACCGAACACTCACTCGCTGACACCATTGCACACTTCATCCAGCTGCACTCACTACGATGCGGATTGCTCATTTCGCCAAATATACGTTCCATCGCATGGGTGGAATGGAAAGACACGTCAGTACTCTGACCCGTGCACTGGCAGCCCGTGGTCATGACGTAACTGTCTTTTGCTATGACCCCTCCGGCCTAAACACGCCTCGACTTATCGACGGGGTACATGTAGAGCCAATACCGACTCTTGTAAGTATATCGAGTCAATCGATAGCACCGCGGCTTATCAGTCGCTGCAGAGCGCTCGCACGCGAACGTCCTTTCGATATTGTCCACCAGCACTGGCCCGATCCGTTCGCCCATGTTGCAGCAACTCTAATACCAGGCCGCCCCGTACATGTCGTAAGCTGGCATAGCGATATTGTCCGCCAGCGCCTCGTACGTCCATTTTATCGCGCAATTGCGCCGAAGCTCCTTGTCAAGCCGGATGCGCTGATAGGCGCCACCCTCGCGCATCTGCGGTCAGAACAAATCCCTTGCTTTGCACCGCCAGAACGTTGTCACGTCATTCCATACAGCATTGATATCACTCCATTTACGAACACAACAGCTCAACTAGCGACCATCGCTCAACTCCGCAAACAACATGGTGACGGCCCTCTAATCTTCAGTCTTGGCCGGCATGTCTACTACAAGGGCTTTGAGGTATTGATCCGAGCAATGGCTCACGTGCCGGCCACGCTTCTTCTCGGAGGAGAGGGACCGCTTACTCCGCAACTACGGCAGCTATCTAAAGCCACAAATGCCCGTGTTCATTTTCTAGGCATGATCCCAGAATCGGAACTTCCTAACTTCTACCACGCCGCAGATGTTTTCTGTTTGCCATCAATTGCTCAAACCGAAGCCTTCGGACTCGTACAGGCGGAAGCAATGGCATGTCGAAAACCATTAGTCAATACAGACCTTCACAACGGCGTGAATGAGCTTGCGCCACACAATGTCTGTGCGATTACAGTCCCTCCCAATAATGAACTCGCACTCGCGAGTGCACTCAATCGTCTTATCGAGAACCCTACGTTGGCCGCTCGCCTTGGAACCGCTGGCTACGAGCGAATATCGACGCATTACACGATCGCAGCCATGGTCGACAAAATTACTATACTTTACGAGACACTTCAGCAATCTTGCTAACAACTGCTGACGTCATTTTTTACCCTTTCACATTCTGTCATCTAATACGGTTTGCACGAACCCGGCGGCCTCCTCCCACTTGTAATGACTTGCTCTTTTTATTCCACTCGCAATCATCTCTTTTCGCCCCCCGGCGTCCCGAAGAATGCGCATCATTCCCGACCCCAGTTCGTCCACGTTGTAAGGATCCGCGAGTAATGCGGCGTCGCCGGCGACCTCCGGCATAGACGCGACGTTTGCTGTCAGCACCGGCGTGCCACAAGCCATTGCCTCGACAATCGGGAGTCCAAATCCCTCATAGAGGGATGCAAACACCAGACAAACTGCGCCTCTATACAACGCGGCGAGTTTCTCATCTGAGACCCCCCCAAGACTATGCACATATTGAGAAATATTTAGTTCTGTTACTAACTTCTGAAGCCTAGGGCGAAGCAATCCGGTAATCACGAAGTCACATTCTTTTGACGCCCCGGATGCGTCGAAGGCCCGAATCATCCTTTCGAGATTTTTGTGCGGGCGATCTGTTCCCACATACAGAAAGTACGGCCTACTTCTCCTATACACCTCCCCATCTGGCCGGAACAATTGGGAAATGCCTTGTCGCACACTCACCACCTTCTTGTCGCTAACACCCGACCAACGCAATATCTCTTTTCTTGAAAATTCCGAAACTGTAAGAACTACGCGGGCATTATGAATAGCTGGTAGGAGAACGTGCTTGTAATAAGTTGTCTTAAGTAGCGATCTGTTTTCCTTCACTGCGATGTGATTTAAATCGTGCACCGAGAACACAAAGTCACATGGCTTGCCAAATGGCGCGTTATATCCTGGTGAGAAAAATAACTCCGGACGCTTATTCTTTAGGTACATGAACAGACGTACCGGATCTACGGCACTATACGGATTTCCGTTAAGTTCACAAGATAAAAATCCCTTAAGCCTAGCACTGAGCTCCACTGAAAACCTCCCAATGCCATACGCTCCCTTCCATCTATTATCAATTATCCGAGCCATATCATCGCTGTCGTCGAAATTAGCTCCGGGGGACGCCAAGGCTTCCAACGTAAGCTTGAACGAGAACCACCTCGATCAGGCGTAAAAAAAGAAGCGACGCCAACCGATTTTGCAGCTTATTGAGTCTGCTTCTCAAGTTAATTCTTAACCGGACCAATTTTCCGCACATGAGCGAAGACATTTGCTGCAATTTCCCGCTGACGCTCCGAGGCGGAAGACTACCTGGGAGCGACGTCTATCAGCTTCGCTGCCCGCCTGGTCACAGGCAGCCGCTTGCTGCTGTCGCGCAATTGCCAGACCCGACTTTGCCCTCGAACAGGCGGTGCGTTTCAAGGTAGTTGTCGCCCGTTTCATGCCGCGGTCCGCGAGTTATGAAGGTTCTCGGTTGCCGCCTTGATCACTGTGTCGCGCTCGGGATTGAGGGTGACGACGGTGATCGGATTCCAGTTTCGGGTGTGCCGTGCCCAGCGCCGCGGGTTTTCTGCCCGTGCGCGCTGGTAGAGCGCATGGCGGGCCCGCAGGACGTCCCGGTCCTCTCCGGCATGTCGTTGCGCCGGGCTGACGTAGCGGATGGCACTGCGCCGGTGATCGTGGTTGTACCACTGCACGAATGAGCTCGCCCATTCTCGCGCCTGTTCGAGGTCCGCGAAGCCCTTCGTCGGCAACTGCGGTCGGTACTTCGCGGTGCGGAACAGCGCTTCCACGAAGGCGTTGTCGTCGCTGACGCGCGGGCGGGAGTAGGAGGCCCTCAGGCCCAGCCAATGCATCATCGCCAGGACAGTGGTGGCCTTGAGCGTCGAGCCGTTATCCCAATGCAGCACCGGCTTGTAGTCCAGCGTATGCAAGTCCTCGGCGAGGGCCGTTCGCCGCAGCAGGTTCACGGCATGCTCGGAGCGGAATGTGTCAATGAGATTGGAACACCTGGTGTCATGAGATTAGAGAGCAAGTGGGCGTAGTCGAGGGTGGTGTCGTCTCCTTTTTCGGGGGGTTGATCCAGGCTGCGGTGGGCAGCTCCGGTGGTTTCGGGGCGATGCCCTTGAAGCGCAAAGGATGCGCAGCGAAGGCGGCGTCGAGTGTGACGGCGCGTTGAGCGCGCATTGCCGTGGCGGTGCCCTCGTGCACGGCGGGCGGGGTGATCAGACCGATGCCGCTGTGGCGATGTTCGAGGTTGTACCAGGAAAAGAACCGCTGGCAGTGCGCGCGGGCGTCCTCGATCGAGCCGAACCGCTCAGGGAAGTCGGGTCGGTACTTCAGGGTTTTGAACTGCGCCTCGGAGTATGGATTGTCATCCGAGACATGCGGGCGGCTGTGGGTCTTGGCCACGTCCAGATCGACCAGCAGCGCTGCGACGGGCTTTGAGCGCATGCTGGTGCCGCGATCGGCATGCAGTGTGAGCGTCCCCGGTGCGATGTTCTCCTTCTGCAGAGTCTCGGCGATGAATTGCTCGGCGAGTTCTGCCGATTCGCGCTGCGCGAGCATCCATCCGACGACGTAGCGGCTGAAGATGTCGAGGATGACGTACA
>JAJYVU010000135.1 GCA_021791875.1 Acidobacteriota bacterium | reverse complement strand
ATCTGTCGGAACTGCAAACCCCGATCTATGATCCCAACACTACTTGTGGCGCGTCTCCGGGGGTTGCCTGTGCCCCGGGAGAAGCCCAGTATAACCGGCAGGAATTTGTAAATGAAAAAATTCCAAAAAATCTGTTAAATCCGACAGCTTTGCTCTATCTAAAGCAGTTCTATCCGGCACCAAACACCACTGGTGGGCCACTTGGGGTGAATAACTTCACCTCCAACGCCAGTAGCGGAGGTAATAACTATCAGACAGTCGTCCATATTGATCAAAACGTCTCTAACAAACAACACATCAGCGCTCGGTACACCAACTGGATAAACCATAATCTAGGGGTAGACCCCTTAGGGACCGGTATCTGCCAGGATTCTTGCGGAGGACATTACAACACGAATGATTTCGTTTTCGATGATACCTATTCCTTCAATAGCAGGACGATCCTGGATATGCGCGTCAGTTACCTGCGTCTTGTCTACAATCGTTCAGCCTTGTTGAATACATACAGCCTGACAAGCCTTGGCATGCCGTCATCGCTGGCCTCGGAAGTACAATTTCCCGGGCCGCCGATCATGAGCATCTCTGGCTTCGATACGGCTGGCACTTTTGGCAGCCAAGGCGCAGACAGTACAATCAACAACGCGACTGATGATGATCGTATCGCTGGGAGTTTAACGAAGCTTATTGGAAACCACACACTGAAGTTTGGCGGTGAGTTTCTGCGTGCAACCTTTAACTACGCACAGACGAACATCTCGGCTGGCGATTTTAACTTCAACAATAGCTTTACAGCGCAGAACCCGGAAACGGGCGTGGGCGGAACAGGCTTGGCATCCTTCCTGCTAGGCTATCCAAATAGTGGAAGTGCACTCGAGGTCATTCCTGTCGCCGCCGAGCAGTTGTATCCAGGGCTCTATGCCAACGACGATTGGCGTGCCACGCCACGCTTGACGATGCACTTAGGTGTTCGCTGGGAAGATGACTTCCCCTGGACGGAAAGACACAATCGGATGAGCTACTTCGACACAACAGCGGTCAATCCTCTGTTGGCGGCAGCCGGTATCGGTCAATATCCTGGATCTGTCGAACTGGTTTCTTCCAGCACGCGTAGCTCCAAAACTAGCACCAACAATGACTACAAGCAGTTCTCACCTCGGCTTGGACTGGCTTATGAAGTCACGCCAGATACCGTCTTCAGCATGGGCTATGGCATCTTCTGGCTCCCCACGGATGTCGCCTTTTCGTTAGCGCCAAGCAGTGATTCTATTAACAGCTTCAGCACGCCTTACACGGCTTCGATCAACAACGGACTGACCCCGGCGAACAACATCAGCAATCCATTCCCGGGTGGGCTTACTCCTGCTCCAGGTCGCAATCCCAGCTATCAGGGGATTTTGCTTGGCACTGGAGTCGGAGAAGCCTTCCCCAATAACCCATATGCTTACGCGCAGCAGTGGAACGTCGGTGTACAACAGCAGATTGGCAGTAGCTTTGCGTTAGACGTTGCCTATGGTGGCGCAAAGGGAACGCACCTGCCCTTTTGGTCACTTCTGACAGACCAATTGCCAGACGCTGATCTGGCACTAGGAAACGCGCTGAACGCTTCGGTAACGAATCCATTCTATGGCCTCATCAATCCAAACTACGGACTGGGGGCAGCTACGATTCCAGCTGGTCAACTGCTTACAAAGTATCCGCAATATGGTGGCGTCTCCATTAACGGGGCCGGCCAGGGTGATTCGACCTACAACTCTTTGCAGGTGACGGCACAAAAGCGCTTCAGCCGTGGAGCTTCCATTGACGCTGCCTATACTTTCTCGAAACTCATTAGCATTACCGATACTCTGACCGCATGGCTGGAGCCCGCAGTGGCTGGTGCCTATGGGGGCGTGCAGGATAACAACAATCTGAAGGCTGAGAAGTCACTTTCCAGCAACGATGTGAGGAACCGCCTCGTTCTCAGTTATGTCTACGACATTCCTGTCGGACAGGGCAAAACATACTTGTCGAACGCGTCGAGGATGGTAGATTATGCCATCGGCGGCTGGGGATTGGAAGGTATTACTACCCTTCAATCCGGTTTCCCTCTCGGTTTGAACACAAACCAGAACCTCACCAACTCATTCGCTGGTGGCTCAAGACCGAACTATACTGCCGGATGTGCAAAGTCGACCAGCGGAGGAGCGGTTTCGCGACTGAATAACTGGTTCGATACCGCGTGCTTCAGGCAGCCACCGCCGTTTACATTCGGGAATGAACCCAGAAACGATGCCCAGTTGCGAGCGCCAGGTATCGCAGACTGGGACACTTCGGTATTTAAAAACTTTGCCGTCGACAAGGCTGGTAAAGTTGACGTCCAATTCCGCGCTGAGATCTTCAACCTGTTCAATCGCGTGCAGTTTGGATACCCCGGTACAACCCAAGGAACTTCCAACTTTGGCATTATCAATTCGCAGTATAACTTGCCAAGAATTGTTCAATTTGCGCTTCGAGTCAACTACTGATAAAACCTCATATACATCCGCGCCTAATGAAAGGGACATGATGAATTTACGACAAAATTGTGCGGTTTATGATTCGCTAGTAATATTTATGGGTATCATGCATTGATGTCCCTTTATTTATGCGCGGATGTATATCAAAGGGGAGGAGATGCTACAAGGCAGCTCCTCCTACTTTGGCGGAGTGCTTCTATATAAGAAGGTTTTGCATAAGTTGTCTAGTTCCTGGCTGTCGTTTGCCGTTAGCAGATGATATGACCGGGTGAGGTGGCATGTGAAATGTTTGCAATTCAGGCAGAGGCTGCTATTGATTGCATCGACCGCTTCCAGAGAGGTGATTGCACAGGATGCGCATGATTTGCCGGACAAGAGAAGTGTCGAAGTTTCAGCGCGTTCGTTCGAAATACGTCTCTAGCATCGTTCCGCGCTGGCTACAACTCAGTGTGCTGTTGGCGGTCGCCTTCTCGGGGTTGTTTGCGAGTGCGCAGAAGACTGCGTCCACAAATGCAGTTCGTCAAGCCAAGCTCGCACAGATTACAGGACAGCTTCGCATCGGGACGGAATTTTTCCTGAACCGCACCGACACCGAAGCATCGGTAGACAAGCAATTTCAGTTGATGCATGCAACCGGGCTGACACTGGTTCGGATATTCATCATTTGGGACGATGTGGAGCGTGTTCCCGGAGTGTGGAACTTTGAAGGCTATGACTGGATCTACGACGCCGCAGCGAAAGATGGAATTGAGATCGCCGCTACATTGTGCCCCGAAGACCCGCCGGGATGGGCAGGCAAAACGCCTTTCTACCACAACCGAGTCAATCTGAATGACCCCGCCAACCGTGCCGCCGCCGTGGTCTACCTGAAGAAGGTTGTTGGGCGATATAAGAACAGTCCTGCCCAGGGCGTTTGGCTGTTGATGAATGAGCCGACCAAGTACGACACCGAGCCGACCACATTTCATGCTTTTGGGGACTGGCTACAAGCGAAGTACGGAACCGTGCATGCGCTGAACCAGCGTTGGTTTTGTCCGCTCGATAAATTTTCCGATGCGAAGATCACTCCAGAGCAACAGACCCTGTATTGGACGGATTATCACGCGCTGATTGACTGGAAAAATTTCAACGTCGATAACCTTATCAATCAGTTAATCTGGGTCAAGCAGCAGGTGGAAGCAATCGATCCCAACCACCCGACGCACTTCAACGTGACCAGCCCAACCGGCGATGCGGTCGGGCAGGATGTGTGGAAAGAAAAGCGAGTTCCTGACATTCTTGGCGTCTCCATGCACGCGGCCTGGGTCTTTCCCGGCACAACGCCGGAAAGCGATTATGGGGAACTGTATGCCTACCGGCTCGACCTGATCGCGGATGCCAGCGAATCGGCCCCGCGCAAGCCATTCTGGGTGACGGAATTGCAAAGCGGGCCGACGATTTTTACTGGCAAATTTTCTCTCAATACTACGCCGGACGATCTGACTCGCTGGATGTGGGATTCCTACGGTGCGGGCAGCCGCGCCGTCATCTTCTGGCTATGGGACCCAAGAGTGGGCGGAACGGAAGCCGGAGAGTGGGGATTGGTCAGTTTGGACGGAACGCCATCCAATCGCATCCCCGCAGTCAAGGCCGTTGCAGACATCCTGCGGAAAAATCCATGGCTGACCAAGGCCCGGCCACAGGAGGCAAAAGTTGCCATCCTGTACAACCGTGAAGCGGAGATCCTTATGAGCCTGGATGGTCGCACCCAGCATCGCGAGGGTGAAGTGACGGAGTCTCTGCTGGGATGCTATCTCGCGCTGCATCGCGCGCATGTCCCGACAGAATTTGTTGACCTCGATCAGTTGAAAAGTGGCGCGCTGCAAAAGTTCAAAGTGCTCTATGTCCCCGACTCCTATGCACTGGATGACAAGGCGCTCGCCGCGCTGAAGAGCTATGTGAGTCATGGAGGGACGCTTTGGGCCGATGGCCTGACCGCATGGAAAAACAGCACCGGGGAGATTCGACCGACAGTTCCGGGAGGTATGACAGATATTTTCGGAGTCGAGGCTTCGGACATTTATCCTGTGCAGCCGAGAAATCCCTACTCTGTAACGAGCCAGAATGAACAGGGTGGGGAACTCTGGAAGTTGCCCCTGGAACTGAAGGGCGCGGACGTTGTCATGAAAACAAAAAGTGGCAAGCCCTTTGAAGTGAAGCATACCTTTGGCAAAGGGCAAGTCTACTATTTTGAGTCGGCTGTCACGCTCGCCTATGCGAGAAGGTTCAACCCGGTCGTGCAGCAATGGATCGTTTCGCCCGCACTTGCGGAGGCGGCCAGCCAGGAAGTATCCATGCCGCAGGGTTCCCGGAAGATACTGTTTCGCGGCATGACTTTGCCGGACGGCGCGTGCGCAATCCTTTCCAACTGGGGAGATGACGGACAGGCTACGGTCAGCTTTCGAGGCGTATCCATCGCGACGGATGCGATCACTGGCAAGGCTGTTCCCACCACGCAGCAGGATGGTCGCACGCTGGCAACAGTGAATCTAGCAGCAGGCTCCGTGGCAGTCCTCAGGGTCTCAACCAGCCATCCCTAGTCACCGTATCACTTTTGAAGGCTGCATCCGCTATTTTTTCTAGTACTACAGTGTTGTGCACCGTGAAAAGATGTTGGTCCACAGCGGGTGAAACTCCCGCCCGGAAACTGGTTCGCTCCGCCCGGTAGCAATCGGAACAACGGTGGAGGTAACGAAACCGTTGAAGCCTCCGGTGGATGCGAAGAATGCAAGGAGTGGTTCATGATGTTGAGGCTTTTGCTGGTTGCCGCAGTGACCGCTGGCCTTGGGATCAGTATTTTCGAGGTGAAGACACCCACTGGCATTGACTTTCTGCACCAGAATTCTCCTACTCCGAAAAAATATTTGATTGAAACGATGGGCGGCGGGGTCGCGCTTCTCGACTATAACAACGACGGACTGCTGGACATCTTTTTAGTCAACAGCGGTCATCTTGCCCCATCCATGCCGACGCCGGAGAACTTTCGACGAAGCCTTCCCAAATACTGGAATCGCCTGTATCGCCAGAACCCAGATGGCTCTTTTACCTGAATCCGGCGCATTCCGCAGGGGGAATCTTGATTGCCGTGCTGGATTGACAGGGTGTTCGGCAGTTTCCCGATGTTTCTGGATAACATAACTTTTGGTGAGGTTATCCCGGAATGCGCCATTCCCCTGGGAATTTGCGGCTCGCCTGCGATCATAAGGGTCTGACGCATTTCGGCGGCATCTACTTCTTTCG
>JAJYVU010000134.1 GCA_021791875.1 Acidobacteriota bacterium | reverse complement strand
AATAAGCTTGCGCCATCGCTTGTCTTCGCGGAAATCGCCAAACCAAATTTATCGCACCCCTAGCATCCGGGATATAGCAATCTTGGTTCCGCTCTAGAGCCTTTGAATACGCCCACGAGGAGATAGTCACCTCCTGCCGATTTCAATTGGAAGCGCTCTTTTGGCTATGCGGCGACTCTATCGCGATATCGACCATCAATGGGATGGCACCTAACGACGCCCTCCTCCGGAGAAACGGGGTTTTCCAGATCTCAGAAGAACGCGGTCTTCTCGACTATGATCGTCTTGTAGCGGCACGCATTCTCAATCGGGCACACCGCACGATCTGCCCGCTCTGCTTGCAAGAGCTATCGAGCCAAGGCTTCTTCGATCGATTGGAGCAGGCTCAAGGTCGGGAGGTACTGGACCTGACTGTGACAAAGCTGAATCTATTTCACATCGAGGAACTCAAACCGGGCGGCTTTAACCACCGTCCTTACAACTTGGGATGGGGACATCATCACTGCAATGTCGTGGTAAAGGATGCCGGGATTATGCAGACGCTCCACTGGATGAGTGAAACTCTAAAGCGGAATATTGACGACGGTCATTTTCCGGAAGCTGCGAATAACCCAAGCTGACGCCTCTCATGCGCAGGATTGACGGACAGCTTGAAATCTTTATCCCGCATGGAATTTTCCCGCTCATAGTCCTGCAGCCGTTCTGCGATTACCGTAACCCATTGAGGGTCAATTTCAATAGATATGCTTCGACGTCCTAGTCCCAGAGCTGCAAGCGCTGTGCTTCCTGAACCCGCGAAACAATCCAGTACAATGTCGCCGGGAAAGGTTGTCGCCTCAATAGCGTGTTCAAGCATGGATGCGGGCTTCTCAGCAGGGTGTTTTCCCTTGTATGGACGAACAGATGGAAATGTCCACACATCCGTAAACTCCTTGCTGGAATCGACATTGAAGGGTCTGACGACATCCTCGTAGGGCGGCATTGGCTCAATTTTGCCAGTCGCGTATAGCGCTGCCACCATTTTCTCGTACTGGTCGCGGCTCGGAATATTTCGGCCCGTCTCCCAGTTCGATACGGCGCCGCCATGGTTCACCTTCCCATACGCTCCAATCAATTCTGTTAACTGATTTGAACTTATCCCTGCTCTCTTGCGAGTCTGCCTGAGGAAGTGTGCGAACGGCGAACGGTGGAGATTCCCCTCGCAGGCCGGCTCGGCGAAGATGATCCGCTCAGTATGGGCGTACCACTGCCGTAAGGCTTCTTTTCTCATCTTCTGCTTCCAGCCATCGAAACCGGGCTCGTTTGGCTTCGTCCATACGATGTGAGAAAGAACATTGAACTGCTTGTGGAAGATGATTTCGAGCCGTGCTGCCATTTCTGAAGCGCAATAACAAAATAAACATCCGTTCGCCCTGAGAATGCGTTTCCATTCGACAGCATATTCCGCCATCCAATCGAGGTAATGCTCATCCTCCTCGAAGGCAGTGTCCCCGAAGATGTTGTCTTTCTTAGTCGTGTGATATGGCGGATCGGTCAGGATCAACGATATTGAATGGCTGGGTATGGAGCGAATGCGTGCCAATGAATCCCCAGCAACGAGGGCCGCACGCTTCGAAACAAGCTGGGTATGATCGCATAGGCTCTCCGCGATGGCATCAAAGTCTTTCTGACGTGGGGAGATGGAGGAAGCGTCGGTCCCCATTTCGAGAGCGGAGGATGTTCCAGTGAGAAACACTATCTAATTAATCACCCGTCACAATGGTACATAAAGTCATCATCTAGTATAGGTTTGTGGAATGTCAAGCAGGTAAAATCGTCAATGCTTGATACCGCACCTCAATCCGCCCTTGCACTATCCTCATGTCAAGATCGTTCTTCCCATGCATCCACCCACGCGAGTACGGTTCCTGATTCCCTTCCTGGCGACCCTCCTCCTCGTCAGTGGAGCAGCCGCCGCCTGCGCCCAGCAATCGCCGCCCGCCGTAACCCACTCCCAACCTATGCCCGTGCGGCCAGCACCACCCGCGCAAACGCCCGCTTATACACTGCCCCCCGCGGTCCTCGCCAAGGCCATCACCCTCACCCGCCTGCGTACCATGCTCGCCTTCGGCGGCACCGCCTGGACCATCCTCGTCCTGCTGCTCGTGCTGCGGTTGCGCTGGCCCGCCGCCCTGCGCAACTGGGCGGAGCGCATCACCCCCAACCAATGGCGTCAGGGCCTGCTCTTCCTGCCGCCCGCCATCGTCTTCATCGCGCTCATCCCGCTGCCGCTCGACCTCTTCGGCCAGCACATCGAACGCGCCTACGGCCTCTCCGTCCAGTCCTGGCCCAGTTGGACCCTCGATCAGCTCAAGGGCCTCGGCCTCTCCATCCTCGTCATGACCCCGCTGCTGATGCTCCTGTTCCGCATCGTCCGCACATCGCCGCGCCGCTGGTGGCTCTGGTTCTGGGCCTGCACGCTGCCCATCATCGTCTTCGCCGTCTTCATCTCGCCCATTTGGATTGATCCCATCTTCAACCGCTTTTCTCCGCTGCAGAAAACCGATCCCGCGCTCACCCTGCAACTGGAGCAGCTCGCCCACCACGTCGGCTTCGATATTCCCCCCTCGCGCATGTTCCTCATGCAGGCCAGCGAAAAAGTCACCGGCCTCAACGCCTACGTCACCGGCATCGGCGCCACCACGCGCATCGTCGTTTGGGACAACACCATCCAGAAGCTTCCGCCGCATCAGATCCTCTTCGTCGTCGGCCATGAAATGGGCCACTACGTCCTCCACCACGTCGATAAAGGCATCGCCTTCACCATGGCCGTGCTGCTTGGCCTGCTCTGGCTCGCGTATCTTGCCGTCAACGCGCTCGTTCGCCGCTTCGGCACGCGCTGGCAGGTCCGCGCCCCCGACGATTGGGCCGCCCTCGCCGTCCTGCTGCTCGTCTTCACCTGCATCTCCTTCCTCTTCTCGCCCATCGCCAACGCTTTCAGTCGATGGGAAGAGCACCAGGCCGACATCTTCGGCCAGGAAGCCATCCACTCGCTTGTGCCCGACCCGCAGGTCACCGCGCAAAGGGCCTTCGTCGCCCTCGGTACCAACTATCTCGAAGCCCCGAATCCAAACCCGTTCGTGGAATTCTGGCTCTACAGCCACCCCTCCATTTCCCGCCGAGCCAGCTTCGCCGCCCACTACAATCCCTGGCTCCCCGGCCACCGCCCCAAATATTTTCCCCGCTAGCCTGGCGCACCTTTTTCCGCAGCCCCGCCAATCTTTTTCATCCAACTTGGCGCATTTTTCCGCGCCCGCAGGTAGACCCCGGACTCCATTGCCGGTAGACCCCAGATTCCATTGCAGGTAGACCCCGGACTTCAGTCCGGGGAACCGACTTCGAATCCATGACGCGCCTTCAGGCGCTGAGGTCGGCGCATTTCAGTCTTCCGCCTGCAGCCCTCGTATCAGGCCACGACTTTGAATCGCACCAAAATTGCACCGACGCGGTTTTGTATCAGGGCACGACTTTAAGAGCCTGCCCTGAGCGCAGCCGAAGGGTGCCGTAAACAGGCGCAATTTTCCGGGGCTTCAGATGGGATGAGACGGCTGGCCTCGCGGAGAGCTACGCTAACCGCAACGCACTCGAGGGTGCAAAAAGGAGACCAGCCGATGAACAAGATTAGCAAACAAACGCGACGCAGGGAAACAACGAAAGACCAGCCAGCGATGACGATGGGGATCGATGTGGGCGACCGTTACAGCCATCTCTGTCTTGTCGATGACGAGGGGGAAATCGTGGAGCGGGAGCGTGTGCGCAGCACCGAAGCGGCGTTCCGGCGGCATTTTGCAGGCGCGCCGCGGCTGCGCATCGCGCTGGAGTGCGGCACCCACTCGCCCTGGATGAACCGCTTGCTGAAGCAGCTCGGCCACCAGGTGATCGTCGCCAACGCGCGCAAACTCCCCGCCATCACCCAGAGCGAATCGAAGAACGATGGCCGCGATGCCGAACAACTGGCGCGGATGGCCGCCTTCAATCCCAAGCTGCTGTCGCCGATCCAGCATCGCAGTCTACAGCGCCAGCAGGACCTGAACCTGATCCAGGCGCGCGCCATCCTGGTCAAGGCGCGGACCATGATCGTCAACGCGCTGCGCGGCCTGGTCAAAAGCGCCGGCTCTCGGCTGCCCGCCTGCTCCACCGAGTCGTTCCCGGACCGCGCGGCCGGTGCCGTTCCCCCCGCCTGGCCGAGGTCGGCCGGCCCGCTGCTGGAGCAGATCGCCCGGCTCAACCTGCAGATCGGGGCCATGGACCGGCAGATCGAAACGCTCGCTGTCAAATATCCCGAGATCGGCACTCTGCGCAGCGCACCGGGCGTCGGCGCGCTGGTGGCCGCGGCTTACGTGCTCACGCTCGACCGCCCCAACGCGGTTCCCAGCAGCCGCTCGGCGGGAGCCTTTCTCGGCCTGCGTCCCGGACAGAGCCAGTCGGGCGATTCGGACCCACAGCGGCGCATCACGCGCACCGGCAATACCTATCTACGCTGTCTGCTGGTGCAGTCGGCGCAATACATCCTGGGACGTTTCGGCCCCGATTGCGCCTTGCGCCGCTGGGGTCTGCAACTGGCTCAAAACGGCGGCAAGCGCGGCAAGAAGCGAGCCATCGTTGCCGTGGCCCGCAAACTGGCCGTCACCCTGCACAGCATGTGGCGCAGCGGCCAGCACTTCCAACCCTTTCCACAACCGGCCCCGGCGCAAGACTGA
Organism: Acidobacteriota bacterium; assembly: GCA_021791875.1. Classification (GTDB taxonomy): domain Bacteria; phylum Acidobacteriota; class Terriglobia; order Terriglobales; family Acidobacteriaceae; genus Acidobacterium. The sequence continues at coordinate 1,121 of JAJYVU010000134.1, read as the reverse complement.
CCGGCAACCCAACCGCAACCTTCAACCAAAAAGCAAATCAGAGGTAAAGACCGTAACCAGGCAATGACATCGGAATCCATCTCGTGTCCGGGTGACTGCGCCCAGGGGCTTGGCCCAAGAGGCCGCGCTTCAGATAGCAGCCCCGATTCATCACCATCGGGCCCCAACGGGCACCGAGCCCACAGCGGCTCACCACGAGTGCGTATAGAAGCCAGACGGAGCTTCCTTTTGGAAGAGAGCGTGAATTCACTTGCAAGCAATTGAAGTGTTGCGAGATGCGCCTATCCGCAGTGTTGTGCGTGTCTGCCTACAATCTGGGTAGGCTGACCTTGAACGCTTGCAATATCTTCCTTTGGGCATCGTTGGGATGGGGAAGCTTGGCAACCGCTTCTCCACTTTTGTTTGCCGGGTAATGCAACAGGCACAAGCGGCCCAGCGCGGCCAGGGCATCGGGCAGCGTGACGGCGTGAGGATTGTCGCCGGTGGTTCCGAAGACAGCACGCAGCCGTTGCTCCATCTCCCGCACCAGCTTCAGCGCCAACATGCAGCAGAAGACATGGCCTCTTGTCCTGCTGGCCTTCTGCACGAAGATGGGCCGTACTTCGAGTGCGCCGGTCTTCATGGCGCGAAAATCCCGCTCGACACGCTGCAGCGCCATGTAGCTGTCATGCACCTGCTGGGCATCCATCCCGGCGCCGGCAACATCGGTAGCGATCACATAGCAGCCGGCCAGTTCCAGATGCCTGGCGATGGCCTGCGGTTGAGGTCCCATGACGATCCGGCCGCCTTCCAGGCTCATCTGGATCAGTTCTTCGAGCTTGTGCCGTTGTGCCCATTGCCGGAGTTGATGTAATCCTGCCTCCGGCTTGCACAGCGGTTGCTGTTGCACCTGCCGATTGCGCGATTGGATACGGACTTCAAGCTTCTCGAGCTTGTCGGTCAAGCGCCGTTCGATGCGTCTGGCTTCCGACTCGTTCTTGCGCAGCACGTAGCGCAGTTGCTCATGCTCGACTTCGCAGATGGTCTCGCTGAACAAGGGTAGTTGCAGGATGCCTTCGCCCAGCAAACGACGGATTTGGGGGTCAGTCAATGCGGCGATGTAATGCAACTGGGCCTGATGG
>JAJYVU010000133.1 GCA_021791875.1 Acidobacteriota bacterium | reverse complement strand
CACTTGCGAAGGATAGGATCGCTTCAGGATCGCAAAGGATCGTTGTACAGGTAAAAGGGGTTCGAGGGTGAGCAAGTCGGAAACGGCAGAGTCCACGGCTACCCGTGGCGGCGGAAGTGGCTGCGCATGTTCGGGAAGTTGCTTGTAAAAGATAATCTGCGTTCCATGCTCGCCCTTGCGAACCGTGCCTTTCAATGCTTGCGCCTGCTTGAAGGTAGGCCAAAATGAGGAGTTGTACTCACTCGACCAAAGCAAGAGAACATTGATTCCCCGGTAGGGCTTGCCGGCGTAGAAGTTGCGCGGGAATGGCCCGCCTGCATAGCGCGGCGTCTTCCACGGCTTTTCCAACGGAATCACACCTGCTTTGAGGCTGGAAATAATACGGTCAGTGACGGTCTGATAGATGCTGGGCCTGCTGGCTGCATTGCGATGGTTGCACTGTGCCATGACGTTTGCTCTCCTGTGCTGCCCGCGCGGGGCGAGATTCTGAAGGAGGGCATTTCGCCTTTGGCCCTCAACCAAATTTCCTTTTCTTGATGAGTGCCCCCGCTTCATGTCTTATGCGGCGGGCAGAGGCGAGGCGGCTTCGGTCAAGGGCGCGTGTTCTCTTGCGCGTTCATCGAAGCGCCAGCGAAGAGCATTGAGGGGTTCCGACCGGCTCTGCCATAAAGCCGTATGAAGCGCGGCACTTGATAAAAGAAGAAATTTAGGTCTACTTCCACATTGCTTTCAGGGGCGGGTCTTGCGGGGCAGGAACAGGCCTAGCTGAGGTGGGTGGTGGAAGACGCCGGTACTATCGGCGACTGCAACCAGGGAGGAGACGCCCTCCCTATGCGCCAGTGAAATCTCTTATAATGTGGGCATCGCCCACGATATGAAAACTACAGTGTTCTTTTCTTGGCAAAGTGATCGACCCTCCAAAGAGAGCCGCAACTTTATTGAGCAGAGTCTAAAGGATGCGATTGCTCGCCTCATCAGTGATGCGACCGTGGAAGAAGCAATCCGAGATGGACTGGAGTTGGATAAGGATACGAAGGGTGTTCCGGGAAGCCCCTCGATCATGGACACAATCTTTAGCAAGATTGATAACGCCGCTGTGTTCGTTGCAGACCTGACATTCGTAGGCGCGCGGAGCAGAGACGGGCTGACGCCGAATCCGAATGTTCTCATCGAATACGGCTGGGCCTTAAAGTCGTTGGGGCGCTCCAGAATCATCGGCGTGATGAACGAAGCCCACGGTGCGCCGGATGGAAAGTTGCCATTCGATCTTGCGCATCTACGGCATCCCATCACCTATAACCTTCCTGAAGGCGCATCTGCCGAAGAGCGCCGTACACAGAAAGAGCGACTAACAAACACCCTTGAATCTGCGCTCAGGTTAATTCTGACTAGCGAGGAGCTTCAGGCGTCGTTGCCGAAAGCACCGGAACCACCCGCCTTCGCAGCCCATGAATCATTTGAAGACGAGTCGAGATTTCGGAATCTGCGGCAGCCACTTGGCTATACATGGAGCGATATGCCGGGCCAGCAGACCGAGAATCAAGAGGTAGTTCTTCATAACAAACCGGCCATGTGGCTGCGCGTGATGCCGGTCTACGATCCGGACAAGATATGGACGGCCACTGAGCTACGAGCGGCTGCCCAATCCGGTGGACAGCACTTGCTAATGCCATTTTGCGATTCCGTTCTCCATCATCTTAGGGCGGAAGATGGCTTTGGCGTCTTTTCCTTGGATAGAAACTTCAATGGAAAAGTCGAGACACGATCGGTCACATTTGCATTTGATACGGGAGAGGTCTGGAGCGTGGATACAGCCTATCTCGGTTTCCAGCCAGATAAACTCTTTCTTGAGTCCATCGTCAAGGCTTATACCAGCGCATTGAAAGATTATGGTGAATTTCTCCAAAGACTCGGCATCACAGGTCCCTTTCAATGGATAGCAGGTCTGATCGGGGTAAAGAAGCGTCGTTTGGCCGTTCCTCCGCCCGCAGGCCACATCAACATTCACCGTGGCCAGGAGTGTCTCGGTGATCCGATTATTCAATCAGGAACATACGACCCGGCTCAGGACGCCAAGAAGTCTCTACAACCGTTTTTCGATCTGGTTTGCCGCAAATGCGGGCGGTCCTATCCCGATTACCCGCCATTCGCTTGATTGAGGAGATGTGCTCGCAGTCATGCGGGCCGTTCCACTCCATTCAGAGAATCGCGGCAGCACTGAGACAGAGGAGTCGTTGAACGCTGAAGTTCACCATTGAACAAGCGTGCAACTGCGGAGGGCGCTATGTGTTCTCCGCTTACGGAGACGCCGATTGTGGAAGTGCTGCTTGCGAGAAGTGTGGGCAATCGTCGCATTTGATGAATCCTTTGAGTGTCAGCGTTGTCGCAGAACGGCTGCTGCACCGAAGCAAAGCCGAATTGGAAAGCGGAGACTACGGCCTGTCGATTGTCATAGCGGTGATGGCAATCGAATCGTTTCTCACGCGGCTCTATTTGAAGCTGAAAGGCATGGATAGCTATGCTTCCACGTTCACCCTTCCAACGACGGCACAGGAGAACGAGTGGGAACAGGAGTACCCAAGGTCCGGGGGCTTCACAGGTCCGATTGGTTTTGTGTCGCAACGGCTCTTCGGCACGACTTTCGACAGATTTGTTGCGGGAAACGCGGCTGCAACTGCTATTTGCTCTAGCTTGCCCAACCCTGCAAACGTAGCTCCGACCGAATACTTCCGGAGCGAACTATTTAAGCTCCGCAACAGGATTGCTCATTGGGGATATGTGAACTCTGACAAGGCGGAAGCAGAATTGTGTCACCACTTGGCAGTCGCAATCGTCTCGATCCTCCGAGAGATGGATCGATCTAAATACGCCGCGTTATAGAGGTACAAGATTCAATGAAGCTCACAGAGGTAATTCGTAAGGTTACTCCTGCCGTCGTCGCATTCGGCTCACGTGTCGTTCCTACAGAGTCGAGTGCAACTCCCGGTTTTCCAGCGATAATCGGCACTGGCTTTATAGTCGATGAGCGTGGGCTAGTCATCACGAATGAGCATGTCATAGAGGCCATTGGCAAAATCCCGAAGCCAGCACGCTTCGTGATTCTATTTCCTGAGCCGATTAGTGAAGGTGGACAAACACGTTTTGGCGTAGTTCTGCGCTCCATCTTGGCGATTAACTCAATTGCTAGTGTTGAATCCTCCAGTCCCTAATTTGGAAGTGCCAAACCGGATTGTGGGTTTGTGCGAATTGATCTGCGAGGTCTTCCGGTGATGGAAATATGCGACGAGTCAAACACAATCGAAGTGGGTCTGGATGTGGCCACGCTAGGTTTTCCAATGGGTGAAGTCCCGCTCACACCCTACGACACGACGAAAGCCTCCCAAGTATCCACATTTGCCAGGAGAGGAATTGTAAGCAGCGTGCTCCCATGTGCATGCGCTGACCCACACGGTTTCTCCATCGATATTCTCTCGGAAGGTGGAGCAAGTGGCTCACCGATATTTCGGACGGATGACCCGCGGGCCATCGGCATACTCCACGCAGGATTCAATGGTGCTCCGATTACTTATGGGGTTCCAGGACACTTGCTCAAGACTGGCCTCGACATCGTTACGAAAGACTGGAACCCGGATCTGACGAAAATCCCGACTCTGGCTCAAATTGTGGAGCAATATCGCACACAGGGGGCGCAGGGATTCGATTGGACTATTTTGAAGGTGCCAAGGGCAACCTAGAGAATTTGCCTCCGTATTGCTGGCACTTCGTCAGGCTTGGCTACAGCTGTGCTTTGCCTGACGCTACCAGTGCTGCATACGTTTGTATGTAGAAGCGTGCTCAAGCGTCGATTGAAGTGGGCCAAATCACGGGTGGCTGATTCCAGGCTGCGTCAACCGTGACGGAAATACACTCAACAGTGCGGAAATCTACAATCAGAATTAGTATTTCTCGTATCGATAATGTATCCGGCACAAAGCGCACAAAGAACAGCCGCCAGCGGCGGCTCGTGCGCGGGGATTTGCCGCGAAGAACGCCCCGGCGGGGCTGCGGCAAATCAGAACCAATATCGGAAGGGATGATGTGGATATGGAACTCCCTGCGCCAGCCTCCGCCACGGCTCCGGCAAAAGACGGCTTCGGGAGCGTTCCACGGTCAGCCTGTCCTGCGGTGCTGGCCTCTCCTGGATTTATCGTGCGTCTCCGCCGCCTTCGACGCTTTCGCTCTTGTAACGTCCACTTCCGGGTGCGGCAACTCCCATCCCGCCATGCCCTGCAACACGCGGTCGGCGTGCTTGATGGTGTTCACATGCCCATAATGCTCCTCGATCATGTGGACGGAAGTACCCATCTGCTCGGCAAGGAAGTACACGTCCACGCCCTCCTGCAAGCGGAGCGTGGCGTAGGTGTGCCGGAAGCAATACGGCGATCTCGGAACGCCCTGCGTGCCTTCGCGCAAATTCGCTTCGTTTAGAAGATCGGCAATTAAACTGGTGTAAAGGGATTTTGCAGGTTTGCCCGCGATATTGGTAAAGACTCTATCCTCCGGTTCCGTGGCTTTGGAGATAGCGCGGATGCGTTCCAGATAATCTCCGACGCTCTTGGGCGCAACCAGCTTGCGCGACTTGCCTTTGCCCTGCACAAACAGGACAACAATCTCGCGGCCCTCACGGTCTTTTGCAGGCATAATGTCGCGCCAGCGGAGATTCTTCATCTCCGCTGGCCTCATGCCGGTATTGCAGGCAATCAGAATCATGTTGTAGGTGACAGTGTGATACCAGACGCTCGAAGGCTTATCCGCCTCGCCAATCCACTTGCGGCCTACAGTGTGGAGCTGGCGGTATTCCTCCAGCGTGAACTCGTCACGCCGCATCGTCTTAAGCTTCGGGCGCTCGTCGAAACGCTGGCTTGCAGGAACATAGCGTTTCTTGATGGCATAGTTCATCACCGCACCGAAGATAGACATCTCGAACCGGATGGTGGAATCACTGATAAAGGGAACCGTTCTTTCATCGGAAGGTTTGACCTTGATCGGTTTCAAGACCCGGATACCACGCGTGTGTTGAACCTTGGTGCGGCGCTCGGCCTCGTTGTCAGCGAAGGCTTGCGCCATCTCGTCGCTGACCTCCCGAACGCCGTTGCGCTTATTGCGCCCCGCGCCGTTCACCCGCCGCCATGCCGGATAGCCGCCCCAAAGCTCATCCCCGATAAGGTGAACCTGCGTGGAGCCGACATATTTGTCTAAAGCGCCTTCGATGATGGCGCGAATCTTCTTAGGACGCGCCTTGCCGATTTCCCCACGTTGCGCCCGCGCTTCCTGGGTCAGCAGATACTCTCTCCCCACTTCGCGGAAGGGGCGGTTGAATACGGGAACGTCATGCTTGATGCGAAACCGGATGTCTGCGTCCTGATCGAAGGCGCGTCCCCGCGCCGCTTCTTTAGCGGAGGTTTTGAGCGAAACCGTCTTGTAGCGGTCGGCCTTCGGCATCTTCATGCGGCAATACCACATGCGATGCGCCACATCGCCGCGCCGGAAGATGATGAGGCCCGGCTTCAGTTCCTCTTTTTCGGTGACGAATGCCATAATTGGCCTCCGTCGTTTGACTCGTTTTGTGCAGATTCCGTGTAGGGTTGTTACGTAAGTTCTTGAATCCTCGCATCTGTGCAGGACTCGTATAGGTGGTATAAGAATATTATCTTATTTATTTATAGGCATTTACGTTATACTTGTCATCCTGACCGGGGCAAACTCAGGCATTGGCTTTGAGGCAGCCCGGGAGCTCGCCCGTAAAGGTGCCGAGATCATTCTGCCGGCTCGCTCAATGGCCAAAGCAGAAGATGCCATCGACCAGATCCGTGCGGAGATCCCTTCCGCGATCCTCACTCCGTCTGTCCTGGACTTGGCCTCGCAGGCTAGCGTAC
>JAJYVU010000132.1 GCA_021791875.1 Acidobacteriota bacterium | reverse complement strand
ATGGTCTAGCACCTTCGCAACTCCGGGTGCGGCCCACGCTGCCCGTTCGGCTTCTTCGCGCTCGATCCATGAGCGCACCGTGCCGAACAACTCCACGGTGTTGTCGTGCGTGGTCACCATGATACGTTTTGCATCGATGTCCGCACTCCGCCGCAACGCATCTTCGATGCGTTCCTTCACCAGCCCGGAGGAAACCTCCGGGTGTACCTGTAGCGAATTGATGACTGCCCGCACACCGCTCACGCCGTGAACTGAGGACTCGGCGCTGCGTCGCTGGTAATCCCACTGCACCATCCCTTCCAGCGTCACCACGCCCTCGCGTACCGTCGTCTTGATCGCATCATCGGGAACAAAGGCGTGCAGTTCCAGCACGTGCTGCACGTCGCGCGCAATTTCAGGATCCGTCCGAACCACGCGCGGTTTTACATCAATATCATTGGCAACAGAGCGAACACCAACCACAGACTTCGCTGCCCGTTCGGCGGCGAATTTTTCAGGATAGCTATGAACAAACCCAGTCAGCGTAACCGTACCATCCTTGACTTTGACAGCAATATCCTGAGAGGAAATCGACGGTTCCCAGTCGATCTCCCGGCAAACATCTTCGCGGATCGTTACATCGCTCCGCTTCGCTTGTTCTGACATCGGGAGTCTCCTTTCTTGACTTGCAGGAGTTGAGGCGATGTTGGGGCCGGCCCGGAAAGGCTTCTGTGATGGGGAACACAAGCCGCTGTGACAGTCATCACATGGAGCGCCCCATTTGCGCCCTGCGCTCATCGCGTGGTCTCTGCCGGTGATGCTGGTCACAGGCTCGTAACTCTCTCGCGCGCTACCTTGGGGCTAGATTGAATTTGCTGTAGGTGTATCCCGGGGCGGAAAGGCTTTTAAGTCAAGAAAAGCCGCGCCTGCGAAAGCTCGGCAGGATACGGCAACCGCAAATTCGCTCTAGCATGTCCTGCCGCCCGGCAGGACGAGCGCGGTGGCAGAACGAGGCGCACCATGCAACAGAGACACGCGTCCGGAGTCGTCGATCTTCTCAGGGAAAACATGCACCTGCGCGCCGAGCTCGCCGCACTGGTGCGCATTCTGGAGGCGCGAGAACTCACCGGCGAGTTCTCCGGAAGCTGGCGCAACCTGCTCAAGACCGCGCGATCCACCCAGCCTTATCGCAGCCTCGCGCATCGATATGACGACCTGATCGAGCGCGTATCCGAAACATCCACGCGCGCCCAGATGGACCACCTGCTCGAATCCGTTGAGCTGCACGAGCCTTTGCCATAACCGCTTCGCGTCAAAGGAGGTGCCCATGCCGGCAGAATCCCAGCCCGCATCGCCCGTTCCGGCTTCTTCGCAACCGCCCTTGCTGCTCTGGTTCGATCAGTGTGGTGTCCACGACGTCCCCATCGTCGGAGGAAAGAACGCATCGCTCGGCGAAATGATCCGTCACCTCGCCCCGAAAGGCATTCGCATCCCCAACGGATTCGCCACCACCGCCCACGCCTATCGCGAGTTTCTCCGCGCCAATGGACTCGACTCGCGCCTCCGCAAGCTCTTTGCGGGCCTTTCGGTCGATAACCTCGACCAGTTGCGCAGCGTGGGGCGCCAGGCTCGCATCATGGTGCTCGAAGCTTCCTTCCCAGGGGACCTTGCGCACGAAATCCGCGCTGCCTATGCGCGCCTCTGCGAAGAATATGGCGCTGACGTCGACGTGGCCGTTCGATCCAGCGCTACTGCCGAGGACCTGCCCGACGCCAGCTTTGCCGGCCAGCACGAAACCTATCTCAACGTGCGCGGAATCAACAGCGTGCTCGACGCATGCCGCCGTTGCTTTGCCTCCATCTTCACCGATCGCGCCTTCTACTATCGCCAGGCGCACGGCTTCGATCATCTCAACATCGCTCTCTCCATCGGCATCCAGAAAATGGTTCGCTCCGATCTCGCCTCTTCCGGCGTGATGTTTTCCATTGACACAGAGAGCGGATTCACCAACGTCGTGCTCATCAACGCATCCTATGGCCTCGGTGAAAACATCGTGCAGGGCGCGGTCACCCCCGATGAGTACATGGTTTTCAAGCCCACCCTCAAAGCGGGATTCCGCCCCATTCTGTCGAAAATCGTCGGCACCAAGGAAACCAAACTCGTCTACGACGTGGGCGGTTCCAAGGCCACCAGGAACGTCCCCGTTCCGCCCGCCGACAGAAAGCGCCTCGTGCTCACCGACGATGAAATTCTTGAGCTGGCGCACTGGACCTGCGTCATCGAGGATCACTACTCGGAAGCCAACGGCCGCTACACTCCCATGGACATGGAGTGGGCCAAAGACGGCATTTCCGGGCAAATGTTCATTGTGCAGGCCCGTCCGGAGACGGTGCAGTCCCGCAAGCAGAAAGTCGCCCTGCGAACCTGGCGCCTCAAGGCGACCGGAAAGCGGCTAGTCAGCGGCCACAGCGTGGGCGAGTCCATCGGCACTGGCAAGGCGCGCCTCATCCTCGATGCGCAGCGCATGAGCGAATTCCAGCCCGGTGAAATTCTCGTCACTGACAAGACTGATCCCGACTGGGAACCGATCATGAAAAAAGCATCCGCCATTGTTACCAATCAGGGCGGACGCACCTGCCACGCCGCCATCGTCGCCCGCGAACTCGGCATTCCAGCCATCGTCGGAACCGAACGTGCCACCGGTGTGCTCCACCAGGAGCAGGAAATCACCGTCTCCTGCGCCGAAGGCGATGTCGGCTTCGTATATGAAGGAATCCTTCCCTTTGAAGTATCGGAGATTCCGCTCGAAGAGATGCCCGCCCTCAAAACGCAGATCTTCATGAACATCGGCAATCCGCGCGACGCTTTCGGCGTCGCCTCGATTCCCAACGACGGCGTGGGCCTCGCTCGCCTGGAATTCATCATCGCGAACCACATCCAGGCCCATCCCCTCGCGCTCATTCACTTCAACGAGGTCACCGACGCGCAGGCCCGGCACGATCTCTCCGAGTTGACCGCGCTCTATGACGACAAGCCACGGTATTTTGTCGATAAGCTCGCGCAGGGCGTGGGGCTCATCGCCGCCGCCTTTCATCCAAAGCCCGTCATCGTGCGCCTCTCTGATTTCAAAACCAACGAGTACGCTCACCTCATCGGCGGACGCCAGTTCGAGCCCGTCGAAGACAACCCCATGATCGGCTGGCGCGGAGCCTCGCGCTACTACCACGAGAAATATCGCGACGGCTTCGCCCTCGAGTGCCGCGCCATGAAGCTCGTGCGGGAAACCATGGGCTTCACAAATGTAATCCTGATGGTTCCTTTTTGCCGCACCGTCGACGAGGGCCGCGCCGTGCTGGCAGAGATGGCCAAGCATGGACTCGAACGCGGCAAGAGCGGCCTCGAGGTCTACGTCATGTGCGAAATTCCCAGCAACGTAATCCTCGCCGACGACTTCTTCCAGATATTTGACGGCTTCTCCATCGGCTCCAACGATCTCACGCAGCTCACCCTCGGCCTCGACCGCGACTCCGCCATCCTCGCTCCGCTCTTTGACGAGCGCAACGAAGCCGTGCGCCGCATGATCTCCATGGCCATTACCGCGGCCAGGCGCAACCATCGCAAGATCGGCATCTGCGGCCAGGCTCCCAGCGACTATCCCGAGTTTGCCCGCTTCCTCATGGAGCAGGGAATTGATTCCATCAGCCTCAACCCCGACTCCGTCGTCAAGACCCGCGTCATGCTCGCCAAATGGGCGGCAGCCGCGGACAAACCCGAAGCCGCCGCTTAAGCCGTTCTCCTTACGCTCGTCCCGGGTCTCGATTCTGAGACCTGGGAACCCGCCCCTGCGGACGGCCCCACCGAGCTCACCGCTCCCACGGCCCATCTTTCTCCGCTACAATTTCTCCATCCGCAAACCAACGCACAATCTTGTTTGATCTGGGACGAAAGCAGGGCCGCAGAGTGGTGAGACAGTACGCGCGCCGCGCAGGGAGAAATCCATCGGGAAGCATCGCCGCGGAAATGCTTCGAATCCTTCGCCGTTTCGCAATCCAACTGCCTTTGCTCGGATTGCTGGCCCTGCCGCTCAGCGCGCAGCAACCTGCTTCGCTCCGCGTCACATGGACCGGCATCGTCCGCACCGCCTCGGGTCAGCCCATCGCCGGCGCGAACGTGAGCGTTGTCTCACCTGCGCCCGGGGCGATCCCTGTTTCCGCAGTGACCGGTTCCACCGGCCGCTTCGCCATCCCGGATATCGCTCCCGGGCCGCATCTGGTCACAGTCCAACTTCACGGACGGCGCCCCACTGCCCCGGTACGCGCGAATCTCTCCGCCGCTCCCGTTCTGCTCAGCGTTTCTCGCCGGAACTCCCTTTCCGTGTTGCTCGCCGCTCAGGGTACATCTTCTCCTGCCTCGCGAGCTGCCCGGCCAGCCGCTTCCAATGCGCCGGCCGCCACCGGCGGGGAACAGCTCTCAAGCAAGTCCGTCAGCGAACTGCCCTTGAATGGCCGCGATTTCAGCACGCTGCTCCTGCTGGCGGCAGGCACCATGACAGACGTCAACGGTGCTACCAACTTCACGCAGCAGTTCGCCATCAATGGACAACGCGGCGTCGAAGCCGTCTTCGCAATGAACGGCGCAGACATCTCCGACCCCGAAATGGGCGGCAGCACCTTCACCAACTTCAACGTCGATGCCATCCAGGAAATCCAATCCAGCTCCGGCTGGATGCCCGCCGACATCGGCCGTGGCGCCGCTGGCTTTACCAACATCATCACCCGCTCCGGCAAAAGCGGATTCCACGGCTCCATCTTCGAGTTCGTCCGCAACTCCGCCCTCGACGCGCGAAACTACTTTGACCACCCTTCCATCGCCGAACCGGGCCGCATCCCGCCCTTCCGGAGAAACGAATTCGGATTTACAAACGGAGGGCCCGTCGTATTGCCGCACCTTTATAACGGGCGCGGCCGCACCTTCTACTTCGGCCAGTATCAAGGCTTCCGCCAACTCCTCGGAACCACTCAAGTCCTTGCGGTTCCCACCGCGGCTGAGCGCGCCGGCCAGGACACAGTGACCTATCCGGATGGAACCACCGACACCTTGCAGATCCCCGTCAATCCCGCCATCAAGGCGATATTGGCCCGCTACCCGCTCCCCAACGACCCCACCGGCGCTTACGGCCCGCGCACCTATGCCGCGCCCTCGAACGTCAATACCGACTCCGACCAGTTCTCCATCCGCATCGATCAGAAACTCGGCGCGAAAGGGCAGTTTTTCGGGCAGTTCACCTACGACAACGTAGCCGGACCCACCACCAATCCCGACCAGACCCTGCTCGACCCCACCTTTGGCGTCCAATTTCTTGACGATCAGCGCAACGTCGCATTCACTTACACCCGCACCGTCTCGCCGCGCTTCCTCTGGTCGTCGTCGTTCAGTATCACGCGCTCCACGCCTTCATTTCCCACAGCCAACCACACCCAGCCGGCTCTCAAGTTCGTGGATGGTTTGTTTGAGTCCTTCAACTCCGCAGCCGGATCGGTCATGTCTGCCTACGGCAATCTCTTTCAGGGCCAGCTCAACTTCACCTGGACTTCCCAACGGCACAACGTGAAGTGGGGCGCCGAGGCGCGTCTCAATCGCGACACTACTTACTTCGGCACCAGCCCCAACGGCGAATACGACTTCGGCGGCGGAACCGTCTATTCCCCCGTCTTCATCCCTTCGGCAAGCGGGCAGCACAACATCCAGCCCGGTGATCCGCTGCCGGATACTCTCAGCAGTCTTCTCCTTGGTTACCCTTACGCCTACACCGTTGCCGTGGCTCCGTCCTTCGCCTCCAACGGTCCCCACATCGGACCGGCGGCCATCAACCGGAATGACATCAACGCCTACCTCCAGGACACCTGGAAGATCACCCCGTCCTGGACTCTCGACTACGGCCTCCGCTACGAGCTCTACACCCCGCTCCAGGAACGCGCGCACCGCACCTCCGGCTTCCTCAATCCCTATCCGCGCCCCGGCGTGGCGCA
>JAJYVU010000131.1 GCA_021791875.1 Acidobacteriota bacterium | reverse complement strand
CGCGTCGATTTCGGCAAGGCCTTCTCGGCCAATGCGTACGAAGCCAGAAAATCCCACCGCGGCTGGTTCCGCGGCTCCTTCCAGTACCTCAAGGACCTCACCAAATCCTTCCAGATCAGCGACAACCCCACCGGCTTCATGGACATGATGTTCGTGGACCCGCGCGGCTTCAACTTCAACAACTACTCTTTCGCCTTCGTCCGCCAGCAGTTCCTCGGTGAAATCCGCACCAGCGTCTTCGACGTCCGCCCCAAGCGCCACGCCGGCTCCGGCCGCTTCTTCGGCCGCATCTGGGTTGAGAACGACGGCGGCAACATCGTACGCTTCAACGGTACCTACACCAACAATCCCAACAACCCCGTCGATCACTACTACCACTTCGACAGCTGGCGCAAGAACATCCAGCCCGGCCTCTGGCTTCCCTATGCCATCTATGTCGAGGAAACCCACAGCACCTCATCCCAAAAATCCCTCGCCCTGCGCGGCCAGACCTTCTACTGGGGCTACGCGCTCAAGATCCCGCAGCAGGTTTCTGAATCCGAATCTGTCAACATTGAGAACGCGCAGGATGAAAGCCAGAACGCCAGGGACCTCAGTCCCTTGCAGGCCGAGCGTCATTGGATCGTTGAGGCCCAGGACAACGTCCTCGACCGCCTCCAGCAGGCCGGCCTGCTTGCTGCTCCCAGCCCCTTCGATAAGGTCCTGGATACCGTCACGAACAACATTCTCATCGGCAACAATCTGAACCTGCCCTACCAGATTCATTGCCGCGTCATGCTCACTGAGCCGCTGGAGTCCCTTGCCGTCGGCAATACCATCCTGCTCAGCAAGGGCCTCATCGACGTCCTGCCCAACGAAGAAGACCTGGCGGCTGTCATCAGCTTCCAGCTCGCGCAAATCCTCCTCGGCCACCACATTGACACCCGCTACGCCTTCAGCGATCGCCTGCTCTTTCCAGACGAGGCTGCTTTCCAGCGCATCGACATGAATCACTCCATGGCCGATGACGCCTCGGCAGCAAAGAAGGCGGTCGAACTCTTCGACCACTCCGTATACGCCAGCAAGTCGCCTCAAGTGGGCCTCTTCTTCGAGCAGTTGATGGCCCGCGAAAAAGCTCTCAAGAACCTGCTCACCCCGCGCCTCGGCGACTCCCTCATTCAGCCCGACGGCCAGCCCTGGCTTGCGGCATTCCTGCAGGGCGCGCCTCCGCTCAACATGAAGAACCTCAACCAGATCGCTGCCCTTCCTCTCGACAGCCATCTCAAAATCAATCCATGGACCGATGAAGTTCAGACCCTCAACCTGAGTCCTGCTCCGCTGCTCACCCCAGCCGACAAGATGCCGTTTGAGATCACCCCCGTCTACTTCCGCCTCAGGCCTTACCAGCCGCCGGCAACCACCCAGGGGGCGAATCCGACGCCCGATAATGGATCGAACCCTGCCCCACCGGCCCCTCAGGTGCTCAAACCGAATCCCGGATCTCCTGTTCCCGCCGGCTCGGCAAACAACGGCAACGGTTCGCAACCATAGCTCTTGCAGACCTTCACCCAGCGCTTTCGGGGCCGTCCCGCGGCCCCGATTTTCTTCTCCTGCCGCATGCAGGATTACAACCCATGGCTACTGTGACGGTCACTCTCCATGCGAATTTTCCTGGCCATAAGCAGTCGCCGCTTGTAGTTTTACCAGTCATCAGAAACCGCACTTTGGCGCTCGACCTGCATACCGGCTGGTAAGGCTGTATGTTTTTAGAGGATCGTTACTGCTGTCTGGCCCTCGCTTTACCAGCTCGCCGTGAAACCTGAGACTCTTCTCATCGCGACGCCAGCCCGCCACTACGATCCAAGCCTCTGGAGAACGTGGGATGATTAGAAATTTCTTTGTATGGGCCGGCGTCCTCATGCTCGTGCCGCTTGCTTTTGCCCAGGTTGCCCCTTCCACTACCGGCGGAAATGGCTCCATCACCGTCGGCGTGGAAGCCTCAGCCTTCAGGCCGGACTCCCTCCCCGGTTACACCGGTGGCCATGTCGTCGGGCCCGGCATTTACTTTGATATCGACCTCATGCCCCGCTGGGGCGCGGAAGGCGAAGCCCGCTGGATGCACTGGCATGGAAGCGGCGGCCAGCAGCAGTCCGACTACCTTCTCGGACCGCGCTATCGCCTCCTGCGCTGGCACGGTCTGTCCGGCTGGGCCAAATTCATGATGGGCGCCGGCGTCGAAGACTTCCCAAACCAGATCGGCACCGGCAGCTATTTCGCCTACGCTCCCGGTGGAGATCTCGATTACCATCTCAGTCCCCGTTTCAGTCTCCGCGCCGGATACGAATACCAGTTCTGGCCCCACGCTCCCAACATCCCCTACTTTCCCAACAACGGAATGCACCCTTCCGGCTTCAGCATCGGCATCGGGTACCGCATCATCCGCCAGAAATAGAGCATCTCTGTTCACCTCGTCGAGCAAGATGCCCCACCGCACGTGGCCGTTCCGCCAAAGAACGGCCACACTTGCCAGATCTGATTCTCTCAATAGGGTCAGGTGAACCGCTCTCGGCACAACGAGCGAAAATCAATCCCGCTGGCTCTGATCAGCGCATATGCTCTCGCCGCTCCGCGCAAATAAGAAAGCCCCGGATCAGCTCCGGGGCTTCCCTGTTTGATGCTGCTGTTCCTGCTCAGAAGTGATACGCAAACCCGATCACCGGGTCATTCACGTTGTAGTACCGCTGCGTATCAAACGGAAGATAGCCGAATCCTGGCGTCTTCATGATGATGCCGCGATACTCCACACGCAAATCCCAGCTCGGGCTCAGCTCGTACGCAAATCCAACTCCGTACAGTGCACCCGGATTCGTCTTCTGCTTCATATTCGAAATGGAAAGCGTCGTATACGTATCGTCAATCGGCGTAAAGATGTACGCGCCCGCACCCATCTCGACAAAGGGATTGAAGTTCCGGAAGTTGAACATTCGGACGTACGCGAACGAAATTTCATTGATGCGGGTCGAAACCATGTAGTTGAAGGCCGGGCCCGAGAAGTGCTCCTTGTCCTGCATGTACGAATAATTCAGCTCCAACTGGCTCAGCGGCGTCACGTCGTACCGGTAGCTGAACAGTGTGCCCCATCCCGGCGTCGCGTGCAGGTAAACAGCACCCGACCCTGCCACGAATGGAGGAATCAGAACAGATCCGCTGACGCTTGCTTCCATGCGGCTTTCCTGTCCAAACGCGGCCACTGCCAGGCACGGCAGCAGAAGTAACAACAAAAAACTCTTCTTCATTCGTTCAAAAACCTCTCGCCTGCAATAAGCACCGCAGGCTCCAAGCCTTCCGGGCTGTTTAGGAGTTGTGAGCCGTGCTGGAAATTTGCTCACCCGCCAATTGTACCTGCCGCAAGGGGGAACTTCACATAGAAAGCACCTCGGAATCCTGAGGAATACATCCTTCATTCATCCGCGCGCCCTGCGCTTTGCAAATCCCGCCGCCTGCAGTACCACTGTCGCAGCCAGCCCGATCACCGCTGAGGCCACAAACGGCGCTTTCTGATGCTCAATCGTCATAAAGCCAAAGGTGTGCACAGCCACCAGGATGAATACTACGTAATTTATCCGCTGTAGCCGCTTCCACCCAGGCGTTCCCATCCGCCGCAGCATCACGTCGTTCGATGTCGCAAACAACGCCAGCAGAAGCAGCGCGCCTATCGCCCCCGTGTAATTCGTAATCCCAAAAAGATCGTGCCGTATCGGCAGCCACTGCAGCCAGTGGCGCTGTCCCGCCGGATACACATAATACAGCCACGGCCTCCCGCGAAAATGCACCTGCTGCCCGATCACCACATGGGCGATCCCCACGATCCCGGCCCATATCCCCACATCCCGACGCAAATCCTGCGAAACCGGATTCCGTCGCCGCAACAGCAAATTCAACGGTCCAATCCCCAGCGTCAGCAGCAGCAAAAACAACGCCGGATACGCCGTCGAAAAACTCCCCCGCATGATCGGGTCCGGATACGGCCGCGTAAAGTACAGCGCCGCCACAGTGATCCCCGACGCTGCGCCCAGCGGCAGATGATGCCGCCATATCCTGCGCCACATGCGCTCGCGCTTCGTGCGCACACTCGCAGCCGTCACATTCGTTGAAGTCGCCACGCAGGAAGCCTACGGAACCGGCCCCACTTCGTGCAACCCGTTACATCAATCTTCTGGCTGAAACAGGAATGGCTTCCCTCGGTCGGCCGCCACGGTCTCCACCACCCGCAAGAATGCCGCGCCCGCATGCGAAAGCCGCGCTCCCCTGCGCTGTACCAGCCACAGCGTCCGCTGGATCAACACTTCCGGAATCTCCACCTTCACCAGTTCCCCGCGCGCAATCTCCTGCTCCACCGTCAGTTCCGGAACCAGCGCCACCCCGTGCCCCATTCCCACATAGCGCTTCACCGCTTCCAGACTTGGTAGCTCCACGCCCAGGTTCAGCGGTGTGTCGTACCGCGCAAACGTCTCAATCACCCTCGTTCTCAACGGAGACGCCACATTGTGCGCCACAAAATTCTGCGCGCCCAGCTCCCGAATCGGTACCTGCTTCTGCCGGGCCAGTGGATGCTCCGGGCTCATCACGAACGCCACTGCATCCGAATACACCGCAATCGACCGGAACTGCGCAGGATCCGGCAGATACGTCACCGTCCCCAATTCCACCGATCGCTCCACCAGATGCTCCGGAATCCGGCTCGCCAGCGCCCGCTGCACCGTCACCCCAATCTGCGGGCACACCCGCCGAAATTCATGCAGCACCGGCAGCAGGTACAAACACGTATACTCATTTGCCGCGATCACCAGCCGACCGCGCTCCAGTGACCTTAGTTCCTCTATGGCTAATTCCGCCTCAGTCCTCAGCCGCAGAAGCCGCTCCGCATAGCTCCTGAGCAGTTCTCCGGCGCTGGTCAGCGTCCCATCGCGGCTCGTCCGCTCAAACAGCAGCTCCCCCAGTTCCTCTTCCAGCTTGCGGATCGTCTGGCTCACCGCAGGCTGTGTCCGATGCAGCTTCACCGCCGCACGGGAAAATCCCCGCTCCTCCACCACCGCCAGAAAAGTCTCCAGTTGCCACATATCCATAAGCAAAATTCTCCGAATGGCCATCATCAACTGCAAACATAATTATTATGAATAAATTTAATAAGAATTATCAATTTGCATTATGATCACCACTCCCGCAACATAAACCAAGTGCTCTTGCACCCCAGGTATCCCAATGACCCAGAATCGCCTTTATTTCTTCGACACGACCCTCCGCGACGGCGAACAGGCTCCCGGTTGCAGCATGACGGCTGCGGAGAAGCTCAAGATGGCCCGCACTCTCGAAGCTCTCGGCGCCGACATTCTGGAAGCCGGCTTTGCCGCCGCATCCGACGGAGACAGCGCGGCGATTCACACCATTGCCAGGGAAGTCCGCGGACCCGCCATCGCTTCGCTCGCCCGCTCCCGCAAAGAGGACATCATGCGTGCCGCCGAGGCCCTCGACCCCGCACGACGCTCGCGCATCCACATCTTCCTCGCCAGTTCTGACATTCATCTCCAGTACAAGCTCAAGATCACCCGCGAAGAAGCCCTCAATCAGGCTGGCGAATCCGTTCGCCTCGCCCGCCAGTACGTCGACGAAGTCGAATTCTCACCCGAGGACTCCACCCGCACGGACCTCGATTTCCTCTGCCAGATGGTCGCCATCGCCATCGAAGCCGGCGCCACCACCATCAATCTGCCAGACACCGTCGGTTACGCCATCCCCACCGAGTACGCGGCCATGTTCCGCACTGTCATCGAGAAAGTTCCCGGCGCCCGCAACGTCATCCTCTCCACGCATTGCCACAACGATCTCGGCCTCGCCGTCGCCAACACCCTGGCCGCTATCGAAGCCGGAGCCCGTCAGGTCGAGTGCACCATCAACGGCATCGGCGAGCGCGCAGGCAACGCAGCCATCGAAGAAATCGCCGCTGCGCTCTATGTCCGGCAGGACAAGTTCCCCATCGAGCACGGCCTCGACCTCACACGCCTCTATCCAGCCAGTCAGGAGCTCGCCGGTACCATCAGCTTCGGCCCCTCGCCCAATAAGG
>JAJYVU010000042.1:29520-29973 GCA_021791875.1 Acidobacteriota bacterium | reverse complement strand
GCCGTCACATCGTGAACGAAATCGAGTGCCCACTCCTGGTTGGGCTCGGTGTAAATGCCCAGCGGCGCGCTCGTGCGTATGCAGTGCTTCCGCTTCTTCCGGCGCAGCGCCAGGCCCGCCTCGCGATACACTCGGTGCACGCGTTTATGGTTCACCTGCTTGCCTTCACGTTCCAACAGCACGTGAAGACGCCGGTAGCCGAAGCGCGGCTTTTCGCGCGCCAACGCAACCAGACGCTCGCGCAAACCATCGTCGTTCCGGCGCGGCTTGTAGCGATAGCTCGAAACTGGAACCAGCAGCAATCGACAAGCCCGCCGCTCGGTGAAGGCATACTCTCTCCGGATGTGCTCGACAGATGCCTTCATCGCTGCGAGCTCCATCCGTTTTTTTCAATCACCGACTGCAGCGCTTCCTTGTCCAGACTCAGATCCGCGACCAGCTTGCGCAGCCGGG
>JAJYVU010000042.1:0-29510 GCA_021791875.1 Acidobacteriota bacterium | reverse complement strand
CCTGCGCCTCGCTCACATCCATGCCCCCGTACTTCGACTTCCAGGCATAAATCGTGTGGGCGCTTACCCCAACCTCGCGGGCCACATCCTCGGCCTTGCGCCCGGCTTCCATCTGCTTCACCGCCGCAATCATCTGCGCTTCTGTGTGCTTGCTCCTCGACATGCTTCCGCTCCACTTCTGAATACGAAAATCGTACTCCGCTATGTGCGGATTTTGGGGAGCAGGTCAAGGCGGCAAGTCCATTTGCACGAATTGCGGAACCGCCAAAGAATTTACCGGCTGGCATTTCGGTATCTATGAAAAGATGGCTATCTACCAGACCCACTATGGGTTGAAGCCGATCGGCAACCACGCACCGATGGCGAGGAAGCTTTTCGAGCCATTCACGGTCACATGCGAGACCTGCGGAGGTAGAGGCCTGTGCGATTTAAATGGAGACACTGCCTATGAGGTTTGTAAAGTGTGCCGTGGATTGGGTTCGCTCTTTGCCGGCCCACTGAACACCCTGTTCAAACTGCGTCAAGAGGTTCTCAATGCTTACCCTGACGCTGCCGCGAGCGCCGCTTCCGCTCCGGTCCTTGACGTGGCGAGTGGAGCGGTGGTGTCTCGGGAAAGCGCGAAACTTTCCGAAAAATCCAGGGGAGGCCGGAAAGATGAACCCATGGAATGAAGTTCCATTGCCTGACGTTACATGCCCATTTTGTGGGGATTTCGATTGCTCACATCTCCTCGCCATCGTCGATGTGACGTTTAATGAATGGTGGGAGGAAGGTTACATGTTCGATCGCGTCAACGAATTTCGTAATTTGATCGAGGAGTCGTTCCAAAGGATGTTGAAATCCGGATCGCAACCACCACCATTGGCTAATCCGGAGCTTGATCAACTTTGGCGCGAGGTTCAGGATGATTTCTTGAATGCCAAAGAAACTTCGGCAACCGGACATCCACCTGAATTCAGTCTTGATTCCATTGCCTTGAATCGGCTTCTCATAGAACTGCTTACGAAGGCGGGCGCTGCGCATCTTGATGCAGTCGATGACTGGGGGGCAGCTGGATTTGCCTCAACAATGAGTGTTCTATATGCCAAGGATCCGCCGTCGGTCTTTAACGTGGCTTTCAAAGAGTTGAAGCGGTTGCTTGCCTGAGACGGGCAGACAGTTTCAGGGCCGTATTTCGTTCTGTGTCTCTTAGGGAACCGCACTGAGTTCCGATTGATAGATTTCCGGCTCTGAAGTGTGAACAGCACTGAATTCAGGTCAGCCCAAATTGTCGATCTGAAGTTAGTGCGGAAGTGTGACTGTTCCAGAATTCATCATTTAAGTCATCAGCACTGAATTTCCAGAATTGCCTTGCGAAGGTTGCCCGAAAGGCTGTTCACCTCGTTCGCGCCGTTCCTGTTCTTTTTCTTTCTGCCTTCCTTCTGCCGGCGGAAGATCTGGGATGTTGCCGTTTCTCCTGCAACCCGTGGCAGATTGCCCGGTTGCTTCAGAGGGCTCCCGCCTTCTGTTGACCTTCTTACACGTCGTTCTGATGGGCGACAATCAAAATTCCCGGCCGTTTGCCCAGTGAGTTGCCGGCGAAGCCACGTGGCCGGCGGCTGGATCCGTTCGCGGATGTATGGGACGAGGTGCGGGAGCAACTGGAAGCGAGCGAGGGACTGGAAGCCAAGACGCTGTTCGAGTATCGTCACTGTGTCTGACCCGCTCAAGAAAGCCCCTGTTTACGACGAAATGGTCGTCCAAATGAATAATCTCGGGTGGTCCGCAAACGATCTTGAACTCAGAACTCGACTGCGGCAATAGGACGAAGGGCTCCATCGAGCGATACTGAATTGGGGGCGAAGTAGGAGAGGGCCTTGAATGCTTAAACTCGCAATTCCCGAGCGACTGTGTGCGGGCCTTTCCGTGCAGCTTCTAAGCCCGCTCTTTGCCCGGCATCACCGCACCCGATGGCCGCACATGCTAGCAAATCCGGATGCGACAGCAGAGTCACACAAAAAGAGCTTAGTTAAATTAAAGGACCCGAGAGGGCCGCTCATCCCTTGCCGTTTGTGGGCGATCAAGTGCATGGACGGCGTCTACAGGGCTCTGACCAAGACCCTCCCCCTCCTGAATGAGCCTTCTGAGCATCAGATTGTGGCTACGATGTTCTTTCTCGGGCGGCCATCGCGAAGTCTCGATATCGCTTTTAGAGGGGGTACCAAAGAGGGAACACGCGGCGTGAATTGCTCTTGCCAACCATCAAGCCTCTTGCGTTCCTTGCCGAAACAATCGTTTTGGGGCGAGGTCGGTTTCGCCTCGATTGACCGGAATAGGAGGTTAAATGCAAGACATCATTGAAAATGACCACAAATTGGGTGAATCAAGGCGTCGGGGCGAGGGGCCCGAAGCTATCGTGCGAGAAGTGACGCTGGACGAGCTAAAGCAGATCGGGCGTATCGGCATTGGATTCCAAATTTGTAGATGCATCCTCAGCGCAGTGACGCGCATAATCTGCAGGATAAGCAATTTTCGCATTGTCCAGATCCAATCTGCGAACGAATGGTGGAAAGAGTTCAAAAGGCTACTATCCGAACCAAAGCATGCTGACCAAAGGAGGCATTTTCTCCGGATGAAACCCTGGAACTGGCGGAGAAAACTGTGGGCGCTTGCCAGTGCTTACCTTTGTGTCCAGCATCGTCGAATTCAAACTGAGCGTGAGGCAGGATATGGCGATCATGTGGAGGCCGCGAACGCTTTGGTCGCAAAGTACAAAGATCTGAAGACAGAATGCGAGGACGCTTTTCCCAAGGTTGAACGCCTTGCCGGGTCGCCTGGAATGTGGAGGTACTACGCAGCCGAGCATAAGAATATCCTGTCGAAAATCTTGGATCTTGCCGAGGAAGGAGCGAAAAGATCTGTGCCTGAACCGAGCAAGCGTTTCAACAAAACGATCCATCCCTCTAATGATGCATTGCTATTGCGAATGATCCTGCTAGGCTGCGGCAAATATGGAGTTGGGGAAAACAAACTTTCGAAATTTACGATTGGCAGATTTGTATCGATAGGTGTTGAGCCCATGATGAAATGGTTTCAGTTGGCGGAGCAGGCAGGCGGACTCCATCCCCGTTCGGTTCCCACTCTGATGGCCGCCGCGGATTCTTACGAGAAGCGGACTCGTCCATCGACCATGACCAAAGAGCATGTCAAGAAAATGCAGTGAGGTGTTTCTTTACATATGACTTCGTACCTCTCGTCGGAGCCGAGTTGGTTCGCTGTGTTTGACTTGAGATGACTTGGCGTCGGGGGAGCAGAGGACAGAAGTGGACGGAATCCAATTCTCCGTGTCACTTGTTGCATGTCGGGGGGATTCTGACGTCCGGCTCGTTGCTTGGCGCTGCTCACAGCGCAACTCCTCACTTAGCGAGAGTGTTTGGAGGATGCTTAGCACTGTAGGAGCGTGGGAAGGCGTTCCGCCGGAGCCACCTGCTCTTGTCCGTTGCTGGATTGACCCACAGATCAACCCACAACCTGTGTTTTCTTACGAGACTTATGCGTGCTTAGGCAGTCCCCGCTGTCTTGTAAGTTATTGAAAAGATTAATCAGGTTGCCCTGTCACGGCAGAGGTCGCGGGTTCGAGCCCCGTCGTCCCCGCCATTCATCCCAAGGAAGATGAGGATTGAATGGCTACCCACCCTTGATTCACAATCCACCCAAAGTGATTGGATATTCTCCGCTTCCATGCCTGCTGCGTTCAGGAATGGCTTGCTTTGCTGCCCGCATCCGTCTTTGTTGAGAAGAGCGAAGCCTCGTTATTCCAGGCTTTGCGCCTGCGGTCCTACTCGTTGCAGAGTGCGTGTTACTTTTGAAGTCTGAAAGGTATGCACTCGTGAAGTGGCTGCCCAAAGTTACGTTGCGCGCAGGGATCTCAAGCACGCGATCCCGCGTGGCCGGCATGTATCTTCTCCTGCTGGCTTTCAACATTGGGGCGTGGTGCTGGGCGCTGCTCGCTTTCCGCGATCATCCCATGCTGTTGGGCACGGCTTTTCTGGCCTACAGCTTCGGTTTGCGCCATGCCGTCGACGCCGACCACATCGCGGCCATCGATAATGTCACCCGCAAACTGATGCAGGAAGGGAAGAAGCCTGTCGCCGTGGGCTTCGTGTTTTCGCTGGGCCACTCGACTGTCGTCCTCGTCGGCGCCTTTCTGCTCTCGCTGACCGCGGTTGTTTTCGCGCGCCATATCGCGTTCATTCGCGATGTCGGCAGCGTCACCGGCACGCTGGTTTCCGCGTTCTTCCTCTTCGCCATCGCAATCGCGAACATGCTCGTTCTGCGCTCGGTCTACCGCGTCTTTGTCCGCGTTCGCAATGGCGGCGCTTATGTCGAGGAGGATCTGGGCCTGTTGCTGGGCGGCGGCGGGCTGATGGCACGGGTCTTCCGTCCCATGTTCCGGCTCATCCGTTCCAGCTGGCACATGTATCCACTGGGCGTGCTCTTCGGCCTCGGCTTCGACACGGCGACCGAGGTGGGATTGCTTGGGATCTCAGCGACGCAGGCCACGCACGGGTTGCCGCTTTGTGATGTGCTCATCTTCCCGGCGCTGTTTGCCGCCGGCATGTCGCTCATCGATACCACCGATAACATTCTGATGCTGGGCGCTTACGGGTGGGCTTTCGTCAAGCCGGTCCGCAAGCTCTATTACAACCTTACGGTTACCTCCATATCAGTGGCCGTCGCTTTTGCCGTGGGAGGAATCGAAGTTCTTGGCCTGCTGGCAGGCCGTCTGCATCCAAGCGGCGTGGCCTGGGGACTGGTGGCGAAGCTGAACAACAACTTTGAACTGGTGGGTTACGGCATCGTCGCGCTGCTGGCCGCCGCCTGGGTGGCTTCCATCGTGGTGTACAAGAGCAAGGGGTTTGACCAACTGGAATTCAGCGGATCGGGTGTGGACCAGAGCGGAAGCTAGAGCTTTCCCCTATTGGTATAGACCGAATTCCGGCGCAATGCGCATCAGGTGGAAGAGAATCGAGAACCGTGGAAGCTCAGAGCCACGGTTCCGGAATGACTTGCTCAAGATTTGCTTTGTAAGGCGGGCCTAGTGCTGGTATGACCGACAACGGTTTGCAGATGGCGGCAATTCTGCAGCGTGGCCGGCGGATCTATTGTAAGGGCGCGGACGTTACCAGCGAGAGATCGTGTTCGAGCGTCGACAGGTCAAAGCCTGTTGGGGACGCTTTGTCCTTCACCCAATCCATGCTGAGCACCGCGAATACCTCGTCGGTATAGCGCGTGAAAAAATCCCAGCTCATGGTCTTGAGTGTTCCCCATGTAACAGCATAGGCGACGTTTTCGTCGTAGCCAATGACGGCCACACAGTGTCCGTTTGATAATTGCGGAGCAGCATCTTCCGGGGACACGGTTGGGGAGATTTGCCACGGCGTTTCGAGGATTTGCGCGGGAGTTCCCTTGACGGCGAAGTTGGGCAGGTCGAGACCGATGTAGGCGGCTCCGAACAAATAGATCAAGGCGCGCAGGGTGTCGATTTTTGCGTGGCCCGCACTCATAAAGGAATGGATTTTGTGATCGCCGATACCGGTATTTCGCCAGAACTTCAAAGCGTCGAGCATGGAGACGGCCTGATCGGTTTTGCCGCCGGTCAGGAGGGAATGAGCCTGGATGATGTCGTTGTCGGTGAGAACAATATCGAGTTGATTCGCCTCGGTCCAGTGATGGACCATGTGTCCGGCGGCCGCGGAGGTACAGCAGGGGAATTTATTATTGGCAAGCATGGGCCATGACGAGGTGCGGCTGAGCATCTCGTGCGTTGGTGGCACCGGCAAGGTGTCAAGCGCAACATAGTCCTGAATGTTGAGCATTCTTGGATCGTGGACCGACTTTACCCTACCCAGTAACATGGCGTCTCCTATGTGTTGAAGGATGGGGAAGCTTCATCTGTTGCAGCAGTTGCTTATAGCGCGGCTCGTCGTGGAGCTTTCTGAGGCTGGGAAAGACGCTGATATAGGCGGCGAGGATATCCCGCTGTTCGATTGCTTTCTCCAGCCATTGGAGGGCGAGATCTGTTTCGCCCAGGGAAGCTGCTGCGATGGCGATGGGCGTCGCTACCGGACTGCCCTTTTTCGCCAGGTTGATCATCTCCTGTAGCGCGGCACGCGCCTTTTCAGTATTGCCCGTGTGCGCATGCGCCTCGGCGAGCCAGGCCATCAGGAAGGGCACCTTGGTGTTCTCAAGACCTCGCTCGAGGGTTTGCACCGCCTCGTGCGGACGTCCTGCGAAGGTCTGGGCCATGCCGAGCGCGTAGTAAAGCTCAACGTAATGGGGTGCGGATTTGAGCGCCGACTGTGCGAGCAGGATGCTGCTGTCGTAATCTCCGAGGTAGGCATGAATCAGGGCCTCGGCGGCGAGCAGGGGGGCAGAGACGGGATCATATTTGAGGCCGATCCGTGCCTGCACAAGGGCTTCTTCGAGTAGTCCCTGGGTCATCAGATGCGCGGCATACATGTAGTAGGATTCACCGCGCTGTGGCTGGAGTTCAATGGCTCTGACCATGTGATGGCGAGCTCGCTCCCAGTCCCAATCGTAAAAGTTGAATACGGAGGCAAGCGCCAGATGCCCCTCGGGCAGGTTCGGATCGAGCGCGATCGCCTGCAAAGCCATGGATCGAGCGCGTGACCACGCGTCCTGCGGAGCCATGCCCCCAAACGTAGCCTGCAGACAATAGAAGTCGGCCATGCCGGCATGGGCGGCGGCGGAATTGGGATCGAGCTGCAGCGCGCGCTCAAAATAGCGGCCCGCGGTCTGGATATCTTCCGTTGTTCTCTGATTCCAGTGATAGCGGCCTTTCAGATAGGCCTCATAGGCATCGGCCTGCATCGGTGTCCGGAACTGTAAGTGGGAGAGATGCAGATCGAGCGCGCGATTGTCGCGCAAGGCACGTCCCACGGAGGATGCAAGCTCGTCCTGCAGCTCAAAGACATTCGCCATTTCCCGATCGAAGCGTTCAGACCAGATGGGAAATCCATCGCGTACCTGTGTCAGTTGCATGCTGACACGAACGCGTGCACCGGAGCGCCGGACGCTGCCTTCGAGAATCACGTCGACGTTGAGCGCTTCTCCAATTTCGCGGATGGTTTTCGTCGTGCCCTTGAAGGAGAATGCTGACGTCCGGGAAACGACCCGCAGACCAGAAAGAGAACCCAGGGAAGAGATGAGTTCTTCGGTTAATCCCTCACTGAAGTACTCGGCCTCGGGATCGGAACCTATGTTGCGAAACGGGAGCACGGCAACGGAGACGCCCGCCCCACTGTTGGTGCTGCTGGCCGGAGCTGCCTGTTTCTGCGAATAGAGCGCGGAATCGCGAGCGATTGGCGGCAATGCGATTTCCGTCGGTGCCAGATGGATATTCGGATCCGGGGTGACCGACATTGCAGTGGGCGCCAGTGCGGGAGAGTGGTCGTCGTGAGCCAGGTTTCCGTTTGTCTCAGTGCTCAACAGGTTTCGCAGGTCCGCAGCGGATGCATGGCGATCGTTGCGTGAGAAACGCAGGGCGCCTTCGACGGCCATGAGGATGGATTTGGGCAAATCCGGCCGGATGAGATGCAGTGGAACGTAGCGGCATTCTGAGATGGCCGCGATGGTGGCGGCGGTGGTGGACTGATGAAAGGGCGAATGCCCGGCGGCCATTTCGTAAAGCACGGTCCCCAGTGCCCAGATATCCGCACGATGATCGATGGAATCTCCGACGAGTTGTTCCGGAGGCATGTAGGCGAGTGTGCCCATCACCTGATGCGGCTGGGTCAGCTGGTTCTGGTTGGCAATACGGGAGAGCCCGAAATCGAGAATCTTCACAGTGCCGGAATGGAGCAGAAAGAGATTTCCCGGCTTGATATCGCGATGCACGATGCCAGCCATATGCGCGGCATGCAATCCGGCAGCTGTCTGGCGTCCAATCTCCCGGATGAGCCCGGCGTCGAGGCGGCCGCTGGTCTGGATAAGTTGCGCGACGGTTCGGCCTCGATAGCAGGCCATCACCAGCAGGAGCGAACCATCGGGCATCTCTTCGACGGTATAGATGGTGCAGAGATTTGGATGGTCGAGAGCAGAGGCAGCACGAGCCTCGCGAAGGAATCGTTCCCGCACCTGGGAGTTTTCCGAGATGGATGGCTGGAGCAGCTTGATGGCAACGGTGCGTCCCAGGCGGGTATCCTCCGCTTCGAAGACGACACCCATGCCTCCTTCGCCGATTTTTCGAATCAGGCGATAGTGAAGGAGCTGATCACCGGGGCTGGCAGTCAACATTTCTTACACACAATCAAACACAGATCTAAATGAGCACTGTTCCGCTGGCAGTAAATATCGTGGCGGCGTTTGCCGGGTCGCCGATGCGCTCAAAGTGTTCCAGGATATCAGTGAATACCGTTTCCAAATGGCCGATGGTTGTAATGGCACTCACTGTGATCAGATCGCGAAGCTCTGGAGTGAGCGGTAATGAATCGAGATTAGCATCAAACGCGGCCACGTGTTCAGGGTCGAGTTCGGCATGCCTTATATGGCAGGACATGGAAGCGAGCGGGATGCCGGTTCGTTCGGAGACTTTCCGCAGAAAATCAATCTGCGCCGGCTCTTCGATGACGGCAATGTATCCAAGATAGGCGATGGGATGGACATGCTGCATCCAGTAGTATTGCGAGCCGACGAGAGCGGCGACGCTGGGATAAGGGAGGCGCTTAAGAACACGCTCTCTTGCCACGCCCAGGGAAGCCAGATCGGCGAGCAGCCACTCGCCATGGCTTTCCTCTTCGGCGGCGTGCTCCAGATAGTAGTCGCTCAGCCATTGGTTGAGAGGATCACCGCAGGCTGCTGGTGCACAGCAGCGTGCCGCAAGGCGCATCGCCGGAGCTGACGCCGTCGTGACGCCGTAGGTTGCGAAGAGGAACTCCGGATAAAGCACGTCCAGCCGCGGGTGAAACCACACGTCATGAATGAGCGTGGTGAGGCGCGTTTGTGCAAGCGACAGGATGGTACGAAGTCGTTGGCTGTTTGTGCCCATTGCGGCTTTACCCGGATTCCCCAAAATGCGCTGTATCGGTGGCAAGGAGCGGATATTTCCCGTCCTAAAGAATCATGGTTCCCATGCGATGCCCGCCTTCCCCTTCAACATCGCGGGTGAAAAAATCAGTGCCGAGCTTGCCGCGCACCGAGATGAGCGCTTCGACCTCTGCCGGGGTGAGTAACTCGTTGATGTTCGTGACTTCGTCGGCACTGAGAGGGTGGTTGACTTCGATCAGTCCGGCTTGCTGCAGGCGCTCAAGATTCGTCATGGATTCCCTTTCTGCTCTTGTAGTTGTTTGAGATTGCGGGGAAGTGCACCACAGGAGTGCGAGAAATTTAACACGCTGTAGCGGGAAACACAACAAAACACACGGCAACGACAGAAACGGCTTCCGGCTACCGGAGTTCGGCGGAGCCGCCCGCGCGAAGCATCGCCAGAAGCAACGCGGGAGCGTGAACCGTTTCCAGGTTTTCTGTCGAAAGCTCCTCCATTCTGCGCGTGACTTCCTCTGCCGGAGCGCAGCGTGCGAGGTTACGGGCGAGCGGGCGGCCTGAATTACCAGCGAGGGTTCGCGTGCCCGGCGGGATGAGAAAGCGAGGTACTTGCAGTTGGAGCAGAGAATGCAGCTCCGCACGCAGCAGAGTCGTGGGGAAATTGGCTGGTGCATTTTCCCGGAGGCTGCTGCCGAGGGTGTGTCGGCGTTGGCAGGTGGAGCGCAGGCAAGCTGGGTCGAGCGACCGGCTCAGCAATAGGCCATAATGGAGCGTATCGCGGACTACGATCCGCGGCGCATGGTGCCGTTGCAACACCGAGTGCCACTCCGACCCGGACGCCATGAGCGCGCCGCGGATTCGCAACAGGACGTCGGCGGCATGACGATATCCGGCGAGGAGTTGAGGCATGACTGCGAGTGGAGAGGTGATGCCCGGTGTATTGCCCTGGTCGAGCAGTGCGGCGGGTACCATTGTCAGGCGGGCCTGCCCGTCGGGCTCTGCCGACCAACGTGGCAGCCGGAGGCTAGTCACCGGCCCTGCGAATCCGAAGAGGCCGGAAACGTCCGGCAGGTGGTGATCGGCCCGGCCGGGGAGCAGGCCTGTTGCCATGAGCGAGGCAAGAAATGTGCCGAACTTTGCATGATCCGGGGAATGACCGAAGGCGGGAGCGCGCGACAATTCAGGTGTCGCAAGGCATTCGGCATCAGTGACTGCAGGTCCATTGAGTGTGGCCACGATGTTACCGAGGTGCAGATCCGTCAGGCTGACATGATATGCCAGACAGAGCATTGCACCGGCGGCGTGCCAGTAGTGGCGCGGGTCGGCGGGGGCGCTGCTGTAATGTTTTTCGTTCTGAGGCAACACGGATTCCATCCAGCCGTATCGCCCGGGAATGCTGCCTTCCAGCACGCGCCCGGCAGGAAGATGCAGCAAGGGCTCTGCTTCTGCGGCGCACGTGAGCAGCCGATGCCAAAGCCACTCGCCGGTGACGGCCCGTGGCTTGTAATAAATGCATCGCCCGCCCTGGAAGGCGACGCGCAAGACGACGTGGCCGCCCGGGTGCATGTCTGTTGTGGTACCGGAGACGGAATCTATGGGCGGCAGGCCGGCCAGGCCGAGCCATTGGGCGACGCGCATGCTGTCGCGTTGCAGCCGCTGATGAAATGTAACCAATGCTGTTACCCAATCGGATACAGCCTGTTGCAGCAGCGGGGCGAGGGCGGGGAATTTCTGAGTCAGGTCGCGATCTGTCAGCGTGGCCGATTTATCTGCCGCGGCAAGTTGAGCGGCGACGGTCAGCGAGAGGATGCCCTGCAGTCGTTGACGTAGAACCTGGAGCAGCTCGTCAACCGGGATGCGCTCCCCGCTCAAGGTTCTTTGCTCTTCGGGTATGCTGCCGTCCAACGCATGCATTGCGCTCGCGAGGAACGGCTCGATGAGCGTCTCCATTTGTGGAGGCGATGCAATCCAGGAAGCCCCGTTCGCGGGATGAAGCGCGGGATCCGGCTGCAGCGTGCCATGGTAGCCAAGGGCGAGGATTTGCGGCTTTTCGGCATGGGGAGGGGAAGAGTCGTGTTGCATTGCAACCTTGCGCATACCGAATAGTACGACGGGGGGATTTGGGACGTTTCGATCCGGCAGGGGGGAGCTTTTCGGAGGCAGGTGGGGCCATCCGGGTTACCGGATGACCCCGGAGGGTTATTCCGCCAGGTCGATCTGGCCGTTGATGTGGAAGTGCCCGGTGAGTGTGGGCGCGACGGTGCCGGGCTGGCCTCCGCCGATGCTCATCGTGTATTCGCCGTTGGCGACGATACGCTGGCCGAGGGTGGTGACCATGCTGAGGTCGCGTTTTTTGAGTTCGAAATGAACACGCTGGCTCTGGCCGGGGTTGAGGTGAATGCGCTGGAATCCGCGCAGGGCGATGTCGGGCGCTCCGGCGACAGGCGGGAACTTGAGGTAGAGCTGCACGACCTCATCGCCCGCGACTTTGCCGGTGTTGGTGACGGTAACGCTGGCGTCGACGGGCTGGCCCGCGTCCACGGTCTCGTTGGGAATGCTGAGGTGGGAGTATGCAAAGGTGGTGTAGCTCAACCCATAGCCGAAGGGGTAGAGCGGCTTGCCCTTGAAGTAGCGATAGGTGCGGCCCAGCATGGAATAGCTCTGGAAGTTGGGGAGTTGGTTGACGCTCTTGTAGAAAGTTTCGTCGAGGCGGCCACCGGGGTTGTTCTTTCCGCTGAGCGTGTCGGCAACGGCCGCGCCGCCCTCTTCGCCGGGATACCAGGCTTCCAGGACGGCGCTGGCATGCTGGTTGATCCAGTTGACGGCGAGCGCGCTGCCATTGAGGAGCACGACGACGACCGGCTTGCCGGTGGCGACGACGCTCTGCACGAGAGCTTCTTCCGGCTCGGGCATCTGGAGGTTGGTTTTGTCTCCGTCGAGGAAGCCGGGTTCTTTGAGGTCTGACTGTTCGCTTTCAAGGTGACTGGTAAGGCCAACGACTGCGATCACGACATCGGCCTTCCTGGCGGCGGCGACGGCGGCGGGGGAAGGCGTATTATCGACGGGCGCCCAGAGGAGTTGCGCAGAGGGTGTAGCCTTGCCGCGGACTCCGTAGTTGATCTCGATGGGGACCGTTACGCCCTTTTGAAGGTGGACGTAGCCGAGGTTGGATTCGGCTCCCTTGGAGTTGTACTGCTGGTCGATAGTCCGGTAGTTGACCCTGACGCTTGCGAAACCATCGGCGTGCAGGCCGATGAGATAGTCGCCAGTGGCAGGTGGAGTGAGGTAGCCGGACCAGCGGACGCCGAAGCTCTTCTGGCCTGCGAGCTGCGCGGGAAGCGTGGCTTGACTGAGATCGACATTGGATTCGACGCGGGTGAGGACAGGCTTTGGTCTTGCGCCTGGTCCGAGGCTGGGGCCGTTGAACTCTGCGTAAGCAGCCTTGAGGCCTGGCTTGCCATCGGGAGTGGTCAGCATGCTGTTGGGAATGGGCTTGCCGACATTGGGGTTGAGGAATTGCGTTCCGGGGACGTAGGTGATTTTCGCGTTGGGGAATTCGGCCTTGAGGCCTTCCAGAACTGTGACGGTGTGCGTGGGGATGCCGTTGTAGTTGCCGAGCAGGACATTGGTCTGATCGGCAAGCGGGCCGACGACCGCAATGCTGTGGATGGTCGGCTTGAGCGGGAGGACACCGTCATTCTTGAGCAGCACCATGGATTCGTCCGCAAGCTTGCGGGCGAAGGCGCGATGCGCGGGGCTGTTGAGTTCACTGTAGGGAATGTGGGCGTAGGGATCGGCGCCTTTGGGAGCGAAGAGGCCAAGCTTGATGCGCGCAGTGAATAAGCGCACCAGCGCCTGATCCATGGCGGACTGACTGAGATAGCCCTGTTGCACCGCGGTGATGTATGGCTTGTAGTCGTTGTCACCCTTGGGCGTGTTGAAGTCAGCACATTCGTTGTCCATGCCACGCTCCATGGAAATCGCCGTGGCCTGCGCCTGCGTGGGCCGGTAGTGGTGGCCGGTGAAGATGTCGTGGACCGCGTCACAGTCAGAAACGACATAGCCTTTGAAGCCCCAGCTTTGGCGGAGAGTTTTCTGTAGCAGGAACTGGTTGGCACAGGCGGGCTCGCCGTTGACAGCATTGTAGGAGCACATGATGGAACCGGCATGTCCCTTGACGATGGCGGCGCGGAAGGCAGGCAGGTAGGTGTCTTCGAGGTCGTGCTTGCTGATGTCCTCATCGGCAAAGTGACGGATTGGCTCGGGACCGCTGTAAGCGTCAAAGTGCTTGGGGGTAGCGATGACTCGGTAGTACTTCGGATTGTTGCCCTGCATGCCGGTGATGTAGGCGACGGCCATGTGCGCGGTGAGGAAAGGATCTTCGCCGTAAGTTTCCTGGCCGCGTCCCCAGCGCGGGTCGCGCACGATGTTGATGTTGGGAGCCCAGAAGTCGAGGCCGTGGAAGATGGTGGACTTGCCTTTGGCGATCGCTTTTTCGTGGACGACGCGGGCTTCAAGGCTGATGTCCTTACCCATTTGATGAATGGCAGCGGGATCGAAGGTGGCGCCGAGGCCGATGGGCTCGGGGAATTCAGTGGTGCCGTTGACGGCGACGCCATGCAGGGCCTCACTCCACCAGTTGTAGGCAGGGATGTGGAGGCTGGGAATGGCTCGCGCACCATTCACGAGCTGGGAGGCTTTCTCCTGGAGAGTCATGTGCGAGACGAGAGCTTCCGCGCGAACCTTGGCCGGCAGATTGGGATTGAGATACGCGGGGGTGGGTGCTGTGGATTTGGTCTGCGCGTGCGCATGAGGTGCGAACGGGGCACAGAGCAGGGCTGCGGCGCATAGCGCCAGTCCTGGAGTGAATCGCAGAATATTTTGCCTCATTATTTTTCTCCAAATGAACGATGGTCGTGAATGGTGTTGGAAGTGGTGGTGTTTGGCGCTCGAATGCTAGGGTCTGGCCATGGTGAAGGAAAGGTTTTTGCTGAAGAAGGGGAGGACGTGATCCTGGAAGCGGTAAGCGACGGCACTGGTATGCGTGCCGTGATAAATCTCAAAGCTATTCCTGATGCCGTAGCTGTCGAGAATTTCATGGACCTTGCTGAGGTTGAACCTGAAGTTATCCTGGTCTCCAACGTCCATGGCGATGGCCCGATACTCCCGGAGGTTGTCGATGTACTGGTCGATGAAGGCAAGGGGTGCGTTCGCCGTCCATTTGGCGAGGATGCCAGGTTGCACCTTGCCGTCTTTTACCGGCAGATCGAGATACAACGGAGGGTTTTTGGGATCTGGAGACCAGGCGGCTGCCATGGCGAGTTGCGCGCGCCAGAAGAAGGGAAAATTGGCCGCGTCTGCGGGAGACTTCATTTTGGCCACTGCGGCGTCAAAGGCCTTTTCCTGTGGAGAATCGGGATCTGGGGCCGGAAACGGCGAGAGGCAGCAGGGGCTCATGATATATAGCGCGCCGAAAACGTTGGGATATTTCATGCCGATGCGCAGCGCGCCATAGCCGCCCATGGAGTGGCCGACGAGGCCGCGACTGAGGCGGTTGGGGATGGTGCGGTAGTGAGCATCGATGTAGGAGACGACGTCGTGAGCGATGAACTCTTCAAAGTCGCCGGTGGTTTCAGAGCGCGAGTACATGGAGCCGCCGTAGACGGTTTTTGAGTCGGGCAGAACGACAATCATCTGCTTGGTGCCGCGGGCAAAGGCCCCTTCGATGGTTTGTGGCACGCGGATTTCGTGCGTCCATTGTTCGGCTCCAATGGAGTAACCGTGCAGTGCGTAAACGACGGGGTAGCGGCGATTCTTGTCCTTGAAGTAGCTGGGCGGCAGAAAGACAATGACATCGCGATTGACGGCCTCGCCTTCCAGATTGCCGACGAGTGAGGCGCCGTGAATCTTGATGTGCTGCACGAAGACGTGCGGAGCTCCGGGTACGAGTGGTGGGTCTTCGGTCTTCATCTGAGCGGAGCCCGGGACAGCGTATGCGAAAAGCATGAACGCCAGGGTTGCCACTGCAATGAGGCTTTTGCGATTTGTCATGGGAGGCTCTCCTGCAAAGATTGCAATGCTTAGTTCGCGCCCTTAATGGGGAAGTGATAGATGTCGATGCTGATGGGCGCGACGGCGATGGAGTGCGGTGTTGTATCCATGTGAATGGTTTTAACGGTGACCTGCGGCGGCTGGCCGAGGTTGTTGGCGGCGTTGAGAGTGTTGCCGGTCATCTTCCACAAGGTGGACGGACCGCCGAGGGTGAGGCCGTCGACGTTGAGGGTGAAGTGCTGCGTGGTGTCCGTCGCGTTGACGACGGCGAGGTTGAGGAATTTGTGGTCTGGCGAGAGCGCGGCGACCATGTCAAGCGGATAGGTGGGGCTGCCGGCCTGCTTGCGAGGGAAGTCGCCGAAGAGATGCTGGGTGGGCAGTGGCTGCGGAGAGTTTCCGGTGAGCTTGAGGGGAATGAGGCCGGGGCCCATGTGTTCGCCATAAAGCTTGAAGAGCAAGCCGGTGGTGTTGAGCGACGCAGCGGTGGGGCTGATGTTGAGTGTGGAAACACCCATGGTGAAGGCGGACATGCGAATGAAATCGGTGTGGCGCAGCATCTCATTGAAGACCATGGCATAGGCCAGGGCGAGCTTGAGATTGGTGGGGGCGCCGGTGTAGGCATACTCATCGATGGACATGAAGATGTGCTTTTTCTTCATGGCGGGGAAAAGCTTCTGGTAGGCTTCCCACTCTTCTGCCTTGATGCGGACGCGGTTGGAGGGTTGGCGCACCCATTGGAGCGTGGAGAAATGGCCGGGAACATATCCGGCTTCCATGTGGGGGAGCTTGATGCCCTTTTCGGCGTTTGAGAGATCAAAGCGCATGCCGGCGCGAGCATACCAGTGTTCGGTGATGCCGCTGAAGTTGCCCCATGAGTGCTTGAGGAAGCCGCAAGTCCAGTCGACGGAGGAGCAGATACCGACCTTACTGTCTTTGACGTGCAGGTTGTTGGTGACGCCCTCAATGATCATTTCGTCAGGCGTGGCGCCGGAGGCAAGGAGGGTAATGTTGGGGTCCGCCTTGCGCATGGCGGCTGCGAACTCGTTGTGCTTGAGAACGTAGTATTTGAGGTCGGTGCGGCCAAGCTGCCAGGGGCCGTAAGGCTCGTTGCCGATGTCCCAGAATTTGACGTTGTAGGGAGCGGGGTGGCCATTCCGTGCGCGTTCCGCCCCGAGCGGCGTCTGCACAGAGCCGTTCATGTACTCGACTTCCTGAGCCGCTGAGTGGGCATCTCCGAAGCCTGCATTGACGGTGATGTAGGGCTGCGTACCGATGAGCCGGCAGAGTGTCATGAACTCGTCCATGCCGACGTCGTTGGACTGGACGGCGTTCCAGGCGTGGTCGAATTTCGGCGGGCGGGTGTCGGGGTTGCCGACGGAGTCGTACCAGTTGAAGTCGGAGATAAAGTTGCCGCCGGGCAGGCGCCAGAAACCGGAGTGAAGCTGGCGGAGCAGCGCGATGGTGTCAGGGCGGAAGCCGTCGATGTTGTCCGAGGGCATGAGCGAGAGAGTGCCGATGTGGAGGTCGCCGGTTCCGGTAGCGGTGACCTCGAAGGCGGCGTTGCTGCTGTCTGCTCCAGCGGTGAAGTGGAAGGGAAGTTTTGTATATTCCGTGGGGATCGAAGCCAGGGTCACGGTCTGGCGATCGTTCGGAGCCGGGCCCCAGATGAGCGAGACTTCGACTTTGGCGCCTTGTGTGGCGCGCAGGTAAATGTAGCCGGTGTAGTGCTTGTCTTTGACCAGTGCGAGGCCCGTCTGGCGAATGCCGTGCGCGACGGAGGAATCGAGCTGAATCTGCGGGCTGTGAGCGCCGACGAAGGGGTGGGCAGTGTCCATGGTTACGTCTTGCGCGGGGCCGACAGGGTGCCACTTACGAAGCTGCATGCGGCGGAAAAAGGCGGGAACGGGCTTTGTGGGCTGGTTCGAGGGCGGAAGAATGGGGTAGTAGAACTTGCGGTCATCCAGCATCTGCGACCAGAGAGTGCGGTAGACGAGCTGGCCGAGGTTTTCGATGAACATTCCGTACTCGTATTTGGAGATGGGCTCGGCAGTTTGCGTGGCGTGGAGAGTCACCAGCAGGTGCGCGGGCGGTTTCGGCGCGGATTGCTGCCGGGTTTGCTGCGCGCGGGCGAGTCCGGAAGAGGCAAGACAGAGTGTGAGTGCAGCGAGGAGCGCGATGCGGAGTTTTGTTGCGGTTCTCGCGGTTCCTGGATTGCGTTGAGAAGTTGGGGGCATGCTGTCCTCCATGAAAATCAGTCACTGAGTGGGCCCTGTTACGGTGCTGGGCCTTCTGGTTCGCGGCGGCGGTTTGTGTTCGCTGGAGCGGAAATATCAGCCGGAGCTGACGGGATTCCGCGTAAGCGGTTTGGAAATAAAGCGATTTTCTAGATTTTCACAACCTATCTCCGTGAATATAGCCGGGCCTCAGCATGCTAATTCGGAGAGCCAACAAATGAAAAGTGGAATTTTCATTTGTCGATAATTCGTGGCCTGTGAGTGACGCAAATGGGCCGTCGGTGGCTGAGCTCAGGCCTTGTTGAAATAAGTTGTGTAGCTTTCGTTGCGGACGAAATAAACCGGCACGTGGAGGCGCATGCGGCCGGAAGCATTCTGACAGAAGAGTCCATTGGAGCCGGACAATGGGTGCAGTTGATCCATCGGAGCGAGGGTTGCCTGGCCGGGCGCGGGAGTGATCTCGACATACATGAGGGGACCGTGCATCAGAGCGACGGTATTGGGGTGAAGATCGTCGATGGGTTCGGTGCGGAAGGTCTGCGGCATTTCCAGCGTGATGGTGTCGCCCGTGCGCCAGGTGCGCTGAAGGACGGCGAAGCCGCGGCTGGTATTGAAGGCGGCGGGTTCGCCGTTAAGCAGCAGGGTTGGGCGCTCTGTGAGCCAGCCCGGAATACGCAGTTGCACTGCGAAACTCACCGGCGAAGCGCATGTCACGGTGAGGGTTACTTTTTCGGACAGCGGGTACGCAGTGTGCTGCTCCACGGTGATCGGGATGCCGTCTTGTATGAAGCGAACCCGGGAGGGTGCGTATAGTGTGACGGCAAGACCGTTGGGTGAGCGGAAGTAGATATTTTTCACGTAGTCGGCTACGCCCTGCACCAGAGTGCCGGAGCAGCAGGGCCATTTTTCGGGGTAATAGCCCTTTTGGGCATCGGCGGCGTAGTTGGAGTAGTAGAAGTAGTCACCGTTGGAGTCGGGCTCCTTGACCATCAGCAAGGCGTTGAAGACGACGCGCTCGAGGTTGTCAGCATAGCGGGAATCACCCGTGGCGCACAGCAGGTACCGAGCCAGCCTGGTGGCGGCGTAGCTGCCGCAGGGGGTTTCAAAGTGGTCGTGCGTGGTGTGGAGGCTCTCGTAGAGCTTTCCCTGATGGGGCTCAACGAAGAGCTCGTTGGGGCCCCAGCCGCCGGAGGCGTACTGCTGTTCGGTACGGAGAAATTCCCATGCATTCCTGATAGTGGCGAGATATTTCTCTTCCCCGAGCACGAGGCGTGCCTTGGCTGCGCTGCTGAGCGCCATGGCGTGACTGTAGGCCTGCTTGCCCGGCAGGACATCCTGATTGCGAGCCAGGGGGTCGAAGTAATCGCGATCGAGCAGGTAGGCAATGGCGCGCTGGTACATGGCGCGGTCGCCGGTGATTTCCCAGGCGGAGAAGAGATTTTCCGGCAGGATGTAGGTTTCGTCGTAGGGCGGTTTGCTTTTGCCAACGCGGTCGCGCCCATGTTGGGGGATATAGGGCAGCGCGCCGTGATAGACGCGGGGCAGCAGTTCGCGAGCCTGTGTAACGCCGCTGAGCTGGAAGGCGTCCATGAGGCCGATGAGGTGCTTGTCGAGGATGTAACAGGGCCAGACGTTTTGCGCGTTGGGAGCGGCGAAGACAACATCTTTGGACCCCATGGTGGCGGCGAAGCCTTCGACAAGTTCGGCGACCTTGGCATGGCAATCGGTATCGCCGGTGGCGCGACCGATGCGCGCGAGGCCGGAGATGTATTGCCCGAGGGAGTGGCCGGGGACAAATCCATTGGGGCCGTACCATCCTCCCATGGGCTCGCCGGGCGCAGGCAGGCCGGCGCGCTCGCGGTAGACCTTGAGCAGGCGGTTGTTATCGAGTGCGAGGTAGGAGGCGTGAACGCGGTCGTACTGAGCCTTGAGTGGTCCACCGGTCAGTTCAACGGCGCCGTAGGGGAGCTCGTCCAGCGCAGGAGCGAGTGTGGCATGCGCCGTGATGTGTGGCTGGGTGGTGCCGGCCAAAGCGGCGGTTGCGGTACCAGCAAGAGCGGTTGCAGCGGCCATGGCGAGAAATTCCCGGCGCGAAACGTGATTTGATTTTTCCACGGCCATTCCCGTTGGAATAGTAGTTGGCGGGCACAACCTTTTGGAAGAGACGGGAAGCAACGGTGGAGTTGACCTGCCGCCTGCACTCTGTTCTTATCAAGGTATTCGCATGCAGTCGTTCGTGATCATTCCGGCCACCGATATCCGAATTATTTCGGCCGGGATGATTATTTGCTCTCCATAGGGAGCGGGCGGCTGGCGAAGCAAGTTCGTAAGCACACAGACCACCGGCTCCCTGAGCACGGTGGTTTTTATTTTTTGACGATGAAACGGAGAGGTCAGGAAGACAGGCATGAGCGTGACACTGGAGGGAATTCGGCAGGCCCGGCAGCGGATACAGGAGAGCATTTATCTCTCGCCTGCGCCAAGGTCAGAGGCGCTGTCGCGCATGACGGGACAGCAGGTGTACCTGAAGCTGGATAATCTGCAGCGGACGGGCGCCTTTAAGGAACGAGGCGCGCTGAATAAGATTCTCACCTTGTCTGAAGAGGAGAAGCGGCGTGGAGTGATTGCCGCGAGCGCGGGAAATCACGCGCAGGCGGTCGCTTACCACGCGACGGCGCATGGGCTTCGAGCGCGCATCGTGATGCCGCTGATGACGCCGCTGGTGAAGACGGCTTCGACTGCGGCCTACGGGGCTGAAGTGGTATTGAGCGGCGCGAATTATGACGAGGCGTATGCAGAAGCGCTGCGGCTGGCCGCACAGGATGGCATGACGTTCCTGCATCCCTTTGACGATGATGTGGTGATGGAAGGCCAGGGGACGATTGGTGTGGAACTGCTGGAGCAGGTGCCGGGGCTTGAGGCGGTGGTGATTCCGATTGGCGGCGGCGGACTGATTGGAGGTGTGGCTTGCGCGATCAAGGAGTCAAATCCGAAGATTCGCGTCATTGGCGTGCAGACGGAGAGATTGCCTTCGATGCTGAGAGCGGCGGAAACAGGCGCGCCGGTGACGATTGCCGCCGAGGCGACCATCGCAGATGGTGTTGCCGTGCGTCGCGTGGGTGAACGCACGCTTCCGCTGGTGCAACGCTACGTGGATGAGCTGGTTACGGTGGATGAAGAGGAGATCGCGAAGGCGATTCTGGTTTTACTGGAGCGCGAAAAGACCCTGGCCGAAGGCGCGGGAGCGATGGCGCTGGCGGCGTTGCTGCAGCAGAAGACGTCGCTGCGCGGGCAACGCACCGCGGTGCTGGTAGGCGGAGGAAACATCGACGTAAGCCTGCTGGCGCGGATCATTGAGCGCGGCCTGGTGAAGGATGGACGCAGGACGCGGCTGAGGATTCACCTGACGGACCGGCCGGGAGCGCTGCACGGGCTTACGAGGATTCTGGCCGATGCGCGGGCAAACATTGTGCAGACAGCGCATGACCGTACGCATTATGGGGTGAGTCTTGGCGATACGGTGATCGATATTACGCTGGAGACGCGCGGCGACGAGCACATCGAGGAGATTGGGAAACTATTACGGGGCGCGGGTTACCGGCACGAGCGAATTGACTGAGGCGGCGACATAACGCTCGTCGTACGATTTGACTGCGGGAGGCGAGGTGCGTTTAAGCTGTTTGGCGAATCGATTTTCTAAATGAGCGTGCGGGAGAGAGGGTTTGGTGCCGCCAAGAATTAGGCAAGTCGAGTGAGTTGCACCAGGTCACTTCCGGTAGACGTTTGCTGAGTGTGCGCGAGAGGGGCGAGGTAATGAGAGATTGTGGATTCGGCTGGAAGATGGTTGCATTGTTTGCGGCACTGGGCCTCTTGGTGTGCGGTGCGCAAGCGCAGCAGGGATCGGTGGCTGCGCGGGCAAACGGTGTGAGTGTAGAGCATGGTCGCGTGGTGATTACGAAGGATCACACGACGATGGTGCTGGAGCCGTATGCGCCAAATGTGATTCGGGTGAGCATCAGCCGGTTGCCTGCCTATGCGATGGCTCCTCCGGGATACGGGATTATTGCCAAGCCGGATGCCAGCGGCTGGAAGTTTGAAAAGACGGCGGATGGAGGGACGTATCAGTCGTCGAAGCTGGCGGTGACGATCATGGGGCCGCCGAAGCACCACAGCCCACACCTGTTGAATCAGGAATCCATTGGGAAGTTTTTCAGCGCGAACGGAGGACAGGGATACGGAAACATACCTCTGCGGTTTTCGCTGCCGGATGGAAAGACAGTAGTGAAACTAGAGGGCTGGTCGATGAACAAGCCCAGTTATGGGAGCGGGAATACGGAGATTCTGCAGGACCGGCGGCCGACGGATCCGCCGTTTTACTCGGTGGGCGCGACGTTCAGCGTGCAGCCGGGTGAGCACTATTACGGTCTGGGCGAGAACCAGAGCGGCAGGCTCGATCATCGCGACCAGAGCGTGCGGTGCTGGAGCGACTATAACGCACCAGGCGGCGAGAGCTTTTGTGTACCATTCATGGTTACGAATAAAGGCTACGCCGTGCTGTGGGATAACCCATCGAAGACGACGGTGAATCCGTATTTCAATGAACGGACAACCTGGACATCGCAGGTGGGGCAGCGGGTATCGTTCTTTGTGATTGTGGGCAAGACGGCGGACAGATTGTACGAGGGGTACCGCCTGCTGACTGGACCGACGCAGTTACTGCCCATCGGCGCGTATGGGTTTACGCAGTCGAAAGAGCGCTACGGCACGCAGGCCGAGATCATGAATGTGGCGAAGGAGTATCGCGAGCGCCATTTGCCCTGCGACTACCTTGTGGTGGACTTTTTCTGGTATCCGAAGATGGGGCAGTTCAGCTTTACGAGGAAAGACTGGCCTGACCCGACAGAGATGAACGCCCAACTGCACAAGATGGGGTTCCATACGTTGATCAGCGTGTGGCCGCGATTTGCGCCGGGTTCGCGGTACTACAACATGCTGGTGAAAAATGGGTGGTTCTATCATCTGGCGGACGGCAAGCCGACGCAGACGAACGAACTGCCGGGGAACATGACGGGGTCGAACATCGACGTGACGAATCCGGCAGCGGCGCGATGGTTCTGGCAGATGATCGACCAGCACATCATCAGCAAGGGGTTCGATGCGATCTGGACGGATGAGACGGAGCCGGACATTCCGCCCAATGGCAGTTACTATTACATCGGACCGGGCACGGAATACTTCAACGTGTATCCGCTCTTTGAGACATCGACGGTGTATCAAGGACTTCGAAGCGTTGAGAAGGAGCGCGCGATGATCCTGGCGCGTGCGGCATACACGGGCGCGCAGCGGAACGGGACGATTTTCTGGTCGTCGGATATTTATCCTACCTGGGATACGCTGCAGCGGCAGGTTCCAGCGGGGCTGGATGTTACGGCGTCGGGGATCCCGTACTGGACGGACGATGTGGGCGGATTCCGAGGTTTGCCTGCGGTGCATCATCCGGCACACAAGCCGCTGATCAGCCCGGCAGGTGCGCTGGCGAATGTGGGCGGAGACGTGGACTATCCGGAGCTGTACGTGCGCTGGTTCGAGTATGGAGTGTTCATGCCGATCTTCCGCACGCACGGGATGCGGCGATTCAATACACCATGGTCGTATGGGTATCAGGCGACGCCGATTCTGGAGAAATACCTGCGGATGCGGTATGCGCTGATTCCGTACATCTATTCATGCGCGTATCAGACCTACAGGACGGGCGCGCCATACATGCGGGCGCTGTTCATGGATTTCCCGAATGATCCGAAGGTGGACACCCTGACGCACGAGTTCATGTTCGGGCCGGATTTGCTGGTGGCGCCGGTGACGCACCAGGGGCAGACGAGCAGGAAGGTGTATCTGCCCGCGGGAGCAGACTGGTACAACTACTGGACGAACAAGGAATACCATGGCGGGCAGACGATTGTTGCGAATGCGCCGATCAATATTATTCCGCTGTTTGTGCGTGCCGGTTCGATTCTGCCGATTGGCAAACAGGTGGAAGATATGGACCAGCATCAGGGGTTGAAGGAGATTCGTGTTTATCCGGGCGCGAATGCGACCTTCAAGCTGTACGAGGATAACGGCAAGACCTATGACTACAAGAAGGACGGCCGGATTACCGTGCTGCACTGGGATAATGCGGACCATCGCTTCACGCATACCGGCGCCAAGGCGTGGTCTGTGCCGGACAGCGAACTGGTGAAGGTGATTCACGCAGCGAATTGAGACGTAGGATTAGGAATCCACAGCATCGATGCGTACGGATTGCACTTCAGGGGCTGTCTAGCGGTTGAGTGTAATCAAGATTCGTTGGTGTGGATTCCCACCTTGAAGGCGGCCCGATTTTTCCGGAGACTGCCGGGTAAGGCAAATTTATTGGGGTACGGGGGATCCTGTGAATTATGCATCATTGCTGAAAGTATTGTCTCGATGCGCAGTGCGGCAATTGAACGGACGGTGGCTAAGAACAGGGGTTTCAGTAGCATTGGTTGCGGCTGGAACTGTCACAGCTGCGGTTGGACAGGTAGTAGCTACTCCAGCGGAAGACTATGCTCTCGTTCAGAAGCATCTGGCAAAGGGTTGGAATACCTGGGATACGCACAGCGTGATGACGCAGGTGCTGTTGCCGGAAGGATTTGCGATTCACACCGGCTTCAAGCAGCGGAGTACGGAGGGGTCGAACAGCTTCTTGCGATCCGCGCTGATTGGCGAACTCAATCCGGGAGATCCGCAGGTCTTCCCCGGCCCCCACTCGTATAACGGTAGCTACACCGATATGAAATTGGCGTGGCATGGCTACGAATTGCGTATTCAGAGTGCGCACGAGGGCAATGATCTTGTCATGCTGGTGACCCCGCTCGCCCAGGATCCACACCTGCACCTGCCGCCGGAGATGGTGTTTTGGGCAAATATGCTATGGGGCCGCCCGGGGCAGATTGCAAAGAACGGACGAATGATCGAAGCGCAATTCGCCCATCGCACGATACGAGTGTACCTCGCGGGAAAGGATGCGCATGATCAGGACGTACCGGTGGGAGGTGCATATTTCACCGCAGTGCTGAACAAAGCGATTGGCCTGAGTACGGGCCAGCCGCGGAGCATCGCGGAAATTGAGGAAGCGATTGCCCGGGAGAAGAAAGCGTATCGAGATTCCCTGTCCGGCTTCGGAAAGCTGGACTCTGTGGCCGATGCAATCCAGACGGTGATTGGCTGGGACACGATTTATGAGCCGGAAAAGCGCAGAGTTATAACGCCGGTAAGTCGCATGTGGAACGTGCGCTGGGGTGGTTACGTGCTGTTTGACTGGGATACATTTTTCACTTCTACGCTGGCGTCCGTTGGGGATCGTGATCTGGCCTACGCGAACGCAGTAGAGATCCTGCGAGAAGAAACGCCGGAAGGCTTTGTGCCGAACTATGCC
The DNA here is from genome assembly GCA_021791875.1 of Acidobacteriota bacterium. Classification (GTDB taxonomy): domain Bacteria; phylum Acidobacteriota; class Terriglobia; order Terriglobales; family Acidobacteriaceae; genus Acidobacterium. Next base: position 4,724 of record JAJYVU010000042.1, on the reverse strand, counting down.
AGAGCGCACGGGTGGAAGAGTAATGATCGGTCCGAGCCTCCAGTAGGCTCCATTACGGTGTTGAGACTCTATCGGAAGTTTCACGACAAGTGGCTGCTTGAAGAGACCTATCCGGCGCTCTTGCGCTGGAACCGCTGGTGGGCAACGCACCGTGACCGTGACGGTTATCTGGTTTGGGGCAGTGACGGCGAGAATCAGCCCGTGAATCTGGATGACCCCACAGTGGGAACACGCCAAGGTGCCATTCTGGAATCGGGGCTGGACAACAGTCCCATGTATGACCGTGCGGTCTACGATCCGAAGACGCATCAGCTGGAATATGCTGATGTGGGCTTGATGAGCATGTACATCGCGGACTGCGATGCACTGGCGAAGATTGCCGATATTCTTGGCAAAGAAAGTGATGCTGTAGCGCTGCACGCGCGCGCGGCAAAATATCGTTCTAAACTGCAGACTATGTGGAATGCGAAGCTGGGAATCTTTCTAAATCGGGACTTGCACACCGGGAAATATAATCTGCGGCTTTCACCCACGAATTTCTACCCGTTGCTGGCAGGCGTTGCGACGCCTTCGCAGGCGAATCGGATGGTAAAGGACCATCTTCTGAATCCCCAGCAGTTCTGGGGCAAGTGGGTGATTCCATCGATTGAACGCAGCGATCCGGCATTTAAGGATCAGAATTATTGGCGCGGTCGTATTTGGGGCCCGATGAATTATCTCGTTTATCTAGGCCTTCAGAATTATCATTCGCCGCTGATCGATCGCGCACGCCAGGAACTTGCCAGAAAGTCATTAGCGCTCTTTCTGAAGGGATGGAAAGCACATGGTCACGTGCATGAAAACTACAACGCGATTACTGGGGCCGGTGATGATGTCAAGAATAGCGACCGCTTCTATACATGGGGCGCCCTGCTCGGATTAATGAGTCTTGATGAGCGGGAGGCTGGAACTGTACCTGGCCAAGACACTCAACATTGATTCAGCCAGGGCAGAGGGGAGTCAAACATGGCCCAGATTTCAAGGCGTCACTTTACTATCGGTGCTGCAGCTGGATTAACCATGGGAAGATATACGTTCGGCGAGGTGCTTTCGCCTGGCCAGCCGTCCTATCCAGGACCCTGGTATTCCGATCCCCCAGCGGATTGCCCGTTCACCTCGTCCATCAAATATGACGGCCTGTATTTCACGGGTCGGCACCAACAGTATGCGCATGCTGATACCTGGTATCCTTCCTGGGCCAGCGACGGAGTGCAATATTCCTCTTTTGCCGATGGAACTGTCTTGAATGCCAAAGGGCAGAAGGTGAGTGCCAGTTGCGGAAGTGGATTTCATTCCAACACGGGCTACGCCAAGATTCTTGGAGATGACCCCATGGATCTGGATGTAATTGCTCTCGGAATCTGGCCTGGTTCGGGCATGCCCTATGGCGGCCGCTATCCATGCGCCAATCTCGTCCATGACGGCATCTGGTACTACGGGACTTACTGCTGCGACATCAACTATCGTGTCGTAAAGGATGTGACGTACAACTGGGCGTGGCTTGGACCGTTCATGGGGTGTCGCTATTCGCGCGATTACGGGCGTACTTGGGTCGAAAGTCCCTGCAAACCATGGGCTCCATTGTTCCCAGAAAGCATTGGCGACAAGGGCGTGCAGCTTCATGCCCTGGAACATCGCAAGAAGGACGCGCTTGGTGATAAGCCCGGTACGGATGTTGCGTCACAGATTCCAGGTTTGCCGTTGCCGCAGCTAGGTGTAATGCACTTTGTGGATTTCGGCAAGAACATGAGGCACTCGCCAGACGGCAAGGCCTATATTGTTGGTCACGGCAATGCGCCGAATACGCCACATCCCAAGCTCGGTGCTGTGAGTTGGCTTTCCGGCAATGCTATTTATCTCATTCGTGTGAGCATCAGCCCCGAGACAGTCAATGATGCATCGCGGTATGAATTCTTCGCTGGGTATGACGAGGCCGGTAAGCCGCGGTGGACGCGGCACTATTCGCAAATGAAGCCCATGCTCGAATGGATCAATCATCTGGGCAGTGTGACGGTCACCTACAACCCGGTTCTGAAAAAATATCTTATGTGCATCGCCGATGGCTGGCCGAGTACACGAATGATTAGTACGATTCTTATGGAGTCGGACAATGTGGCAGGCCCGTGGAGAATGGTCTGCTATCTCAAAGATTTCGGCACCCAAGGATATTTCGTCAATATTCCCAGTAAATTCATTCAATCCGACGGTGAGACGTTTTGGCTGTGCTATAGCGCGAACTTCACGAATGGCTGGCTCCAAACGCATTATCGATCTGATCCTTCTGGCAGCCGTTACGGCCTCTGCGTACAGGAAGTCCGCCTGAAACGGCATACAGTGCGAGGCAATCAGACTCGTTGAGACCCAAGAGACTCGGCGTAACTCTTCTCTGTCTATCAGAATGCAAAATGTCAGACCATCGTAGCAAGGTGAGTACTGAAGATACGACAGGCATGGCAAGCATAGCCGCAGAGAGGTGAGTGGACAGGAGAAAGATAGGCCGCACGTGAGAAGCAGGGCTCGGAGACGTTGTAAAGCTCGCTTCGGTGAATGTAAATGGAAGCTCCGTAATGGCTTCCTTTGCAGGAAAAAGGCAACAGTGGGGATATCTGTACGAGCGCATGACAGAAGTCGACTCAGTGGAGTTGCGCCGTTAGCTCGACGGCTGCCCGCGGTCTTTGTGTCAATGGTTGCGTTCTAAAGGGGAATGGCGAAATGCGGCAACGGTTGCTAAGCTCAAAAGCCTACATCGACCGATATGGTGCAGTGAATGGATTAGACCTCCTACTGAGCCGATGCATCACGTTGTTTCTAGGCATCGCGATCCTCGGCTTGCTCTCCACCAATCCAGCTATGGCACAGGGCAGCGATTACCAATATAGAGGTGATATTCACTTCAGCATACGGCGAATTCCTTTCAGCCACTATGGATCTTATCTTGCCATCTCGAACATGAGCAAGTTTGAGGCGCCTCATCAATCGAAGGGCGTGTTTCTCCGGACCATGCATGACGGGGGGCACCGTGCTTTCAAAATTCAGATCATGCAGCATGGGAAAGAGGTTCCCTTCACGGCTTCCGCCACACCAGTATCCCTAACCCTTTCGGGTGGTGGAGGTGAGGTTGAGATATGTTTTCAAGGGCCTGAACGGTTGCGTTTTCGCGGTACCGACATCGAGTTGCGTCTCGTCTCCCTTCACTCGTGGGCTGTGGCCTACCCACAAGGCGAATGGGAAATCAACAGCAGTTCGATGAAATACATGTTATGGGCCGTTCGTGGTTCAATGAAAGAATCGACCATCACTGGCGGCAACAAATCATACAATGCCGCTTTGGTGTTCGCACCTCAATCCGGATCAGACAGTTTTGAAGGTGAACTAGACGCATACAACAGTGCATGGCTGCCCCATCAGGCCACGGGCAGCTTTGATCAAGTTGAAGAACAGGATACCAGGGAATATGCGGCCTGGCTCAAAACTATGCCCAGCGTGCCCAACTACCTTGGAGTCGGAGCCGAACTTGCCGCTTACGTTGACTGGGAAAGCGTAGTGAGCCCAGACGGGAATTTCAAACGCCCGGCAATGCTCATGTCGAAAAATTGGATGACGTATATTTGGTCGTGGGATCAGACCTTTAATGCGATGGCCATGTCGCTTAGCAATCCGGCTTTGGCATGGGATCAGTTCCTTTTGCCTATCGACGCTCAAAATAGGATTGGAGCGTTTCCTGACAAATGGGATGCTGATTCCCTGGAGTGGGAGTATTCGAAACCTCCTGTCCATGGATGGGCTCTCCAATGGATGTTTCGGCACGGTCATTTCGACGATCCAGTGCACCTTAAGCAAGTCTATAAGCCGCTCGAAAGATGGACGGAATGGTATTTCATTTACCGCGATCCGGATGGCGATGGTCTGCCCGACTATGAACAGGGTGATGATTCCGGATGGGACAATTCGACCGTATTTCGTCATGGGGGACTGGTGGAGTCCCCCGACCTGAGCGCCTACCTCGTGATTCAGATGGAAGTTCTGTCTAGGATGGCTCAGAAACTTGGCTTGGACAAGCAGGCCAACATGTGGCAGAACCGATCAACGTTGCTTCTGCATAAAATGTTGCAGAAGTTTTGGAACGGCCATCGATTCGTCGCTTTCCGGGTTATTACCGGAAAGCCCATTCGATCAGATAGCCTTTTACTTGACATGCCTGTCATTCTTGGACGGCGGCTTCCCCCATCAGTTCGTACGCAGCTTGTAGATGACATCACGAAGCGCTTGAAGAATTCTCCATTCGGGCTGCCATCGGAGCCAACCACAAGCCCCTTCTATAGAGCGGATGGCTATTGGCGTGGGCCGATATGGGCTCCAGCCACTATGATCATTGTGAATGGCCTAGATGACATGGGGCATCATGCACTTGCGAATTCTCTGCGAAAGAACTTTTGTCTAATGACACAGAAGTCCGGGATGTCAGAAAACTTCGATGCTACGACTGGCAAAGGACTGCGGGATCCCGCTTACACTTGGACAGCAAGCATCTACCTAATATTCGCTCATCAACTTGCGACCGGCCATTAGCTAAGTGAGGAATCCCCGGGTTCTCTCAAACATCAAAATTGATGGCCACAAGTGACCTTGCCCTCAGGATGCGTACTCCATATGCGTCGGGTTTGAGGGGATAATCCCCGTCGCCG
>JAJYVU010000041.1 GCA_021791875.1 Acidobacteriota bacterium | reverse complement strand
GCCCTCGGCACAGCCCCAGCTACGGTCGCAGCCCCAGCCGCCACCCCGCAACTCAGCCCCGCATAAGCCCGATAAACTACGCCGGGGGGCTCATGTCCCGCGCGTGAAATCGGAGCCATACCGCAGACGCCCCCGGCCTCAGCACCCTCGAATAGCAGCTCTGAAATCTGGATCTGTCCTACTCAAAATTTTCAATTATGGATAAAAGTGCCCGCAAGCTGGCGATGTACTGGCCTCTCGTTTCTGCATCGCCGAAGGGCTGAAGCAGAATGCCGGATTCAATTTCTCCAGCTATGAGCGCCCGCACAGTCCGCTTGATTTCAGTCAAAATCAATACCGCTAAGTCCTGAGGATATCTGTAGAGCGATAGCGCATCATAAATCTTCGCTTCTTCCAGCTCTTCTTTGATCACCGAATTGTTGCCAGAGAAACGAATCACATCATCCAGGAGTTATCGGAATGCCCATCCGGCAACCTGCCAACAGTCTTCAGACCGTTCAGAAAGACAAATAACTCCCACTTGCAACTCACTTATAAAAGTTTGTCCCGATCAAAACTCAGAGCGAAATGGCGCAACTCCCTATCAATACCAACAGCGAAACCCAGCTAGGAGCTAATAGCTATTCCATCTCCTCCAACTGCCGCCGCCAGTCCAACCCCTCCACAAAACCCTGCGACTCCCGCCAACGATCCTTCACCTTCACATGCAGCTCCAGGTAAACCCGCGTCCCCAGCAGCGACTCAATCTCCTTGCGCGCGCCGGCGCCAATCTCCTTCAGCTTCGCGCCGCCCTTCCCAATCAGAATCGCTTTCTGCCCCGGCCGCTCGCAGTAAATCGCCGCCGCAATCCGCGTCAGCGGATTCTTCTCGCTCACCGGCTCCTCGTACTGCTCAATCAGCACCGCCGAAGCATACGGAACTTCCTCGCCCGTCTCCATCAGGATCCGCTCGCGAATCAGTTCCGCCACCAGAAACCGCTCCGGCTGATCCGTAAACTGTCCCTCCGGAAAATACCGCTGCCCCTCTGGCAGATACTCCACCAGCTTCTCCAGCAGCTCTTCGGTGCCCTTGCGCTTCCGCGCCGAAATCGGAAAAATCTCCGCAAAATGGTGCAGCTTGCTCAGCTCCGCCACCAGCGGAACCAGTTTCTCCCGCTCCACCAAATCAATCTTGTTGATCACCAGGAACACCGGGCAGTCCAGCTTCTTCACCAGCGCAAACACAAACGCGTCTTCGTTCTCCGCCAGATCCGCGCGCTTTCGCCCGCCCGTCTCTTCCCCCGCCGGAACGCCCTCATGCACCTTCATTCCCGGCAGAGCAATCCGCCGCGAGGCATCCACCATCCAGATCACCACGTCGCGGCTCTCCAGCGCCGAATGCACCTCCTGCAGCATCCTGCGGTCCAGTACATTTCCCGGCTTATGCACACCCGGCGTGTCCACGAACACAATCTGCGCCGCCGGCCGCTTGCCCTTCTTCGCCGGCACATCCACAATCCCGTGGATGCGCGTCCGAGTCGTCTGCGGCTTGCTCGTCACAATCGCAACCTTCTCGCCCGTCAGCGCATTCACCAGCGTCGACTTCCCCGCGTTCGGCCGCCCCACCACGGAAACAAATCCCGATCGCATCTTGCTTCCTCTCTTAGCGGCTCCCGCCTTCGCTCCGCCGCTCTTCCCGTGCCCGCTCATGCCGCCACCTCGGGAATCCGCGACACGCGCAGCCGCTCAATCCTCCGGTCCGTTGACGCCAGAATCTCAAACCGCAGCCCGTGCCGCTCAATCACTTCGCCCGCCATCGGAATCCGTCCCGCCAGTTCGCTCACCAGACCCGCCACTGTCGTCGCATCCGTGTCTTCCGGAATCTCTATCTCTTCGTGCATCAGCTCCTTCAATTCATCCAGCTCCAGCGACCCCGGAACCACGCACGCACCATCGGCCTCGCGCGTCACCTGCGCCATCTCGTCGGTCTCTTCATGTTCGTCAGAAATCGCTCCCACAATCTCTTCCAGCAGATCTTCAATCGTCACCAGCCCCGCCACGCCGCCGTACTCGTCAATCACAATCCGCATGTGCTGCTTTTCCATCTGCATCTCACGCAGCAGCTCGTTCACCCGCTTCGTCTCTGGAACAAAACTCGCCGGCCGCTGCAAACTCGCCACCGTGCGCGTCTTCGCGTCCTCATCGCTGATGCCCAGCAGGTCATGCGAAAAGACAATTCCCGTAATCTGGTCCAGCGATCCCTCATACACCGGCACACGCGAGAGCGGCCTCACCTGCAGCATCTCCGTGAACTGCTCGAGCGTCGTCCCGCCCGGCACGGCAACTATCTGCGGCCGCGGAGTCATCACCTCCCGCGCCACCTTATCGCCAAACTCCAGCGCCGACCGCACCAGCTCCCGGTCGCTCTCGTCCAGGATTCCCTCTTCCTCGCCCGCCTCAATCAGCGCTTCCACCGCTTCGGCTTCATCCTCGCCCCGAGCCTCCGCTGGAACCTCCGCCAGCGACGCAATCGAAATAAAAAACTGCAGCACCAGCGCCACCGGAACCACCAGGTACAGGAACGCGATCAGCACATACCGCCAGCGCCTCAGCCACATCCCCTTCGTCCGGCTGAACAGCACAAACGGCAAAAACTGGTTGAAGATCACAATCAGCAGCACCACCGTCAGCGCCGTCTGCGCCAGCTCGCCCGCCAGTTCCGAGGGCGCCACCAGTACATGCAACACCGCCGGCCACTCAATCAGCACCAGCAGCGCCGCAAACGACAACTGCACCAGCAGCACCGCGCAAAGCTGCAGCAGCCCGCGCTTCAGCCCCATCCGCGGCTCAATGTCCTGCTCCCACGCGTCAATATTTTCCTGGTATTCCCGGGCCAGAAACCGGCCCATCTCCATGTACAGCCGCTCTACATACGAGGCAATCGTGTAGATCACTAGCAGAACGGCAATCACCGCGGCATCCACGTAGCTCATCGCATGCGCCTTCGTGTCCGTGTCGACTTCGCCGCCGATTTCTTCGTCGCCGCAGCCGTCTTCTTCACCGGCTCCGTCTGTGCACGCTCCGTCAGCCCGGCCTTCAACCCCAGCTTCACTCGCAGCCGCCGTTCCACGCGCGCCATCGTACCGTCATCGGTCTCGTGGTCGTATCCGGCCAGGTGCAACAGCCCGTGCAGCATCAGAACCTTCAGTTCCTCGGCTAGCGCATGCCCCTGTTCCTTGGCCTGCTCATCGGCTGTTTCTACAGAAATCGCCAGGTCCCCGGCCATCGGCGACGGCACATCGTCCAGCGCAACCGCCGGAAACGACAGCACATCCGTCGCCTTGTTCTTGCCGCGAAAATCCCGGTTCCACCGACGAATCTGCCGGTCCCCCGTCAGCAGCACAGAAACATCCCCGCGCAGCTTTACCGCCGCCTGCGCCTGCTCCACAAACTGCCGCAGGTCGTTCATTCGCAGGCGTCTTGCATAAGCAGCGCGTATTTCAGGTTCTACCAGGATCATCTTTTCAGAAAGCAAACCGTGCTAAAGCAAAAGGGAGGGAGCAACGCCCCCTCCCTTGCTTTCTATGTTATCGCAACTGTCCTAATCGACTGGCGACCGCTCACTGCGGCTTCGGCGACGACTTCTTCCGCGTCTCCTCGTCCATCGAGAGCGGCAGCTCCTGCTGCTGGCGCCCAAAGCTGTCGTAGGCCTGGATAATCCGCTGCACCAGGTGATGCCGCACCACATCGCCATCCTCAAAGTGCACAAACCCGATGCCTTCCACACCCTGCAGCACGCCCATCGCCTCCACCAGCCCCGACCGTCGCGGGTTGGGCAGGTCAATTTGCGTGATGTCGCCCGTGATCACGGCCTTCGAGTGATTCCCCAGCCGCGTCAGGAACATCTTCATCTGCTCGCTCGTCGTATTTTGCGCCTCGTCCATGATGATGAACGCCTCGTTCAGCGTCCGCCCGCGCATAAACGCCAGCGGAGCAATCTCTATCACGTTGCGCTCCAGCATCTTGTCCACTTTCTCCGGCTCCAGCAGGTCGTAGAGCGCGTCGTAAAGCGGCCGCAGATACGGATCCACCTTTTCCTGCAGACTGCCCGGCAAAAATCCCAGCTTTTCGCCCGCTTCCACCGCGGGCCGCACCAGGATAATCCGGCTTACCTTCTTCGCCATCAGTGCCGAGGCCGCCATCGCCACCGCCAGGTACGTCTTGCCCGTACCCGCCGGCCCAATCCCGAAGACCATGTCGCACTGCTCAATCGACTCCACATACCGCCGCTGGTTCAACGACCTCGGCTGCACCGTCCGCTTCGTCCCCGCCGAACGTTGCCGCCCCGCATCCACCAGGCTCCGCAGCGTAATCGAAGGATCCGCCGTCACCAGACGCAGCATCCCGTTCAGCTCGCCGTTCTGCAGGTTCACCCCCGCTCGTCGCAGCGCCTCAAAGTCCGCAAATATCCGCTCCACACGGCTCACGCTTTCCTCCGGACCCTCCACCATCAGCCCATCGGATTCGAAATCGATATGCACATGGAGCATCGTCTCCATGAGCCTCAGGTTTTCATCGCGGGTCCCGAACAGGGGCTCAAGATTCGGCGTGATTTCCAGCGCTTTTCTCATCAAGCGGGGTCATGACCTCCAGTACCGTCTGCATCGCATCCGGCCGGTTGTATGGATAGTGTCGGGAAAACGGCGTCGTCTCGCAGCGCATCGCTCGCATTGCACAGGGCTTGCGCCTGCTGCGCTGCTGGGACCGGGTTGGCATCGAATACCAATATGCTTCGCCGTCGTTGCGCTCAGAGTAGCCCGACTCGAGTCGAGCGTCAATCCACCCCGCCGAAAATCTCGCTCATTCCCCATGCTCCCGTACCCGATCCGGCACTGCTCACTTCCAGAATCGCCCTCCCGCATCTATCCCAACTCCTCCCCCTACGTCTAAAGGATTAGCCAGGGCACGACCTCCGCACGCTCAATCCCATCATCTCGAGGGGGAACTCGATGTCTACTTTGACCATTGGCGCGCCGCAGACGGCCGCGGTAGGAACTGTCACCTTGGGCGATCTCGTCGTTAACCGTCTCGGCTATGGAACCATGCGCATCACCGGACGAGGCATCTGGGGCCCTCCGGAAAATCGCCTCGAAGCCGTCCGCATCCTCCATCGCGCCGTCGATTTCGGCGTGAATTTCATCGATACTGCCGACTCCTACGGCCCCCACATCGCAGAAGAACTCATCGCGGAAGCCCTCCATCCCTACCCCGCCGATCTTGTCATCGCCACCAAGGGAGGTTGGGAGCGCGTTGGACCCGGCAAGTGGACCCACAACGCCAGCCCCAAACACCTCGAAGAAGCCGTCCATGGAAGCCTCAACCGCCTCCGTCTCGACTGCATCCCCTTGTACCAGCTCCACATCCCCGACCCGGCCGTCGCCTTCGAGGCTTCCATCGAAACCCTCGTCCGACTCAAGGAACAGGGCAAAATCCGCCACATCGGCCTCTGCAACATCTCCATGGACTACCTGGAACGCGCCCGCAGACTCACCCCCATCGTCTCCGTCCAGAACCGCTACAGCTTCGCCGATCGCGAGTGGGATTACCTCCTCGACCACTGCGACCAGAATGGCATCGCTTTCATCCCCTGGGCTCCGCTCGGCCAGGCCCGTCACGGCCACGAGGTGCTCGAACACATCGCCCGCGAACTGGACGCCACGCCCAAGCAGGTCGCGCTTGCCTGGCTCCTCCGCCGCTCGCCCTCGACCCTCCCCATCCCCGGAACCTCCAACATGGAGCACCTCGAAGAGAACCTCGCCACCACCGTCCTCGAACTGCCCGACGACGCCTTCCGACAACTCTCCGCCGTTGAACACCCACCCATCAGCCTCCGCGGCTGAGCCTGCGGAACCCGCCAGCCAGGGCGTTTCCCTTAATCCGTGCCGGCCCACCATTTCCACCAATCCGCCAAAGCCAGCAAAATCAATCCATAGTAATCGCTCCAGTGTTCGCTCCGGCATAAGGATAGAAGTAGAATTGGTCGTTGTTCATAGCAGCCGTCTCATTCCATCTGAAGGAGTAGCATGGCAAATTCTCCGAAACGATTGACCACAACTGCCCCGCCCGCGTATCGCCCGGCCAACCAGGCAGCGGTACAACCAATTCGACACCCCGCCATGTCTTCCGCACACCCATCGCAGGGGCGGCCGGCAGCAGCGCAATCCCATTTGCGTCATCCCGCCGCACCACCCGTCTACCGCCCGGCCAACCGGACTGCGGCACAACCAAAGCAACACCCTGCCATGTCTCCTGCACTCCCATCGCAAGGGCAACCGGCAGTGCAACCCCATTTGCGTCACTCCACCGCACCACCCGTCTACCGCCCGACAAACCACGCAGCAGCACAGCCAATGCAACACCCTGCCGTGTCTTCCGCACACCCATCGCAAGGGCAGCCGGCAGCGCAATCCCATTTGCACCGTTCTGCCGCCCCGCCGGTCTATCAGGCAGCAGTGCAGCCAAAGATGTCCCCGCCCTCTGCCAATCCGCGCCAGAGTGGCAGCACAATCCAGCCTGTCATAGAAATCAGAGCAGACAATTACCTAGGAAACTTTGCCGGAGTTTATTCCGGAGACGATTACGGTCGCCTGAGATCATTCCTCGACGGAGTCGGTAAGGCGCTGGACAATTTATACCCCAATGTACCCGTCAAGCGAGGCCCGTTGCCTCTGCTCCGCAAAAAGGGCACCTACACCGTAGCAGACATCACCGAACTCCTTGATTACATGGTTTCACCGGAAGATCACGGATTGCCAATGATTTTTACGAAAGTCTATGACGGTATACATGGCAACTACCACTTCAACGGAAAGGTGACCAAGAAAAAAGCGCAGTGGACCATCAGCAAAGAAGAAGCTAAACAGTTGATGAGAGACGCCATTGATCAACACATGGATGTACTCACGGCCGGAACCCCGGATGAAGGATGGCAAGCATGGTACATCGCGGCTAACGCGAATAAAGTAATAGGTGACACAGTCGAAGGTTCCGTACCTATATTTACGATCCAATTACAGGTAAGCAAAGAGTTCAACCGAATCTCCTATCACGGGTACCCGGATCAGCGCGTACTGGGCACCGGCGTCGGTAAGACGAAAAAGAACCTGGATTAGCCGGAAGCACGCGGCATTTCCTCCAAAGTCGAATCCAGACAGAGAATCTCGATCCTGCATTCTTTCTAATCTGCCGCAGAGCGAGATGTGTCCCCAGCACCCCGATATTGACCCACCCCCGCATTTCCCCGTAAACTTATACTTTGCAGCGGATGCGGTCGAATTGTGCCTTCTGTCTGCATCCCATTTCAGCAACGATTGAAGGATCTCCTAAGCACCATGGCCAATCATGTTTCCTCGCTCAAGCGAGCCCGTCAGACCGAACGCAAGACTGTGGTGAATCGCGCCAACAAGAGCCGCGTCCGCACCTCCCTCCGCGCCATGCGCGAGGCCATCCAGAAGGGCGACCTCAAGGCCGCGCAGGAGCAGTACAAGGCAACCGCCTCGGCCCTCGACAAGAGCGTCCAGAAGGGCGTCCTCCACGCCAACACTGCTTCGCGCTACAAGAGCCGCCTCAACGCCCGCATCAAGGCGCTTGCCACCGCCTGATCTTTACCAGATTTCACCATCGGGCTCCCGCCACCTGCGGGAGCTTTTCCATGCGCGCTCGAAAGGCGAATCGCTGCCCGCCCGGACGGCCATTCCTGCCGGAAATTACCCCCAAAATTGCTACTCTGAAATAGCGGGAAATAACAAAGCAGACGAAGCGGTCGCTTCTTGTCTTCATGCTCGGAGGGCCTGGTAAAACCCTGGTCTACCCCTTGGAATCAGCAACTTCCCCGCAAAACCAACAGGGATCCCTCGATTCTCACACCCGCTCGTCCACATAGAATCAATAACTTATACACAAAATGGATGGGGGCTGCCAGAATTCTTAAAAGCCTCACCCCCTCGCTGGCCCCAAAAAGAACGGGGGAGCGACCTTGCATCGCTCCCCTCTGCCTCTCATAACCGCCACCCACTTACATTTGCGGCGGAGGCGGTGCCTGCCCACCACCCGACGGCGGTGGCGGCGGCATCGGCCCATGCGGACCCTCCGCACCATGGTGGTGCCAGCGGTGTTTCATCCGTTCCATCCGCTCGTGATACATCACCTTCAGTTTCTGCCACTGCTCGGGCGTCAGTTGGCGGCGAATCCCCAGCAGCATCCGCGCAAATTCCTTCTCCAGATTTGCCCTCGCCTGGGCCACCACGTCGATCTGAGCCAGAATCTGGCTCTCATTCGGGTTATCGGCCCCGATCAGCGGACCCAGAATCGCTTCCTGCTTGTGCAGGTTGGCATGCAGATCGATCAGCTTCAGCTTATGGTTCTGGAAAATCTGGTTCATCTTCTTCTGCTGATCGGCCGTCAATCCCAGTTTCTCGGCCACATGGGGGTTATCCCACCAGCGCCCGAAATGCATATGGAATTCCCGCTCCATCGGCGGTCTGGGCGGATGCCCCATTTGCGCCATTGCCGGGGCGCATGCCGGTATCATCAGCGCCGCCATCACTGCCGGCAGCCAGATTCTCTTAAGGTTCCACACCATAGGTGTCCTCCACTTGGGTCGTGTTTGTGTGGGTTTTACTTGTAGTCGAGACCTCCAGCGGCGCCAGCGGCGTCGGAGCATTCTGGTTCAGGTCCTCGTCAATCTCAGTCATCAGGGCGTCGTCGCTCACATGCTGGGGCGTTGGAGCCGCTTCCACCCGCGCTACGACCGGCTCATTCGTTGCCGCGGATTGCACAACCGCATGGTTCGATTTCGCCAGCCCCACCACCAGCAACAGCAGCAGCAGCCCGGCCGGAGCCCACGCATACGCCCACACCGGGCGCCAACCAGTTGTCTGCTCCGCCGGCATCACAATTCGCGCCGTGCGCGCCATCTCCCGTTCTGCCAGCGCCGTCACCGCCTCGCGATAACAGCCCAGCGGCTGGGCCAGTTCCCTCTCCATCTCCTCAATCGCCACCATCCTGCGGTCTTGTTCCTGCCTGTTCATACTCGCGTCCCTACCTTCTCGCGTACCGCGCGCAGCGCCCGGTACAGGTGCGATTTCACCGTGTTCTCATTCATTCCCGTCGCAACAGCGATTTGCGGCAGCTCCATTTCCTCAACAAACCGCAACAGAAAAACTGTCCTCTGGTTGGGAGACAGCGCCTTCACCGCTTCCCATACCGTGCCGGCCTGCTCCCGCGCCAGCAACGATTGCTCCGGCGAACTCCGCTCATCCGCCAGCCAGTCCCCAATATCGGCCGGATCAATATCTTCCGCCCGCGCCTTCTGCCAGAACCGCATCCGCTGGCTCCGCGCGTGGTCGCGCGCCAGGTTCACCGCGATCCGCGTCAGCCACGTCATCAGGCTGGAATCGCCCCGAAACTGGTGCCGCGCATTCCACGCCTTCAGGAAGCAATCCTGCGTCAGCGACTCCGCCAGGTCCCGGTCCCGCAACGTGGCAATCAGGTAGCGGAAGATGCGCGGCCGATACAGCCGCACCACCTCGTCGAAGTCATCCATCTCCGCGATGCCCGCCTTCCAGGCCACCGTCGAGTAATCCACCCCTACGATTCCTTCCATACGGTTGAATAGACGCCGCATTCGCGCCCGAGTTTACACTCGCCTGCGCGGTGACTCCGATTCTCCGCCCGCCCGGCCCGCCTGCGCAATCCCCGCCCCAAAGCAGCTTCCAGGCAGCACGCCCCCGGAATTCCACCTCTCCGCTTCGTTTCCGCATTGACCGCACCGAAACACCCAATTAGACTTAAGTAGTTTGGCAGTTCTGCCCGGAAGTCTCCGTTCTGTTACGGAGCCAGCGGACCGGCAGTTTGCGCGCTTCCTCGAAACGCACACCCCGTCCGACGTCAGCTTGCCATCAAAGAATCTTATTGCGCGCCCCATGTGGAGCGCGGGAGGAATCATGTACGCTGTCATCCGCACTGGCGGCAAACAGTATCGCGTCGCCCCCGGCGACGTCCTGAAGGTCGAAACCGTTTCCGCCAATCAGGACGGCCAGATCGAGTTCAGCGACGTTCTGGCATTCTCCGGTGAGGCGGGCTCGGTCACCAAGCCCGCTTCGGCCAAGGTGCTCGCTACGGTCGAAGGCGAAGGCCGCGCCGACAAAATTCTCGTCTTCCACTACAAGCGGAAGAAGCAATACAAGAAGCTGCAGGGGCACCGTCAGGACTACACCCAGATCCGGATCAACGAGATTCAGGTCGACGGCAACTCTTACCGGGCATAAAAATTCTGCCGGCTTTTACGCCGGCCCAGGGAACACACCATGGCACATAAAAAAGGATTAGGAAGTTCTAAAAACGGTCGCGACTCCAATGCGCAGCGGCTCGGCGTCAAGGCCTTTGGCGGCCAGTTCGTCACCGGAGGCTCCATCATCGTCCGCCAGCGCGGCACCCGCATCAAGCCCGGCCTCAACGTCGGCCGCGGCAGCGACGACACCCTCTTCGCCAAGATTGACGGTCACGTAAAGTTCGTCGATCGCGGTCGTACCGGCCGTTTCGTGGCCGTGGAGCCAGCTGACGCCCAATAACGCCCTCAAGGGGAATCCTGGGCGGTCCCACGCATTCTTTCAGGAACAAAAGCCAGACCTCTCGGTCTGGCTTTCCTGTCTCCCTTCCCTGCCGCAGCTACCGGCCGCGCTCTGCCGGAGCTGAGCTGCGATCCAGTAGTCTCAGCTTCTCGCTCCAGCGAACCAGCTTCGAATCAATCGGAAGCATCCTCGGATGCTCCGCCTTCTCTTCCGTAACAAAGCAGCAAATCCAGAAGATCAGCGTCGTCACCAGGACAACATGGCCCGTCACGGCGGCAGCACCCGAACCAAGCGCCCCCTCGGCATGGAAGAAAATACCGAGCACGCTGTTTGAAGTCGCCAGCATGGCCAGGCCCATCATCAAATCCTGCAGATGGGACCGCAGCGACCTCCGCACAATGAACGTGAATGGCATCAGCAACGCCAGCAGAACGAGCTGCGTCAGGCTGATTCCGTAAGAGAGGATGGCCAGTTCATTCTCCAGCGTTGCGTGCCCCGAATCCGCCAGCATGCGGTCCAGAATCACAAAAAATGCCACCACCAGCAGCCATTGGAAGGTAACCAGCGCCACCCGTTGCAGCCCCACCAGCGATGCGAGAAACCGCTTCAGAATCCCACGAAGAACCGCGAGGGCAATCATTCCCGCAAGCACTGATCCGCTCCAGAAGATCTGCGTGTAAAGAACCATGAGCCGGTTCGCCGCCGGTCCATGCGATGAGAGAAAGAGAAAAAGCACCGGCACAGACAGGGCGGATACTGCCAACTGCGCAGCCAGGTACAGGCGGAACGAAAAGAAATGCATCTTCGAGCTGAAATGCGAGTAGCTGAACAGCGCCAGGAACCACAAGATCGGTTCCACCATGCAAGCCATACTCAGCGTGTTCATCGCGTGCAGCATTCGTTCTCCCGTGCAATGCTATGGAAACAATTCAGCCGGTGCGACATCTACCGCACCGGCTGAAGGAATTCAGAATGAACTAGCTGACCTTGGAAGTGGTCTTCGGTTCCGTAAACTGGTTCCGGGCCAGCACGCGATCGACTACCCGTTCCACATCCTGCAGGAAGAACCCCGTGGACACGCCCGCTGCGACGCGCGGTGAACCGTGGCCAAGCGCTTGGGCAACATCGTTCCACCGGATCAGCGGGGACGGCGTCGGCACCGTGATCACGCCACACTCCTCCTGCCGTTGCGGCAGCAGGAAATAGGTTGTCCAAGTCAGGAGCACGATTGCGGTGAGAACCTCGGAAAGGAGATTTGCGACCGACCAGATCTTTGCGTGCTCCCAGCGCGTTATCGCAAAGATAACGAAGTCCGCTGCGGCTTGAATGCCAAGGCCAAGCGCGATGCCGAACAACGGACTACGGAAGGACCGGCCCAGGCTATGGATAGTCAAAGCGATAAATGCGAGCAGGCAAAGTTCAAGGACAGAAACAGAATGCAGACAAAGTTCCGCCGTGTAGACCAGCCTGTCCGCAAAAGTGTGCATCGGCGTCATTCCTGCGCTGACAGCGATAATGCCGGCAATGATGCACGAAATCGCAAGCACCCAGCGGAACACCACCAGTCCCAGCCTGCGCAACTGCGGTACAGGCCGCATGAGTTCGCTGTAAATTTCACGGATTACAAGGAAGATCAGCACCGCGCCGATCAGATAGAGGGTCCAGTACGTGTAAAAGTACAGGTAGCACTGCGTGACCTTCGCAATTGGGAACAGATGTTGGATTTCCAGCATGCTGTTCAGCAGGAATGCGGAGCCGACACGCAATCCAAGGTAGTTGCGGGTCGCAGGCAGACGGCGGCCCAATCCAGCCTTCAGAAAAGCGACGAGTACAACCAGGTCCAGAAATGGTTCGGCGTAAACCAAAAAGTGTTCAGCGGTCAGCATGGAGCTTCACCTCAAGTTGCCACATGAGGATACCCCAGCTGGACCGCTGTCACAATAAGGAAAATGAGAGAAAACTTACTTTGTACAACTATTGTGGTACGAAAGTAATCCTACCGATGCATACCGGACTGAATTCCGCAGCTCGGAATGCAGGTTGGCATGGGAGATGCACCCACCACCTGCTGGCTCGCCATTGCGGTCATGTGGCTGTTTACCATGGCGGAATTGTTGCCCATGTGAGCGGTAAGAGCACTGGCAGCGAGGCCGGAAACAGCGATGCCGAAAACGAGAGCGCGAATGGCGAGTTTCATAAGTAGGTTCCCCTTTTTCTTCTGCAACTTAAGTGTTGATGACTTCTGACAAAATTGAGTTTATACTTTTAAAGTCGTGTGTCCAGTTCTCGGTTTTTATTTATTAAGTAAACAACAGTTTTGTTACCCGAGATACCCCCTCGGCCCAGCCCCGCACCACCCCCGATTCCACACCCCCTCCCATGCCCCAGCATGCTATAATCAAATAGAATTGCGGGGCGAAAAAACTCTTTTCTTTCAATCATTTATTGCTGCGAGAAGAGTGCCTTGAGCCCTCGGTTATCGGAGCGGCATGTCCACCAAAGAGCTTTCCCCTACCACTGAGACGATTCTTCCCGGAAACCCCGACCAAGCCACCTATACCAGCGAAAATATCAAGGTGCTGGAAGGCCTCGAGGCCGTGCGTCTTCGCCCCGCCATGTACATCGGCTCCACCGGGGAAATGGGCCTGCATCATCTCGTCTATGAAGTGGTGGACAACTCCGTCGACGAAGCGCTCGCCGGATACGCAACTCACATTGAAGTCACCATCCACGTCGACAACTCCATCACTGTTGTCGACGATGGCCGCGGCATCCCCGTCGACGAGAAAACCCTCGATACCGGCGAGAAAATGCCCGCCGTCCAGGTCGTGCTTACCAAACTTCACGCCGGCGGCAAATTTGACTCCTCCACCTACAAGGTTTCCGGCGGCCTGCACGGCGTCGGCGTTTCCTGCGTCAACGCCCTCAGCGAAGAGTTCGACGTCGAAATCTGGCGCGACGGCCATACCTGGGAGCAGGAATACTCCAAGGGCGCGCCCGTCAGTAAGCTCCGCCAGTCCGGCACCTCCAAAAAGCGCGGCACCAAGGTTCACTTCCTGCCCGACAAGTCCATCTTCACCGTCACCGAGTACAACTACGACACGCTCGCCCAGCGCCTGCGCGAGCTCGCCTTCCTGAACAAGGGCCTGGCCATCTCGCTCACCGACGAACGCACCACTGACCCCAAGACCGGTGCCCCCAAGCGCGCCGACTTCAAGTATGCCGGCGGTATTGCCGAGTTCATCAAGCACATCAACAAGGGCAAGCAGGTCCTCCACGACAAGCCCATCGTCATGGAAGGCCTCCGCGACGGCGTCGATATGGAGATCGCTCTCCAGTACAACGACAGCTACTCCGAAACTGTCTTCTGCTTCGCCAACAACATCAACACCGTCGACGGCGGCACCCACCTCTCCGGATTCAAGACCGCGCTCACCCGCACCATCAACTCAGCCGGCCAGCAACTCGGCCTCTTCAAAGACGTCAAGGAAAACCTCTCCGGCGACGACGTGCGCGAGGGCCTGGTCGCCGTCATCAGCGTCAAGCTGCCGCAGCCCCAGTTTGAGGGCCAGACCAAGGGCAAGCTCAACTCTGACATTGCCGGCACCGTCCAGGCGCTCGTCAATGAAAAGCTCGGCATGTTCCTCGAGCAGAACCCTCCCGTCGCCAGGCGCATCATCAACAAGGCTATTGAAGCCGCACGCGCCCGCGAGGCCGCACGCAAAGCCCGCGACCTCACTCGCCGCAAGGGCGCGCTCGACGGCGGCGGCCTGCCCGGAAAACTCGCCGACTGCTCCGAGCGCCAGCCCGACCGCTGCGAGCTCTACCTCGTCGAAGGTGAGTCCGCGGGCGGCACCGCCAAGCAGGGACGCGATCGCCGCTTCCAGGCCATCCTGCCCCTCAAGGGCAAAATCCTCAACGTCGAAAAAGCCCGCTACGACAAAATGCTCGGCCACGAAGAAATCCGCGCCATGATCACCGCCCTCGGCTGCGGCATCGGCAAAGAAGACTTCGACCCCAGCAAGCTGCGCTACGGCCGTATCATCCTCATGACCGACGCCGACGTCGACGGCTCGCACATCCGCACCCTGCTCCTCACTTTCTTCTTCCGCCACATGACGGAGCTGATCCGCCGCGGCCACGTCTATATCGCCCAGCCGCCGCTCTTCAAAATCAAGAAGGGCAAGTTCGAGCAGTACATCAAAGACGAGCGCGAATTCGTCCGCGTCATGGTCAAGCGCGCCTCTGACGGCATGATCGTCCGCTACGGCGCCGGCGGCGCATCGCTCGAAGGCTCCGCGCTCACCAAATTCATGAGCCAGCTCAACGACTACCTCGGCTTCTTTGAGAAGGTCAACAAGCGCCTCCGCAATGACGAAGTCACCGGCCTCTTCGCGCGCCTCTTCGCGCACGAGGGCAAAGAACCCGCCAAGCGCTCTGACTTTGAGGGTCCCGCCGGCACGGCACCAGCCAAACTCGTGGAGCTGCACTCCGAACTCGAGAAAATTCAGCGCAGCTACCAGTTCAAGGCACTGCATGCCCCCGCCTACGACGAAGAGCACGAAACTTGGTCACTCTCCTTCATCGACGCGCAGGGCGCCGAACGCCGCATCGACTGGACGCTGGCCGCCTCGCCCGAGACCCGCCAGCTGCTCGCCAAGTTCGCATTGATCCGCGAGCAGCTTCAGCCGCCCTTCGTCGTCGAGTACGCCCCTAAAGTCGCCGCTGCAAAGGCCGATCCGGAAGATACAGACGCCGAGAGCGCCGAGTCAGAGTCCGAATCAGACAAACCCGCCGCACGCCGCACCAGCCGCGCCGCTGCTGAACCGGTCACCAAGCTGACCGCGCAGGAGCTCTTCGAGTACGTCATCGAACAGGGCCGCCGCGAGTACCAGGTGCAACGCTACAAGGGCCTCGGCGAAATGACCTCTTCGCAGCTCTGGGAAACCACCATGGATCCCGAACGCCGCACCCTGCTCCAGGTCAAGCTCGAAGACATCGCCGAAACCGAAACCATCTTCAGCACCCTGATGGGCGAAGACGTCGAAGCTCGCCGCAAATTCATCGAAGACAACGCCCTCGATGTCAAAAACCTCGACATCTAAAAAACAGCAGCTCGTGTAGCTCGCCACATAAGCTGCAACTTGCGGCAGATATGCTTCAGGTGGAGGCCGGACGATGGGCGAGATGTGTGGCGTCGGCGTCCCAGTCCATCAGCCGCTTCAGCCATGGGATCATCGCGGTCGCGACGATGGCTGATGCCAAAGCTCCCACTCCAAGCCACGCGAAGACTCGAGTGTAGAACGGAAGCGTGGCCATGGCGCTCGTGACACCGGCTGGAACGCTTGCGAGGCTTGCAATCGCGCCGCCGGCGTACATTCCAACGCCCATGCCGAGAAACCAGGCGCCCATCATCACTCCCCGGGAGCGCTCGGGCAATAGCTGCGACACCATGGAAAATCCCAGCGCGCTGATCAACAGTTCACTCAGCGACTGCGCGGCATATCCGGCGACGAGCCACCATGAGGAAACGACTCCATTCCGTGCTGCGAATCCGCTGCCCGCATACAAAAAGAATCCCAGCGCCAGCAGATAGAATCCCGCCGCGTACTTTGTCGCCATCGAGAAATCGCCGCGCGGCGATTTTGCCATGCGGCCGTAGAACCACGCGAGCGGCAGCGCCAGCACGACCAGCCAGAATTGGTTCAGATCCTGAAACTGCGCCGGCGAAACCTGAACAGCCAGAATGTTGTGCTGTACGTTGCGCAAGGCGAAAAGCGTCAAGGACGTATAAATCTGCTGGTTATACACGGCCCAGATGATCGACATCACGGTGAAGACGATGCAGGCGACCATGCGCCTGCGCTCATGGCGCTGCACCGTCAGAAGCAGGTGAACAAATATGTAGACCATCAGGGCCATGAAGGTGCCCACCACTGCCAGCGCCGCCGACCGGGAACGGATCACCTCGCCAAGGAAAAATACAAGGAACAGCGACGCCGCAAACACGGCGCTGACTCGCGGCCAGTGCAGCTTCTTGAAATCAGGAGCGGTGCCGTAAGGACTGACAAACCTGCGAAATGCGCCGAAACTCAGCACTCCGAACGTCAATCCGATCGCACTGAGCCCAAAGGCAAGATGCCAGCTATCGAAACGGAGCGGGCCGAACTTCACCATCCAATCCGAATGATCCTTGATCCACGGAGTGAGCAGAATCGAAACAAAAGACCCGATATTGAGCGACATGTAATAAATCGTGAACAGAATGTCGAGCTTCGAATGCTCTCCTTCATACAGGCGGGAAACCAGGTTGTTTGGATTCACCTTGAACAGCCCGTTGCCGAGTGCGATGAGGCCCATCGCAGGAAAGAATGTCCCGCTGAGGGGAATCGAGAGAGCGACGTATCCCAGGGCCAGCGTCGTCGCTCCCAGCACCAGCGTCCGGCGCGCGCCGAGTACATGATCGCCGATGTAACCGCCGAGCATCGGCGTCGAATAGACCAGGCCTGAGAATGCGCCCCAGATGATGTCAGCCCGCGCGTCGGCCATGCCAAGACGCTCCACCATGTACAACACCATGATGGAGGCCATGCCGTAGTACCCAAAGCGCTCCCATATCTCGACAAAGAAGAGGACGAGGAACGCTTTCCGTGGATGGCGCTCAGCCGCTGTGTCGGAACTTTGCATCACTGTGATCGAGACGACGAGGATATCAGCCTGTCCTTGAAATCTATAGCAAAACGAGCGAGAGTAGGTCAGCATTGCGCTTGAGGAGACGGCGCAGGGCGGTGATGCACTACCAACCAGGCAGCAAACAGGGGCGGATGTGAAGATCAGCGAGATGAACTGGCAGCAAGTCGAGGACTACCTCAGGCACGACGACCGTGCTGTTCTTCCCATCGGCAGTACGGAGCAGCACTGCGGGCTGGGCCTGTGCACCGATCACATCTTGTCGGAACGCGTCGCCCTGGAAGCGGCTGAGCCGCTGGGCGTCCCGGTGTTTCCGGGCCTTCCGTATGGCATCACGCCGTATTTCATGGCGTACCCGGGAACCGTGACTCTGACGGTGGAAACCCACGCACGGGTGCTGCGAGAGGTCATCGATAGTCTTGCGACGCACGGCTTTCAGCGCATCGTTGTGGTGAACGGCCACGGCGGCAATGCACCGGGACAGGCCGTCGTCGAAGAGTGCATGCGCGCGAATCCGAAAATCCATGTGAAATTTCACAACTGGTGGAATGCTCCTGCCACCTGGGCCAGGGTGCTGGAAATTGATCCGGTCGCATCGCACGCCTCATGGATGGAGAATTTCCCGTGGACGCGACTCGCAGGCGTGATGAGCCCGCGGCAACAGAAACCGCCGATCGACGTATCCAGGATGCATTCGATGTCACCCCAGCGCGTGCGCGAATACCTCGGCGACGGAAACTTCGCCGGGGAGTACCAAAAGCCGGATGAGGTGATGCTGGCTCTTTGGCAAACTGGCGTCGAGGAGACGAGAAACGCCATCGCCGATAATTGGGAGTGATAACAGGTGATCATACGATGCGACATCGCCGTTATCGGGGGCGGGATTGTAGGTCTTGCCGTCGCATTGGAACTCGTCAGCAGGCATGGAAATCTGCAGGTCGCGGTCCTCGAGAAGGAATCCGAGGTCGCCCTTCACCAGTCAAGCCATAACAGCGGAGTGATTCACTCCGGACTCTATTACAAACCGGGTTCTCTCAAGGCGCGCCTGTGCGTCGAGGGGGCCTCGGCCATCACACAGTTCTGCAAAGACCACGGGATTCCACATTCCATCTGCGGCAAGGTCATCGTTGCCACGGAGGAAAGCGAGTTGCCTGCCTTGGAAGAGTTATTGCGACGGGGCAACGCAAACGGGGTACCAGGCCTGCGCGAGTTGACGCCCGAACAGATCCGGGAACTGGAGCCCCATGCTTCCGGAATTCGCGGTATCCACGTCCCCGGCACTGGCATCACGGACTATCGCATGGTGGCCGAAAAATACGCAGAGCTCATACGCGCGGCAGGCGGACAGCTTCTGATGAAAGCAGAGGTCCAGAAGATCGCACGCAGCAGTGGCGAAGTTGTCTTGGAAACGCCGCGGGCTACGGTTCATGCCCGTTACGCCATTAACTGCGCAGGGCTCTTCAGTGATCGAGTGGCAAAGCTGGCCGGCGCCGAGCTGGGGCTTCGCATCATTCCCTTCCGCGGTGAGTATTACGAACTCAATCCCTCGAAGCAGAATCTGGTTCGAGCCCTCATCTACCCGGTGCCCGATCCTCGCTTCCCATTTCTGGGCGTGCATTTCACCAGGAGCATTCACGGGGGAACTGAAGCCGGACCGAATGCCGTGCTCTCATGCAAGCGCGAAGGCTATTCCCGGCTCTCCTTCAGCCTGCGCGACATGGCAACTACGCTCGCGTTTATGGGCTTCTGGAAAATGGCCAGGAAGTACTGGAGGAGCGGCTTTGACGAAGCTTATCGCTCCTGGAGCAAGACAGCCTTCACCAGGGCTCTCAGGCGTCTGTTGCCGGAACTGAGCGAAGACGATATTCATCCTGGCGGCACCGGGGTGCGGGCGCAGGCGCTGGATGCGTCAGGCAGGCTCCTCGACGACTTCTACTTCGTCCACCAGGACCGCATGCTTCACGTTTGCAACGTGCCCTCGCCGGCAGCCACCGCATCGCTGGTCATAGGCCGGGAGATCGTTGCCGCAGTGGAGAAGACGGGAACGCTCACTCAGAGCGGCGCTGCCTCGTCGCCATAATTCCCTGTCCCCGCGACCTCGCGTTCCCGGCAAGTGACCAGAACCCATGACGGGCGATTTTTTCAGCCCAAAAGGGCGAAAACATACAGAGACTGGTGTTCCATCAAACAAATAAGGTACAGACCGGCAACCCGGCCTGCGTGCAGGATTCAGTTCGTCCGATACGCCGCAGAAATGGAGTAGGGGACTTTCAGCGGGCGACGCGACCACGCAGCATCCTTTTTATCGCTGAAGACAAAGGTGAGCGTGCCACCCCGCATGATCTCTTGCTGCGTGATGTAGGTCCGATCCAGTGTCTTGCCGTTGAGCAGAACATTCCTGATAAAGCTGTCGCCATGCGCGTCATCCATATTCTTGCTCTCAATGATGAACGTCTTCCCATCGGGCAGGTGCAGTACCGCGCGATCAACGAATGGACGTCCCAGAACGTACTGGTTGGATGCCGGGGCTACAGGATAGAAGCCCAGCGACGTAAAGATGAGCCAGGCTGACATCTGCCCCAGGTCGTCATTGCCGACCAGGCCATCCGGAGTGGGGTTGTACTGCGAGTCCACGATCTGCCTGAGCCTCGCCTGCGTCTTGAGCGGCGCATCCGCGTACATATAGAGATACGCCAGATGATGGCTCGGCTCATTACCGTGGATATACTGGCCAATCATTCCGGAAATGTCTTCTACGTCAGAGTACCTTGCAGGATTGACCTTCTGGTCGAACATCTCGTCGAGCTTCGCGATCAACTCCTCACGGCCGCCGAGCAGATTAATGAGACCCTGCTCGTCCTGTGGTTGATACCACGAGTACTGCCACGCGTTGCCCTCGGTAAAACCGCTGCCGGCGCCTGCCCTTGCGGGGTCAAATGGCTTGCGGAACTCTCCGTTTGCCAGTCGCGGCTCCACAAACCCGTCGGCCTTGTTGAAGGTATTCCGCCAGTAGTTGGCGCGCTTGGCAAACTCTGCGGCGATCGCATTCTTTCCCATTGCTTTTGCCATGCGCGAGATGGTCCAGTCGTCAAATGCATACTCTACGGTCTTCGATGCGGCCTCGTCGTCATTGTCCACGGGGACATAGCCTAGCTTCATGTACTCGCCGAGATGACCGTACGGGGCATAGGTCGCGCTGGCGACCATTGCTTTGAGAGCTGCCTGCGCGTCATAGCCGCGGATACCCTTCATATAGGCGTCGGCGATGATTGGCACCGCGTGATAGCCGATCATGCACCACGTCTCCTGCCCCTGGAACTGCCAGATCGGAAGAATGCCGAAGGGGCTCTCCTGCTGCGATGCAACCATGGAGCGAATGAGGTCGTCCGTCCGCTGCGGCGGCTCGATGATCGTCATCAGCGGCTGCTCCGCGCGATAGATATCCCATAGCGAGAGCGTGGAGACAAAGTGGAAACCCACGGCTCGATGAACCTCATTGTCAGGTCCCCGGTATTGGCCGTTTACGTCCATGCTCGTGCTCGGCGCCATCATGGTGTGGTACAGGGCCGTATAGAGAGACTTTTCCATGCTGGGCGAAGCATCGAATTGGACGCGCGATAGCTCCTTACGCCACGCCTGCTGTGTTTTGGCGCGCACCGCGTCGAAGTCGAATCCCGGAACCTCGGCATCCATATTCGCAATCGCATTGGCTTCGCTCACCGGCGAGATCGCTACCTTTACCACAAGCGGCTTTGACGAAGGTGCAAAATCAAATACCGCCTCGAGCGCACGTCCCACGATAGCCTGCGTATTGCTTGGTGATGTTCCAGGCCCCTTGAATCCGTGATAAGGCGGCGGATTGGTTTCCTTGTCATAAAGCTCATGGCTCGACATCGGTGCGGAGAAGCGAATCGCGAAGTAAAGCTGCCGCCCCGGCGCCCATCCGCGCGTGATCCGCATGCCCGTTACGGTGCCGTCATTGTGAATCGTAAGACTCGACCACAGAACCTTGCCGGGATAGTTATAAATGCTGCTGCGCAGGTCGAGCAGGACATGACGCTGTTCCCCCTTGGCGAAAGTGTAGCGATGCACGCCGACGCGTTGGCTTGCGGTCAGCTCCACCAGGACTTTGTTGTCTTTGAGGTAGACGCGATAATAGCCCGGCTCCGCGTATTCGTCCTTGTGCGAAAAACGCGAGCGATATCCTGGCTTGGTCTTGGCAATGTCTCCCGGTTCGAGCGGCACAGTATTTCCGCTGATGGGCATCAGTAGCACATCGCCCATGTCGCTGTGTCCCGAGCCCGAAAAATGCGTATGCGAAAAGCCCAGAATCGTGGTGTCTTCGTAGCGGTAGCCGGCTGCCCATTTGTAGCTCTGCTTGAAGTACTTGATCTGCGTATCGGGCGATAGTTGCACCATGCCGAAAGGCGCGGTAGCTCCCGGAAACGTGTGGCCTTCGGGGCCGGTTCCTATCATTGGATCGACCAGCTTGAGTGGATCGCGTGTCTGGCCGAACGCCAATGCCGCCGAAAGCAGTGCTGCGAGCACGACGAGCTTTTTCATGAATCAAAGCGTACAGCAACAACCCATGCCCGGCTCTAGCAGCGGTACAAATATTTTTAAAAGGATAGTGGAAAGCCGTAGTGGTCCCGCAGTCAAACCGTGGCAAGGTCATCGATCGCTGCTGCTCAAGATCTTGTACTCATGATTAGTTCTGTACTGCCACACCAGATCAGAGATCAGCGCTGAATAGAGTTGGGCTGGGCTCTCATGCCGCTAGAACTCGTCTCATAAACCCTCCGCGCCTGGTGAGGCCTCCCATGAGACCCGCCATCGAAGCGGGGCTCATGCTTTTCGTCGAAGCCGCTACGCTATTTATGAGACCAGTTCTAGAGTTCATCGGGTTTGGAACGATCTCGACCTCCGCATTGGACGACTAGCGAAGCGATCTGCTCAACAGCAGGGAGTGCAGCGATCCGTTTGACTTATCCTCCATAAGTGACTAGAAACATGGCTTAACAACAGGGGGACTCATGAAGCGCTCGGCTACGCTACTCTTTATAGCTTCCATCATGTTCATCTCAGCTGGCCTCAACGCACAGATGGCAAATCCCGGCATCGACCGCCCCGGAGAGCCCTTCAGTTACCCCGCCTGCTCAGTCGATCAGATAGGCGTTCAAAATGCGCCGATGGGCACAGAAATCACTCCCGCGGGTTATCTCTACACCGGCTATGGAGAGCTGATGTTTTCCATCGGCTACCCCTCAGAACCGGCTTGGCAGCGCATCCGCACTCTTGAGAAAGGTTATCTGCCCATCGTCCGTTACACCTATCGCGACGGCGCCGTCCGATATGATGTCACCACTTTCGCAGACACCCTTGCTGGCCAGGACGCCGGCCGCAACCCCGTCGACTTCGTCCGCGTTGTTGCCAGGAACACAGGCTCCGTCACACGCACTTCGTACTTTACCGTTTCGTTCCCGTACAACAGTGCAAAGAGCGAGCGCAGTCCCTGCAATCTCGCTTCCCATCGATTTTCGCGGCCTGTCACGCCCGCCACTCCGGGCGATTATTCTCAGCCGGGCGTCCAATTTGATCCTCACTGGGTTTATGGTTTCACCCACAATCTGGCCGTCCGGTCGGGGAAAGTGGTTTACGAGTTCTCCAGCGATCCTGAACCCACTCTCTGGCTCACGCAGACTGCCCGCTATAACAAGCCGCAGCAGGCGCACGTCTCGCCCGACGCGCCTGTCCTGTCGGTCCGGTATGAACTCCATCTTCAGCCCGGAGCCTCCCGGACTCTCGTCTTCAAAATGCCCGTCCGGCCCATTGCCGCGAGCGACGCCGCTGACGTGCAGGAACTGGAATCCGCCGCCTTCGACACCGCCCTCAACCAGACCGAGGACCGTTGGCTAAAACGGCTCAACCGCGGCATTCAGATCAGCTTGCCAGAAAAGGAAGTGACCGACACCTTCAAGGCGAACCTCATCGACGACATGATGGCCCGCGAGCACATTGGCGACGACTATATCCAGACCGTCAACGATCTTCAATACCACGCATTCTGGCTGCGGGACGGTTCGCACATCATGAATGCCTACGACGAAACCGGAAACCTGAATCTGGTTCGACAGAGCCTGCCATTCTTCATGACACTCCAGAAGCCTGACGGCCTGTTCCTCTCGCAGAGCGGACAGTACGACGGATGGGGACAAGCGCTGTGGACATTCGGCCGCTACTACCAGTTCTCACACGACCGCGCCTACGCGAAAAACGTGTTCCCGGCAGTTCTTCGGGCAGTCCATTGGCTGGAGCAGGCACGCGAAAAGGACCCGCTGCACATCATCCCTGCGGCAAATCCTCATGACGACGAGTTCCACGAGAAAGCCTATGTGACGGGACACGACTTATGGGCTCTCGTTGGCTTGAAAGAGGCCATCGTTCTCGCCAAAGCCGTGGGAACCGAAGCCGAAATTCACGAATTTCAGCAGGACTACAACAACTATCACGAAGTACTATTCCGATTGCTCGACAAGATTGGCGCTGCAAATGGCAACTACATCCCGCCAGGCATTGACATCCAGGGCGGGCAGGACTGGGGCAACATGAATGTTCTCTACCCTGAAATGCTGGTCTCGCCAGAGAATCCTCTGGTAACCGGCACGCTTCGACACGTACGCAAGGAGTATGCCGAAGGCCTCATGACCTATGCCGGGCGCCTGCACGATTACATCGGATTCAAGAATACGGAAACCGAACTCATCGTTGGAGAACAGCAGCAGGTCGTCAAAGATCTTTACGCTGAGCTTGTTCATACTTCTTCCACCCATGCCGGATGGGAAGTAGGTCCCTATCCCTGGACGACGCGTGACTTTGGCAACGACCTGTCGCCGCACGGCTGGTTTTCCGCCGACTACGTGGCGCTGCTGCGCAATATGCTTGTCCGCGAACAGGGCGACAATCTGCATCTGCTTTCGGCCCTGTCCCCGGACTGGACGAAGCCCGGCGATACCATCAAGGTTTCCAACGCTCCCACCGAGTTCGGCCGCATAGCAATGGACTGCTCATTCAGCAGCAGCGGCATGCACATGGGAATCGAGACCGACTTCCAGCGCAAGCCCGCGCACATCATCGTCCACATGCCATGGTTCGTCACAGTCAAGAGCGCAACCGTGGACGGGAAGCCGGTCAGCGTTCGCCGGCAGAGCCTGTCCATTCCCGCTTCTTCGCGACAGCTGGATGTTGTGTGGGCCGTCCGTGACCCGTCTCCTGAAATGAGCTATCGCTCCGCGGTGAGATCTTTCAAAGCCGAATGGCGTCACCACTACCAGGAGTTCCTCCGTGACGGCGCACCCCGCCGCAAGCCGATCCGGATGTACTGATGGAACTGCTGCATGCAGCAAGCCTGTTCTATGAGTCGACAAGCCCCAGTTTCGCCCGCACCTGTGGCGGGCAACCGGTCCACTGTTGCTGCGGCTGGTTGCCGACATAGGGCAGGTCCCGAATCCCCTGCCGGCTGGTGAAAAATCCGCTCACCACAAGGTCGCGAAGGCTGTTGAAAAAGACAACTGCGCTCGCGTCCTCCGGAGCAGCCTTCTCCGGATATGCAATGCGATCGAGAATCTGCTTCTGGCGCTGGATCGAACAGTCCGCAAAGTCGAACTGGAACGACCGGTTGGAAGCCATGTCGAGCCACGTCAGCCCGCCCCGGATCTCGTCCAGGAGGTTTCCCTGTTTGACGTGCAGCCAGCCGTCGATGAACTCCGGCACGCCGGCCTCCGAGGCGCTGCAGGAGCGCTCATCGGCGGGAAGGATCATGTCGGAAAGGATGCGAATCGTTCGCAATTCGTGCGGATGGAAGACCTTGGGCTGGTATACCGCGGCATCATTCTGCGCGCCGGCCTCCTGCGGCATGGCCATCGCCACGCTCGACGCAAACGGTGTTACCGGCGCCAGGGCCGCCGCCGGAAGCGTCGCCATCAGCTTCAGAATGTTACGCCGCTCCAGGCGGACGCCACTTCCACTCGACTTCTTTTCCATAACTCCTCCCTGAATCACGACTCGGGAACGGCCATAGCCATCCCGCCCTCAGAATGAAATCCGCCCCTTGGCCATCCGTTCATCCCGCATTTCCGCGTGCCCGCGCTGCCCATCCCTCACACATTCCCCTTCTTCACCTGGTCCGCGATGTAATCCGACGTCCGCCAGGCCATCGCCAGAATCGTCAACGTGGGATTCTTGTTCGCAAGGCCGACAAAAGGCGCGCCGTCAGCCACAAACAGGTTCTTGCAATCCCAAGCCTGGCAGTGCGCGTTGAGCACGGAATCTTTGGGATTGTCCCCCATGCGAACACCGCCCACTTCGTGAATTCCCTGTCCGCCTTCTGAGATTCCCCAGCGCTGCTCGGCTCCGTAGGATTGAACCACTTCGCCGCCGGCCGTATGGATAATCTCCTGGAATGTTTCCTGCATGTGCCGGGCCATCCGCAGCTCCTGCTCGCCCCACTGGAAGTGAAACTTCAGCACCGGAATTCCCCACTGGTCGACTACGTTGTTATCCACTTCGCAGTAGCTGTTTTCATTGGGAATCATTTCTCCGCGGCCGCTCAGCGTGACAAACGAGCCGTATAGCTTCCGGCAGTTCTCCTTCAGACTTTCTCCGTAGCCTCCGCCCACAAGTTTCTGAGTGCCGCTCAATACTCCCGGCATGGGCATTCCCTGGCGGCTGCCGGAAATCTCAATGTGATAGCCGCGCGAAAAAGGCAGCGTACGCCGCACCGACTCCTGATATCCCCACCACGGCATGTACAGATGCATCCCACCCACTCCGTCGCAATTGTGCGGAGGCAGGTCCATCAATTTCGGCAAAAATCCGCTCACCGTCGACATCACCGTATCCATAAGGTACTTGCCCACCATCCCGCTCGAATTTGCCAGGCCGTCGGGAAACCGGCTGCTGCGCGAATTCAACAGCAGGCGGGCCGTCTCGCAGGAGCTTGCCGCCAGCACCACCACCTTGCCGTGCACCTGAACTTCCTTCCGGGTTTTCTTATCGATATACGAAACGCCCGTCGCACGCCCATCCGGACCCGTCAGAATTTCGCGCGCCATCGCGCCGGTCCGAATTTCAAGATTGCCCGTCTCGCGCGCCGGCAGCAACAGAACCACGGGAGAGGAAAAATTCGAGCCCATCCGGCAGGCTCGCCCGCATTGCGAAACGTAGTGGCATTCCGGCCGGCCATTCAGCGGCCGCGTCAGAACCGCGAGTCGAGACGGGATGCACGGAATATGCAGCTTGCGGCTCGCCTGCTGCAGCAGCAGCTCATAACACCGCGGAGCCGGTGGAGGCAGAAATTTGCCGTCGGGAAGATTTTCAAGACCCTCCTTCGAGCCAAATACTCCGATCAGTTCTTCGGTCCGGTCGTAGTAAGGCGCCAGATCTTCATAGCCAATCGGCCAGTTGAATCCATTCCCGTAACGATCGTAGGGCTTGAAGTCATACGGGCCATTCCGAAGTGATATCCGCCCCCATGAGTTGGTGCGTCCACCCAGCATGCGCGCTCGGAACCACATCCAGTCGGTGCCGCGCGCGTTCAGGTAAGGCTCGCCGGGGACTTGCCACCCGCCATCCGCCGCAAGAAAGTAGTTCATCGGGCTCGTGTAATCTCCACCGCCGCGGTGGGGAGCGTTGTACTGCCACTCAAGCCACTTGGAATCCTTGGCGGCGTCGTACCAGCCGCCCGCTTCCAGCATCAGGCACTTGGCGCCGGCCTTCGTCAGGTTGTAGGCCGCCATCCCGCCGCCGGCACCCGAGCCGACAATGATGACGTCATAAGTACTGGAAGTGGACATCGAATCTGGCATTCTCTACTCCTGCGTATCGGCCTTTACCTTCCGGTGCGGCGGCGTTCTTTGCGCCCGGCGTGCCTGCTGAATCGTGCTGGATGGAATCGGAACAACGTATACCTTCGTGCGGTTGTTTCCCTGATTGTCAAAAGTGATCGAACCGGAAACCCCCGCGAGGTTCCGGGCCGTTGCGATCTCATCGCGCACCCGCGCTCGATTCGGTCCGGCTTCCCGCACTGCCTGGGCCACCAGTCGAACCGCATCGTAGGCCTCCGCAGCCACCGGGCTCGGCAATCTTCCCGTCGCCAACTGATAGCGGCGCACAAAGCTTTCGCGCAGGCGAGACTCTCTCTGCGTGGAATCGACCCCATACAAATCCGCCCCTGGCGCCTCTGGCAACTTCTGCATGCTCAGCAGAGGAACCCCAACTCCGGAACCCGTTTGCGCCGCCTTCTGCGAAAGATAGATCGGCGCATGGCAGCCTTCCGCCCGGATCGCCTGGATCAATGCCTTTGCATTTTCAGGCAGTGTCCACATCACGATAGCCTGAGGCCCCTTGGCCTGAACGATCGCCGGTAGCGAACGCGCATCCGGCTCCAGCGGGTTGACCGCCACAATTGCGGGAGCCGGAGCTCCCAGCCGGTGAACTGCTTTCAGAAATTCCCTGCTCGCGATCTGGCCATCGTGGTCTTGCCCGGCGACCAGCAGAACGCGTTTGTAGTCATGCACCCCGTAAATGTTCCGGGCCATCACCTGCGCCTGCTGCCCATCACTGGGCCCCATCCGGAAAATCCATGGCATGTTGATTTCCGTCGAGGTATCGTCCCCCGAGAGGGTCAGTGTGGCAACACCGATCTTGTTGCCGATCTGTTCGCTCAAATGCGCCGCCACCCCATCGGCGCCGGTCACCATGGCGACCACCTTGTCCTGCATGATGAGGTGAATCATCTCGTCGCCGAGCAGCCCCCACGGCGGAACACTTTCATCCGCGATCGCAAGAGCAAAATGACGGCCGTCCGGCAAAGGCTTCCTGGATGCGTCCTGAATAGCGATCTTCGCCGCCGCGATAATGGCCTCTCCGTCAGCCTTCTGCGGACCGTGAATCGGAGCCACAATACCGATGCGAACCGTGGAACCTCGCAGATCGAAAACTGCTTCTCTTCCCGGCCCTGCATAGGTGACGCCGTTTGCGCCGATAGAATCGTACGGCTGTGGCTCGGCCATCTTCTGCGCACGGAGCGGCGTGGCATCCAGCATCAACAGCACGCACGCCAATCCCAGCACGCATTTCCATCCATTTGGAAACAGCTTTCTCATCTTCCGCTCAATGCCCCGGCGCCATGGACGCACCTTGCTCGCGCAGCGGGGAATTCACCGCGCTCACCACGGGAATCCCGCCCGACGTTCCTTTCCAGTCCGTCCGGCGTTCCGGCCAGTAAACAAAATGTCCGTTCACCACCTTCGCGAAGGTCACTGGAGCAATATTGTTCAGCGTGTAGTCAAAGAACGCGGTCCCGCTCACGCCCTGGTAGGACTTCATCTCATATTGGCGCAGGGCATCCATGATCAGCGCGCGGTTGAGTCCCACTTTCTGGATCGCCGCAATCAGCATCGTCATGCCGTCATAAGCGTGGGCGGCGTAAGCATCAGGCTCGGCGTGGTAACGCGCCATATACTCGCGGCGAAACGCCAGCCACTTCTGGCTCTTGCTGGCCGGATCAATGGCCGAAATGGCGACCAGGCCATTGGCCGCCGCACCGGCGATCTTGACAACTTCGGGATATGCTACGCGGCTGCTGCCAAAAACCGGCTGGTTCATGCCCATCGCACGCATCTGCTTCAGAATCAGCCCCGCCTCATGCGCATTGCCCCAGATCACGAGGCCACCGATATGGAGCAGCTTCAGCGTGTGCAGTTGCTCGGTAAAACTCTCGGCTCCCGGAGGGTATTTCATCACCACCACGGGCTGAAAACCCATTCGCCGGGCGTCCCGGAAGAACTCGTCGTAGCCGCGTCGGCCATAGTTGTCGTTCACTCGCAGGATGCCGACGTTCCTCAGCTTCAACTGGTTGAAGATGTAATCCGCAAGTGCATAGCCCTGCTGGCGGTCGTCCGGAAAATTGTCGATCAGCCACTGGATCCGTGTTGCCGTCACGGTAGGGTCTGTCGTCGCCGTATCGATGATCGGGAGCTCCAGCTTCAGAGCGGCGCGCAGCTCCACGTGAGTATTGTCGCCGTTGATGGAGCCGAGCATCGCCCACACGTGCTGGTTGTAATACATCTTCACGATGTCCATGGAAGAGGCGCCCCACAGAGGCAGGTCATCATGCACCTTCAATGAAAATGGCTTCCCGTGGTAGCCGCCGCGAGCGTTGGCATCATCGATGGCCATCTGGGCCCCATGCAGCATCGGCACTCCATAGATGGCATTGGGATCGCCCTTGCCTATGGGACCGAGGAAACCGATATTGACAGTCTTCAGCATGCTCAGTTTCGGATCAGGCACGCTGCGCGCAGCACCGTAATAAGCCACCGTGTTCGGCCTTACGTACCACTCGAAATAAGGCTTGCGGTACCGGGCGTAAGGAACTGCGGCGGCAGGCATGTTGGCATATGGTATCTGGGCCGGAGTTGCCTCCTTAGCGCTGTTCGACGATGCAGACTGTGGCCAGGCGGCAGCGCAGAACAGCAAGAATAGAAATGGTGCGATGATCTTCCCTTTCATGGTCACAATCCTCCGTCGCTTTTCTCTGACCTCTGCGCCGCCCGGTGCTTGCCTGGATTGGACCGTTCCCCAACCGGAGGACCGCAGCAGTTCTTGAACATTCATGCGCAACTGACTCCTTCCACCGCGCTGCTGGAGCGTGCATGGGCAAAGCGCGCAATACGGGCCAGCGTTTCCGGGCCGATGGCCTGAACGGCATCGCACATCGGGCGCGCCGTCGTGGGGTCGGCGACTTCGATAATCAGTCCGTGACTGCCGAATTCCAGGGCGGCGCGGCTTGCGGGTTCCACCATCGACGCAACCCCGGTCGCGTGGCTCGGATCAACAATCACGGGCAGGAACGTATGAGCGCGAACCGCCGGAATCACATTCAGGTCCAGCACGTAGCGCGAATAT
>JAJYVU010000040.1 GCA_021791875.1 Acidobacteriota bacterium | reverse complement strand
CCAGAAAGCTGGTAGTGAGGTAGAGCGAGAGCGCCACCATCAGGCCGCATACGGCCACGGCGCCGGGAAAGTTGGCGAAGTGGGTAAGAAATCCGGCGAGCATGGCGCCTTCGACGCCGCAGATGGGCAGCGCGCCTCTCCAAAGGAGATGGCCGGGCAGCAGGGCGACCAGGGCAGGGGCAAAGATCAGCCACAGCCCCAGGCCAGCCAGCTTCAATCGTGTGGATCCAACCGCCACGGATCGCATCCAGGCCAGCCCGATGCGAATCAGGGCCAGAGGAACAAAGAAGATCGCGACTCCCAGCGTCTGCAGCAACAGGTCCGCAGTATAAGAACCCGCCAAACCGGCCCAGTTGTGCACCCCGTTGTGGGCCAGGCCGCCTTCGGCTCCGCCCCCGACCGTGTTCAAGGAGGGATCGGCCGGGTTATAGCTGACCAAGGCCAGCAGAAGCAAGCCGGCGGTGACCAGAACGATCAAGCCGAGCATCTCATTGAGCCTGCGGCTGCGGGTGGGGGAGTAGAGCAGTCTCTGGGGTTTCATAGGGGGATGTGTGGCCGCGGTTGAGCCAATCGCCGCTACGCCTGCACAGCGCCGCCGATTGGCTGGAAATCACCGAACAACCAGAGCAAGTCCATTGTTCCACGCCGTCCGCCGCTATGCCTGGCTTCCTGGGGTGGAACCAGAGTGGTGACTCCAGGGCGGGAGCTGGCCTGGAGCGCAGGTTGTGCCGAGAGGCCGAAGTGGGCTCAAAAGCCGAGATGATGCAGGTAGAAGACCACGCATCCGGCCAACAGGCAGTAGATGCCGAACCAGTGCCACCGCCCATTCTCCAGCCATGAGCTGAGCCAGCGCAGCGCAGCCAGTCCAGCCAGGAAAGCGAAGAACATGCCGAACAGCGCCGCCGTCCAGGCGGCGTGAAGGTGGATGGTCTGAGCGCCGGCCGGAGCGGCATGGGCGGCCTTCAGCATCCGCCAGGCCTCGCGGGCGATCGCCACGGGCGTAAGGATGACCGCCAGCGCAAAGCTGAACTGCTCGGCGCGCCGCCGGTTGGCGCCGGTCAAAAGGCCTGCGGAGATGGTCGCTCCCGAGCGGGAGAAGCCGCGAAAAGGAAGGCACAGCCCCTGGATGGCGCCCATCCATCCAGCCTGGGAGAAGGTCACATTTTCACCGGCAAGCACCATGGAGCGCTCATACTCCGGGCGCGTCCGGCCGGCGCTCCTGGCTGAGGCTGAGCGCTCCATCAAGCCGGAGAGCAGAATCAGAAGCCCGGCGGCCAGCAGCGCCGGAGCCACCAGATCCAGGCGTGAGAACAGCATCTCGATCTCGCCTTTGGAGTGTCCTTTGAAGGCCGTGTGTTCGATCAGCTCGATGATCGGGTAGCCGACCACAGCGGTCAGCAGCGTGGCCCACAGCGCCCGCACCGCGAAACGCTGCAAGGCGTGCGAGGTGACAAAGTACGCGTGCTTCCACTGTGCCCAGAAGTACACAATCACTGAGAACATGGTTCCCGTGTGCAGCATGACCAGCACCAGGGTCATCTCCGGCGAGGACGGATTCAGCCCCAGCAGCTTTTCGGCGACGACCACATGCGCCGAGCTGGAGACCGGCAAAAGCTCTGCAAGGCCTTGAACTACAGCCAGAAGAAGTACCTTTAGGAGAGATGGCATGGCTTGATTTTATCCTGCGCGCTGCTGAAGACTGGCAGCCAGAGCGGCAAGCCGATCGGCCGCATGGCATCAGCAGGCGACTGCGGCGCATCTGAAATTGCATGAAGACGATCACGCTGGAAGAACACTTCGTTACGGAGAGCTTTTTGCGGGCCACGGGAGCTTATGGCCGCCAGACGCCCCAGCGCATGCAGGCGCTGCGCGGCAAGCTGCTGGATCTTGGCGACGGTCGCATCCAGGCCATGGACGAGGCTGGCATCAGCGTCCAGGCGCTCTCTCTGGCCGCCATGGGCGTGGACGATCTCTCCGCTGCGGACCAGACCGCCGTACTGCACGACGTACACGACGAACTCCATGCCGCAGTCCGGGCGCATCCCGGGCGTCTGGCAGGGTTCGCCACGCCGGGCCTCAAAGATCCCGCTGCGGCAGTCAAAGAGCTGGAGCGTTGCGTGGGCGATCTCGGCTTCAAGGGGCTGTTCGTCGATGGCACCACGGAAGGGAAGTTTCTGGACGCTCCTGAGTTTTTTCCCGTGCTGGAGGCAGCTGCTTCGCTCGATGTGCCCGTCTATATCCATCCCGCGCCACCCCCGGCGGCGGTGCGATCCGCCTACTTCTCCGGCCTTCCCGGCGAGGCCGGCATGATGCTCTCGATCGCCGGTTGGGGCTGGCACGCTGAGACCGGTCTGCATCTGCTGCGCCTGATCGTCTCCGGAGTTTTGGACCGCCTGCCCACGCTGAAGGTGATTGTGGGGCACATGGGGGAAGGCCTTCCCTACGCTCTGGCGCGCAGCAACAACGTGCTTTCGCCCTCCATAACGCATCTGCGGCGCAGTGTGAAGGAGACCATGCTGGCGCAGGTGTTCATCACCACCAGCGGGTACTTTTCGCGCCCACCCTTCGACTGCGCCCGGCAGGTTCTGGGCTTGGACAGGATGCTGTTTTCCGTGGATTATCCCTACAGCTCCACGCTGGATGGCCGCGGCTTCCTCACCTTGCTACAGTCCACGGAGCCGGCGCTCACGGAGGCGGAGATGGCTGCCTTGAGCTATGGCAACGCAGCGCGGATCCTGCGTCTCTGAACATCCTTCCGCTGGCAGCCTCGCAGCGCCGGCGCGCCTGAGAGGAGGCGCGCCGTGCGGGATCGATTCCCGTCGAGGATTCTTCGCAAGGCCACGGCTGGCGCTGCTTCGGAGCAATACGCCGTAGCTGCCGGTCTATGCGCTTCCCTTCGCCGAAGCGCCGGACTCCGGGTCCAGGTTTCCTCCGGAGAGAATCGCCACGACTTTGTTCGCCCGTGGCAGCTCTGCGGCGTGGAAGAGCGCGGCGGCAAGGGTAATGGCGCCGGAGGGCTCGGCGACCAGGCCTGTGGTCTCCAGCAGGATGCGCATCGCGGTCTGAATCTCCTCTTCGCGGACGGTGACCACCCCATCCACAAAGCGCAGGATCAGCTCGAAGTTCAACCTGCCCAGCGATTGGGTGCGCAGACCGTCGCAGATGGTCCGCGTGGTCTTCTCCGCCGGCCACTCCACCAGCGAGCGGGTGCGAAAGGACTCGGCCGCGTCAGCCGCCAGCTCCGGCTCGCAGCCCCATACTTGGGGAGGCGTAACGCCGATGGCCTCGGCCCGCAGTTTGATTCCCGCCGCCACGCCGGAGAGCAGGCCTCCGCCGGAGACCGGGGAGAGCACCACATCCACATCCGGCAACTGCTCCAGAATCTCCACGCCACAGGTAGCCTGCCCGGCGATGATCGCCGGATCATCATACGGCGGCACCATGGTGTAGCCATGCTGTGCGGAGAGATCCTCAGCGCGCTGCCGCCGCTCCGTGCTGGCCGGGCCAACCACCACCACCTGAGCGCCCAGGGCCAAGGTAGCCGCGCGCTTCACCTGCGGCGTATTGGAGGGCATGACGACGACGGCTTTGGCCCCCAGCGCGCGGGCGGCATAGGCCACGCCCTGGGCGTGGTTGCCGGACGAGTAGGTGATGACGCCGCGCTGCAACTCGTCGGCGGAGAGCTGCGCGATTTTGTTGTAGGCGCCGCGCAGCTTGAAGCTCCTTACCGGCTGCGCCGACTCGTCTTTTACGTAGATCTCCGGCGCGGATTCGGCAGGTTTGGCCAAGCCCGCCTGACGCAGCCGCTCCGGATCCAGACGCAGCAGCGGCGTGCGCACGGCGACCCCTGCAATTCGTCTCCGTGCCGCATCGATTTCACTCCAGGTGACAGACGCTTCCGCCATGGAAGTTCATTTTAGTATTCCAGTTGCATCCGTGGGCTGAAGTGCATGCGGATTCGATCAGGATTTGGGTCGGGATAGGCGCAGCAACACCACTCCGTGACCCGGCGCCATCACCTTGTAAGAGGAACGTATCTCGCCAACATTGCGATGCTCCCAGAGATCGCGGACCATCGCCGGCCCGTTCCAACCCACCTTGGCAAGGCGCAGGGTCACGCTTGCCGGGCTGTCGATGCCATTGAACAGGCCCACGGCTAAATCTCCGTTGGCCAGCGGTCTCGTCCAGACTTGAAGCGGGCCTGTTTCGTAGGCACGATCCCCTTCCTTGCCCAGCGGATCCTGATCGACGGCAATCACCTCACGGTTCAGCAAGATGCTCTCAACTTCCGGCGTCATCGCCGAAAGGTCGTTGCCGGCGATGAGAGGCGCCGCGAGGATGGCCCAAAGGCTGAAGTTCGTCCTGTCTTCATCCGCAGTCAAGCGCCCGTTACCCACCTCGAGACTATCCGGATCGTTCCATTGGCCGGGGCCGGCGTAACGGGCGAGTCCGGCTTCGCCAAAACCATTCGCGGCGATGCTCATGTAGCTATCGCCGATATCCTGGCTGGTTCTCCACAGGTTTCCGCCAACCTTCGGACCCCACTTCCACACCTCGCCGTCCCCATACTCGCAGATGCCGAAGACCATCGGTCTGCCAGTGGCGGCGATGGCTTTGTGCATCTTTTCGTAGGCCGCTTCGAGGATCGCATCCGCCTTTTCAACCACCGGCGCCGGCTGTTTCGCCATGATCTGCGCATAGTCAACTCGCATGCGTGGGCTCACCGTGAGGTTTGGGTCGGCGCCCGACTCCCGCAACATGATCTCTCGAAACGAGCAAAGATCGTACTTTACATAATCCACTCCCCAGGAGGCGAACATGCGCGCATCCTGCTCTTCGTGAGCGTAACTCGCCGGCGCTCCAGCACAGGTTCCGGGCCCAGGCCCGGTATAGATCCCAAACTTCAGGCCCTTTGAGTGAAGGTAGTCTCCCAATGCCTTCATATCGGGGAAGTTCTTATTCGGATGCAAGACGCCGCTCGCATCCCGATAGCCCTCCCACCCACCATCGATATTGACGTAGACATAGCCGGCGTCGCGCATACCGGAGGAGACCATCTTGTCCGCCTGCGCACGAATCAGCGCGTCAGAGATGGCGTGATGAAAGTGGTTCCACGTGCTCCAGCCCATGGGAGGGGTAGCTGCCAAGGGCGCGGACTGTGCGAGCGCCTGACCTGCGCAAACTATAGAAAGAAAGCAAGCCGCTGCCGCGCAAATCCACTTCACGGCAAGCGATTTCCTGCCGCTGGGCCTTGGAGGCCGCAGCTTCCATCGAGACTCTGATGACCGCATTTGTTCGCTCCTACGTTCAAATGGATAAGACAAGGCAAACTCCGGTGCAGAATTGCGCGGAGGCCATTTCACCGCCGCGCAAGCGTATCCTGTCTCTGGCAAAGCTTCCAGATCTTAAGCAAAGCTTCCAGGAATGCCGATGATCCCGGACGATTTGCTGCTCAGGGGCATAAGATCGTTTCCTGTCCATGTGTTTTTATCGCATAGCGGAAGCAACAACGCAGAGGCTAGCTTGGCCCGGGCTTCGGCCGGGTTGCTCTCACCATGGTCAAGCCAGTGTCGTAATCCAGTTCCCGAGGAAGGTATCCATCGTTTTCCTGCTGCCGTGTCATCGCGGTAAATTGCCATGTCTCGGGGAAATCCGGCCGCCACGCTCTTCTACCCCAGTAATATCCGCGGAACGGATCGCGCGAAGTATTCATCCAATTCAATAATCGGTCATGCAGGTCGTTGCGTATGGCTGCATGGTCCTGGCTGAGGATCAGATTGTTCAACTCGCCGGGGTCAGTCTGCAGATCGTAGAGTTCGTCGGTGACCATTACGTTGACGGCTAACTTATATCTTCCATCGAAGATGCAGCGAATTGGCTGCCAACCGCCAAAGCCGTCATGGTCAATCTCATACCTCCCAAACTCGATGAAGACCTCCTTGCGACTTGATGTCTCCGGGGCTTTGAAGGTGGAGAGCAGGCTGATGCCTTCGAGTGTCTTGGGAACTTCAAAGCCGAAGTACTCCATCAGGGTCCCGGCCAGGTCGGCATGAGATACCAGGCTGGATGAGGAGGCATTGGCCGGCGTCTTGCCCGGCCATCTCACCAGAAACGGTATGTGGGTGATCTCCTCATACATGGCGGGCCCTTTGTCCGTCAGGCGATGCGACTCCAGGAAGACGCCGTGATCAGCGGTATAGATGACCAGGGCATTGGGTGCGCTCTTTTCAATCTGATCAAGCACACGGCCTATTTCATAATCGATAAAGGTATGGGCTCCGAAGTATTGATCGCTCCGGATGGGAGGCTGCGTATGGTTCAGGCGGCCATCCGCCCAAATGCGCTGCTCCACAGGCTTGTTCGTCAGCGGATCATTCACATTGGGACTGCTCGGGAACGTGTAGTTTTCATACATCTTGGTATATTCGAGCGGGCACAGGCAGGGGCCGTGCGGCTCGTCGTAGGCAACCGCCAGGAAGAACTCCTGGCCTTTGTGGCGAGAGAGGAAATCGACGGCCCGGTTGGTGACGCGGTGTCCGTAACACATCTCCTCGCCCCACGAACCGTCCAGCCCAGTCTCAGGCTTACGAGAGCGCATGCGATCTACCGGAGAGAGTTCGCTCAAATAGTCCCGCATGTCGTACCAATAAACAGGATCCCAGCCGGGCGCGGGAATGCCGGTGTCGAAGTAGTCTGTTCCGGAGAGATGCCATTTTCCGATAAAGGCGCAGTGGATGCCATGATCGTTCAGGCGCTGGCCAATGGTATGCACCGTATCTCCCAACGGCATGCTATTGGCCCATACCCCATTGGTATGGGGAAACATCCCCGTCCACACGGCAGAGCGTGCCGGGGCGCAAACGGGCTGGCAGTTATACGCGCGTTCAAAGCGCGTGCCCTGCTGGGCGAGCCGATCGAGATTGGGTGTCTTCAGGCCGGTCTGGCGGTTGCAGTTCAACATGTCATAGCGAACCGATTCGCCGAGAATGACAACCACCTGCCGCGGTTCGCCGGTGACAGGAGCGTCCGTTTGCCAGAGCGAACAGCGCGGATTACCCCCTTCCTGACCTTGTTGCGAGCTGCAAGCGGTAGAGTCGGCCCTGGCTGGGCTGTCAGATGCCATCGCTGATGCAGCGCCTGCTAGCCCGACCGTCTTCATAAAATCTCTACGATTCATGGTTTCTCCTTCACGATGGTGGATGCTCTTCACAGAACTCTATGAAGAAGGGTTGGACGCGGTCCTCTGTATATCTATCTGCGGACGTCGATCAGGATTTCCGTCTCCCCCCGAAAAAACGCTTGCTGGCAAAGATCATTTATCACGCCTCTCGCTTGACCAGAGCGATGGCCTGAGCGCCACCAGCCTCATCAGAAGATAACGTCGTGCTTGGCAGGAACGTGCTCCCACGCTTCTATACTTTCGCGACTCGGATGGCCTGCAGCGAGCGGTGGATCCTGACGGGCGTCTCCCGGATGGCGGGGTCTTCTTTAGTCTCCATCGAGATTCTGGTCTGGCGGAGTGCAGGGAACAAATGATTGCAATCGCTTACAGCAAGGTAAAATCTGAACATATCGCTCATGACGATGTCAAGTGTCGTTGGGGCAGTGTATTCGCGGCAAGCGTGTCATCCAGCGGCTTGTGTAGAAGCACTTCTGCAAAGTCACAACCATCGGTATCACGCAGGAGTTTCTTCCAGGCGCAGAACTCCTACGCGCGCAAGCCTCGCCCACCACAAAAAGCCTTCATGCTCTGACCGCTTCTTATCTGTTCCGATACCGCCCCGCGCCACCTGGAAAGCACCCGTGCATCTTGATCACTCATCCCTGCAACCATGCAGCCGCGCAACCCTCAGCACAAGATATGGCGCACATCACGCTCACGGGTTTTGCCGGGGGCGAACTCAGCGGATGCAAGGTCAACGCTCTTACCCATCAATTTTCATACAGCCGGATTGTATTTGTTGTAACAAGTGCGTCGTCGACGTACCCCACCGCTGCGTAACCGGGAATAGCATTTACGGGAAGATAGGGAGGCTCGACGATGATCGGCCTGGGAATCGAATCTCCATCGGCACGAGTACCGGCCAGGTAGCGGCCGCACCCAATCCCACGCAAAGGAGCATCCTGCAAGCGCTCCAGGTCAGCCTACCCAGAAGGCAGGCAGCCAATTTCAAGACCATCATTTGCTATATCCAACAGCAAACCAATGACTTACACGCCGGACTACGCTCTTTTCCAAGAGGATCTTCCGCGGTAACCGCCTTCGGTCCAGCCTAGCTCAGATGCAAGCAACTCAGGGCGCCGCTTCATCTTCATCCCTCCTTATGGCCGGGCCGGTCGTGAACGACTCATCTTGAGATTGGAAAGGACTCAAAAGCCGCCATGATGAAGACATAGGAACCGCCTCAGAGAGCATGAAAAGCCTGACCCGTTCCTGAATGCAGACTGTACAATGACGGTAGGCCTAACCATTCGAACTGCAATCCATGGCCGCAGAAAGGGCAGGCGCCATCTATTCTCCGCACGCCATGCGTGAAGACTGCGCCGGATGGGTCGCGAACGATGCACCCGCGGAGAGCGACACCAATGGCTGAGGGTTCATGCGTCGTCGTAGTTTTCTCAAGTCGGCGGCAGCGCTGGGGGGCCTGCTGGCGAGCGGACAGCGGGGTCTTGCACTGCCGGCGCCGCAGGAAAACCAACCGTCTGCTGCGCAGGACAGTACCGGTGGAGCGGGGAAGTTTATCGACATCACCGCCTCCAGTGGCGTTCGTTTCGTCGCCAGGGCGTCTCACACTGCGAAGAAATACCTGCCGGAAACGATGGGTTCGGGCGTCGCGCTGTTCGACTACGATAACGACGGGCGACTCGATATCTTCTTCGTCAACGGCGCGCCGCTCTCCGATCCCACGCCGCCAGGCACGATCCCGAAGAAGACCGGCCCCGAATTCTGGAATCGTCTCTATCATCAGAATCCAGATGGAACGTTCGAAGATGTGACTGAAAAGGCCGGGCTGCAGGGCGTGGGCTATGACATGGGAGTCGCGGTTGGAGACTATGATAACGACGGCTATCAGGATCTCTACGTCACCGGCCTTGGCGGCAATCGGCTCTATCACAACAATGGGGATGGCACCTTCACGGATGTAACCGAGCCGTCCGGCACGGGAGGCGGCGGCTGGTCCACCAGTGCCGTCTGGGTGGATCTGGATAACGACGGACTGCTCGATTTAGTGGTGTTGCGCTATCTCAAGTGGGACTTCTCCGATATCTGGTGCGGCGAACATCGTCCCGGATACCGGGCCTACTGCCATCCGAACCTTTTTCCGCGGATCGAGCCGTTGGTGTATCACAACGAGGGTAACGGGCGCTTTACGGAAATTGCCGCCAAAATTGGAATGAAAGCCGGCAAGGGTCTGGGCGTCTCTCTGGCGGATTATGACCGCGATGGACACATCGATTTTTTTGTGTCCAACGACTCCATGCCGGAGTTTCTCTATCACAATAACGGAAACGGCACGTTTACAGAAGATGGGTTGCTGAGCGGAGTTGCGGTTAACGGAATGGGCAGTACGTTTGCCGGTATGGGAACCGACTTCCAGGACTACAACAACGATGGGTGGCCGGATCTGATTGTCACCGATCTGGCAATGCAGAAATATACGCTGTATGAGAACAACCGCGACGGCACGTTTAACGACGCGACTTCCTTATCCGGCATTG
The DNA here is from genome assembly GCA_021791875.1 of Acidobacteriota bacterium. Classification (GTDB taxonomy): domain Bacteria; phylum Acidobacteriota; class Terriglobia; order Terriglobales; family Acidobacteriaceae; genus Acidobacterium. The sequence continues at coordinate 20,614 of JAJYVU010000040.1, read as the reverse complement.
GCGAAACTTCTCTGCTTCATTCGGGCTGGGGCGTCTGTTTCCTGGACTATGACAACGACGGGTTGAAGGACCTGATAATCGTGCAGGGGCACGTTATCGACAACATCCATCTCCAGTTCCCCGATCTGCATTATCAGGAGCCGATGATGCTGCTGCATAACATCGGGAGCGGAAAGTTTGTTGAGGTTTCGCAGGCATCGGGCGAGGTCTTTCATCAACGATGGGCGGGACGTGGTCTTGCGCGGGGCGACATCGACAATGACGGACGCATCGATGTAGTGGTTACCACCAATGACGGGCCGGCTTACATTGTGCGCAACGTGACCCCGACCGATAACCACTGGATTACGCTGCTCTTGGTGGGCCACAAGAGCAACCGCGATGCCATCGGCGCAGTTGTTAAGCTGACCACTGCAGCAGGCCCGCAATGGTGGATCGTTTCGACGGGCGGCAGCTATTGCTCGTCGAGCGACAAGCGGGCTCATTTTGGCCTGGGAGCCGAGAGCGAAGCCGTGTCCATTGAGATTCAATGGCCCAGCGGCATTCATCAGGTGTTACATCACGTGAAGAGCAACCAGATTCTCCGCATCGATGAGCCAGTCGAGGCATGATGGCTCTACCAGCGACAGCCCGATCCTGCACACGGCCAATCTGCCGAGCACAGAGCGCAATGAATCGACGGTCGAGCCGAAATAACACTTTCGGGTTACCAGTGTATGCCAGGACGACGGTGAGCCTGTTCTGCGTTGCGCCATCCAGGAACGGATACGGTTCCGGAAGATCAACCTTCGCCTGAGTCCCGACCGTCCGGTACAAACCCGCGACACCTGGAACGATCACGCATCCTCGTCAATTCGCTGTGGCTATTTGGCAGTTCTTGAGCAATAAAGCTGCCTGCCGATTGGAAGGTTGTAGTGTGAGAGCCCGCCGTAATTCTACCTCTGCATTCGCGAAGTCTTTTCTCTCGAAGAGCAATGACCCCAAAGCGAGATGCGCATCGACAGAGCCGGGAGATTCCAGCAGTACCGTTTTAAGCTCAAGCTCGGCCCGATCTGACTGCCCGATCTGTACTTCCGTCACGGCGAGGGTGTAGCGAACATCGCTTCTGCGGGGCTGCAATGCCAACGCTCGCTGAAGCTCGCCAATGGAGCCCAGAAAATCTCCTTCTTTGATGAGCTGCATTGCAAATTCGAGATGACTGTCTGTCGTGTCGGACGGCGCGCCAAAGAAAAAACGATTCTGTCCTTGAGACGCGGCACGCGGCGATGATTGACAGTGTACGCGTGCATCGAGCGCCTCGATCCTTCCCTGAAGATTCTGGTCCGATGGGTCCATCATCCTGGCCTTCCGAAGGCTGTCCAGCGCCGCACAGGGTTCTGCATCCTTCTCAAGCACTCTTGAGAAGTCCACGTACATTCTGACGTTGAGCGGTGCCAGCGAGATGGCCTTGCGGATCTCAAGAATCGACGCTTGCAAGTTACCTGCATCGGCTATTAACAAACCAAGATTGAAGTTAGCATCCGCATTTTCCGGATTGAGCCACAACGCTTTCCGAGCTAGATCGACGGCTCCGCGTAGGTCGCCGGCTTTAGCTTGATTGAGGCTCTCATTGCTCAGATGAGACGATTTGATGGAGTCTGAATGTTTTTGAAGCAGCATCGCTGCCTGCTGTAGCTCCTCGGTCGCAGCCGCAGTATTGCCTGCGGCTCTGAATGCTCTTGCCAACAGGTAGCGCGTTTGCTCGTCATCGGGGTTTGCAGACACCGCAGCCTTAAGGTATTCAATAGCTGGCTGCGCTTCTTTTCTCCCCAACAACAGATTCCCCAACGCACTCTCCGCTTCGGGGAACGGACTTTTATCCTTTAAGGCTGCGAGATACTCCGCATAGGCACTAGCCGTTTCCCCGGAAGTCTCCAAAGCTCTTCCAAGGTTGAAGTGAGCCTCGGCTGACCTCGGATCCTCCTTGACCGCATCTTTCAATTGCGATATCGCCGCGGAGATATCGCCAGACTTCAGCAGGCACACCCCAGCCATATTCGCGGCTTGAGAGTAATCAGGACGGGACGCGAGCGCAGCCCTGAATTGGATAAGAGCTTCTGTCCAGATAGGACCATTGGGGGAGTTGGCAACCAGCGCCAAACCAAGGTTGTAATGGGCTTCTGCAAAATTGGGTTGAATTTGGACCGCCCGCTTAAACGCCGCCACGGCGTCCACGAAATCTCCCTCTTCGCCTTCCAGCAGGCCGATTCGCAGGGCTAATTGGGCATTGCCGGGATTGGAACGTAGAGCAGATTCATAATCACCCAGAGCCGCTGGGAACCGCCCAAGAGCCTCCTCCCTGTTTCCTTGGAGCAACAGGCCTGACCCATTCGCCGCAGGCAAAGGTGACTGCGGGAGGGTCGCTGGCGCTCCGGCAATGAGCAGAAATGCCAAAAGCCGGAGGGTCCAGCGCGCGTGAAACAACTTCAGACTGATGCCCCTTGCTGGATCATTCTGGCCGCGCACGTACAGAAGGCCAGCAGTCAAGCGCCGTCCGTGCAGACGGATAGGCCACTCCCGGAGGAGATCAAAACGTAAGGTGGCCCGCGAACTGGAGCTCCCTGGGGTTATAGGCTGAGGCTGTGCTCGTGATTTGTCCAAATGTCGAATCCTCGATGGTGCCGTCAGGATTTGCAAAGTTCGGATGGTTGAATAGGTTGAACACCTCTGCGCGCAGCTCGAGATTATAGCGCTTAAGGAACGCGAAATTGCGGAAAAGTGAACAATCGACATCGTTAAAGGCCGGTCCACGGAGACTGTCATATCCCGCATTTCCATAAGTATAGGGAGCCGGCACAGAGAAAGCGGAAGTTTTGAAGTATTCACTGAGAGTCTTCGGCCCGCTGGTTGATCCGCTGACATTCGGACGTTCGCTGTTCACCACATCGCCGTCGCCGGCATTTTCGTCGTCGAAATTAATTGCAGTTGTGAATGCCTCCCCAGAAAAGGAGGTAACAATGCCATTGAGCTGCCAGCCGCCGAACACTTTCGCCGCAGCCCCGGTGTTCGCATATGGCATTCCTTTACCAAACGGCAATTCGTAGGTGGAGGAGAAAGTGAACACGAGAGGCAAACTTACGGGACTTTCTCCGGCATTGGTTGACATATCGTAGGGATCCTGAATGTTGCATCCCTCCCAGAAGTCTGCGCAGCCCTCGTTAAGGTTCCTCGAATAGGTGAAGGAAGCCGTCATGGTCAAGCCCTTTGCATATTGCTGGGTATACTGCGCTTCGAACGCATTGTATTGGAAGTGCCCAACGGAATTGAGGCTTTGGATGTTCGGAGTATCCATCTGTGGATAGGGAGGGTCATAGACTGGCCCGAGTACAAGAGAGACGTTGCTTGGCGTCTGAATGGTCTCCCGGTTGGTAGAGGAACCAACATAAGACACCTTAACAACCCGGCTCGGTCCGAACTCTTTCTGCACCTGCAGATTCCACTCCCACGAATAGGCATCTTTCCAGTTCGGGTTCAGGTAACTACCGCCATCCCCGACTGGGGTTTCAGGAAATTTCAGCGCCGCTGGACCGAATGGGTTCTGGGCGTTCAGCGGCGTAGTACCGGAATAGGAAACCCCGGCGATATTGATAGCGCCATTTGGAACCGTGGGTGAATAGCCGCTTGGCCACGCTCCGCGGGCGTTTTGGGCTGCCTGCCAAGTTCCGGACCAGTTATCCCAAAAAACTCCCACACCCGCGCTTACCACCCAAGTCGGAGCCAAGTGATAGGCGAAACCGAGGCGCGGTCCGTAATTACCATAGTCCTTTGCGGTAATGGTTCTTCTGTCTAGAATTTGGACGATGGACGGCAGAGCATACGTTGTTGGCGTGTTGACGTCGCCCCGTGCGAGATACCAGGTGCCGTTATTAACATTGAAGCCGGAGAAGACGTTGCCAGCCGACTGGATAGGGCTGGTATAGTCCCAGCGCAGGCCGTAATTTACCGTCAGCTTCGGGTTCACTCTCCACGAATCCTGGGCGTAGACGTCGCTGACGTGCGCGATCAGGGTAATACCCGAGTTACCCAGCTCCGTTGACGCGCTCTGGGGCAAGCCCAGCACCATACTCGCCAGCGAGTTGCCGGTGTTGGAGTTAGGTGTGCATGGGCTGGTCTTACTGCCGGGGATTCCTGTGGCACAGGGATCCCACGTAGCTTCATTGCTGAAATTGACGTAATTTTGGTTCCAGTTCGTATACATCTTCGCGTAGTACGTCGCTGCGCCAAAGCTGTATGAGTGGTTCCCGCTCTGTTTGGTCACGAATCCTGAGAACTGGCCAATCCGCTGCGGCCCGATCGGTCCCCAGCCTGAGTCGGTGCCGAAGTATCCAGTCGTGTTCGTGATGCCAGGAGTCAGTGGAACTAATGTGTCTCCAGGATTCTCCTGATAGCCGCTAAATTGGCCAAGCCCGTACAGGGAGCCCGAATCCGTCAAGCCATAATATTGGGGATGGTCCGTGGAGTTATATCCGATAGCGAGCTGTGCCACAAGATTCCGCGAAAAGATATGGGTCCAGGTTCCACCCGTGTTCCTGCCGTCGAACCCAGTAGAGAAGCCATTGCCAGGAATAGCTTGGGGCGAATAATTCGCGGCTACGCTATTCGACCAACGAAAGAACAATGCGTCCTTGGCGTCGGGGTTGTAATCGACGCGAATGCTGTATTGGTTTTGTGTGGTCGTCGCAGATTCGGTGTTGCGAAAGTTCGGGTCTTCCGTGGGGCTTGTCGGCAGAGTGGAAGGCAGCATCGACTTCAGGACCGCGAGGAGAGGCTGATTCAGTAAAGCCTTTGGAATAATATTCGCGCCGGAACTTGGATTCACAGGATCTGTGGGCCCAAAGGGGTAGATTGTTCCCGTGGCGGCGTTATAGCTATAGGGATCGTAGATCACCGTTTCGGGCAGAAGCGCACTGAAATCGGCGTCGGTCGTCCCGAAATCGCCCAACTCAGCCTCTGTGGGGAGGAAGGCGGGGATGGTTGAAGCTTGCTTAAAGCGGTATCCGTCGTAATACCCAAAGAAGAAGAGTTTTTTCCTGAGGAACGGACCGCCGAACGTACCGCCAAACTGATTCTGGTCAAATACCCCCTTCGTAGCTCCATCGCAAGCTGCGCCGCAATCGAAGTATGGCGACGCCTCGATCGATTCGTTTCTGAAGAACTCATAGGCGCTGCCATGGAACTGGTTGGTCCCGCCCTTCGTTTCCAAGTTCACCGTTGCCCCGATTCCGGCTCCAAACTGGGGTTGGTCCGTATGCGACTGCTCCTGGAATTCCTGGATGGCGTCGACGGCTGGGCTGATGGAATACGTGCTGAAAAACGGATCTGTGGCAAATAAGCCATCAACAAAGAACACGTTGCTGCGCCCCGTTCCGCCATTGATCTCAGGCACGACATTCGAGCTGGGGCCGCCAATTTGCGGAACAGCCGTCTGGGACACGCTCATCGGCGCCGCCCCCGGGGCCAGTTGTAGCAACTCAATGAACTGCCTTCCATTCAGCGGCAGTTGGTCGATTTCCTTGGCCCCGATCACGGTCCCCAACGAGGCGGTCTGGGTATCCAGTTCGGGAGCGGCGGAGGTCACGTTGACTGATTGACTCACCGACCCTGTGGTCATGGCGAACTCAAGGTTGGCGCGCTGGTCGACTAACAGCTCGACACTCTGAACAGCGGTTTTGAAGCCGCTCTTCGCCACGGTGACCTGGTACAGGCCCGGCAGCAGCAAGGGCTCAATAAATACTCCCTTATCATTGGTGCTCGTGGTCCGGCTGACCCCGTTTGCAACTTGCAGGATCGTGACGGATGCACCCGGTATCACGGCACCCGTAGCATCCGCTACAGTGCCTGCCAAGGTGGCGGTGTTGATCTGCGCGGATGCGCCCGTAGACCACAGCGCGAGAAACAGGATCCCGACTAGAAAGGAGCCGATGGTTTGAACCCGGTTCGGGCCGACGCAGGGTAACGCGCTGAAACGCGCCTTTCTCGATCCAAATCCGACATAGCCTCGTCCGATCATTCTAGACCTCCGTCCAACAAAAGGTGGACCCCAAGTTTTCTTTATGGCTTTACTTGACCGATAACTAAGGGTCGGATAGAATACAATCATAAGGGAACCGGTATTGTCAAGAGATTGTGAACCGACATTGCCCCGTCTATCCCTAAAACTTAGGAAGTGGCTTCTGCTAGGCTTATTGATGGAGTTCGGGGGAGGTTGGCCTTCTCAGATTGAGATAACCGTGATGGAGCTACCATGTATTTCACCCGGCGACGTTTTGTGAAGTCCACGAGCTGCGCCGGAGCCTTCATGGTGACTCCAATTGGGCGATTTGCGCTCTGGGCTGCTCCGGCATCGCCAGCGTCGCCGTGCCGGTTTCATTCACAATCGCCCTATGCTCCGTCGATCGAAAGCTTCCTGCCGCAAATCCGGCCCGGTTCCGACGTATTTGTTACTGAAAAATACGCCGCGGAACTGGAGGCGGTGTTGAACTTCTGGCGCGAGTCTCTGTGTTCCATGCCCAAGGATCTGCACGCCTTCCGCAGGGCACTACCGGAAAGCTTGTCCGGCACAATGCTTGGAAAGGGGGTGGTGACTATCCTGCGCTCCCAGCCTCCGATGCAATCGGAGAGCGTCGATTACCCAGCCCCCAATCCATTGAGTCCTGATGCATTTCTCGACGGCTTTTCCACCTATCTCGCCTCGTTTCAGAAGATTGAAATCGCCGAGTTTTTTCTGCATCAGCTTCGGGTGATCGCGAATGCGCCGCTCCGGATCGAGACGCAAATTCACTACAATCTGACTGGCGCACTCGATCGAGACAGGCGCGAGCAAAGGTCAGGCGACTGGGAACTGACCTGGCAGCAAACTTCGACTGGACAGTGGAATATCCTGCGTTGGGCAGCTTCCGGTGAAGTACGCAGCCGCTTAACGGGGCCGGGATTCGTGGATATTGCCGCCACTGCTTTCGCGGATTCTCCTTCCTATCGTGAGCAGATGCTCTACGGGGTGGATCATTGGCGCACCGTCCTGGATGGCGCATGCGGCATTGATGTCTATGGTAACAACGGAATAGCCGTGGGCGACTTCGACGGTGACGGCTTTGACGACCTTTACGTTTGCCAGCCCGCGGGCCTGCCCAATCGCCTTTACCGCAATCGCGGCGATGGAACATTTGTCGATGCTACGGAAACCAGCGGTGTAGGCGTACTGGATGAAACTTCCTGTGCGGTCTTTGCCGATCTAAATAACAGCGGGCGCCAGGACTTGGTCGTTGTTCTCGCCAGCGGCCCCTTGTTGTTCGCCAATCGCGGGGACGGAACATTTGACCTTCAACGCGAAGCTTTTCGATTCGCCCGGCCGCTTCAGGGCACCTTCACGGGAGCCGCAGTGGCGGACTATGACCGCGACGGATTACTCGATATTTACTTCTGCACATACAGTTTTTATCAGGGCCTGAGCGATTACGACTATCCGCGGCCCTATTATGACGCGCAGAACGGTCCGCCCAACTTCCTGATGAAGAATCGCGGCAATCACATCTTTGACGATGTCACGGCCTCCGCCGGAATGAACGTGAACAACAACCGTTTCAGTTTCGATTGCCTATGGAACGACTACAACCGCGATGGCTGGCCGGACCTCTACGTAGTGAACGACTTCGGGCGCAAGATCCTTTACAGAAACAACGGCAACGGAACGTTCACGGACGTGAGCGCTGAGACACATACGGAAGATCGCGGCGAGGGCATGAGCGCAACGTTTCTGGATTATGACAACGATGGATATGAGGATCTGTATGCCGTGAACATGTGGGAGCCAGCCGGACTTCGAGTCACCGCGCAGCCGCAGTTTCTTCCCTCCGCGCCTGAGGATATCCGCCACGCCTACAGGGCATTTGCAATGGGCAATACCATGCTTCGCAATAGCGGCGCACCCAGCACCTTCGCAGATGTAACCGATCGTTCAGGAACTCGCATCGGCGGTTGGAACTGGGGCAGCGGCGCATGGGATTTCGATCAAGACGGCTATCCTGACATCTATGTTGCGAACGGTTTCATCTCCGGCCTGAAACGAGAAGACGTGTCGGGATTCTACTGGCGTCAGATCGCGGCTCGGTCACTGGACACGGGGGGGCAGTCACAGCGTTACGCCGATGCGTGGAGCGCCATCAATGAATTCATTCGTTCGGACTATACGTGGAGCGGATATCAGCGGAACAATTTCTACCTGAACAACAGGAACGGAGAGTTCGCTGAAGCAGCAGGGGTACTCGGCCTCGACTGTATCGAGGACAGCCGCTCATTCGTTCTCAGCGATCTTGACGGCGATGGGCGGATCGAGGTCGTCCTTAAGAACCGGAATTCGCCACAAGTGAGGCTCTTTCAAAATCGACTGACCGGTCTCGGCGACTCGATTGCATTTGCGCTCAAAGGAACACGGAGTAATCGTGACGCGATTGGTGCCGAAGTCGAGGTACACGGATCAAGAAGATCACAGCGGAAGTCAGTATCGGCAGGGTCGGGATTCCTTTCGCAGAACAGCAAGTTGATTCATTTCGGACTGGGACAGAGTGCCGGCCACGTCGGAGCGGTAGTGACATGGCCAGACGGCACGACGCAAAATTTTGACAGCCTCCCCACCGGCCATCTGATTGAGATTCGGGAAGGCTCGCCGGACTTCAAGGCGATTCCATTTCGCGCGAGGCCGGAGCATCCGCCACTAGCCGCCGCAGAACACCGGATACAGATATCCGATGTTCAGCAGACCTGGCTGGTAGAGCCAATCGCGCCTCCCGACTTCGCTCTGAAAGATCTGGAAGGCAAAACCCACAGGCTGGAGGATGCGAAGGGCCAAGTTCAGTTACTCGTATTTTGGACAAGCAATTGCGGCCAGAGCCGGAACGATCTCATTGCGCTCGATCGGGCCCGCTCTGCGCGCAAGAACTTCGGACTCGCAATCCTGTCCGTTCTTATTGACGAGGAGGCGGAGCCGGCGGCAGGCACCTTGGGAATGCACGAACAGGTCAGCTTCCCGGTATTGATTCCTGACAGCCAGACGATCGGCATCTATAACGTCTTTTACCGCTATCTCTTTAGCCGGCACCGTGAAATGCCGTTTCCCACGTCTTTCCTGATAGACCCCGACGGCGACGTTGTCAAAGTGTACAGCGGAAGCGCCGATCCCGTGCGCATCTTCGAGGATGCGCGCAACATTCCGACGAACCTCCAGAATCGGATCAGATTGGCGCTTCCGTTTCATGGCCGCTACTACCGCTCTGGACTACACCACAACTACTTTACTTACGGAGTGGCCTACCTGCAGTATGGGTATACGGATCAGGCGCTGCTGGCTTTCCAGCGTTCCATCGAGCGGAATCCGTCGTATGCCGCCGCGTATTACAATCTTGCATTGATCTACCTGAACAAGGGCGCTTTTGATGACGCGTACGAAAATCTCAGGAAGACCGTCGCACTCGACCCTCATAATGCCGATGCCTGGAACAATCTGGGCGTCGTAGAGGGTCACAATGGCGACATCGAGGGAGCGCGGCGCGATTTCGAGCAAGCACTCGATTTGCAACCTACTCATCTGCTTGCCCTCCAGAATATGGTCAGGTTTTATCGCTATGACGGCCGCGTCGCCGATGCTGTCGCTCTGCTGAAAAGGGCGCTGATCATCGATCCCTCGCAGGCGGAATTACATCAGGGACTTGCAATGCTCTATGTGGAACAGCAAGACCTCGATGCGGCGAAATCGGAATTCGAAGAAGCGGTCCGCTTGGATCCCTCGAATGTGCAGATGCTGAATGGCCTTGGGGTCGTGCTGATGCGGACGGGCGGATTGGAGAAGGCCATGGAGTACTTCCAGCAGTGTCAGCGCCTCGCTCCGGACTTCGATCGTCCTTATCTGAACATGGCGGATCTCTATTTGAAAGCAGGTAAGACGAAGCAAGCTCACGACCTATTGACTGAATATCTTGCACGGCAACCTGAGGACTCCGATGTCCGTCACGCACTGGAGGAGATTGACGCGAAGCCATGATATCCGCGCAGAGAACAGCGGGTTACAAAACTCGGCTAGCCATGCTCTTATTGGCGGCTTCCGGCGCATTATTCGCCCAGACAACGGCAAGTATCACAGGAATTGTCAGGGACGTTGAGGGAAGAGCGCTTGGAGGCGCTACCGTTGTCCTGAACTCCTCCACCGCCAGGGCCGCTATACTGCACACGGTCACCGATGCTGAAGGAAATTTCGCACTTCACGACCTAAGGTTCGGGACTTATATTCTCACCGTGGAACTCGCTGACGGCGCCCAAGTGGGATCCGACAAGGTATCAGTAATCCTGCCCACAACCAGGGTCGACTTCACGGTGGCTGCGTCTGCGAGCGGATTGGCGTCGAGTGGCGCGAGTTCCAGGAAATATGGAGAACGATCGCTGCCTGTTTTCACTCCTTCTGGGATTCACGGAACGGTTGCGCCCAGTGGATACTCCACAGGCCTCAGTAGCGAGGAAACCGATCAAGCGCTGCGTCATGTGAAGGACGTCAGCGGAGATCTGCTTTCAGCGTACATGCCGACTGAAACCGCTGCCGGCTGCGGCAAAAAAGCCGATCTTGTGGCTGCTACCCTGGCAGATCCTAAGAGCTTTGCCGCTAACCGCGCGCTCGGTCTGTTCTACCTTGGCCACGGCGAAGCGGCCAGAAGCATTCCGTACTTGCAGCAGTCTTATGCCGTTGCGCCGGATCCTGTCAAGAGTGCTCGCGAACTGGCGCTGGCCATGATCATGGCCGGACAGTATTCCGGTGCGATTCCGATCCTGAAGAGCGCTGCCGCTAACGATAGGAATAATCTCGTAATTCGCCGGCTACTGGCATTGAGTTATGGCGCTATGGGTGACTTGCGGAGATCGGCAGCGGAATACAAGCGCGCAAGCACACTCGATTCCGGCGCCGACAACCTTTTTGAATGCGGTATAGGCCTGATTGGGGTGGGTGACGGCAACGATGCGAGGCAATTGTTTTCTGCGGCCACTCATGGCAATCCAGGGTCAGCGAAGCTGTGGACGGGCCTGGGCATCGCACAGGAATTCCAGCAACAAAAGAAGGAAGCCCTCCGGTCGCTCCTGAGAGCCGTCGCTTTGGATCCGGATTACATTCCACCCTATGCATTTCTTGCCGGCCTGGTAGGGGTTTCAGCAGATGCAGATTCTGAACTCCAACAAAGGCTCGCAGCGCTGGTTCTCGCGAGGCCTGACAGTGCAGAGGCGCACTATGACTATGGGCTGGCGCTCTGGAAGAAACACATGCTCAGCCCAGCGGAAGTGAGCATACCCGAGATCCAGTCGCAGTTGCGGCTGGCGATCGAGCTAGATCCCGCGATGGTCCGCGCGCATTTTCAGCGAGGCGTTCTCTTTGCCGATTCCGGCGATTATCGCGATGCCGTTGCGGAATTTCAGGTTGTCGTGAAATTGCAACCCAATAATGCTACAGGCCACTATCGCCTGGCGTTCGCTTACAGACGCCAAGGGAGGACGGAGCAGGCGAACTTGGAAATGAGGCGGTTCCTCGATATCCACAGATCCCAGGAGACAGCGGGCGACACTCCGGGATCGGACATTCAGAAGGCTGTCCTGCGGCAGAGCCATTGGAAGGCCAGCGCTGGACCATGCCCCTCCGACGTGCGGACGCTAAAATGACATCCCGACCTCATTGCGGATGCCATCGACTACACCCATCGATGGCTCACCTGATCTGTTCATCGATACGTTTAGCCGCCAAGCACATTCACGATACGGCAACAGTAGCAATAGCGCCGAATTCAGCGGCAATCAGTCTGCCCGATTGCGAGTGTGGGCAGCGTTATATGGAATGCGATAAGTCCGCATTTCCGCCCATGTTCCCGGTAAGCGCTCAGAGCCGCATGCCTTGTAATATCAGGCTTTACGCTGGCTCGATTCTGTAGCGTTCGCCCGGCTCCGTCCCGAACAACAAAATTTCTCCCTCCCTCCGAGAGCTGATCTCCGCGCCATCCTGCACACGCGTAATACGCGCCGCCGCCCCGTTCCAGGGACTGACGAGGCGAACCGGGCACCCTTTTTCGCTGAGCAGCAGGAGCGAAGATACCTTCTCGCCATCCCATGAGGCGCTGACCAGGAACGCTCCTACGGCGCGTAGGTTGTGAAATCGCGCCGGTCCGAGCTGGTGGGTATTGGGGAAGAGCCGGATCACGCCGTCGTAACTTTGCAGCATGCATTCATTCAGCACGGCTGGAAGGGAGAAGTTCTCAACCCAGACCGCCATTCGCATCATGAAATCGAAGTCGGTTTGGTCACTGTACCGTCCGCCCACTTGGCGCACGCGATCGTTGGCAACGCCATTCGGCATCAGGCAGTAGCGCACCTGCTCCTTAAACCAGTCGAGATTGAGAATGCCGAGGCGCGCGCGAATGAGCGGTTGAAACACCAGATCGTTGCCGCCCTCGAGTCGGATCGTTTCGACGGTCCGCCGAGCGGTATCGAGTTGGTCGGGCGAGGAACCGATGCCGACCTGCTCCCCCGGAAATACAGGCACTCCCGTGTTGGGCGTGTTGAAGACCCATTCCAGCGGACCGTCGGCGACATCAAGCCAGACCTCCCCAAAGGGTCCGTGGGCGCGATGGTAAGATACCAAATTGGCACGTATTTCGGTCCACCGGCTGCGTTCATCGGCGTCCTGTTGCAGCACGGTGGATGCTTCCACGACCGCATCCAGCAGAAATTGCGAGAGTGCCAAGTCGACGATGCAGTCCCGGTTGAGGCGGAAATCGGGAGTTAGGCCGTAATTCTCGGGAGAGAGGGTAGGAGCAATGTGGTGTTTGCCATCTGCCCCCTTTTGGGCATAGGCAGCGACGAATTGTGCGGCAGAGCGGAGCACCGGGTAGACACGGCGCAGAACGCTCTCATCCATGGTATAGCGATAATGCCACCAGAGGCTCTGCACAGCCCAAGGGGTGTTGCAGAACAGAAATATCCAGGGAACACTGGGATCGGCGTTGGCCGTATCGGGAACGGGATAGGCGGAAAGCGGGAAGTCGGCGCCCGGCAGGCCAAAAACTTCCCGCGCCCGAGCCTGCGCAGCCGGATAAAGGTGTTCGATCAGGTCGATATAGGGAAAGTGCTGATCGGCGTGATTGCTAGAAAAAACGCCCCAATAGACCTGCTCCGCGTTGTAATCAAAGTGATAATCCCCGTGCCAGGCAGTCCCTACACTCCTTGTAATCCAGTTGCCGGCCTGGCCAGGCGCAACCTTGCCTTGGCGCAAACAGCAGGCGAGAAAGTATTGATTGTGATACCAGATTTTTTCCAGATCGGGGTCCGCAAGCTCGACGGCGGAACGAGACCAGAACTCTTTCCAGCGGGAGCCCGACTGAGCCCGGATTGTGGAAGCCGAAACTGCCGAGAGGCGCATAACATCATCGCGAACGCGCGGGATGTCATCGCCGTCGTCGCGCCGCGTCATTACCATGAGGTCGAGACGGAAGGGCTGGTGGCCTTCGCTCTGCAGCCATACGTTTGGAATGTCCCGCACGAGCCACGGGCCGCGCGCTGAAATGGGGTCGGGTTTAGGTTTCTTCCACGAGCCAGCGAGCTTGCCGCAGAGCGCGAAGTTCTGGTCTTTCGGCGACGGAGGCGGGTTCAGCCCGCCCTCGCCCGGTGGCGAGAAGGGGAGGCGCTGGGTGCAGCAAAAAGTAGCACCGTCGACCGCTGCGCTGCACGTAAGGTCAGGGAGCGGCAGCAGAGCAGACGTTTCGTAAACGGGATAATAGGCAACGGACGTGAAGGGCGCCTCGTCACTGGTCGTGACCAAAACCAGGCCTGAGTCCCAGTCGACGGAGCAGAACACCTGCAGGCGTTTGCTCGTTGTGGGAAACGGCTTGGCCGTGATGGCGCCGGGAGGCGTCCGGCGGTGGTCGCCAAGGAGCAGATCGATCGTGAGCAGCCCATTGGAAGGATCAAGCAATTGATGCTGAACACGCACAAATCGCGGATCCCAGTGGATCCACACGCTGCCGCACGGCCATGGGTGGGGCCAAGGCTTCCGATAGGTGGCTTCGGCCGCGTCGGCGTAATTGCGGAAGATGGGAATCCCCGATTGGAGATCGAGCATTTCCGGATCGCCAAGACGCTTCGCTTGGTCCGCAGACAAGCGCCATAGCTTCAGAAGTTCGGTCTCGTTCATCAGGTAACGGCGGTATTCGTCACTGACGCGAATGTCCCAGCAATCGTTCTTGCCGATATGGAGACCCAGAGCGTCTGGACGAACGGTGACGCAAAGTCCAACATCGCCATTGCCCATCAGCATACCTTGAAAGAAGTCCGGTGTGGCGGTGTTCTTCACAAAGGCGTGGCGTTTGGCGATCTGGACGGCATCGGGGTCGCCGGAGGAGAACCCCGGGGAATGCGTACCGGCAGAAACAGACTCTTGCCCGCGAGCGCCGCCAGCGCGAGTCTGCACAGGCAGAACCCTCAGACCAGCAGCTGCCATGGAACCCTGCAGGAATTTCCTTCGAGAGGCTCTCATTGGTGATCCCTCATGGAGTGTGGCGGCGACTCACGCCCGCATGCGGGCCGCAGATGGAAGTACCGCGCCCCTGACGCTTACGAAAGAGGACGGCCGGTTCGGATCGTAACGGTGCTTTTCCTTTTTTCTTCACTGCGCCCCGGGCAAGACGAGGACCGGACCTTTATACATCCGAACCTCGGCAACGTCAATCGTTACAGCAGAGGAGCAGCAATTCTAAATGGGCCGTCTTTATTGGGGATGCGGTCGCTTTTCAGGTCCGAAAAGCACAATTTCCCCTTGAGTTTTTCAAAACGCAGCTCGTTCGCACTGAAAACTCGACAAAAACGTCAAGAAAACCTCGGCCGATCGATCAGCCAGGCGAGCACAACGCGCAGAAATTGTCCACTTGTGCCGCCCACTTAGAATTGCTGCTGGAAAAGCAGCAATTCTAAGTGGGCAGTCTTTATTGGGGATGCGGGCGTCTTTCAGGCCCGAAAAGCACAACTTCACTCTTGAGTTTTACAAAACACGACAAAGATGACAAGAAAACCTCAGCCGGTCGGTCATCCAGGCGAGAACAACGCGCAGAAATTGTCCACTGTGCCGCCCACTTAGAATTGCTGGTCCACTTAGAATTGCTGCTGGAAAAAGTGGGTGTTGACATAGCAGAATCGGTTATGATAAGGTCCTCCATCATGTTAGTTAGCGTTTACTGAACCACAATCGCATTACCTTGAACCCACAGTTGGAATTCCGGGTGGAGGGCTTCAACATCCTCAGCCACCCGAATTTCTCGACTCTCGATGGAGTTCTCGAAGACGCTACTTTCGGACAGATATTGCCCGCCTACGGCGTTCCGCAAGAACTTCAACTGGCTGTAACTTTCACTTTCTAGAACTGCGGTCACTTGGACGTCCGATGAACACCCTGCGGCGAGGAGTGCGTATGAGAGTAGCAAATAGAGTAGCAAATACAGTCCCTTGGCGCTCGATTGCCGCATTTCTCGTCCTTGGAGTGACAATTCTCGGATCCCGGCGCTATCTTGAAGCCCAAGCTGGCGGCGGTGATTTCACTGCGCCGGAAAAGCCAGCAGTTTCGATTTCTTCCTTTATTCCGCCGGATCAGCAAGTCATCGCGATGCCGCTGAACGAGCGCCTCCGGCTCCAGGCTGTACCAAAACGGGGAATGTGCAGCACAAAACCGGCGAAGGATGACGCGAATGGTCTGATATCCGGCGACGGCAGGATGTGGGTGGAAGTCTTCGGAGACCCCTTTGCAGAACAGACCTATTTTCATCAGGAAATGCTGGTGCAGCCATGGAAGACCGAAACTCCACTGGTTGCTCCTAAAATTGCCTATGTGCTTCCCGAGGTTCGCCGGCTTATTCTAGCCGGCCAATATAGAAAAGCATTGGATCTCTCCCTGTCCGCCGCGGAGAAGCAGCCCTTCCCCTCCGCAAAGCCGAATTCCGACAATTTGCAGGACCACCCCGCGTTTGATATGCGGATCGAAACGCCGGGCCAGCACGCCGTCAAAGACTATCTCCGGACGACCGATTTCGAGAGCGGAGAAATCAGAGTTATCTGGACTGACAAAGACGGAGTCTGGGAGCGCCGCACCCTGGTTTCGCGCCCGGATAACGTGATTGTGCAGTGGCTTGCCGCGCCGGGTCACGCCACTCTGAATTCGACCATCCAACTCGATACGTCGATGGTTCTGCATCGGCCGGTTCGCAGCAATATGAGTCCCGTAGCCGATGGAATGACTGGTCCTCCCCCGCGGTTTGCGCATGAACCAGGCGCAGCAGAAGTTGAATTCACACGCGATTTCGATTCGGATCATCTTATCCTGCTGGGACACTACCTGGTGGACAAGGGGAACCCCGGCTACGCCAGCGTGACCCGAATTATTGCCAAGGGAGGGAAGGTATCGGTCCAAGGGGATTCTTTGGAGCTGCACGGCGTGCGTACCCTCTTGTTGATCACCCGGATCGAAGCGTATGACAATTTGCAGCCTGGCGACGTGGCGAAGCTAAAAGCCGCTGTCGACGCGGTGACGCCCGACTATAACAAGTTGCTGGAGCGAAATCGAGTGGTTCAGGCGCGCGTAATGGACAGGGTTTCCGTAGACTTTGGCGCGAGCCCGTCGATGCATGCCATGAGTGGAGAAGAGCTGCTGACGGACCAGCGGATCCGGTATGGGTATAACCCTGCGCTGCTGCAGGATATGGTCGATATGGGCAGGTATTGGCTATATTCCAGAACCGGCGGCGAATTCCCTCCCATGTGGGGGCACGTGAATATCAACGTCAACCTGCAAATCTCGGACGCGGTCATTGGCAATCTTCCGGAAGCCATGAACACCTACGTGCATTGGGTGGAGAGCCAGTTGCCGGATGCCCGGACCAACGCCCAAAATATTTTCGGCGCCCGGGGAGCGCTCTTTGGAATACACCCCACTCAGCGAGGCAACCCCCTGACTCATTTCGCCTATGGGTGGCCTCACCAATATTGGATCTCCGCCGGCGGTTGGTTGTACAGTCCGTTCTGGGATTACTACTTGGCAACAGGGGACAGGCAGTTCTTGCGCGACCATGTTCTGCCTGGACTCAAAGAAATCGCGCTCTTCTACCAGGACTACCTGACGCAAACCGACAAGAATGGAAACTATATTTTTGTCCCGTCGTACTCTCCCGAAAATTGGCCAGCTAATTCTCAAAATTCACCGGCGGTCATCAATGCCACTATGGATATCTCGGTTTGTCGGCAGGTATTGACCCACCTGATCGACGCCTCGCAGATTCTCGGCGTGAATGCCGATGACATTCCGCGATGGAAGGTCATGCTTGCAAAGCTCCCGCCGTACCTGCTCACGACCGATGGCGCCCTAAAGGAATGGGCATGGCCGACTCTGGAAGAGAGACTCGATCATCGGCACGTCTCCCATCTGTACGGCGTTTGGCCAGCCGATGAGATTGCGCCGGACCTGACCCCGGAACTTGCCAGAGCCGCTTTGCTTGCGAGCCGGAAGCGGGCCCAAGGCAACGCGTCCGCGCACGGCCTGCTCCATCGCGCCCTGGCTGCGACAAGGCTAAAGGATCCTTTTCTGGTCAACTTCGATCTCAAGCAGCTTCTTGATCAGGGTTACGTCAATCCAAGCCTGACCACTATGCATAACCCGTATCGGCTTCCCTCGCCTGACCCGCAGGGTGGGATTCCGACAGTGATTATGGAAATGCTAGTCTATTCCCGCCCTGGAGTTATTGGACTGCTTCCGGCTGCGCCCAACACGCTGACGCAGGGCGAGATCAAGGGAATATTATGCCGCACCCAGGCGAAGATTGAAAGTTTCCGGTGGGACTTGAAGGCGAGGAAAATGAGCGTCACAATCAGTTCCAGCGTCGACCAGACGATCACTCTCTACATACGGCGAGGCATTCAAAGCGCCAGATCTTCATCCGGAGCCTTGGTCCATCCGGTTGCGCCCGGATCTGATAAGTGCATCGTACGCCTCGTTAAGGCTCACCCTGTCAGTCTAAATTTTACGATCAGGGACAAGGACCCACTCGATTGGGTTCCTCAGACCACAGGACCATAGGTGGCCCTCGCTGTCTCAATTCTGGTCTGGATCAGGTTTTTGGTCTTGGGTGATGCGCTTACCGGTAAACGCTGGCTGTATGTTCCGAAAATGCTTCATCTGATCTGCGCTTTTGTTGGCGGCGCTCCCGCTTTCGTCTTAAGCCAAGCGCATCGCTCCCGCGGCGCTTTCAAGAGCCAGGCCGGCTCTGCGCAGGAAAGTGTGGACGGGGCTGGTTTTGCTGGGTTTCGTGAGAGTGGGTGTTTTCGCTATTCTCAGGGCTATGGCAGACAACGACTGGACGGTGGGGATACGTAACGTACGGGTGCTACGAAGGCAGGGTGGCGGAGCGTTCGAGTTCAGCCGGGCGTGCGGACTGAAGCTGCTTTCACCTGTCTGGGAACCATTTCGGCAGCTCGCTTCGGCGGGCCTGGGATAGATTCGGATTCGTCACCAACCGGGTGAGATAGCATTGCGGATTCACGTCATGCCGGCAGCAAGTGCTGGTCAGGCTCACCCAGGATGGCCGCCGTTCTGCCGCCTCGCGCATTCCCGACGAACAAGCTGTTCTTCTTGGTCAGGACCACGCGCTTCATCTCGAGCTCGCTGACGTTGTTGCCCAGTGGCACGGCTGCCAACGGGCAGCGAAGCCTTGAAAGGCAAGAATGTTTCTTACTCAATTGACAAATCGGCATCTTGAGCTATTTTGAGCATGAACTCCATTTGGGCTCGCACTTCCCAAGCATCAGCGCTCCGCAGCACGGATAATGAGCGCGAAGAAGTGGACCAGACGCCACTGGTCCCGGAACGTGGGCTTCTGATCATTCATGTCAATGTGAGAGATGACCGGGGAGATCAGCGCCATCTTGACCTCCCCGTGGGGAATCTCGCGAACCAGCCACTGGGTCTCCGCCGATGGAATAATGTTGTCCGCCTGGCCGCTGAGCAGATAGACCGGCGTTGCAAGGCTGTTCATGTGCCCCGCAGGACTAACGGCGGCCATGGCCGCCAGATGCAGCGCGTTGCTGGCGGCGATCATTCGCCGCGTTACCGGCGAGGAGGTGTCCATCAACTGCCTGGCTTCGGCAGCCTGCCGAGGAGTCAGCCTGGCCATCGCCGCGCGCTGGGCCGGGCGATCTTCATACAAGTGCTCGCGCAGCACCAGCCGCACCGCCGTCAGGTCAGGAGCGGGAACAAAGTCCTGGAGGTTCTCATACTCCAGGACCAGAGCTCCATATTCGTGCGGGGGCAGGATCTCCACCGTGCCATCGGGACGCGACTCTCTGCCGGTCAGGTAGTAGTTGGCCACACGCGACATCTGGTCTTCAGCGCCGATCGCAGTCACAAACCGGATAACTGGCCGATACCGGGGTTCCGCGGCGGCCAGCAGGGAGAGGCTTCCCGAGAAGCTGATGCCGATGATGCCCACAGGGCGGTCCCCGGTGGCATGATCCAGCCAGACCGCAGAGTCGCCGATGTCGGCGATGGAGTTTGCGCCGACGTGGTAGTCCTTGATATCCGGCAGCTCCGGGGTGAGCACGCGCAGCCCGGAGGAGGCCATGGCGGAGGCGAAGGTGATGATGCGCGGCTCGTCAATTCCCTTGGAGTGGACGCCATGCACGATGACCACTCCGGGGGCCTGGGGACGATTCAGGGGCGTATAGAGCCGGGCCCGTATCGCCCCGCCGGGCAGCGGAAGCATCAAGTCGGTGCGCTGCACCGGGTAGGAGACAATCCACGCCAGCGCGTTGGGAACCGGCTTGCCGGCCACCCGGTCCAGCACGGCCAGCGCCTGCAGGCGGGCCAGGACGTACGGCCATGCGACGGCCACATCGGTGAGCAGCAGCGCCAGCAAACAGGCGAGCAGGATCAGCATGGAACCACGCGGATGGGCTGCGATCGCGTTGCGCAGATGGCGCGGAAGACGAGCCATGGATCGGAGTGACGAGCGCTCTTGCGGGTGCGGCATAGCGGGCAAGAAGACGTAAAAGAGCTGCTGGATGGATAAAGCTACAGCGGCGGCTGCGCGACCCGCCGGATCGGTCACTTCGCAGAGGCGAGGCCGTTTGTCGGCGAACCTGATCTTCGCCGGCGCAGACCGTCGGAGACCAGCTTGGCGATGGTTAGCAACAGGATGGCCGTAATGATGCCCATGGAGCACAGGCAGTAGATGCACCATTTCTCGATGACGTAGGCCTCCAGGTAGGAGAGAAATGCGGCAAAGAAGAATCCAATCTCGGCAGCTTGCAGCGTCAGCCAGTACCTTTTGGCCAGCGCCAGCAGCGCAATCAGCGCATAGCCGGCAATTCCAAACACGGCCACGGGTATATGGATGCTCGCGTTGGGGGCCTCGTCAAAGCTCAGGGGCGGAAAGACGGCATAGCGACCGTGGTTCACCTCGCCGCAGTCGAACTTCGCTGTGACGGAACAGGGCGGGGCCTGTGAGGGATCCTGAAGGTGGATTCT